>CAZPHV010000008.1:0-125478 GCA_964586455.1 uncultured Aquimonas sp.
GTGATCCGAGCAAACTGCCGCTTAAGTTCCAAACAGAATGCAACGCTACACTAGGATATTGCGCTGATCCGTATCCAGCAGCGGGTTGTTGTGTCGGAGCGTGGGTTGGCTGCGGGGACGTATGAGTACCGCGCGCGGCGGGCGAGTGAGAGTGAGAATCTGGATGAAGCGGGGTTGATGGAGCGGTTGGGCTTGGTTAAGTAAGGTGCGGCGGTCGTTGCTCGGACTCCGTGCCTCAGTGGCGTTTCGTGTGGAACCATCCTCGGTTTCGTTGACGGAGCGTTGAACCAAGTAGTAGAGACCCAGCCATCGAGCCGCAAAGAATGCGGCCGCGGGCCAAAGCTACTGTCTGGTCGGACCGCTTTGGTCGGGTCAGAGCCAGATCCGCCCCGTCATCCGTTGCGGCCCAGCCAACGGCGAAGGCAATCTTTCCACTGCAATCGATCTCCAGCGTCCCAGGCTCTCAACGCGTTGTGCTTGATCCTTCAGGTTGGCACTTCCAAGCATGCGTATGCACTGGTACAGTTCTCCTTGGCTGGACATCCCGGGGTCTTGCCAGGAATCTCTTGACTCGGGCAATTAATAGATCGAAGGAGAAAGTAATGAGAGGTTTTGGATTATCGCTTGCTCTCTTTCTTGCGTTTGGGGCTAGCGCTCCCGATGCAGAAGCCTTTGGACGAGGTGGCTCCAACTACAATTTCTTCTCAATAGACGGGTGCTACAGGGAAGATTTTGGTGTTCTCAAAAACTTCCACATTGCGACTGACATAATCCGTAATGATCTGGAGAGGATGTACCAAAACGGACAAAGGAGGCTTCGAATTGGGATTTTTCACGCTCGTGGCGCGAGCAGTGGGACGCTGATTGACTCCAGCTCTGGCGGCCTTCCTCCGCAGTATGTGTCCAATTTGGCAGGGCTTATTGCCTTGGCTCAGCAAATCGGGTTTGTGGAGTTTGCTATTGCACTCCATCCAAATGGGCAAAACGATACGGCCGGATGGAGCGGGACGGGGGGGCAATGGGATGCAAATGACCAAAGTCTGCTAGATGAGAATTGGGGCGTGCTTACAAGCATCATGCCAGTCTTGCGCGCCAGCGGTGCGCTTTATCGCGTGGACCTTGGTAACGAATTCTATGTCCCTCGGGTTATGGGTAGGTTTGGGGTAAATAAGGCTACGAGATATATGCAGATTTTTTGGGCTCGATACAGAGCGCACTACAGCCTCTCGGAGACGACGGGCTTTTCCGTTCGCCCGAGTGAAGCAGCAAACTTGAGTCAAGCGAGGCTTGTCTACGGAGATACACCACCACACCTTATGGACGTCCATCTTTATGACACCCCTGGAAACACCCTTCGCGCAGCAGATCGAGGGTTAAGGGAAGCTTCATATGATGGCGTCGGGCTGGTCGTCGGCGAATCGTATTACAACGATGCCGCCAGCGCCGCTGAGATAGTTTCCGCGGCTCCTCAGTTGTCGCGCACAGTGTTCTGGGTCATGCAATGGCCTCTGACTAGAAATTCTTCTTGTTCAGATGTCAATGTGGCCCCACCGCTTGATTTTAGCAACTACATCAACGCGGGGCTGTGATTTTCACCGGAGCGCTAGTGGCGTTCCACGAAAAATGGCGCCGGGCTGGTCCCGGCGTCGTTTTTCTGATCTTGTGTTTTGCTATTTGTGTGGCGCTTAGCTGTTCGCCCCGGAACTTTTCGGTAATTGATCAAGGAGATTATCCAAGAACAGTTTCGCGCATCGTACATTCGCCGATTGAAGAGATTGGCATTAATAGCCCTTATCCGATTGGTGAAGAATGGGTGCTCTTGGATGGCAGGCTTCTTAGTCCTAACCTCTCCAGCGGTACGTCTTCTTTGGTTTTTTACTTCATGGCAAGGCTGCAAAGTTTGCTCGGGTCATCTTATTCCTTTAACTTTGTCTATTCAGTGTTTAGCTTGGTTCTTATAGTGTCGGCGTTTTCCTTGTCTTTCGTTATCGTCCGACGAGTGAATGGATCGACTGCGTTTGTCGGCATTGGGGCTGTGTTTTTTTGTGTCTTTTTCTTCGTGCCCTATACGGGGCCTTTTCTCCGCTCCTTTTATGCTGAATTTGCGTTCATCGTTTTCTTTCCCGCTCTCTTGCTTTCCTTCGCTGCGCCAACCAGCTACGCTGGGCTGTTTTTTAGATTCTTTGCCGTTACGGCGTGCGCGACCGCTAAAACGCAACTCTTCTACATTCCACTGCTCTATTGTTTCGCTTGCCTCGCGCTGCGGCCTCAGGGCGAAAGAACAACAAGCCGGTTTCTGCCATTTGTGCTGCTCATGGCGGTAGCTCAAGTAATCGCAATCGGACCAGTCCTCCGAAGCGATTATACCGCGACAAACTCCCATCACTCTACTTATTTTGGCTCATATTTAGTGATGGCGGAGCGCGAATTAAGCGCCATTGGCGTCTCGTCGAAAGAGCAGAAGTGTATTGGTGTTGACGCTTGGGGCAACCGTATTAACCATCCAAGTGACTTAAGTCCTGAGGCGGGGTCCCCCTGCAAGTCGTCAAGAATTAAAGGGCTTTCTGACATGGTGGGGCCGTATCTTGCGAACCCGTTACTGTTGCTTCGGCTTTTGAACTCTTCCGAAGACCACTTTACGACTAACTACTTCCATGTCCACGAGAGAAACATATACGTTCATCAGACTGAGGAAAGCTTGGTTTCTTCTGCTCTTCTCGATTTCGCCGAACTGCGAGAGACGTTGACTTCAGTCGCGTTTTTCTTGGTGGTTGCTGCTGTTCTGATATGCCTTCTGATAGTTTTCAAGGATTCAACTATAAGGTCGATGCTGGTCTTCCTGGCTTTGTTTCCTCCGAGTCAGATCGCAGTTTCGCTAATCGGAGAAGGGGTAAGAGACTTGAGCAAGCACCTTCTTATGGCCAACTACGCTGCTGACATCGGGGTGGCCGTTGTGCTCCTTCTTTGTCTTTCAGCACGCTCCCTTGAGCCTGGAGCTCCGCAGGAGACTGGGGTTAGATCAATCCACTCAAGTTAAGCCCGCGCACCCTCACCACACCTCGAAGCTCAAAGCCGAATGCGGCTTCGGCCTCGGGGGCCCTCGGCTTGAACATCCCCGGCCTGTGCGGAGTCAGGCAATCTGGCTGTAGGTACCACAACGCTAGACCCCGTAGCCGTCGTAGCCGTCGTAGCCGCCTTGCGTAGCCGTCTTGAGATAAAGCGGTTAGACGGATTTGAGCACGGTCATTCAAATCTCCCCGAGTCACGCGCTTAGAGTTCCTTCGACATCTCCTTGAGGTCGACGTGGAGGATCTGGTGGTTCTCCGAATAGTCGACCGGGCAATCGATCAGATGCACGCCGGGAGTGTCGCGCGCATGCACGAGCAACTGCTCGAGATGCCCCGCGCTTTGTGCGCGGTGGCCGAACGCGCCATAGCTTTCGGCATACTTCACGAAATCGGGGTTGCCGTAAGTGAGCCCCCAGTCCTTGAACCCCATGTCCTCCTGCTTCCAGCGGATCATGCCGTAGGCGCCGTCATTGAGGACCAGCACGGTGAGGTTGAGCTTCAGGCGGACGGCGGTCTCCATCTCCTGACTGTTCATCATGAAGCCGCCATCACCGCAGATCGCCATCACCTTGCGATCGGGATAGACCATCGCCGCGGCCATGGCCGAGGGTAGGCCTGCACCCATGGACGCAAGCGCATTGTCGAGCAGTACGGTGTTCGGACGATAGGCCGTATAGCCACGCGCAAACCAGAGCTTGTATATCCCGTTGTCGAGGCAAATGATCCCGTCCTCGGGCATAACCGAGCGGACCTGTTCGACCAAGTGGGGCGGGAAGACGGGAAAGCGTGCATCACCGGAGATCGACGCGGTATGCCTGACCTCGACCCTTCGGGCCGCCAGCATCGCATCGAACTCCCACGCGCTATTGGGAACGATGTCCTGCTTGATTTGCCAGATCGCGTTGGCGATGTCGCCTATCACCTCGATCTGCGGAAAGTACACCGGATCGACCTCGGCCGTCTTGGTCGAGATATGGACTACCTGCGAGCCGCCGTTCTCCATGAAGAATGGCGGTTTCTCGATAACGTCATGGCCGATATTGACGATCAGGTCGGCAGCCTCGACCGCGCGATGGACGAAGTCGCCTGCGGACAGAGCCGCACAGCCGACGAACCTGGGGTGACGCTCATCGACCACTCCCTTGCCGAGCTGGGTGGTGAGGAACGGGATTCCCGTCTTGTCGATGAACTCGCGCAGCATGCGACAGGTCAGGGTGCGGTTGGCACCTGCGCCAATCACCAGGAGCGGCGACTTGGCATTCTGCAGCGCCTGCACCGCAGCCCGGATCGACTTCACGTCGGCACTGGGTCGACGGACCTGGCTGCGCTTGAGTGGCACCGACCGGGTGCTCTCGTCGGCGACGTCTTCGGGCAATTCAATATGCGTTGCGCCGGGCTTTTCCTCTTCGGCGAGCCGGAAGGCCTCGCGCACTCGGCTGGGGATGTTGTCGGCGCTGGCGAGCTGATGGGTGAACTTGGTCAGCGGCGTCATCATGTCGACCACGTCGAGGATCTGGAAGCGGCCCTGCTTCGATTTCCTGATCGGCTTCTGCCCGGTGACCATGAAGATCGGCATTCCGCCCAGCTGAGCATAGGCGGCGGCGGTGACGAGATTGGTCGCGCCCGGCCCCAATGTTGCCAGGCATACCCCCGTCTTGCCGGTGAGCCGGCCGTAGGTCGCGGCCATGAAGCCCGCGGCTTGTTCGTGCCGGGTAAGGATGAGCCGGATCGTGCTCGAACGTCCGAGGCTGTCGAGGAGGTCGAGGTTCTCTTCGCCAGGAACTCCGAAAATGTACTCCACCCCCTCTTCCTCCAAACACTGGATGAAGAGGTCAGATGCCTTGGTCATGGTGAGAACTCCCGTGCTTGGCTTCGCAGGCCGGTGGATCCCGGAGCAGGTACGCGCCGCCTGGGCGCGGAAGTTGGCACCGTTCCCGCGTCGGCAACCTCATTGACCAAGAGCGAGGGCCAGAGTGCACGTTCACGGAATCGGCTCTGCATCCGAGCATGGCACGGCGCAGCAGACGGCAGCGATCGCGCAAGCATCGCCCTGATCCACGCGAAGGCTTCGATGCTGCAGTTCGATGCATTCTGCACGCTGCTGGAGTCGAAGCAGCTGCGCCGCTCTGCTCTACATCGGGCCTTCACTCGCAGCGATTCACCCCCGCAGGAACGTCTGCAGCGCGTCGTTGAACTCCCGCGCATGCGAGACGTTGCAGCCGTGCGGCGCACCTTCGATCACGACCAACTGACTGAGGGCGATAGCGCGGTGGGTGCGCTGTCCTGAACCTTCGAAGGGCACGATCGCGTCCGCAGCGCCGTGGATCACCAGCGCAGGGACGGTAACTTTCTTCAGGTCATCGCGGAAGTCGGTGGTGGCGAACGAATCCATGCAGGCCAGCGCCGCATGCTGCGCCGACTGCTTGCACAGCCCGATCGCCTCGCTGCGCTGTACTTCGGTCACCTGCAGGGCACCGTTGGCCGAGAAGAACTTTCGGGTGAACTCGTCGAAGTAGGCAGCGCGGTCCTGCTCGAACGCCGTCCTTTTCTCTTGCGCGGCGTCGGGCGTAAGCGGCCCGTCCGGGTTGTCCTGCGTTTTCATCAGGTAGGGCGGCACTGCAGCGGCGAACACCACGCTGCGCAGGCGCGATTCGCCGTGCCGCGCGACGTAGCGTGCCACTTCGCCCCCGCCCATCGAGAACCCCACCAGCGTTATGTCCTGCAGGCCGCACTGCTCGATCACGCGCTGCAGGTCGTCCGCGAGCGTGTCGTAGCTGTAATCCGAGTGCGGCTTGTCCGAGCGGCCGAAGCCGCGGCGGTCGTAGGCGACAACGCGATAGCCGGCGTCGCGCAGGAACGACACCTGCGGCTCCCAGGCCTGCGCCGACAGAGGCCAGCCGTGGATCAGCACCACAGGTCGGCCGTTGCCGCCGCTGTCCTCGATGTGCAGGCGCACGCCGTCTGCTGGGGATGCGGCGATGCTGTTCGATTCTTCCGCGTTCACAGTAGCAGCGGCCGCCGTGCCTCCGAGTGCGCCAGCGAGGGCCCCTACCGCGGCGCCAACCGCCAGGCCAGCGGGGCCTGCCACCACGGCGCCGATCGCGGCGCCCGTGGCCACACCTGCCGCTGCGCCGCCGCCCACGATCACTGACTGGACCTCGCGCTGCACCTCTGCGGGATCTCGTTGAAACTGCGCCGCGCTGTCTGGATCCTGCGACGGCACACCATGGCCGGGGCGGGCCTGCTCGGCGAGGTCCGGATCAGCGGGCGTTGGGGCGGTCGTGTTCATTGGAATGGCCTGTTTTCGTTGGCCACTCAAGCTCAGGCGCGAGGGTCGCGCCATGAATGGCTCGCCGACTATGTGACCGCCACTGCGGCCACGTCCGTGCGGTAGCGAACGGCTGCCTTGAGCAACCGACGCCTGATCCCTCAACCCGTAGGGCCGGTATTGACACTGAACTGACCAGCCCCCGCGTTTGGTCTCGGCTGAGCGCCCTTGAGCTCGTTGCACAGAGCCCGGTGCCGTCAAGGCGCTGTGCCCGTGATAGAAGCGCAGGCGGCAACAGGGTGCCGACCCGGCTGCGACCCAACAGCCCGAAACTGAATCCGATGCGGCGGGGTGAATGCCTGGGTGCGATCGGGTCGAGGCGCTGGATGCCTTTCGCCCTCAACCGTGCTGAGTGACTACACCCAGCCCCTTTGCGATGCGCTGGGTCTCGCCCAGCAGAGTTTCGTCATCAGGGAATGTAGCGGCGCGCATGCCGACCGAATCGGTTTCGACCCCATCGCCCAGACTCCAGCTCCGCGCAAGTGCGACGGCAGTTCGTCCACGCCCAAATGCCATCGCCAGCGGACGTCGACCTGCGGCGCGGCCAAGGTCGGCGTGCGGCACTGTCTGTGAACCCCAGCGCACGCTCCTGTCAGATTCGACAGGTGGTCGGCGATGCGTGTTGGCGGCAGGCTTGCGATGCCGCGTGGGGCCGCGCGATCCGTTGCAGCGGAGCGCGATCTGCCCGGCGCAGACGCCAGATCGACTCTGACGTATCCAGCTTCGGTCCACTGACCGAGCCGCTGCACCGCCCGAGCGAGCCCGGCGTCAGCTTGCTCCGCACCCAAGAGTGGTGCGTCCCATCCCGATACAGGAAACGCACACATGGCCCGCGAACGCACACCCGCCGACCAGACCTTCATCGACATGGCCTTTAACGGCGTCTGGCGGATCCGTACCCGCGACGGAGAATTCCTCGACATCACCGACGCCGCCGAAGACACGAAACCGACCCTCACCACGCAGCCGATCAGCCAGCTGCGGCATGCGTTCCGCTTCCGCAGCTTCGAGCAGCTCGACGCGCGTCGCTGGGGTGTGTGGGCAGAACCGGTGCCGCTGGACGAACCCACGCGCCCGGTTGAAAGCGTCCAGGCGCCGGGTGGCCAGATCTTTCCATTCGTGCTGGCCTACGACGGTTGCAATCGGTTCGTTCTGGAGTCGCTTCCGGAGGCACATCCGCTGCGCGCCGATGCAGGCCATGCAATGCGGCAGAGCCTGAATGCGGTCGCAGTGTTCGCACAGGCCGAAGCGGAAGGGCTGCCGGTCGTGATGGACGGATTCACCTTCCTCAACACCGTCAGCGGAGTCAATTTCCCGACCTTCAGCGGTGATGAGCAGCGTGCCTTCACCTATATCGCGGGACAGCTCGGCTTTGATCCGCACAGCAGCCTGCTGACGCTGGCTGCACTGTCCAACCTGCGCAAGCCTGAAGACATCCCCGCGGCGGCCTGGGATGCCGTGGTCACCCAGCTGCGCGTCGAGATCGACTACCGCGAGCTGGTGCGGAACTACTTCGCGCGGGTCGAGAGCTTCGTGCAGAACGTTTTCATCTCCAACGCGGGCTTGGTCGACACCGTCGGCGGCCTGGTCGGGCTTGACGCCAGCAACACCGTGCAGCTGCTGCTGAACTCGGCCATGCAGGCCATCGCCGGAGCGGTCGGTGGGCTGGGCTTTCCCGGTGCTGGGGTTGTCTCGGGTGCACTGAAGGTGCTGTTCGAGCAATTGGCCAAGGACAAGGGCCCAAGCGCCGGCGACTTCACCGTGGCGCTGGGCCAGGCCCGCACCAAGATGGCCGAGCTGTTCGATGGCATGACAACCGCTGTCCAGAATTGGCGTGCGGATGTGTTCAACGACTGGGGCAAGCTGAAGAGCATGGGCGCGAACCTGAAGAGCGGGCAGGTCGCCTGGCCTGACAACGACGAGGCCATGCGCAAGGAGGCCAAGAAGCGCCTCGAGATATCGCTGTTCAAGGATCTGCTGAAAGTGCGCTGGAACCACATGCGCGCCTCCGACGACCCGACCTTCCACACCACCCAGAACTGGATCCAGGGCTACATGGCGAAGAACCGCAACTACTGGGTGGTGGCGGTGCCCTACACACAGAAGGACCTCTTTGGCAAGGAAACCAAGGGCTACCAGGTCACCATGCATTGGCTTGGCCGCGGTAGCACCATCTTCGACCACAAGCAGCCGGACGACCGGATGTCGAACCGCATCTTCGACGACCTTGGCGTGCCCCGTTCGACGGTGTTCAACGAGTGGGGCCTGCAGCCGCAGACCTTCATCGTCAACAACCCGCGGTTCTGAGTCGCTGCTTCAGCGGCACCGAACAACCGCCAGCGATCGGCAAGGGCTGGCGGTTGTTCGGCGCGGGGGCGTTGCATGCGCAAGGACTCAGGTCCGCACTTTAGGCCTCCGGCAAGAGCAAGCGTGTCGATGATGTGGCCAGTTTCCTCTGCACAGCAGGCGTCGTTCGCGCGGACCCGCGATCACCTCGACTCACTCGCCCACGAATTTTTTGATCAGCGCGTCCATTTCCGCGCCACCGTGCTCGATAAGCAGCGTTCGGAACGATTCAGGCAGGCCGTCCCCGGCTGAATCGGTGGATCTCAGAAATGCCGGAATCAGCGCGTCCAGCCCTTCGTGCGCGTTCGGGCCTGAACGCAGGATGCGATCTGCTTCCGCCCAGAAAGTGGCGCCCTGCGCATAGAACATGCCGTAGGCCTCTTGGTCGCCGCCGATGTAGCGCCGGTTGTACTCGATCAGTCCCACTTCGACTGGACGATCCACGTCGATGAAGGCGTTCATCGGTCGTGCGATCACCTCTTCGGGCAGTCCGCTGCGCGCCAGTGCCATCAGACCGTAGTAGTGGGCGAGGCTCTCTCCAAGCCAAGTCGGCCCAGGTGGCCCGCCCTGCCACATGAGATCGTTCAACTGATGTGCTTGCTCGTGGGCTATGACCAGCATCGTCCGTGCTGCATTCAGCGCCAGGTTTTCCTCATCGCCATCGATGTAGTTGGCAAGAAAGCTGCGGCTGCCTGCGGCGCCTCCCGCCTCGCCCCGCGCCTCATCAATGCCCAGCCAGACCACGAGCAGGTGCCGGTCCCGCTCGGGCAGCGTGGGCGGCACTTGGAAAACGTCCGCCAGGTAGGAAAGCGCCTTGCTGTGCATGTCCAGGAGCGGTAAACGCTGGAAGCGGTCCACATCATCAATGACGTAGGTGGTGCGCATGCGCCCGAGCTCATGGTTTTGCAGCGACAGCGTTCCGAAGGCGAAGAATTCAGGCGCGCTGCCGATGGGTGGCAGTCGCCAGCTGCCATCCGCAAGTTGCGTCGCGCCTGCGATGGAGTCTGTGCCGCTCAGGCCTTCAATTCGCAGCGAATGCACCGTGTCGTCATCGGTGTCGTCAAGCCTCAGCAAGGAGGTGGGCTCCGAAAGCAGCCACCACCCCGTCGACGGGAAATAGAGGCTCGTCTGCCGCGAGGAATCGACTTCGTTCGCTGTTGCGTCTTCGACTTCGATCGACCACGACAGATCCGAACACTGTTCCGGCACCTTCCATTGGCCCGGGGCCGTTTCCGCCAGAGCGGTTCCGTCGCACGCCGGGGACGTGACCTGCGAGCTCAGGCCAAAGCCGATGCCTCGCACAAAGGCGGTTCGATCCGAGGCATTCTGACCGGACAGATCGAGCCTTGCCGCGAGACGCCTTGGGTTGTCCGGGTCCAGTCGGACGCGATAGCTCAATGCCGATACCGGTGGAGACGCCTCCACCTGAGGCGGTACCGTCGCGTCCGGGGAGGTGCACGCGAGGAGTGACAACAACAGCACGCCAGGCACTGCGCGTAGCAAACGCAGTCTGCTGCGACTCTGAGCATCGCCTGCAAACGTGCTGCCTGTTGCCGAGGTCGCAGAAAGCGCCCCGCGCAGAACACCCAGGCTCGAATGGAACCGCGTCATGGTCATGTTCGGGAACCCTCATTGAGACAGGGGCCAACACTTTAAACTCGGTCTGCCGCCCTGTGGGCGGATGGGCCGAGTTCAACATCGAGTGCCAGGCAACTCCGCGCCCGAGTTACTCCGCCGGTGGGTTGGGCAGCAGTTCGCGCATCACCTGGTATTCATTGAAGCGCAGCTCACCGCGCCGGTCGTCCATCGCGACGAACTCGAAATCGTTGCTGGCCGCGTCCCAGTACGAGCGGCTCCACAGGTAGGCGCGAACGGACGCCGGGTGGGCATCGAAGGTGGCCAGCGCGTCCACCGTGTCGGTCAGTGCATTGGCATGCTCCCCGACCGGACGCAGACACAGCGCCGCGCCACGGCCGATCACGTAATGGCAGACCGCGCCGCGCTCACCTCGGGGCAGGCGCATTACGCCCTGAATACCAAGCTGCGCGGCCTCCGCGGGTGAATGCCGGAGATTGGCCGCGAACTCCTGCCTGCGGCACGGTGCCGAGCCGGACGCTGCAAGCTCCAAGCCCAGCATCCAGCGGCCGTCGTCGCGAACCATGACCTTGGCGACATCGTTCACGCCATCGCCGTTGAAGTCGCCCACGGCCCGCCACGGCTGCTCTGCACCGGTATGCGAGCGCCACTGTTCCCACTGGGGGCCTTGATAGTCGGACGCACCGGCCTCGCGCCAGCGCCCGGGCTCGGTGCTGCCCAGGGTGCAGTCGGCGTTGGCGATCATGCGCCCCAGCCTCGCCGCGGCGGACTCTCCTGCGGCCGCGAGAGTGGAAAGCGGTGCCGCCATAAGCAGCAGGATCAGCAGCCAGGCAAAGGAAGTGCACGGACGGAACATGGGTGCCCAGGGAGTGAAATGAAGATGCAAGTGTAGCCGCGACACGGTGGTTCGTTACACCAGCAAACCAATCGACGCCACGCCGGATGTACAACCGTTAACCGGACAGAGTGTGGGCCGGGCCAGCATCGGTTTCGAGAGTCGCTCTGCTGACTGGCCCGAGGGCTGCAACAGTCTTGTAGTATCCGCGGGCCGCCCGACACGAGGCCTCTCAGGGTGTTCTAGCAGTCTGGCCACACGCACCGAGGCAGATCTGTCGCCCTCGATGCGCCTTGTCGACTGCATCCAATCGATCGTATGCGGTCCGCGGCGGATCCTCTGTCGCCCCGCAGCACTGAAGGGACGAAGTGGACATGGGCCTGTTGACCTTCAGCCTCAACCTCACCCTTGACGGTTGCGTCGACCATCAGGAGGGCATCGCAGACGACGAAACCCATGCGCACTTCTCACGCCTGATGGACGAGAGCGGGGCGATGCTGTGGGGTCGTGTGACCTACGAGATGATGGAAAGCTACTGGCCGGTCGTCGCCCGCGGCGATATGGCGGCGCCACCGGCGATCCGCGAGTGGGCGGTCAAGCTGGAAGACAAGCCGAAGTATGTGGTGTCGTCGACGCGCACACATTTTCCGTGGACGCACAGCCACCACCTCGCAGGCGACTTGCGTGCGAGCGTGCAGGCATTGAAGGATTCAACCCCGGCCGGCGTGCTGCTCGGCAGCGGCATGCTCGCCACCCAGCTCGACCAGCTGGATCTGATCGACGAGTACCAGTTCCTCGTCCACCCGAGAATCGCCGGCCACGGCCCGACGCTGTACCAGAGGGGGCTGCCTCGCACCCGGCAACTGGAGCTGGTGTCAGCGAAGCCGCTGGGCTGCGGCGCGGTCGCCATGCACTATCGCCGCGTGCGCGGAATCTGATCCATTGCAGCCGGGCCGATGCTGTGCCGTTGTCGCAGCCGCGTCCCGATCTCCCCTGCGGAGTTCGTGGAACACTTGATCTGCGATACCAGCGCCCCTCCCGCAGGGCGGATCTTGATCCGCCGCCAACGCAGCCCCCCGGGAAGCCCGCACACGCCAGAGCCGCGCCAAGGCATGACACTGCAGCAGACGCCGGGTCGCGGTCTGCGGTC
This sequence comes from uncultured Aquimonas sp., assembly GCA_964586455.1. Classification (GTDB taxonomy): domain Bacteria; phylum Pseudomonadota; class Gammaproteobacteria; order Xanthomonadales; family Xanthomonadaceae; genus Aquimonas. Next base: position 12,324 of record CAZPHV010000008.1, read on the forward strand.
CACAGCGACCGACCCAACACCCCTGCGGCTGCCAACAGACAGAAGGCCTACCCCGGCATCACCTTCTGCGCGGCCAGTCGGAGCTTCTGCAGGTGCCGCTCCGTCTGCCGCAGTTTGTCGATCGCGGTTTCCTGACTGCCCGGGAAGAAGCGCAGCGGTTCGCTGGGGGCGAGCTGGGCCAAGGGGCCTGACAGCACACCGGCGCGCGTCCGCCGTGTTGGCAAAGTGGCTGTGAGCTCTGGATCAGGTCTTGCAAGTGAGCATTGAATGGGCGACTGCAGCGCAGGGGCCGGTAGCGCTCCCGGCCTTGGCTCGCATCCCAGAGCCCGCAGCGACGCAAGGGCCGCCATGCAGAAAGCCACGGCGGGCTTGCGGTACTGTCGCTCCGTCATCAACCAGCAGGCGTGTCTATGCAACATGTTCTGATCCGCAACAGGGTCAAGGTGCTTGGCTCCAGTGGGCCCGTGCTGTTGTATGCGCATGGCTTCGGCTGCCATCAGGGCATGTGGTCCGGCATCACCCCGGCCTTCGCCGACAGCCACCGTCAGGTGCTGATGGACTACACGGGCAGCGGCGAGCCGCCGCATCCGGTCCCGTTCGACCCGGTTCGCTACAGCCGCCTGCAGGGCTATGCGGAGGACGTGCTGGAGGTCTGCGACGCGCTGGGCCTGCAAGAAGGCGTCAACTTCGTCGGCCACTCGGTGAGCTGCAGCATCGGCCTGCTCGCCCATCTCGAGCGACCGCGTCTGTTCGAGCGCATGGTGATGGTCGGCTCCTCGCCCTGTTTCCTGAACGACCCGCCTGGCTACCTGGGCGGCTTCGAGCGTGCCGACCTCGAAGGTCTGCTGTCGCTGATGGATCAGAACTACATGGGCTGGGCCAGTTACCTCGCGCCCGTGGTCGCCGGGGCCTCGGGCGCCGGCGTTGCCTCGGGCCGACTGGAAGAGAGTTTCTGCTCCACCGATCCGGACATCGCGCGCGTGTTCGCGCGCGCCACCTTTTTTGCCGACAACCGTGCCGAGCTGCCGCGGGTGCGCTGCCCGAGCCTGATCCTGCAGCACGCGCGGGACACCCTGGCACCGCTTTCGGTCGGCGAGTACCTGCACCGCCATCTGCTGGACAGCCGTCTTGAAGTGCTGGACGTCGCAGGCCATTGCGCCCACATGAGCAACCCGGCGCTGGTGGTCGACGCGATGCAGCGCTATCTGGCGACCTCTCGCCAGTGAATGCACCTGCCGCGCTCGGGCCGGATACCCTGCCTTGCGCGGCGCTGGGCACCGATGGAGAGGGCCGGGTTCTCGAGCTGAACGCGGCCTTCGAGAGCGCGCTGGGTCGGCCCGAGGGCGGCTGGCTGGGCCGCCGGATCGACGAGCTGATGTCGCCGGCCGGCCGCATCTTTCTGCACACCCACGTCTGGCCCACCCTGCTGCGCATGGGCCGCATCGACGAGATCCAGCTGCCCTGGCTTGACGCGAAGGGCCAGTCCGCGCCCATGCTGCTGAACGCGGTGATCACGGTGGCGTCCGAGCGGCCGGAGCATCAGCGTGTGGCCTGGGCGCTGTTTCCCATGCGCGAGCGGCAGCGCTTCGAGGCCGAGCTGCTGCTGGCGCGGCAGCGCTTGCAGAACCTCGTGCAGAGCACCGACGCCGGCACCTGGGAGTGGAACGTGCAAACCGGCGAGCTGCGCGTCAACAGCCGCTGGGCCGAGATCCTCGGCTGGGCCCTGGCCGAGCTGGGCGCGCTGACCCACCAGTTCCGCGTCGATATCGCCCACCCCGATGAGCTTGCGCACACCCAGCATCTGCTGCACGAACACCTTGCCGGGCGCAGCGAGTCCTACATCACCGAGCTGCGTCTGAAGCGGCGCGACGGCTGCTGGATCTGGCTGCAGGACCGCGGACGGGTCGTCATGCACACCGCTGACGGCAAGCCCGAGTGGATGTTCGGCATCCACATCGACATCAGCCGCATGAAGCAGCAGGAGGCCGAGCTGCGCCGCGCGCAGAGCCTGCTGGAGCGCTCCAGCGAGTTGGCCGGCGTCGGCGGCTGGGAGCTCGATCTGCGGACGCAATCTCTGTTCTGGTCGGAACAGACCTGCCGCATCCACGGCGTGCCCCCCGGCTATACGCCCGGACTGCAGGAGGCGCTGGACTTCTATCCACCGGAGTCGCGGCCGCGCGTGGAGGCTGCGGTGCGGGACGGCATGGCCAGCGGCAACGGCTGGGATCTTGAGCTGCCGTTCGTGTGTCGCGACGGCACGCGGCTGATGGTGCATGCGCTGGGTCGCGTCGAGCATGAGAGCGGCGTTCCGGTGCGCCTGGTCGGCGCGTTCCAGGACATCACGGCGCGCGTCGCGCAGCAGGCGCGCGAACAGGCTTTGGCTGATGCGCTCGCGCGCGAGCACCAACTCTTGCAAGTCACCCTGGAATCCATCGGCGATGCGGTCATCACCACCGACCCGGACGGTCGCGTCACCTGGCTGAACCCGGTGGCCGAGCGGTTGACCGGCTGGCTTCAGGCGCAGGCGCAGGGTCGTCCGCTGGGGGAGATCTTCCGCATCGTCCACGAGCACACGCGCGCACCGGCCCCCGACCCTGTGCACGCCTGCCTCGAGACCGGCCGCATCTCCACGCTGATGGAGCACACGCTGCTGCTTGCGCGCGACGGTCGCGAGATCGGCATCGAGGACTCCGCCTCACCGATCCGCGCCGCCGACGGCCGGGTGCACGGGGCGGTGCTGGTGTTCCACGACGTCACCGAACAGCGCCGCCTGGCGGGCGAGGTGCGGCACCGGGCCTCGCACGACGCGCTCACTGGCCTGATCAACCGCAGCGAGTTCGAGCTGCGCTTGCGCGCCAGTCTGGAGCGCGCGCGGCTGAGTGATGCGCGCCACGTGCTTCTGTTGATCGACCTTGACCAGTTCAAGCTGGTCAACGACGCCTGCGGCCACGCAGCCGGCGACGAGCTGCTGCGCCAGGTCGCGCGTCTGCTTCAGCAGACCGTGCGCGGCAGCGACACGCTGGCGCGCGTGGGCGGCGATGAATTTGCGGTGATCCTCGATCACTGCACCAGCGAGCAGGCCCTGCGCGTGGCCGCCCTCATATGCGAGCGGATCGACGCCTACCGCCACCTGCACGGTGCACGCAGCTTCCGCGTCGGCACCAGCATCGGCCTGGTGCCGGTGGACGATACCTGGCAGGACGCCGCGGAGTTGATGAAAGCCGCAGACGCTGCCTGCTACGCCGCCAAGGAGGCCGGCCGCAACCATGTGCACGTGTGGCACGACAACGACGAAACGGTGCGCGTGAATCAGGGCCAGATGCAGTGGGCGACGCGGCAGGAGCAGGCGATCGACGAGGGCCGCTTCGTGCTGTACGCACAGCGCATCGTTTCCATTGCGGACCCCGACGCCGTATCGAAGACCGCCGGCTGGTACGCCGAGGTGCTGGTGCGACTGCTCGAGACCGACGGCAGCCTGGTGATGCCGGGCGCCTTCCTGCCCGCCGCAGAGCGCTTCCGGCTTGCGGCGCGCGTCGACACCTGGGTGCTGCGTCGCACGCTGGCCCTGATGTCGACGACACCGATGGCCTGCGCTCCGGGCTTGCTGAGCATCAATCTGTCGGGCCAGTCGGTCAGTGACGCCGCTTTTCAACGCCTCGCGCTCGATGCGCTGCAGGAGTCCGGCAAGGCTGTCTGCAGCCGGCTGTGCCTGGAGATCACCGAGACCGCGGCGATCGGCAACATGGCCGAGGCCACGGCGTTCATCGGCCAGCTTCACGCCCTGGGTGTGCGCGTCGCGCTCGACGATTTCGGCGCGGGCAGCGCGTCGTTCGGCTACCTGAAGCAGCTGCCGGTGGACCTGCTCAAGATCGACGGCCAGTTCGTGCAGAACCTGCTGGATGATCCATTGGACGAGGCGGCCCTGCGCGCCTTCGTCGATGTGGCGCGGGTGCTCAAGCTGCAAACCGTGGCGGAGTTTGTCGACCGGCCCGAGTTGCTGCCGCGCCTGCGCGAGCTGGGGGTGGACTGGGTCCAGGGCTATCTGCTGCATCGGCCGGAACCCCTGAAGCACCTCCTCGGCTTGGCCGCGCAGGACTGAGCCAAGGCCGCTCGGGCATCCAGTCTGCCCGCAATCCGGGCGAGGACCTGCGAACATGAAGCCTGATGCTCGTCCTGCATCGGAGCCCGGCCATGTCGACCCTCGAAATCTGGGAACTGCTGAGCTACGTGGTGACCGTCATCGGTCTGCCGCTGGCGATCCTGCTGTTCTTTCACGAGCAGCGGAAGGAACGCGACAACGAGGAGGAGGGAATACATCAGCAACTGGCCGACTCCTACACCGGCTTCATGCGCCTGGTGCTGGAGAACGCCGATCTTGGGCTGCTGTCTCATTCGGGGGCGCACTCTCTGAATGACGAGCAGCGCGAACGGCGGTTGGTTCTGTTCGACCTGCTGGTGTCGCTGTTCGAACGCGCCTATGTGCTGGCCTGGGAAGACCACATGAACCCCCAGCAGCGACGACGCTGGGCAGCCTGGGAAGACTGGATGCGCGAATGGTGCCGGCGCGAGGACTTTCGCGAGGCGCTGCCGGCGTTGACGCGCGGCGAGGACCCCGACTTCGTCCGCTACATCGCCGGATTGGCCGAGGAAGAGCGGAGCCCGGGGTCTGACTCAGAAAAGTAGCATCGGGCCACCGCTGGCTTGCCGCGGACGCTTGGACCAGGACGCTTCGGCTGAAGCGCAGAAGCACGGTCAATCCACCCCCCGGAACTCTTCGTCGACCAGGTGCGCGATCGGTCGGGACGCGACGCCTACGGCTCGAAGCCGTTGGCGAACACCGCCACGGGTAGCGGCACGGCCAGCCAGACGTCGCGCAGCTGCTGTTCGGCGAACACGCCCACGGGGCGCGGATCGGAGCCGAAGGCGAGTCGACCGGTGTATCCGCGCTGGGTGGTCTCGGTGTCGCTGATCATCACGCTGCGCGCGGTGCTGCTGCAGGCTGGATCGCTGCAGGCCCACCAACCGCCGCTGCCTAGGGTTCCGCTGCTGTAGATGGGCAGATCGCCCGGACGCAGCAGCAGTTGATTGGCGATATCGAAGGGGTTGGGCACGGACACTCGGGTGGCGCTGGAACAGCTGGCGTCCGCGCAGGTGATCAGGCTGCGCGTTCCGGAGAATGAGTTTTCCAGCAGCACGGGTCGATTGTCAGCGCGCACGGCGATGCCGCCGCCATTGAAGACCTGCTCGGTGCCGAGGGTACGCACGCTGACGCTGGTGCACTCCGGATCGTCGCAGCGCGCCACCCGCAGTTCACCCGCGAACGTGCCGGGTGTGGGCTGACGGGTCAGGCCCCAGGTGATCACGGGGCGGCCGTCGCCGCCGATCGCAAGCCCAAGGCTGGCCAGCGAAGTCGACTGCTGCGCGGGATCCGGCTCATCGACTACCAGTCGCGTCTGTCCGCTGCTGCAGTTGACGTCCGCGCACGAGAACAGGAAGACCGCGTTGGTGCTGCGGCTCATGTACAGCATCAGCGGCCGTCCATCGGGGCGAATCGCCAACTCCGTGAAATCGCCGGTGGCATTGCCCGAGCCGCTGACTTCGCGCTGTGTCCCGCTGCTGCAGTCGGTGTCGGCGCAGTCCCAGGCGGCGCTGCCGCCGACGTTGGAGTAGTAGGCGAACGGCCGGCCATCCGGACGCACTGCGATCGACGGCCTCGACGCATCGGCATTCGCGCCGCCGGTGTCCCGATAGACCACCGAACTGCACAGCCGGTCCGTGCATACGCCGATGCGGGGCCGGCGCAGCTTGGTCCAGATCGTCACCGGGCGGCCGTCGGCACGCAGCGCGAGATCAGGCGCGAACGCGGGAATGCCATTGGCGATGCGGCGGATCAACGCCGTGCAGGCCGTGGTGGTGCACTGGGTCGACCGCAGTTCGCTGAGCACCGCGTCCTGATAGTGGATCAGCGGGCGTCCCGCGCTGTAGGCCAAGGCAACACTCGTCGGGCCGAAGCCGGGGCCTGCTTCGAGCGTGAGCCGCTGCGGATTGGCGCAGGCCGCGTCATTGCAGACCGTGGCGAGCATCGGCCCGCCGGCGGGCTGGTGATGACTGACCAGCAGATGGCCGTTGGGCAGGCGCGTCGCCGAGGGCGCGAAGCCGCGCCCCGCGCCGTCCAGCGTTGACTGCGTGGCTGACGCGCAGTTGCCGTCGTTGCAGCGCAGGCGCTCCAGCGTGCCGGCGGGGACGCCGCGAAACACCAGATCCACGAAGCCGCTGTCGTCGAGGGTGATAGCGGCGTCCCCTCCGGGCCCGATCGAGAACTGTTGGAAGTTGCCCGTGCCGAAAGGCGCCACGCCGCGGGCAAGGCGCAGTTCACCGCTGCCGCTGTCGTCGTAGGCGATCCATAGCAGGTTGCTGGCGAAGACCATCGATGGGTTGCGGCCGCGGTCGCCCAGGCCGTCGACGACCACGCTGCTGCCGCTGTCGCAGGCCGCGTTGGCGCAGCGGTACAGGCGCAGATCGCCGTTCGTGGCGTCGTAGTAGGCCACGTGAGGAAAGCCCGTCACCGGGTCGATCGCGGTCGCAGTGCCCACGCCGACGTCGTTGACGGTGTCGAGCACGCGCACGGTGGCGAAGTTGCAGGACGCGTCAAAGCAGTCCACGGCTTCCAGATCACCGCGGGTCGCGTTGTAGAAGGCGGCGAACGGTCGCTGCGCCAGCGCGCTGCGGCGCGCAGCGCTGACGTGGCGCCCGCGATCATCACCACTGGTGAGGCGAATCTCCGGCGCACAGCCGTCGCCGCAGGAGCCGGCGAACAGCGACTGTTCGTTGGCGACGTAGTGGAAGCCGGTCCACTGATCCGCGCTGGCGAATCGCGTCACCGCGAGGTGCTCACCGAAATCGTCCTGCCCGTCGAGCAGGCGGACGGCATAGCCCGGCCCCGGCTGGGACTGTGCCCAGGACATCGCCGGCAGCATCAGCATCCAGAGCAGCAGGCTGACGCCGCCACCCGCCAGACACCGCGACGTGTTCTTCGCTTGCGTACGCATCTGCCAGCCACTCCCGCTTCAGATCGGGGGCAGAACGCGCTCCCGCTGTTTGGCCTTACGACGAAGCGTCTGCAAACGTATCAGCGCAGAGAGGTAAACGCTTGGACGCGTACGGCCGACACGCCCGCCCGCGCTTCACCGGAGTGATGATTCAGCACGTTACGCGTGCGACGGGCGCCCTGCCAGATTCGAAGCGCGAAGATCATCGCGTAGGGCACGCCTGTGGCGCACCGGCTCCGCGAGGACGGGTGCGCGGCACGCGCACCCTGAAGCTGGAGCGGGGCGACCGGCGCTGCGCGCTGCGGCAGCAAGCCCCGATAGGTTCGTAAGAGCCACTCTGAATCGCATCCATGTTCGACCCTTGATGCAGCGGCCGGGTCCACCTCAGGGGCAACCTTTCGGCGCATCATTGCCGCCGCTTCGCCGCTTCGCCGCTTCGCCGCTTCGCCGCCTGTTCGGACTCCACCGCATCTGCAGCTATCCCGGGCATTCGCGCGCGCGTCGCCGGTGCGGTCCGGTGGCTCGCCGTGATCGGGCAGGCCAGCCAAGGCCGCCACGAGGCTTCCTGCAGCACGCTGCTCCAATCCCCCTCGAAGCCCCGTTTCGACCCCTCGACCTTGGCTCACACCCAGAAGCGACCGCATGCCCATCAAGCCCGAACCGCAGCACAACCATCTTCTGGCCGCGCTTTCTCCGGAGGTGCAGGGGCGTCTTTTCCCGCACCTGGAGCTGGTCAAGCTGCCGCTGCGGGCGCTGTTGTACGAATCGCGGCGACCGATGCGTCATGTGTACTTTCCGACCGACTCCATCGTGTCGCTGCAGTACCTGATGGAAAACGGCACCTCGACCGCGATTTCGGTGGTCGGCAACGAGGGCCTGCTTGGCATCACCTTGTTTCTGGGCGGCGAAAGCACGCCGAGCCGCTCGATCGTGCAGAGCGCCGGTCACGCCTATCGGCTGCCTCGGGTGCGGGTGAAGGAGGAGTTCAATCGTCACGGCCAGCTGTTGATGCTGATGCTGCGCTACACCCAGGCGCTGATCACGCAGGTTTCGCTGACCGCCGTCTGCAACCGCCACCACTCGATCGACCAGCAGCTGTGTCGCTGGCTGCTGCTGTCGATCGATCGGCTGGAGCACAACCAGCTGACGATGACCCAGGAGTTCATCGCCAACATGCTCGGCGTGCGCCGCGAAGGCGTCACCCACGCAGCCTCCAAGCTGCAGAGCCTGGGGGTGATCTCCTACTCGCGCGGGCTGATCCGGGTGCTCGATCGGCCCAAGCTCGAGACTCTGAGCTGCGAGTGCTACAACGTGGTCAAGAAGGAAACCGACCTGCTGCTGGATTACCTGCCGCAGCGGCAGATCATCAAGGATGTCGAGGCGATCCCCACCGCGACGCTGCCGTCGGTAGAGCCTGTGGCCGAGTCGGGCGCTGCAGCTGGCTGAGCCTTAGCGCAAATTGCGCACTTTTCCCACGCGAACGATGGGTCAGGCCAGGGGGGTCCGCTAGTCACCCATCACCTGCTGCGCCGCCACCCGCAGCTTCTGCAAATGCCGCTCCATCTGCCGCAGCTTGTCGATCGCGGTTTCCTGGCTGCCGGGGATGAAGCGCAGCGGTTCGCCGGGGGCGAGCTGGGCCAGTCGCGGCAGGTCGGCGCGGGCGACGTGGCCGATGCGCGGGTAGCCACCGATGGTCTGCGCATCCGCCATCAGCAGGATGGGCCCGCCTTCGGGCGGTAGCTGCAGGGTGCCGGGCGCCACCGGCTCCGAGATCGTCGGTGCGGGTTCCAGCAGTTCCAGCGCGGGGCCTTCGAGGCGCAGGCCCATCCGGTTCGAGCGCGCCGATAGTCGCCAGGCGGTGTCGTGCAGCAGATCGACGTCGGCGACGCTGTCACGGCCGGGCAGCAGGGTGATCTCGGCCGGCTGATCGAGCTCCAGCACGGGCGCGGGGTTGGCCCACCAGCGCGCCATGCGCACGCCGATCTCGGCGCGCGGCCAACTGCGGCCGGCCAGGCTCATGCCGCGCAGGCGCAGCTGATCGCCTTCCCGCAGCGCGCGTCCGGCCAGCCCTGGAAAACCAGAGCCGGGCAGACAGCCGCGGCCATCGAGCACGCTCGGCACGTCCAGCCCGCCGGCAAAGGCGAGGTAACCGCGTGCGCCGCGCTGCATGCGGCCGATCTTCAGGGTGGTGCCGGCGCCGAGTCGCAGCGGGCGCCACATCGGCAGGGCCAGCTCTTCGACCTGCACCTCGAAACGGCCGCCGCACAGCGCGATCACCACATCGTTCTGGAAGCGAAGCGTCGGCCCCGTCAGTGTGAACTCCAGCGCGGGCGCATCATCGGCGTTGCCGACCAGTGCATTCGCTGCGCGCAGGCTGAAGCGATCCAGCGCCCCGCCCAGCGGTACGCCGATGGCGCGATGGCCGCGGCGGCCGAGGTCCTGCACCGTGGTCATCAGGCCGGGTGTCAGCACATCGATCATTGCGCGTCCTCGCGTTCAAGCCGCTTGAAGTCAGCCGGTGAGACCGCAACGAAACGTACCCTGCCGCCGGGCAGCAGCAGGCTGGGCGGGGAGCGGCGGGCGTCGAACAGCACTTCGGGCGTGCGTCCGATCAGGCGCCAGCCGCCCGGGCTCGCCTGCGGATAGATTCCGGTCTGAGCGCCGCCGATGCCGACCGCGCCTGCGCGCACTTCGGCGCGCGGCGTGGTCAGCCGGGGCATCGCCAGCCGCGGGTCCATGCCCAGCAGATAGGGAAACCCCGGCAGAAAACCGATCATCGCCACCGTGTACTCGGGGCGGCAGTGCAGGGCGATGGCCTCGGCTTCGCTCATGCCCGCATTCGCGGCGACGTCGGCGAGGTCGGGGCCATAGTCGCCGCCGTAGCAGACGGGGATTTCGGTCAGCTTGGATACCACTTCGCGGCGTGCGCCGGGCTCGTGCTCGCGCAAGCGGGTGCGAACCCAGCTGGCGACCGCGTCGAGGTCGGTTTTCAGTGGATCAAAATGCACCGCCAGCGCGCTGTAGGAGGGCACGAACTCCTGCACGCCCTCGGCCGGCTGCTGGCGCAGCAGGGCCGTGAGCTGCTGCACGGCGAGGCTGAGCGAGGGCTCCAGGCTGTCGCCGAAGCGCAGCAGCAGGGCCGCTTCGCCCAAGGGTTCGAACTGCGGTTTGAGACGTTTGTCAGCCATCGACGCAGGCTCTGTGCGTGTCCAAGGCGGTGATCAGGCGCGCGACCAGACTTCGGGCGGCCTCGGCCGGATACGGCTCTCGCGCGCCGCTGCCCCAGACCGGACCAGGCCACGCGGCATCATCGGTTCGCCGCGCAACCAGGTGCAGGTGCAGTTGCTCGACGATATTGCCGAGCGCGCCAACGTTGAGCTTGTACGGTGAGGCCACGGCGCTGAGGGCGCGCGCGGCGTGGTTGAGTTCGATCAGCAGCTCGGCCTGATCGAAGGCGGACAGCTCGAAAAGCTCGCGCAGGCCAGCACGTTTCGGCACCAGCAGCAGCCAGGGGAAGCGCTGGTCGTCCATCAGCCGCAGGCTGGACAAGCTGAAATCAGCCACAGGCAGGCTGTCGGCTTCAAGCCGCGGGTCGAGCTGGAAGGAAGCACTCATGCCAGATGGAGGTCCAGAAATTCGCGGCTGACTTGCAGGGCGCGTGCCGCAGATGGTGCATGAAAGTCGACGCGCGGCTCGCAGTTGAATCCGTGCCCGGCTTCGAACAGCTCGATGCGGGCATTCGGTAGTGCCTGGCGATGGGCCGCAACGGCTTCGGCGGGGATCAGCGCATCGTGACGACCGAACAGCAGCAGCAGCGGTGCCTGCGGCTGCTCGTGCAGGAAGGGCACGGTGCGCCCACCGTAGTAGCTGACCGCGGGCAGGGCCAGCCGCGTGCAGCACAGGAAGGCGATGCTGCCGCCGATGCAGAAACCCAGCGCGCCGACCTTGAGACCGCGTGCGCGCAGCGCTTCAGCCGCCGCTGCGCAGGCGGCGACGCAGCGATCGAAGCCGACCTCGGCCATCAGCGCACGACCACGGGCGACACCGGCCTCGGTGTAGTCGAGTTCGACGTCGGGCTCGACGAAATCCATCAACTGCGGTGCCAGCACCGCAAAGCCGAGCTGCGCCCACTGCTGCGCCACGCTGCGAATATGCGCATTGACGCCGAAGATCTCCTGGATCAGCACCAGGCCGGCGCGCGGGGTTTCGGCGGGCTCGGCGACAAAGGCGCGGATCGGGCCGTGGGCTGTGCTGAGTTCGATTGACGACGGCATGGTCTGGGCCGGCCTGGGTGGGTGGTCGACAATGCTCCTCATGATCGCCACTTTCCTGCAAGTCTGGCCAGGTTGATGCGCCGCAAATGCGCCCTGCGTGGCTGATCGGTTCGGCGTCGTACCGGCCACGGCGACGTGCGCCCCTGCCGTTGGGCAAAGCAGCGCTTCTGCGCAGCCCCTTGCGCCACCACGCGCGTTGAAGAGCCTTTCAGCTCTGCGTGGAAGCGCAAAGGTTCGCGAGGAAACAGGGAGTCGTCATCCCCGCGAAGGCGGAGATCGAGTGTCGAACTGGGCCCCCGCCTTCGCGGGGGCGATGAACAACGGGAGCGAGAGTGCTGCCTAGTGAGCCGATCCAAGGTCCGTCCCGGCGCGCGCGACCTGCAGCTTCCAGCCGGCGATGCGCGAACCCGGTTCGGTGTTGAGGTGGCTGCTCAGGTAGTAGAGCCGACGAATTTCCGACTGTTCGGCCGGGCCGGCTTCGGCATCGACGAAGCGCTGCTGGAGGTAGGACGGCGGCAGACTCTGGCTGTACAGCACCGCAGTCGCCTGCTGAACTCGCCGCGCCTGCTCGGGCGGCAGCTGGAAGCGATAGGTGAGGCGGTCGCTGCCGGTCAGGCTCGGGTCGGTGTAGTGCGGGTCGTTGGCGGCTTCGCCCTCGACCTCACTGAGGATCTGGATGAAGGGCGAGGGGTTGGCCCGGAACCATTTGGGATCGAATCCGCGCGGGCGCAGGCGGTTGTCCTTCACTGGATGGGCGCGGCGCAGAAACGAGGTGGTCAGCATGCCATCGGAATCCTTGATCAGCTCCTGGTAGATCTGCACCTGATCGCCGCGGGTGATCGTCTGGTAGTGCGGCTGGTAGTCGCGCTGGTCGATGCCCTGTTCGGTCTTCAGCGGTGTGTCGCTCAAGCCATCCAGGATCACGCCGAGCGCATTGCTGCGGCCCGAGGCCCACAGGGGTGCGCCCTGTGCATCACTGACCGTGAACTCGATGAACAAGCGGCGGAAGCCGACCCCCGAGGGCAGGAAGTGGCCGGCCTGGTTTCGCACCTCGACCTCGGCGCTGACCTCGCCGGTGGCTGGGTCCACGCTCAGCAAATGAATCTGCAGTTCGGCCGTTTCCTGGCTGGCCATCCGCTGCATCGACTCGGCGGCGGTGATCAGCGCGGGCTGGGTGGTGGTGGCGCCCATGTAGTCGATCTGGCGCACACCCAGCAGCAGCGGAAACTGCTGGAACATCTCGTTCAGGAACAGATTGATCCCGTGCAGCGCGTGGCGCGCGTAGCGGTCGCGTGGGGTGAGCTGAAGCTCGGCGTCCGGCAGCCGGTGCGCGGTCGGTGCGAACGCGCTGGACTCGATGTTGGCGATGCGCGTACCGGCCAGATCCTGACCCTTGAAGTGGGTGGGCATGTGGCAGTCCTGGCAGCTCTGGAAGGTGTCGCCGCGCGCGAACTCGCTGTTGGTCCACTCCAGGTGCGTGGTCTGCTCATAGGTCGCGGTGACGGTGCTGCCGTCCGGCGCCTTGATCGGGTAGGGCTGGCCGGCGTTGTCGAACACCGGCAGCAGGATGTTGTGGCAGCTGCCGCAGAGGTCGGAGCCCTGGATCTGCGCGCCGAAGGCCGGCGTGATGCCCAACGCGTGCTGCATCGGCTTGGTGATCACCTCCTTGTAGGGGCCGTAGAGCGTGTCATCCGGGCCGGGCACCCAGTTGCCGGTGAAGCTGGCTTCGCTGCCCAGCGCTTCGCTGCTGACCCGATGACAGACCGTGCAGGAAATGCCGTCGCGGGCCAGGTTGCCGTACTTCGCGTAGGGCTGCGAATCCTGATACTGACCCAGCATGTGCAGCCGGAAAGGCTCGCCGAAGGCGATCTGCTTCGGCGGCTCGATCGCGAACAGATCGGTGCAGCGCGCGTCGTCGGAGGCGGTGTCGATGCCGAGCTGGCGCTGGCCCATCACACCGTGGCAGTGCAGGCAGGTGGTTTCGATGCACTCGGCGTGCATCGGCAGGCGATTGGTCTCGCTCTGCAGCTGTGCAAAAAACACCGGGTCGCGCCCGGCCAAACCCATCGGCGACGCCCGCCACTCGGCATAGGGCGAGACGTTCACGTTCTGACCGGTCTGCGGATCCTGGATCAGCATGTGCGGCACGCTGCTGTTGGACACGGTGGCGTCGTGGCAGCCGATGCATTGGTCCGAGGTCACGAAGGCGCCGGGGCCGCTCGCGGCGGCGGGATGATGGTCGAAGGTCTCGGCGGGCAGCCGATACGCGAAGGCCTCGCCGAAGCTGTGCGGGCCCAGGTCGCCGAAGTATTCGGCAAAGCCGGGTGCGGGCTGCGCGCGGGCCTGACTGAAGGCCCAGCCGGGCGCGCTCGATTTGGCCGATGCCGCGGGCGCCAGGTCATCGTCGCTGCCATGCGCGCCGCCCGCGCGGCCCGCGCTCGCGGCCGAGGTCTGCGCGTCAGCTGCTGGGCTGAATTGCCGGTACTCCAGCCCGGGGCCGAGCACGTTTTCCAGCGCGGAGAAGGTCGACAGCGACTCGGCGGATGCGTGGCAGTTCATGCAGTACGCGCCGAACAGGTTGTAGGGCGTAACCACGCTGGCCAGATGACCGTCGGCGCCGAACAGATCGCCGGTCGGATACCAGTGCGGATTGCGCTGCGGCTGCTCCGGCGTCGTGCCAAAGAACGCCGGGTCGGTGACCGCCGAGGCCGTCAGCAGGGGCGGGTTGCCGTCGCCGCTGGCCGTGGGGTTCGCCCAGTACCAGCCATCGAAACTGGCCTCGGCCGCACGCACCATGACCGTCCACGAACTGGGTTCGACGGTTTCCGGTTTGGCCGTGATGCGCAGGCATTCGTCGGCCGGATCAATGCCCAGGGGCTCGGCCTGGATCGCGCGCATCTCCTTGATGATGATCGCGCCATCGCGGGGCGGCCGGTCTGCGGGGCGACCCTCGCACATCCAGCGCACCACGGCCGGCGAGTACCAGACCCGAACCGCGGGGTGCACGCCATAGCTCTGGCCCTGATCGATGCCGCCGACCATCGGCCCGGTCAGACGCCAGCCCTGGTCGGCAACCCAGCCTGCGGCTTCGTCGCGGTAGCCGCGCGCACGCAGGAAGCCGCGCAGCGCGATGTCGTAGCGATTCTTGGCGTCGAGGTCGCTGAGCGGCGCGGGCGTGCCGAGCGCCGCGGTATCGGACTCCGACGGCAGCGGGTGCCGCGCCGTGTAGTCATCGCACCAGGCCTGGGTCTGCTGTGGCGTCGGCTCGGCACTGCCGCTGCACAGCCACTGCTGCGGCTCATCAGCGGGAAACGGTGCAAAGCCCGCCGCATGCGAGCTCGACACCGTCAGAAGCACACTGATGCCGCCGCATACCGCAAGCCAACGCGCGCGTAGACCGATTGCAACCGCCATGACACATCCCCCCGAGCGCATGTGGTGCGCCCGAGACTACACGTGCCGCCGCCGGATGGGTGCCTGTCAGATCTTGCAGGTGTCCGCGCCCGCAGGGTCGAGCCCGGCCCACCGCAATCCGCCCTACACGGGTTTGCGCGCCGGTCACCCGGTTCGGGTGTGAGGCCCCGATTCGCCTTCAACCCCCCGAAGGGCGGATCTTGATCCGCCGCGCATGGCATCGCCTCACGCAAAGCCGGCCGCATGCCCGCGCGCATCGATGGCGGCGGGTCAAGACCCGCCCTACGCGGGTTTGTACGCCGGCCATTCGTTTCGGGTGTGAGGGGCCGATTCACGTTCATTCACCCGTAGGGCGGATCTTGATCCGCCGCGCATGGCATCGCCTCACGTAAAGCCGGCCGCATTCCCGCGCGCATCGATGGCGGCGGGTCAAGACCCGCCCTACGCGGGTTTGCGCGCCGGCCACCCGCTTTGGACCTGCGCACCGGATTCGCTGTCGACGACCTGTAGGGCGGATCTTGATCCGCCGCCTACGAGGCCCATAAGCGCAATCCCCCCGATCAATCCGTGGCAATCCCGCCGATCAAGCCGATCTCTTTATCGGCGCAGAGCCAGCCACCCACCCAACCCGAGTGCCGCGATGAGCAGCAGCAGGCCTGACGGAGGCAGGGTCGGTACGGTCCGCGGCGACTGGCCGATTGGCAGCACGGTCACCCCCATCGAATACCTGCGCGTGATCAGGCAGCCATTGGCATCCGTGGCGCGCACCGTGAACGCACTGCTGCCGAGCGCGAGCGGTGTGCCGCTGATCAACCCGGCAGGCGATAGCGACAAACCGGCCGGCAGACTGTCGGCGATCAGAGTGTAGGTGTAAGGCGCGGCGCCGCCGTCGGCCAGCAGCGTCTGGCTGAACGGAAGTCCGATCTGCGCATCCGGCAGCATGGCGGGCTGCAGCGACAGCGTCGGGCAGCCGATTCCAGTCGACGTGCAGGCAGCGACCACATTGCTGTCAAGCGTGACCGCGCCGTTGCGCGCGAGCAGCCGCCCGGCGGTATTGGCGCCGGTGTTGAGGGTGATGCTGCTCAGCGCGAGGATGTGTCCGATGAATGCGGTGCCGGTGCCCAAGGTGGCCGAGCTGCCAACCTGCCAGAACACGTTGCAGCCGCTGCCGCCGTTGATGACGCGGACCACTGCATTGCTGGCGGTGGTCAACGTGCTGCCGATCTGAATGATGAAGACCGCGTTGGGGGTGCCCTGAGCGTCGAAGGTCAGCGTGCCCGTCAGCTGCGCCGAGGTCGAGAACCGGTAGACGCCCGAGGTCAGGGTGAGACCTCCCAGGTCTTGCCCGGTGAGGTCGGTGTTGAAGGCCTGGTTCGCAAGGCTGTCGAAGGCGATGACCACGTCGGCCTGCGCCTGCAGTGCTACCGCATCCGCGTTGTGCAGTACGCCGTTGACGATGCCGGGAGGAAAGCCGCTGACCGCGGTGCCGGGGCTGATCCCGAGATCGCCGAACACGATCGTCGGCCCCGTATTGGTGACCGCCGAGCCACCGATGACGCCGAAGCTGCCGGCCTGGCCGAAATCCGGCGCGGCCTGGGCGGACGCGTTGCCGGCCGCGCACAGCAGCGCAAGCAGGGCCGCGATTCCCAAGCTATTGAAACAACGGGAAAGATTCAGATTCATGAGCGACCTCGGTGACGTGCGCGGAAGGGGCGCAGGCAGGTCGACTTCGCAGGCGATGCCCGCATCGTCCCGCGCTGTTGGGTGAAACCGAGGTGAGCATCGGCCGAGCAAAGGTCGCCATCTGTGCGATACCCAACATAGTCACGGGCACACCCCGCGCGTCGTTCAGGTAATGCCAGCTGTTGGCGACCGCGCGCAGATCGTGGGATCCGCGGCGCGCGGAACCGAGCGTTGGCAGCAAGAGCCTGGCGATCTGAGAAGAGCGCCGGAATGCGCGGCGCCCGGTGTTCAGCTGTGCTGTGTCTTCGGCACTCCAAGAACAAGCGGACAAAGGGGCCATGAACTCGATCTGCCCGATTCCCAGCCCGCAAGGCCGCCATCGATGCGCAACTGCGGACGTGCCACGACGAGCTGCTTCGAGGTCAGACAGGCCGCTGGACCGACGATAGGGCCTGCATCCAGGACGACCAAGTCAAAGACGACGGCTGTGTCGATCAGCGGCCTGGTCGACAGGGCGTCGAGCGGCCAGAGGGCGGGGGGCGCTCGCTGCCGCTCAGGCCGGTCGTGTTCAACGGGGCGGTGGCAGTGGCGCAGCCCTGCCTTTGCGAGACTCGGAGTGGCGGCCGCCACGAGGCACTCCCGGAAGCTCTCGGGAGGCGTGTTGCGTTTGGCTGCTTCATCCCTCCGCCACGCCAGCGCGTTCGCTTTCCTCCCACCGGCGACTTCCTCTGACGAAACCCCGGTCACCGACGTAAGCTCGCGCCGGGCGCATCGCGGGCGGAGGGAGCATGCAGGAAGAACTCGACGGGCTTCTGGCCGACTTGGCCGAGCGCATCGCCGCTGGCGAGACCATTGACAGCGGGCTGCTGCCTAAGGCGTTGCGCGAGCACCCCGAAGTCCAGGGGCTGCTGCGTTTTGCGCGGGTCGCGCAGGCGCTGGATCGGCATCAGACCGGGCCGGAAGAAGACACGCCCACCGCGCCGCCGCAGATCGGCCCCTGGCGCGTACTGCGTCTGCTTGGCCGCGGCGGCATGGGCGAGGTCTGGCTCGGCGAGCGGGTGGATGAGGTCGTCCAGCAGCAGGTCGCGGTCAAGCGTGTGCGCGGCGCCAGCCCTGCCTTCGTGCGCCGGCTGTTGGCCGAGCGTCGCATCCTCGCGCGGCTGTCGCATCCGAACATCGCTCGCTTCATCGACGCCGGTGTCGATCTGGACGGCCAGCCCTGGCTGGCGATGGACTACGTCGAGGGCATCGACCTCTCGGTCTGGTGCAGCGAACGTCAGCCCGATCTGGGCGCGCGGCTGGATCTGTTCCTGAAGATCTGTTCGGCGGTCGAACATGCTCATCGTCTGCTGGTGGTGCACCGTGACCTGAAGCCCGGCAATGTGCTGGTTGATGCCGAAGGCCAGCCACACCTTCTCGACTTCGGCGTCGCCAAGCTGCTTGATGAGGAGGCTGGCGAGACCACCTTGGCGGCGTTGACGCCGGCCTGGGCGGCACCGGAGCAGCTGCGCGGCGAGACGATTTCAACCTCGACGGATGTGTATGCCTTGGGGCTGATCTTGTGCCGGTTGCTGAGCGGCGCGCTGCCGGCCTCGCGTGCGCGCGGCGACCTCGCCAGTTTGATGGCTGAACTCGGCGAAGAAGATACCCAGCGCCCCAGCCGCTTGGCGCGCGCAGCACAAGGCTTGCCCTATGCGCCCGAGCGACTCGTAGGTGACCTTGATGCGATCGTGTCCAAGGCGCTGCGGCCCGAGCCCGAAGCGCGCTACGGCTCGGTCGCGGCGCTGGCAGATGATGTGCAGCGACACTTGCAGTCGCGGCCTTTGCGCGCGCGGGCGCCGACCCGCTGGTATCGATTCAGTCGCTTCGCGCGCCGCAACCGCGGCGCCTTGAGCGTGGCGACGGCGGCCAGCGTGGCGGTACTGATCAGCCTTGGGCTGGCTCTGTGGCAGGCCGATCGCGCGCGCCGCGAAGCCGAACGCGCGCAGGCGCAGACGGTGCAGGCGGAAGCCCAGGCCGAACGTGCCAGCGGTGCGGTACGTTTTCTGCTGAGCGTGTTCGCGCCCACCGACCCCTTTCAGCGCGATGCGAGCTCGGCGCAAAGCCTGGACGAAGCCTTCGTGCAGGCGCTGGCGCGCATCGATAGCGAGTTCGGCGACGACTCGCTGCTGGCGCTGGACTTGAACCGCGAGTTCGGCAGCATCCAGGGCAAGCGCGGCGAGGCGGAGGCCGCGGCGCAGCGCCTGGACCGCGCGATCGCATTGGCCGAACGACAGCACCCGGATTCACCGCCGCTGGCCTTGGCCTTGCTCACGCGCGGCGACCTGCATACCCAGCAGGGCGAGTTCAAGCCGGCGCGTGCGGTGGTCGAACGTGGCGTGGAGATTCTGCGACGGCATGCCGAGGCGCACCCGGTCGAGCTTGGCGAAGGCTTGTTCCTGCTGGCCAACCTCGATCTCGTGGACGAGCGCATGGACACCGCTGAAGCGAATGCGCGTGAGGGGCATGCGCTGCATGCAGCAGCCCTGCCCGCGGGCGACTTCCGCCACGCGGTGGCGACCTACAACCTCGCCATGCTGCTGCGCCATCAGCGCCGCACCGCCGAGGCCAAGCCGCTGCTGGAAGAGGCCGTGCGCCTCGCCGAAGCCGCGCGCGGGCCAGACGCCGCAGGCCTGGTCTACATGCTCGACGGCCTGCGCGGTGCCGCCCAGGCGCTGGGCGATCGCGAAGGCGAGCGCGCTGCGGCCGAGCGCATGCTTGCAGTTGCCCAACGCCACTTCGAAGGCGACCACCCATTGCGTGCGGATGCGCTCAGCGAAGCTGGAAACATCCGCCTGCGCAGCGATCGCGACCCCGAGGGCGAACGCATGCTGCGCGAGGCTGCGCGCATTTTCAGTTTGAGCGATCACCCCTACGAGGCGCGTGCCTGGCGTCTGATCGGTATGTCCTGGAACATGCACGGCGAGTGGGCGCGTGCCCTGGACGCACTCGAAAGCGGCCGTGCCGCCTGCGAGCGGATCGGCCGCGGCTACGCCGAATGCCTGAGCGCAGCCGCCGAGCGCGTCACCAGCCTCGCGCGGCTGGGCCGCGGCCCGGAAGCGTTGACAGCCAGCGCCGAGCTCGATGCCTTCATCGCCTCCGAAGGCACCCATGGCGCCGACACCGGCCTGATGGCCGACGAAGCGCGCGCCGAGGCCTTCGCTGCCGACGGCAGGCTTGATGAAGCGCTGGCGCTGTTCGATCAACTGATCGCCGCCTACAGCGAGCGCTATGGCGCCGAGCATCGAATCGTGGTGACCCTGCGCGAACGCCGTGCCGAGCTGGCCTCAGCCAGGTAGCGGCGGAGAGCCGGTCGCGAAAGAGCGCGCGTGCTGCAAGGCTGTTGAAGTCTGCGCGTGCAAGCGCCGCGCGAACAGACGCGCGGAGCGTTCTAGCCGCCGAGGCTGGTGGCTGCGATCAGCGCACCAGGCAACAACAGGAACACGCCGACCACCCAGGATGCGGCGAACACCTTGCGCCGGCTGCCCAACTCCGCCAGCCATTCGGCGCCGCGCAGCGGAAGCTCCCGCAGCAGTGGAATGCCATAGATGACCGTCACGCCGGCTACGTTGAACAGCAGATGCACCAGCGCGATTTGCAGCGCCAGGCCGGCGTTGAGCCCGCTGACGGCGGTGGCCGCAAGCAGGGCCGTCACGCAGGTGCCGATGTTGGCACCGAGCGTGAACGGGTACACCTGGCGCAGGCTCAGCGCGCCACTGCCTGCCAAGGGCACGATCAGTGCGGTGGTCGTCGATGACGACTGCACCAGCACCGTAATGCCGGCACCCGAAGCGATGCTGGTCAGCGGGTGACGACCGATAGCGGCCTCAAGAATCGCGCGGGCACGACCTACCAGCAGGTGTCGCAGCTGCCGTCCAAGCACGGTGATCGACAGCACGATGCAGGCAATGCCCAGCACCACCAGCGCCATGCCCTTGAGCGCATCGGGCAAGTGATTCGCGAGGCTTCCAGCGGCCTCCTGTAGAGGAGCGACCGCGAGCTTGACCGGGTTGAAACCCGACAGCGAGAAGCTGCTGCCGCTGCCCAGCAACCCGGCCAATGCCGCCGAACCCGTCTGCAGCGGAGCGAACAGGATCTCGATCGGCAGGAAGATGAGCACGGCCAGAAGGTTGAAGAAGTCGTGCACCGTCGCGGCTCCGAAAGCGCGACGGAACTCTTCCCGGTTTCCTATGTGGCCCAAACTGACCAGGGTGCTGGTCAGCGTCGTACCGATGTTGGCGCCCATGATGATCGGTACGGCCACATGCACCGGCAGGCCGCCGGCCACCAGGCCCACGACGATCGCGCTGACGGTCGAGGACGACTGCAGTAGAGCGGTCGCCAGCAGGCCGACCATCAGGCCGATAAAAGGGTTGGACGCGAAATCAAACAGGCTGCGGGCCTGACCCGCCGTTGCGGTCGAGAAGCCGTCACCGACAAGAGCCACCGCGACCAGCAGCAGATAGATGCTGCCGACAGCAATCAGCCAGCGCAGCGGGGCGGGCAGCACGGAAGTCATCGGTTGCCCCGCGGGTCCGTGCATGGCTGGGCCAGCGGCCGGAGAGGGATGCAGGGCGGTGAGGCTGGGCTGGGAGGTCTCCATCGCGGAATGCTTGCCCGCCAAGATGACAGAGCCATGACAGCGCATCAGGTCCCGCCGATTCGTGTGTCAGGCGTGGCAGTCGCGAGGGGGCAGGCTGGGCGTCAGCCTGCGGATGCGAAGCCAAGAGCGGCGCACTGCGGCTCCTGACTTCGTTTCGGGCAAGGCGCGTGTCGAACTTGCTGGTAGATGCGCTGCGCTTATCTACCCTACGCGCACAGCTGCAGCCGGCTTCGATCGTCGCGAAGCGTCTTTTGCGGTTGTAGGGTGGATAAGCGCAGCGCATCCACCATCAAGTCCTGAGGTAGCCGGGCGCCGATCGAAGCCTCGGCGCGTGCGGGCTCGCTTCAGCCGCTCGCCTCGCCCGTCTGCAGTCGCCACAGCCCCGCATACAGCCCGTCGCGCGCCAGCAGTGCTTCATGTGTACCCGACTCGACAATGCAGCCGGCGTCCAACACGTGGATGCAGTCGGCGTGGCGCACGGTCGACAGGCGATGCGCGACCACCAGCACGCTGCGACCCTGCGCGGCCTTGGCCAGCGAGCGCTGGATGGCCGCTTCGGTCTCGTTGTCGACCGCCGATGTCGCTTCGTCCAGCACCAGCAGCGGCGGGTCGCGGTACAGCGCGCGCGCGAGCGCGATGCGCTGGCGCTGGCCGCCCGAAAGCGTGTGCCCGCGCTCGCCGACCTGGGTCGCGTAGCCCAAGGGCAAAGCCGCGATGAAGCCATGCGCTTCGGCCGCGCGCGCTGCCGCCTCGATGCGCGTGGCGTCGGGTGCGGCATCGCCGTAGGCGATGTTCTCGGCAACCGTGCCGTCGGTCAGGAAAGCCTCCTGCGCGACGTGGCCGATCTGCTGGCGCAGCGCGCTGCGCGGCAGCTCTTCAATGTCCACGCCGTCCAGCTCGATTGAGCCCGCGCTGGGCACTTCGAAGCGCAGCAGCAGCTTCAGCAAGGTGCTCTTGCCGCTGCCGGTGGCGCCTACCAGGCCGACGGTCTGGCCGGCCGGCACATCCAGATCGATGCCGTGCAGGACTTCTGTGTCGCCGTACGCGAATCGCACGCCGCGGAAAGCCAAGGCACCCTGCGTAGGCACCGGCAGCGCGCGCTGTCCGCGATCAGCCGGCTGCGGCAGTTCCAGCAGGTCGAACACGCGACGCACCGAGGTCATGCTGCGCTGGTACAGATCGGTAAGTTCGGCCAGTCGGGTCAGCGGCCACAGCAGTCGCTGGGTCAAATAGACAAGCGCCGAATAACTGCCGACGCCGAGCTCCCCGCGCAGCGTCAGCAGGCCGCCGTAGAGCAGGGTGGCGACGAAGCCGGCGAGGATGGCGATGCGGATCACCGGCGTGATCGCCGCTGCCACGCGGATGGCTTCGGCATTGCGCTCGCGATAGGCCGCGCTGGCGTCTTCGAGATGCTTCAGCTCGGCGCTTTCCGCGGTGTAGGCCTGGATCGTTGCCATGCCCTGCAGGTTGTTCGACAGCCGCTGCGAAATATCGGCCGCGGCGTCGCGCGCGGCCGCGTAGCGCGGCTGCAGGCGGCGCATGAACCAGAACGCGCCAAACAGGATCAGCGGCACCGGCAGCAGGGCCAGGATCGCCAGCGGCGCCGACAGTACGAAGAACACCGCGCCGACCAGCAGGGTCGAGCAGAACACCTGGATCAGATCGTGCGCGCCGGCATTCATGAAGCGCTCGATCTGGTGCACGTCTTCATTGAGCACCGACGACAGGCGTCCGCTGCGGGCATCCGCCAGCGCGCCGGGGGTGAGCCCCTGCAGATGCGCATAGGCTTCGATGCGCAGATCGTGCTGCAGGCTCTGCGCCAGATTGCGCCAGCGCACCATCGCCAGGTACTCGGTCAGCGATTCCAGGCCCCAGATCACGATCGTGAGCCCGGTCAGCAGCAGCAGCTGGTGGACCGGATCGGGCAGGCCCATACCGGCGATGAAGGACTCGCGCTGGTTCACCACCACGTCGACGGCGATACCGATCAGGATCTCCGGCAGCACGTCGAAGACTTTGTTGAGCACCGTGTAGACGGTGGCCACCGAGGCCGTGCGGCGATAGCTGCGGGCGTGGCCGAACAGGCGGCGAAGCGGATGCATGCAGTGGGGTCCAGCACGTGGGCGAAGCCGCGCAGTGTAGGCCGGGCCACAGCACTCGCGTGTGCCGAAGGGGCTGGCAAACGAAAACGGCCGGACGTGTTGGCGCCCGGCCGTCTTCGAGGCATCTATCGGCGTGTCGAAAAACTCCCTCCAGGAAGTGCTCCGGGTCGGCGGTCCGGCGCAGGTCCGTACCGCCTCACCACAAGCGCTTGGTCGTCTCGGTTCTCCCTCCCGGGACTGGCAGGCCGTCTTTCACTAGCCTGCGAGGGATCAGGCAGCGCGGGCCGGCAGGGCCTCGTCGGCGCGCTCGCCGGGCCGGTAGGTCTCGTACACCACCACGGCGATGTCGAGGTCGCCCAGATGCTGCTCGATCAGTGGCTTGACCTCGGCCCAGTCGAGGCCGCCTACACCGGTGGCGAGACGCGGCAGGGCCAGACTGGTCCAGCCTTCCTTCTTCGCTTCCTTGGCCAGCGCGCGCAGTGCGTGGTTCACGTGCTGAACAGTCGCCTTGCCGGGCTTGGCGCCGTGGTCGTAGGCCGCGTCCTGGGTGAACAGCGCAACGATGCGGCTGGGATAGACGCCGCCCCAGGTCCAAAGCTCACCGGCCTTGGGATGCTGGGTATGGCAGTAGTGACGGAAGTCCTTGTACATGGCCGGCACTGCCTCGTGCAGCGCGAACGCCAAACCCTGGTCGAAGGAATCGTTCGGCGCGACGCCGTGGGCGATGGCCTCGGCCTGGCTGAAGCGGATGTCACCGGATACGTAGCGGACCATGGAGCCTCCTTGAGGGGCGAGCGGGGTAGGGCTCCATGCTGCGCCGCGTTGATCCGCCAGGCTTTGACACGACTCAAGCGCTTGAATCATGCGGAGACCGGTCGCATGAAGGGTGCAGCTCACAGGGCGGGTCTTGAGCCACCGAATACTCGGGCTCGCCGCGATGACCGCGGCCCGACTGGACGCCGTCATTCCCGTCGGGCATCGCAACCCGATCGACAGCGACGTGTTCGTGTTCATCGCACCCAGGCCTATCGATCCGGGATGAACAGTCCGATGCATCGCAGTGCGCTTGAGTAGGGACTCCCCGCGCACTTTCTGCCGCGGTGGGGGTGGACCCTAGCGCACGCGCGTTGAAATGCAAACGCTGTGCCGCGTGCTCGCCGTATCGAACTCTCCCTGACTTCAGAGCCTTACGAAAACAACTGAACAAGTCGGGTGAAGTTGAAGTGTGTCGCGTGATCGGGAGCACGTTGTCGGTGTGACGGACCTGGGTCTACAGTCCGCCGGCGGCCGGGGGCGGTCATTGTGTGCGTGAGGTACTGGCGCGCCCGGAATGCAACAACCTTATCCAATGGGGAGAATGCGGAATGCGTTCAGTGATGAAATGGGGTTGGGCGCCGCTGGCGCTTTCGATGGCGTTCGCGGTGACGGCTGAGGACGGCGCGCGGCCGGGCACCGTGCCCGACCTGTTGGTCAGTACTCCGCAGGGCGGTTTTCTGCCGCAGGCGGTGATCACCCAGGATTTCAGCTCGGTGGCGACTGCACCGAATGCAGCCGTGGCCGGTGTGTGCGCGCTGAACCAGCCCGCCATGGCAGGCTGGTATGGCCGTAACAACGCGTCTCCGACCGGCACGGCCTGCATCTTCAATCCCACCGAACCAGCGCCCTTCACGGCTCAGGACGGAAGTGCCACCGGCTACGCGGGCCTCAATTTCAATGCGTCGACCGGTAGCAATCCGATCAGCACCTGGCTGGTCAGCCCGCGGGTGAACTTTGGTACCGGCGCACAGCTGTCCTTCTATTTCCGCAGCGCCAACGTCGCGGGGACCAACTTTCCCGATCGCATCCAGGTACGACTGAGCACGGCGGCAGACAGCGGCACGCCGGATGTGGGTACCGGCGTCACCGATGTCGGTACCTTCACCACCGTGCTGGCGGACATCAATCCCACGCTCGCTACCGCGTTTGTCACCTGCCCCAGCGGCGGTTTCGTCCTGAATGCGCCGAATTCGGTCATCGATGGAACAGTCGAAGGCGCATGGTGTCAGGTGACGATCAACAACGCTGCCGGAATTCCCACCAGCGGCAGCGGCCGCATCGCGTTCCGGCATTTCATCCAGACCAGCGCGGGCCCTGGTGGCAACAACTCGAATTTTGTCGGTATCGACACCTTCAGCTTCGACGAAGGCGTGCCGCCGGCATTCAACTACTCGGTATCGCCGACCTCGCTGAGCTTCAGCGGGAGCGTTGGTGCAGCCACGGCTGTACAGAACGTAGCGATCAGTGCCGAGGCGGGCAATACTGGGCCGGTCGACATTGCGTCCTGCGCCATCAGCGGCGCCAATGCGGCTGACTTCTCGCTGTCGCCTGCCCCAAGCTTCCCACTTGCCATAGCGGCAGGTGGCAGTGCCAGTCTGCCGGTGGTCTTCACCGCCGGGGCACTCGGCTCGCGCACGGCGTCACTGAGCTGCACCAGTGGCAACGGGGTGGTGGTCGGTACGGGTTTCCCGGTGGTGCTTAACGGCACCGGTCTGGGCGGCACAGCCGCGCTTTCGAGCACCGCTCTGAACTTCGGCAGCCAGGTGGCGGGTGCAGGTTCAAGCCAGACCCTGACCCTTACCAATACAGGTGCGGGTCCGCTCAATGTCGCATCGATCAGCGTGCCGACTGCGCCGTTCTCACTAGCGCCGGGTGGCAGCTGCGCAGCTGCACCCTTCACTTTGGCAGCCGGCGCCAGTTGCACGCTGATCTATCGCTTCTCCCCGACCGTCGGTGGCACGTTCACAAGTTCGATCACGGTCAGTTCGGATGGTGGCGATGTCACCGCCTCCTTGGCCGGCACGGGCGAAATCTTGCGCCCGACTCAGGTCGACGCGGTGTCGAACTGGAGCACAGCATTGCTGCTGCTAATGCTCGGAATCACGTCGGCATGGGTGATGCGCCGTCGGGCCTGACCCCTGGAATGGTCCTGATGCGACAGCAAAGAGCCCCGAGGGCGACCTCGGGGCTCTTTGTTTGGCGGTGAACTTGTATTGCCACACCGGTGACTCAGGGGCACACCCACTGCGGAGTTCTCGCCCAAGACCGAACAGAGGCTCGACTCCGGTGGGTCAAGACCCACCGGAGCTCAACGCCGACGCCTGCTAATGCGTTCCGTCCCTACGCCGGTCAAGGCTCGGCGCAAGGGCGCGTGCAATCTCGTTCAATCATGGAACCGCGGTGCGGGCGCTGTTCATAACTCGCCGCGCACGCCAATGCCGACGCTCACCCGCGGACGTTCACGGGTATTCCAATCGCGTGGCCACAGGTGGATCTCGCGGGCATCGATTTCAGGCAGGGTCAGCTCGTGCTCGCCGATGCGCACGCGGCGCTCGCCGGTGATGCGGCCGGTGAGCGTCAGGAAGCGCCCTGGCACGATTTCGTTCGGGTCCAGGCGCCCTGCGCGCAGGGCGATGAAGCGGCCGCCGTCGCGTGCCTGCGGAATCGGCCGGGCCTGGGCGTCGGTGGGAAAGCCGAGCACCTCGACTTCGACGTAGCCCTCGTACTGGGTGAGCTCGATGACCATGCCGCCCCACAGCACGCTGCGATCCATCTGGCTCTCGATCTGCGCCGCGATTTCGCGCGGTGCGGGGCTGGGCTCGAGGGGTGCCTCGCGGAACAGCGGCGTCGGCACGCAGGCGGTGAGCGCCATCAGGGCCAGCGTCAGCAGGGCGACCCGCGGTTTCATGTGCCTTCCTCGCGCTTCAACCAGTCGAGGCGCGAGTTGGGCTGGGTTTCGCCCAGTGCTTCGCGCAGATAAGGCAGCGCCTGCGACAGCGCCTGATCAAACCGGAAGGGCGGGTTGACGATCAGCATGCCGCAGCCGTTCATGCGTAGCGGCGAATCGTCGGGGCGCACCAGCAGCTCGGCCAGCAGCACCGACTTCGCCGGAAGTTCGGCGGCGCGACGCAGGAAACGGGCTACGCCGGCGCGGCGCTTGATCGGGAACCACACCGCGAACACCACCTGAGGCAGGCGCTCCAGGCCTTGGCGCACCGCGCTGAGAATGGCGTCGTACTCGGCTTCCTGGGCCTCGAAGGGTGGATCGATGAGCACCAGCGCGCGGCGCTCAAGCGGCGGCAGCAGGGCGCGCACAGCGGCATAGCCGTCGCGGGCTTCAACCTTCGCGCGTGGATAGGGCTCGAGCGCAGCAGTCAGGGCCGAGCACTCGCCCGGCTGCAGCTCGCAGGCAACCAGCCGGTCCTGCGGACGCAGCGCGCGTGCGGCCAGCAGCGGCGAGCCCGGGTAGGCCCGCAGCGCAGCGAAACCGTGGCCGGTGTGCGGAAAGGTCTCGGCGTCGAAGCGATCGACAGCCTCGACGTAGGCGGCGACCAGCGGCGGCGGGCTGACCCGGCGCTTGGGTTGCTGCTCTACGGGTCGGCGGTCGATGAGCTTGAGGATGCCGCCCTCGGCCTCGCCTGTCTTTCTCGCATCGCCCGAATCCAGCAGATAGCCGCCGCGACCGCCATGAGTGTCGAGCACCAGGAAGCCCGTGTCCTTGCGCTGGAGGGCCTCGATCAGGCCCAGCAGGGTGGCGTGTTTGAGAGCGTCGGCAAAGTTGCCGGCGTGGAAGCTGTGCTTGTAGTTCATGGGCACATTATGCGGGTGCGCCCAGCCCAAGGTGACTTCCGGCCGGGAGGCATTACGCCCTCGCCAGCCGTAAAGTGCGCGGCGGGGCGGGCATGAGGCCGGCCGGGGGGTTGCCATGAGAAAGGTTCTGAGGTGGGGTTTGCGGCTGTCACTGGTGCTGCTGCTGGCTGCGGGTGGGCTGCTGGCGCATACGATCTGGTTCAAGCCGCTGAAGATCGAGTGGTTCTACGAGCGGGTGTTTGCCGAGTTCGCCTTCAACAGCCCGGAGCTGCTGTCGTCACTGCGGATGCTGCCCGGTTGGCTGGACTGGTTCAGCGACGATCTCGACGATGCTTCGCTGGCCAGCGAAGAAGCGCTGAAGACCAAGGTACGCGCGGACCTTGCCACTCTTCGCAGCTACGACCGCAACGCGCTCGACGTCGAAGGTCAGCATTCCTATGACCTGCTGGAGACTTTTCTCGCGGTCCAGGTCGAAGGTGAGCGCTTCGCCTTCCACAACTATCCCTTGAACCAGCTGTTCGGTGTCCAGAACGGGCTGCCGACCTTCCTTGCCACCCAGCATGCGGTGTCCTCGAAGGGTGACGCTGAAAACTATCTGTCGCGCCTGCAGGCGGTGCCGCGCAAGCTCGACCAGGTGCTGGAAGGAGTTCGGCACCGCGAATCGCTGGGCATCGTGCCGCCGCGCTTCGTTGTCGAGAAGGTGCTGGCCGAGATGCGCGGCTTCCGCGATGCCGCGCCGGAGCAGAACATCCTCTACACCAGCTTCGACGAGAAGCTGGGCAAGCTCGAAGGCCTTGCCGAGGCTGATCGCGCGGCCTTGCTTGCCCGCGCCAGTGCTTCGATTGTTGAGCACGTGCAGCCGGTGTACGGACGCCTGATCGACTACTACGATTCGCTGCTGCCCAAGCTGCAGAACAATCACGGCGTGTGGGCGCTGCCCGACGGCGAGGCCTACTACGCCTGGGCAGTGCGCTCGCAGACCACCACCGAGATGACGCCGGACGAAGTGCACGCGCTCGGCTTGCGCGAGGTTGAACGTATCGGCGCCGAGATGGACGCGATCCTGCAGGGCGAAGCCCTGATCGAAGGCAGCATCGGCGAGCGTGTGCAGCAGATCGCAGAGCGCCCGGATCAGCTGTATCCGAACACCGATGCAGGTCGCCAGCAGATCATCGATGACTTCCAGACGATCATCGACGAGATCGATCAGGGCATCGGCAGCGCCTTCAACCTGCGCCCCGTGGCTGGGGTCAAGGTCGAGCGCGTGCCCGAGTTCCGTGAGAAGACCGCGCCGGGTGCGTACTACAACGCGCCTGCCTTCGATGGCTCGCGGCCGGGCATCTTCTACATCAACCTGCGCAACACCGCCGAGGTCGCGCGTTTCGGCATGCGCACGCTGGCGTATCACGAAGCGATTCCGGGTCATCACTTCCAGATCGCGATCCAGCAGGAACTGAAAGGTGTGCCGACCTTCCGCAAGCTGCTGCCATTCACCGCGTATGCGGAGGGCTGGGCGCTGTACACCGAGCGTCTGGCCTGGGAAATGGGCTTCCAGAACGACCCGCTCGACAACCTCGGTCGCCTGCAGGCAGAAATGTTCCGTGCCGTACGCTTGGTGGTGGACACCGGCCTGCACCACAAGCGTTGGACCCGCGAGCAGGCCATCGACTACATGTTGGCCATGACCGGCATGCCCGAGACCGATGTGGTCGCCGAAATCGAACGCTACCTGGTGATGCCCGGCCAGGCGCTCTCGTACAAGGTCGGCATGAACGCGATGCTGGATGCGCGTGAGCGCGCCCGCACCGAGCTGGGCGAGCGCTTCGATCTGAAGGGCTTCCACGATGTGGTGCTGCAGTCGGGCTCGATGCCGATCACCCTCCTGAATCGCCGCGTGGATGCGTGGATTGCGGAGCGGAAGCAGGGGTAACCGGGCGGAAGAACAGGCTTGGGTAGGTTGGGCGGAGCCGCAGGCGATGCCCAACGTCGCGGCCTCGATGCTTGCGGCGAAATTCGATGCTGCAGCCAAGTCGAACGCTTTCGGTCTGCCGCGATCCGATAGGATTTTCGTTGGCGAGAGGTTCAAGTCCGCGGCGTTGGGCCGCGCTGCGCTTGGTCCAGCCTACCGGAGCGGGCTTGGCCCAACCCGCCGAATCGCGCACTGGGCTTTGGTAGGTTGGGCGGAGCCGCAGGCGATGCCCAACGTCGCGGCCTCGATGCTTGCGGCGAAATTCGATGCTGCAGCCAAGTCGAACGCTTTCGGTCTGCCGCGATCCGATAGGATTTTCGTTGGCGAGAGGTTCAAGCCCGCGACGTTGGGCCGCGCTGCGCTTGGCCCAACCTACCAGGGCGCGCTAGGTTCGATCGCCGAACTCGGGCTCTGCCTAAGCAGCGAAGGCACCGCGCTTTGGCTCAGCGGTATCCTTGGAATCTCGGCCCTCGCGCGCGGCGCCCAGGTGCTTGTTGGTGCGCAGCTGTGGCTTGCGGGCGTGCGTACTCGCCGCCCAAGGTCCCGCGTCCCCGACCTCAAACCACCCCACTTCCAATCTGAGTTCTCGACCCCCATGCCCATGTCCGACACCCTCGACCTGATCCACCGCTACTACACCGCCTTCAACCGGGGTGACCGAGAAACCCTGCTGGCCCTGCTGTCCGAGGGCGTGGTGCATGACCTCAACCAGGGCGCGCGCGAAACTGGTCGCGAGACCTTCCGCGCTTTCATGCAGCGCATGGACCGCTGCTATGCAGAGCAGCTGACCGACATCGTGGTGATGGTCTCCGAAGACGGTCGCCGAGCCGCCGCCGAATACATCGTGCACGGCGAGTACAAGGCCGATGACGACGACTTGCCGCCGGCCCGCGGTCAGCGCTATGTGCTACCGGGCGGCGCCTTCTTCGTCATTGAGAACGGCTACATCGCCCGCGTCACCAACTACTACAACCTGCAGGACTGGATCGCCCAGGTGCAGGGCTGATGAGTGTGGAGATCCGCTGCCTGCGGCCCGCCGAGTACGCCGAGTACGCCGAGTACCTGCCGGCCATAGCGCAGCTGCGCATCGAGGTGTTTCGAGCATTTCCATACCTGTACGACGGCGACGTCAGCTACGAGCGGCGCTACCTCGAGACCTACGCGAACTCCAAGGACAGCCTGTGGGTGCTGGCGCTCGATGGCGAGACGGTAGTCGGAGCCAGCACCGGCCTGCCGCTTGTAGACGAAGGTGCGGAGTTCCAGCAACCCTTCATTGAGCGCGGCATCGATCCGACCGGCGTCTTCTATTTCGGCGAGTCGGTGCTGCTGCCTGCCTATCGCGGGCTGGGCCTCGGGCATCGCTTCTTCGATGTGCGCGAAGCGTATGCGCGCGCGCTCGGCCGATTCAACTGGACGGCGTTTGCGGCAGTTGATCGTGCGGCCGACGATCCGCGCCGCCCTGCGGACCATCGCGACAACGATGCCTTCTGGAGCAAACGCGGCTACCTGCGCCAGCCCGGCATGGGCTTCCGCCTGGGCTGGAAGGAGATCGGTGAGCCGAAAGAGAGTGAGAAACCGCTGACCTTCTGGCTGCGCGCACTGGAGGCCGGCTGATGCGCGTTGCTGTCGCTGCCTATCCGCTGGAATCGATCACGAGCTGCGAGGCCTGGGCCGACAAGCAGCGCCGTCTGCTCAGAGAGGCCAAGGCCTTGGGGGCTGAACTGGCGGTGCTGCCCGAGTGCCTGCCGCTGGAGCTGGCGGGCGCCCAGCCCAGCGCGGTGCGCGAAGGCTTCGCGGCCTCGCTCGCAGTTCTGCAGCTACTGCTCGAACCCTGGCAGGCGCTGCATCTGGAACTCGCGCGCACTTGACCTGAACATTCAAGCTGGCACCTTCCTGTTGCGCCAGCCGAACGGCCACTATCGCAACCGAGCCTTCTGGTTCACGCCCTCGGGCGAAGTTCACGGGCAGGACAAACTGCAGCTCATCGGTTTCGAGAACGCCAGCGGTCTGATCGAGCTCGGCGATGCATTCAGGGTCTTCGAGCTGGACGCGCTCCGCATCGACATCGCGGTCTGCTAAATCTGCGAGTTCCCGCTGGCGGTGTGCGCCCAGCGCGAAGCCGGCGCGCGTCTGCTGCTGGTGCCAAGCTGTACCGACACGCCGGCGGGCGCGACCCGCGTGCGCACCGGCTGCATGGCGCGCGCGCTGGAAAACTGCATTTTGGTTGACCGCGCGGTCACAGCCGGCGAACTGCCCTGGAGCCCCGCGCTCGAGACCAACATCGGGGGCGCGATTCGCGCGCCTATGGATGTGGGACCGCCGGCCGATGGCGTGCCGGTTGTCAATGCGCCCGGCGGGACATGGGCCGACGCCGAGCTGCCGCTGCCGCGGCTGCAGCGCGCGGCGCCGAAGTCGCAGGTGGCCGTGGATTCGGATTGGACGCAGCAGCTGCGGCCAGCGCTGTTGAGAGTCAATGTGCACGCCGTCCAGTACTGAGCTTCGACTTCACGCCTGGCCGCGGTGCGTTGATTGTCGAGCTGTGGGGCATCTGCCTCACCGGCGAGCCTGTAGGATTCGCGGAACGGTTTGAGCTGAGATTTGTCCTCGCCGCGCGCCGCGACAGTGCTGCCAGCGAGAGCGCGGGGCTTCTGAAATCAAGGGCCGCGTGCGGCACGCTACAGAGTTGCTACAGAACGGCAGCTGTTGCCTTGCAGAGCCTTTAGTAGGCTGCCAGGCGTCGCTTAGTTCTGCAGGTGCCTTTGTGCGCATTTCTGGCCTTTTTCTTCTTGTTTCATTGACTGCCTTTGCTGACGGCGCCGCGCTTGCGCAGATTAGCGACCCGCTTTCCGCCGTTGCCGTGTGGCCCACCCCAGAGGGATTTCAAGTTCGAGTTCAGCAGCAGGTCGTCGAGCTGGACTTCGAAGGTGCAGTGGTCGGGCAAAGCGCCAATCAAGCGCTGTCGCTGGGTTCGGAGCCTCCACGTCTCGTGCTCCCAGCGTCCGGTAATCAGGAGGCCGTCGCGGTCCTCGACGCGGCTGACAACCGCAACGGGCCCGAGTGCGAGCGCGTGGATGCGGGCGGCGGGCGCAAGATCCTGGTAGTGCGCCTCGCAACGCTCTCTTCAGAGTGGATGCTTCCTGTTGCGCGTGATCAGGAAGGTCTGATCTATGCGAAAGGCCTCAGTCTCGGCGGCCGATTCCCAGTGCCGCATGTGCAGGTCTACGCGCCGGACTGTCATCTGCTGGGGCGAATCGAACTCGATGCCAACGATGCGGTTCAGGGCATTGCGGCCAGTTCCGGTCAGCGCGGTGTTTGGATATACGTGAGCCGAGGTGGTAGTGCCTCGATGCGTCGCTACGTCGGTTTGCAGTTTGAGCGCGCGTTCGAAATCGAAGGTGGGCTCGGCGAGGTTTCCTCGATGGCGGTATCGCCCGATGGAGCACTGCTGGCGGCCGCGCGTCGCTTTGACCGTCCACCCACCAAGCTCGGCTTGCACCGCTTTGATCCCTCGAACCCAGGGAGCGATTTCCAATCAATGTTCTTTGGGGGTGAGTACAGCTACGGTTTTGCGTTTGTTGAGGGGCACATCATCCACGCAGCTCAGGTGCGAGACGAGAACTTCGATCAGTTCCTTGGGCTTCTGGAACTTGATGCGCAGTTGCGGGTGCGGGAGTCCGGTTTCACCCGGATCGCCAACGCGAGCCAGCTGCGACGTGTCGTCGATCAGGCCGAGGGAATGCAGGGCAACGCATGGGCGATCGATCGCGGCCAGAACGGTGGGATCTGCCTTGAAGCCTCTACCTGCCAGGTTTTCGTGGGCAGGCTGAGGCGTGGCCCGTCGCTGGAAATCTTGAGCCCCGCGGTTGCTGGCAGGCCCGCCTTGTTCGTCGGTAGTGACGGTAGCGTCATTCGCGGCGGCATCGAGTCCGGGCGCCTTCGACTCTACCGCAGCTCGGCGGGTGCGGACTCACTGCCCTTCGCAACCAAGCTCGAAGGGCTTGCGCTGAGCGCATCGAGCTATCGGTCAGTGGCGATGGGTCCCGTCAACCCGTCACTCCCGGGCGGCGCAGGGTCACTTGTGCTTTCCTCCACAAACGGCGGCACCTACGCCTCCGCTTACGACCTAGAGGGGCGTGAGCGATGGCAGGCGCGCTTGACGTGGTCGCCGCGGGTCGCAAAATGGCTGACTTCGACTGCCCCGGGGGAGCGAGCCTGCGTAGCGATGTCGTACGGGTTGCTCGCCTTTACTGGTCAGAATCCCATTGCCGTCGACGTCGTCTGCCTGGACACGCTGACCGGTGAAGCCGAGCCTCTGGTCAGCGAACTCGCCAGGGCGGATGGACTGCAGCTGGTGGGGGGGAACGCTTCCGCGCACGGCGAGCTGGTCTTGTATCACGTGCAACAGCAGCGGACGTTTGCCGCTCAGCAACCGACGGCGATCGTCCAGACTCGGCTTTCTCCCGGCGATGCCCCGCAGCGGCGCTTGTTCGTTTCGCAGTCGTCCAATCCGGAAGCTGGCCCTCTGCGCGTGATAGAAGGCCCTTTGGGGCGATTCCTCTTCGTGGACGACAGCACCGGAAGTCTGCTGCTTCGGCATTTCAACAGCGACGGCTCCGAGCTCGCGAGTCGCGCTCTGTCCGGTTTCCGCGCGCGTCCAACGCTTCTTGCGGTGGATGCCTCGGGCGGGGCTCTGCTGGCGGGCCCCGCGACCAGTGGCGGCGACCAACTCGTTTCCATCGGTTCTGACGGCCAGGAAGACTGGCGGGTGTCGCTGCAGAACCTTGCGCCGGGAATCGACAAGCTTCTTGAACGGTTCGCCACCGCGCGAGCATTCGTGGACCCAGCCAGCAGATCGTGGTTGCTGCTGGTGTTCGGCGAAGACGGCCTGGATCGCCTCTTCGCGATCGACCGAGCGAACGGCCAGACTGTTGCCGATCTCGCGCTCCCGGATGTTGAGTCCAATGCCCGCACGCGGGAAGCCGAATTCTCGCTTGACCCGACGTCCGGTGACGTGACTTTGGCGCGGCGCCAAGGTCGCAGCCTGGAGTTCAGGCGAATCGATGCTGCCGGCGGGCGGGTTGGGGCGCCGACACTCCGGATCTTGTCCACGGCAAGTGACTGGTTTCAGCGATTCCAACCGCTGGCTCGGGACTGGTACTTGCAGGACGGGCAGGTGTCGGCGGTGTTCGCACCCACCGCGAACGCTCCGCAACGGGCGGAAGTCCGCCGATATGGCGCGCCTGCGCTGGCCGCGGACGTGCCGCTGTCAGAAGCCCACGCCGGCCTGTGGTTCGATCCGCAGAGCAGTGGCCAAGGCTTACTGATCGACGTCCAGGCCGGCCAGGGGTACACGTTCGGCACCTGGTTCACCTTCGCTCAGGAAACCTTCGGGCAGCGCGATTCGCTGCGCTGGTATTCCATGCTCGCGCGCGATGCGTCCGGGCACGTGCCGGTTGGGGCCGAACTGTTTCAGACCCGAGGTGGGGACTTCTCCGGCAGCCGGGTGCCGCAGACCGAGTCTGCCGGCGTCGCCGGGCTGCGCGCGATCGACTGCAACACGCTGGAGTTTTCCTATTCGATTCCCGATGCGAATGATGTTTCGGCGCCGGTACTGACGGGCGCGCGCCGCCTGCAGCGCCTGGGCCCGGCACCCGCTTCCTGTGGTGGTACGTCACTTTCCGAACAGTCGGGTCTAAGCAGCGCATCCACCGGCAGCTGGGTGCTGGAAGGTCGGCCCAGCCAGGGCGTGCTGATGCAGGTCGACCCCGGCGCTGCCGACCAGCCGGGCGCGCTCTGGGGCGCGTGGTTTGGCTTCGATGCCGGCGAGCCCGATGATGCCTTCGCCCAGCACTGGCTAACCGTGGTCGGCCGCAGCGCCACGGGCCAACCGGGCGTGGTCGAGCTGGAGTGGATGCGCACCCTGGGCGGCAGCTTCGACGCTCAGCCCACCCGCAACACCACCGTGGTCGGCAGCGGCCGCCTGCGTTTCACCGCCTGCGATCGCGCGGTGCTGGAGTACAGCTTCGATGCGCCGGGGCTGGCGGGCGATGCGTTTGCCGGGCTGCAGGGGCAGGTGAACTTGCGGCGGTTTGAGCCCTGCCGCTGAGCGCACGTTGATTCGCATCAAGGCTAAGCAGCCTCCGCGTTTGCAGCCGACACGCCTGGGTCAAGGAAGAACCCCGTATCGAATGGCCTGTGGGTAGCGATCGCTGTCACTCGTGTGCATGCACAGACTACCGCTCTCCACATTGTTCGCCCTTGATAACGATCTGACTACATTCCTGTGACAGACCCATCGAGCTGCTTCAGTTACGTTGCCTCTCGGCAAAAGGTTGTTGCTGGCGTCGCGCGCTTGCGTTGCATGAGGCGTGAACGCCACGCGTCGCATTGAAGTTCGAATGGGGGTTTCATGAGTAGTTTTCTGATTCGGTCGCGCAGCCTGTGCTGCGCGTTGATCGCGTTCTTGTTGGCCAGCGCGACCGCTGCCAACGAACTCTCGGTGCTTCCTGACGCTGAAGGAGTGTCGCTGCGGCTCTACGGCGAGGTGATCCGCTTCGACGCTCGCGGTCAGCGGATAGAGCGCCGCAGTGATGCCTTGCAGCGTGCGGTCGTGGGGCCTTCAGCTGCCTTCGCCCGACCTTCCCCCGGTGAACCGCTGTTCTGGGCGCTGCCGGGGACCGAAACGCACGAGGCCGTGATACTGGGCTCCACCTTGCCCGGTGCGCCGCTGTGCGAGCGGGTCATGCTGGAGGATGGTCGCTTCGCGCAACTCTTGCGCGTGGTTCAGCCCGCTCGGAGACCGGATGGCGCAAACGAGCCGAGCGCTGTGGTGCCCGGAGCATTCGAGTACGGCAGAAATGCACAATACGACGCGGTCTACCAATCGGGTGTAGTGGCGCGTGGCGCAGACGCGCGTGTGCTGGTGGCCGCGCCGCGAAACGGCGGCGGCTTGCCTGACGCACTGCACTTCGCGGCTGATTGCGAGTCGGTCGGGCAGGCGTTGCCCCGGGTGCTGGCGCTGGCGGCGCACCCCCAAGTGGCGGGCGCGTGGGTGGTTCGCGCGACGGATTCCGTTGCCCCCTCGCCACAGCGCTTCGTGCTGGAGCGCGTCGTCGAGGGTGCGGTAGCAGAGCTGATCGATCTGGAAGGACTGCTGCCGATGGCGTCACAGCCGGCGCCGCTGCGTGGCTTCTGGTTGAAGGCGCTCGACGACGGCGGCGTACTGCTGGCCGTGGTGGCGTTCGATAGCGCGCAGATCGGACTGCAGCGCTATGAGCAAACGGGTCGGCTTGCGGCCTCGGCCGAAGTGGATGGTTTCGGTCTGGCCGGGATCGAGCAGACGGACACTGGCTTCAGGCTCGCCGTTCGTACGGAGCCGCGGGTTGCTGGTGCCTCGCGCGTGATCGCGCTTCAGTCTGATCTGCAGGTGCATGGAAGCATCGATCTGTCAGGCATGTACCTGCACGGCCCGCTTGCCTCGGCCGAGCACGGTTCGCGAGGCGCGGATTGGCTGCTGTCGGAGCAGCCCTGGGTCCTCGATCACGAGCAGTTTTCAGCGAGCTTCCCGCGGCCGAGCACAGGCTTTGGTGTCGGCAGGCTCGCG
Organism: uncultured Aquimonas sp.; assembly: GCA_964586455.1. Classification (GTDB taxonomy): domain Bacteria; phylum Pseudomonadota; class Gammaproteobacteria; order Xanthomonadales; family Xanthomonadaceae; genus Aquimonas. The sequence continues at coordinate 49,686 of CAZPHV010000008.1, forward strand.
GAGGGCCCACGAGTCGATGTACTGCAAGCCTTGAGTCCATTCCGCCCGCGTCTGCGGCTCGCTGACGGAAGTCTGGTCGCCACTTCGCACGAGCAAGTGACAATGCAGGCGTGGAACTTGACTGCAAGCGGAGGCGCGCCGATCGCTCTGGCGCTGCCCGCTATGGATCCGCTGTCCAGGCTGCCGACGCTTTCTCAGGTTGAGCATTCGCAAGGCACGCTTCGACTGGTAACTGCTACAGAGGGCAGCGAACTGCAGATGATCGAGCCATCCGGCGCCCTGCGCTGGAGGGCGTCTGCCGCAGGCGAGCTGCTGCGCGGTCCGGATTCGGATCGCGCCTGCGTCGCGCGACGCGACGTGGGCAACGTTTGCTTCACCGGCATGTGCGGCTTGTACGGTCGGGTGGCGGTGGAGTGTTTTCGGATCACGGACGGTGTTGCGCTGCCTGCGCACGAGATTTCCAGCAGTGGCTCGGTAGAGAAGGGACCGCCGCGATTGTTCGGAAGCGTAGCTGGCGACGGGAGCATGGTGGTTTACGACGTCCGTTCGCCCGGCTTCCAGCCCTCGCCATGGGAGACCGCGCAGTTGCGTATCGGACCTCTGGGTGAAACCTCCACACGCGTATTCGCGCTGCCGCAGTTGGGTGGGCCCGGAGTCTCGCCCGATTGGCGTGGTGCGCCGCCTCAGCAGTGGGTGCAAACGCCGCAGGGCGACGTGGTAGTGGCCGAGTCGGAGGTGTCATCCGGCACCCGAACGCTTGTTCTTCGACGCCTGGATCTGGCCGGCGTCGAGACGAGTTCCGCTGCCCTTGGCGACGCCAGCGGCTGGGTGCGTCTGCTCGCCATGGATCGCAGCGGTGAGCTGTTGTTGCTGGCCGGGCCGGCCGGCTCGGCACCTGGCCAGGGCGTGCCACTGCTCAATGTCTTGTCTGCGTCGTTCGCCTCCTTATGGTCGGATCGTGTTCCGGGGCTTGCCGCAGCAGCCGCGCCCAATGCCTTGGGCAGCTTGCCGATCGCCGCGCGTACGCCCAATGGCAGGCACTGGGGAGTCGCGACAGATGACCGATCCGTCTTTCTGATAGACCCGGCCAGCGGCGAGCCCGCGACCAAGCTTGCGTTGCCCGACCAGGACGCCCAAGGCGGGCTGCAAGGTTGGGCATTGGCATCCGGCGACGCGGCTGATGAGCTCGTGCTCCTGCGCAGCGGACAGCGGGGCCTGGAGTTGCGGCGCCTGCACGCCCAATCGTTCGATGTGGGCGCGCCCGCGCGACTGGACAGCGCGCAGGCCGCCGATCGGAGTCCGGCAGGTCTGCAGCAGCAAGGATCTGTCCTCTACCTTGGGCCTGTGGTGCCAGGTGATGCGGTGCGCACGCTGCAGGCGCCCGCGCAAGCTGAGCTCATTGCGGTCGATGGCCGCCATACCGGCCTCTGGTACGACCCGATGAGCACAGGCCAGGGCCTGATGCTGGACGTGGAGGCCGACGCGGGGCGTTGGTTCGCGGGATGGTTCACCTTTTCCGATACGCCGATTGGCAGTGGCCTCGCCGGGTTCGAGCGCAGCCGACCGATCTGGTACACGGCTCTGGGCCAGGCGCAGGCAGGCGCCGCGGCACTGCCCGTTCAGGGGCTTCTGTATGACACCCGTGGCGGCGACTTCACAGGCGCGCTGGCGCCGAGCACATCGCAGGTGGGCGAGCTCGAGCTGCGCGCGGTGGACTGCAACACGCTGGAGTTCAGCTATCGCATGCCGCAGTCGACGCTGGAGTCTTCCAACACCTGGCGCAGTGGCAGCCGTCGCCTGCAGCGGCTTGGGCCGCCGCCGTCGAGCTGCAATGGCGACGATGCTCCAAGTGCCAACGGCCTTGATCGAGCGTCGAGCGGCAGTTGGGTGCTGGAAGGCCGTCAGTCGCAGGGCCTCTTGCTGCAGGTAGAGCCTGGAACCCAGGACGCGCTGTGGGGTGCCTGGTTTGGTTTCGCTCCCGATCAGCCAGCACTGAACAATCGACAGCATTGGCTGACCGTGATCGGCCGCAGCGCCGCGGGCCAATCGGGTGTGGTCGAGCTGGAGTGGATGCGCACGCTGGGTGGCGGCTTCGATTCGCAGCCAACGCGCAACACCCGCGTGATCGGTACGGGCCGCCTGCGCTTCACCGCCTGCGATCGCGCGGTGCTGGAGTACAGCTTCGAGGCGCCGGGTCTGCCGGGCGATGCGTTTGCCGGGCTGCAAGGGCAGGTGGCGGTACGGCGCTTCGAGCCCTGCAGATAGGCGGTCCTTGCTTCTACCATCGGGCTAGAGTTCGGCAACAGTCACGGTGAACGCGTTCGACTAGGCTTCGGCTGTCGCATTGCGGCTCGGCCCGCTGGGGGCGCGGGGCCCTGTTCGCAGCGCAGCGCAGAGTCGTGCGAACTCGGGAAGTAGGGTGAGGCAGCGGTCTCGACGAGGACCGGCTGACAGGTCCGGCGAGCGGGCTCACAGCTTCGTTTGCCAGAGCGTGTGCGTGTGAAACAGAACTCTGCGAGCTCAGACTTTTGCGCGATTGCCGGATGATCTCTTCTATCGACCGGCCCCTATGACGAATTGCGAAAGATGGTGGTGTCCCATGTTTGAATCGATTCCTGTCAGAACCTCCGTGCGACTTGGCACTTCGCTGCTCGGCTCGTGGCTTGCGCTGTCGTGTCTTGGCGGTTCCGCGCTCGCGCAGAGCCGTGTCACCCCGGTGCACTACTCGCTGCTACCGCTCGAGCAAGGGTTCGAGCTGCGCGCGCACGCAGAGGTGCTGCGCTTCGGCATCGATGGCGAGCTGCAGGATGTCGCAGCGGATGCGTTCATCGAGGCGCCGCTGTGGGAGGATCTGCCCCAAAGCGTCTGGGTTCACACACTTCCCGCCACCGAGACGCTGGATCCGCTGTACATGGTCCAGCAACGCGAGCAGGCGTGCACACGGGTGCGCATGGAAGACGGACGCGACGCACTGCGGGTGTCGACCGTGTTACCGGCGCCGCCCGAAATCAATTTCACCCCGCCGCCGGGGACACCGCAGCCAACCCCCTTGGGCAGCCTTGGCTGGGCCAACGAGCGCAGTGATCCCGCTCATCTTGCGGGTCTGGTGGCGCGCGACAGCGAGGGCCTGGTCTACGCATTCGGGTGGGAGTTTCTGCCATACGCTGCTTTCCGCCTGCGGGTGTTCGCGCCGGACTGCCGGCTTGTGGACCAGGTGTTTCAGCTGCACTCCTTTGATGCTCACCCGGCGAAGCCCGGGGTGTATGTCGTGCGCGACCGCGGGCCAGCCGCCAGTCTGGCGCTGTCGCGTTTCGAAGGCGGGCAGCGCGTGTGGGACAGGGACCTGCTCACTGTCCTGCAGGTGAACAAGAACCAGATCATTCACACCTGGCTGCGCGCCCTCGACGATGGCAGCGTGCTGCTGGTAGGCGCGGGCGGGAGTGTCGAGAGCTTGGAACTGGCGCTGTTCGATGACAGCGGACAAGTAGTGGCACGCGGCCAGGTTGCCGGACGCAGTGTCGCCGCGCTGCGCGAGCAGGACGGCAGCCTGTTGCTGGCGGTCGGCGAACGCGCGGACCGCGCCGGAGCGCGCAGCCTGGTCGAGCTGGACCGCAGCCTGCGCGTGGTCCAACGCGTCGAGATCGAGGAAGGCTTCGTACTGGGACCGCTGGGCAGCAGCGAAGCCGGACTGCGTTCGGCGGAGTGGCTGGTGCATGCCGAGGACAATGCGGTCAGGGCCGCCGAGTATTCCGAGCCCTCGCGCTGGGGCAGCCTGCGCTTCATGCCGGGCGGAGCAGTGGAGTGGCTGCAGCCCATGGGTGAGCTGCGTCCGCGCTTGCGGCTTGCGGAAGACGAGCTTCTCGCCTCCCGCAGGCAGGACGGCATACCCCGTCTGGCCAAGGTCGGCGAGGGCGGCTCGACGCAGTGGATCGAGCCGCTGCGCGTGGCTTCGCCTTCGATGCCGTGGGTTGCAGGGCAGGACGCCCTGGACGACGGCAGGGTGGCGAGACTGTGGAGATTCGGCAACGTCTGGCATCTGCAGCTTCAGCGCGAGTCGCAGACGCTCTGGAGCCGAACATTGGACGCCGTGCCGCGTTTCAGTACGACCTATCTGCATGCGGAGTGGGAGGCCGGTCGGATCTGCGCCTCGGCTTCGTACTGGGCCGGTGCCGGTGCGTTCACGCTGTACTGCTTCAATGTGGACGATGGCACTGCGATGACCTCGCCCAGCTGGCAGGGCCAGCCCACGCCAAACGTTCGGCCGCTTGGCGGCATGAGCCCGGACGGAGCCGCCAGCTACTTCCTGCGCTACTTCACCTCTGCGGGCGCGGCCGCGCTCCGACATCTACAAGCGGCGCCGGGCGGCACGGAGCCGGTAAGCACGACGATTCCGATTTCCAATGTGGTGAATTGCGCCCAACGTGCAGTAGGTTCGCGGCCCGGCCTCGGGGCGGCGGTCATCGAGAGCGTGGCAGACGGGTTCCAACTGAACCGTTATTCGGCCGCCGGCGACCTGCTCTGGCAGCAGTCGCTTCCGGAAGATCTGGACTGCCCCGGCGTGCTTGGACTCGCGGCGGGCGGTGAAGTGTTGATCGGCGAGTTCGCGCCTCCCGTGGGGTCGCTGCAGCCGACTGCATTGATGCTGGTCTCAGGCGAGCAGAGTGTGGTGTGGCGCACGCCTCTGGATGCGGTCGGCGTCGATGCGACGACGGCCCTGCTGTCAGCGGATTCGGGATCCTGGATCGAGGTGCCCGAATCCCGCCAATGGCTGGGCCTGGTGGCCGTGCAGGGCGCAGCCGCTGTGCTGATGCTGGACCAGCAGACCGGGGTGGTGAATGAACTGTTCCGGCCCACGCTCAACGCGCAGAGCTTGCGCGGCTGGGAACTCGCACGCTCGCCGGTTGCGGGTGAAGTGCTACTGGTGCATCGCGAAGGCACCCGCGCGAGCATCCGCCGGCTGCAGGTCGCAGACTCACGGCTGGGAGCGCCCGCTCAGCTGTCCGCCCCGTGGAGCGGCTCCCAGCAGTCAATCGCGCGCGTGGCGGATCGACTGGAGGCGGTGAGCCACGCTCCCGATATTGCAGCAGGAATCCAAGCTTCGACCGCTGCACAGGCACCGCCGCTGGCCGCGGACCAGCCCTTGGGGCCCGAGCACAGCGGCCTGTGGTATGACCCGCAGACGACGGGGCAGGGGCTGATGCTCGATGTCGAAGCCGGCACTCAGCGCTGGTTCGCGGCCTGGTTCGGCTTTGTCCTGCCGACCGAGGCAGCGGCCCTGGGGGATATTGCAAGTCATCGGGGGCTGCGCTGGTACTCGATGCTGGGTCAGGGCTCCGCCGCGACTGGGATGCCGATCGCGGGCACGCTCTACTCCACTGCTGATGGAACTTTCAGCGGCGGCGCGCCCGTGACCCGCGAACAGGGTTCGGCCGAGCTGCGCGCCATCGACTGCAACACCTTGGAGCTCGGATACCGCATCGAGCCCGCGCAGCCCGGCCAAGCGCTGCCGTTCGCGGGCTCGCGCCGACTGCAGCGCCTGGGCCCGGCCCCGGCGAGCTGCGGCGGGACCTCACTGCCGCAGCAGTGGGGCTTGAGCGCGGCTTCTACCGGCAGCTGGGTTCTGGAGGGGCGGCCTTCGCAAGGCCTGCTGATCCAGGTCGATCCGGGTCTTGAGACCCAGGCAGGCGCGCTCTGGGGCGCGTGGTTCGGGTTCTCGGCCCACCCCACCAACCTGCCGCAACCTCAACACTGGTTGACGGTGGCCGGGCGGAGTGTGCCGGGGCAGGCCGGCGTCGTAGAGCTGGAATGGATGCGCACCACGGGCGGATTGCTGGATGCCCTGCCGACCGCCAACACGCATGTGATCGGACGTGGACGGCTGCGCTTCACCGCCTGTGATCGCGGTGTGCTCGAGTACAGTTTCGACAGCTCGCCGTTGCAGGATGAGGCCTTCGGGGGTCTGCAGGGCCAGGTAGCCGTGCGCCGCTTCGAACCCTGCGGATGAGCCTCTCGGCGCGGCTCGTGCGATGCTTGTCGACGCAGGAGCCCGAGCATGCAGATCGTCCGAGCCAGCGCCGAAGGTTTCATGCCCCTTGTGCCCGTCGGCGCAAGGGCGACGGCTGGCTTGGTAGCCTTTGCTTCGGGCTCGGCCGAGCCCGAAGCTCGCGACGTAGACGCGATGGACTCGCCCGGAACTTCTTCTACGCGTGAGCGCACGGCCACCGCGACCTCTGCAAAACCCAGCGACCCACTGCAGGACCCGGCGATCCAGCGCGTGATCGCCGAGCTGTCGGCGCGCGATCGCGAAGTGCGTGCGCACGAGCAGGCGCATGTGGCTGCCGGCGGTGAACTGATTACTTCCGGCCCCAGCTACACCTATCAAACCGGGCCGGACCGGCGCCGCTATGCCGTGGGCGGCGAGGTCGGCATCGACACCTCGCCGGTGCGCGGCGACCCGGAAGCGACGCTGGCCAAGGCGGCGCGTATCGTCGCTGCGGCGCTGGCACCAGCGCAGCCGTCCTCCCAGGACTACCGCGTGGTCGCTCAGGCCAACCAGATGACGGGGCAGGCGAGGGTGGAGATCGCGCTCGGTCGGGCGCGTGAGGCCTACGCCAGCAGCGGCCCGTCCGGTGCTGGCAGGAGTGCCGCGCTCTCCGTGCGCGCTTGAGCTCGGCTTTCAACGTCAGTCGGTAAGTCGAGTTCGACCTGCATTTGCTGTCGACACGTGTGGGCGCCGGACAGGTGTGTGCTCATGCGGAGTCGACTTTGGCCGTAGACCTCGCGGATCGGTCGCCCAGGGCCTGCGTGCTAGACTTCGGCGGCTTTTGACCGCCGCTCGGGCCGGCTGCTGGAGTCCGCCAGCGCGGTTGCAGCGAACCCCACACTCCGAAGGTGCACATGCCCAAGCTTGCCCAGCGTATGGGGCGCGCCAAGCCCAGCGCGATCATGCAGATCGTTGAAAAGACCCGGCAGATGAAGGCCGCTGGCCGCGAGATCATCAGCTTCTCGATCGGCGTTCCGAACTTCCTGCCCGGCGCGCACGTGTATGCCGCCGCGCGCGAGGCGCTGCAGCACGACAGTGGCCAGTACGGCAGCAATCGGGGGCCGGACGCGCTGCTCGATGCATTCCTCAGGCACATCGAGGCCGCCGGCCTGTCGGGCTATCAGCGCAAGCACTGCGCCACCGGTATCGGCGCCAAGCACATCCTCTACAACCTGGCCGAAGCGCTGCTGGATCCGGGCGACGAGATCGTGTTTCCGTCGCCTTACTGGACCACCTATGCCGACATCGCCGCGATCGTCGGTGCGCGGGCGACGGTGCTGCCGTGTCCGGCCAGCCAGAACTACAAGCTGAGGCCGGAACAGCTGGACGCAGCACTGGCCCGCGGCCCGAAAGTGTTCCTGTTCAACAACCCGTCGAACCCGACGGGCATGGTCTACAGCGGCGACGAGATCGCCGCCCTGGCAGACGTCATCGCCCGTCACCACGATGTTTGGGTGATCTGCGACGACATCTATCACCGCATGGTGTTCAGCGGGCAGAGCTATCGCAACGTGCTGCACTTCCGACCTGAGCTGGCGGACCGCGTGATCTTCGTCGACTCGCTGTCCAAGACCTATGGCATGCCGGGTTGGCGGGTGGGTTTCATGGCCGGGCCGGAGTCGGTCGCACAGGCGCTGACCACGCTCAATTCGAACCACATCACCAACCTGCCCGAGGTGGTCATCGCCGCTGCGATCGCCGCGCTGTCAGGCCCGCAGGAGGTGCCCGCAGCCAAGGCGCATGAATTCGAGGCCAAGCGCGATCAGGTGCTGGCGGCGCTGGCGCAGATCCCGGGCGTCGTATGCCCGAAGCCGGAAGGCGCGTTCTACGTGTTTCCTGACATTTCCTGCGCCTTCGGACGCCGACACGGTGTGCGGCTGATTGCCGATGACGTCGACTTCTGTTCGGCGCTGCTGGAGGTCAAGGGCGTGGCCTGTGTGCCGGGCTCGGCCTTTGGCGAACCGAGCGCGCTGCGCATTTCCTACACCTGTCCGGACGACCAGCTTGCCGAAGGCCTGAAGCGTATCCAGGCGTTCTTCGGGGAGCTCGTATGAGCGGGCGTCACTGGCTACTGATCCTGGCGGTGCTGATCGCGATCGGCTTCTGGCGCTCGGACCGATCCGCGCAGGCCACCCTCAACACACTGCCTGGCGCCGGCGACCCGAGCCGCGTGGTGATGGTCAGCGCCGAATGGTGCGGCTATTGCCAGAAACAGCTGGCCGAGTTTCGTGCCGCGGGCGTGCGTTTCACGGAGCTCGACTTCGATCTCGCAGAAGGCCGTGAGGTCGTCGAAGCCCTCGGCGGTCGCGGCGTGCCAATGACCGTGATCGGCGATGAAGTGATCCATGGCTACAACCGGCCAGCGCTGCAGAAACATCTTGCCGCGATCGGCTACCAGATGCGCTGAGGTCGTTCGACTACAGGCGCATTGAATGTCCCGCTGCTCCATCCACCCCAGAAGACGACACAGGACCCTCCCATGAAGACCCCCGTCCGCGTTGCAGTGACCGGCGCCGCCGGCCAGATCGGCTACTCGCTGCTGTTCCGTATCGCCTCCGGCGACATGCTGGGCAAGGATCAGCCCGTGATCCTGCAGATGCTCGAGCTGCCGATGGAGAAGGCCCAGGCCGCGCTGCGTGGCGTGATGATGGAGCTTGAGGACTGCGCGTTCCCGCTGCTGGCCGGCATGGTCGGCACCGATGACCCGATGGTTGCGTTCAAGGATGCCGACGTCGCCCTGCTGGTCGGTGCAATGCCGCGCGGCCCGGGCATGGAGCGCAAAGATCTGCTGCTGAAGAACGCCGAGATCTTCACCGTGCAGGGCAAGGCGATCAACGCGGTTGCCTCGCGTGACATCAAGGTGCTGGTGGTCGGCAACCCGGCCAATACCAATGCCTACATCGCGATGAAGTCCGCGCCCGATCTGAACCCGAACAACTTCACCGCGATGCTGCGCCTCGACCACAACCGCGCGCTGTCGCAGCTGGCGATCAAGGCCGAGGTGGCCGTGGCCGACATCGAGAAGCTGGTCGTATGGGGCAACCACAGCCCGACCATGTACCCGGACTACCGCTTCGCCACCGCGCACACGGCCTCGCTGAAGGACAAGATCGGCGACGAGGCCTGGAACCGCGAAACCTTCATTCCGAAGGTCGGCAAGCGCGGTGCCGCGATCATCGAAGCGCGCGGCCTGTCCTCGGCGGCCTCGGCGGCCAATGCCGCGATCGACCACATCCGCGACTGGGTGCTGGGCACGAATGGCAAGTGGGTCACGATGGGCATACCTTCGGATGGCAGCTACGGCATCCCGAAGGACGTGATGTTCGGCTACCCGGTCACCTGCAAGGATGGCAAGTACGAGATCGTGCAGGGCCTGGCGATCGACGAATTCTCGCAGGAGCGCATCAACTTCACCCTCAACGAGCTGGAAGAAGAGCGCGCCGGCGTGGCGCATCTGCTCGGCTAAGCTGGATGCGAGGCAAGTTCGAAAAGGGCGCCTGCTGGCGCCCTTTTCTTTGAATGGGCATGACACAGGTGCGTGGTTTCAGGCCTGCGGCGGCGTAAATCTTGCAGCGACCATCGGGTCCGAGGCATGTGCGCCCATGGTGATCGGTTGCCGGGCTTGCGCTGGTCCACGGCAGCGGAGCAATCCCAGGAGGTGCCGGTGGATGAATTAACGCGAGTCCTGCAGGCCGGTCTCGCCGATCCAGGCTTCGAGAGCGCCGTGTCCGGACTGCCGACGCAGGGCGCGCTGATGCAGCTTGCTGCCAGCGCCGCTTTCGATTTGCTGCGGGCGCGCGATACTGAAGCCGAGATCGCGATCGTTCTGGAACGTTGCGGCAGACAGCTTGAGGTCGATCGGCTGTATGTCTTCGAGGCACTGCCTGCGGCGCCCGGTGAGTTGGTTTGTTCCATGCACTACGAATGGGTAGGCGAGGGGATCAACCCTGAGATCGACAACCCCGACATGCGCTGCTTCCCGATGCATGTGCACATGCCCTGGCAGTCGGGGCAACTGCTGGCCGAGCGCGATGTGGCCGGTCATGTGCGCGAATTCATCGACAGCGAACGGCGCGTGCTGGAAGCGCAGGACGTGCAGAGCCTGCTGCTGGCGCCGGTGATGCTGGATGGCGGGTTCTGGGGTTTCATCGGTGCCGACTCGGTTCGCTGTGAGCGCGAATGGCAGGCGCACGAGGCGCAGCTGCTGCGCCTGCTGGGGTCGATGATCGGAGCCTGTATCGAACGCCGCCGCAGCGAGGCGCGCCTGAGCCTGCATGCACGGGTGTTTGAATCAACTCGCGATGGCGTGTTGATCACCGATCCCCAGGGCCGCATCGTTGCCGTCAATGCGGCTTTTTCTGAGATCACCGGCTATGGCGAGGCGGAAGTGCTTGGGCGTGAGCCCAAGCTGTTGAGCTCGGGTAAGCATGAGCCCGAATTTTTCGTGGAACTGTGGCAAGCGCTGGAAGCGCAGGGGCACTGGCACGGCGAAATCTGGAATCGCCGCAAATCGGGCGACATCTACCCCCAGCGTCTGACCATCAACGCGGTCTACGACAGTCATGGGCGTGTCAGTCATTACGTCGGCGTGGGTACCGACATCAGCGCGTTGAAGCAGAGTTTGAGCAGGCTGGAGCACATGGCGCATCACGACGCCCTGACCGAGCTGCCCAACCGTGTCCAAGCCAAGGCGCAGTTGCAGCACGCGCTACAGCGTGCACGGGCACGTGATTGCCGAGCCGCGGTGGTGTTCATGGACCTCGATGGCTTCAAACACATCAATGACAGCCTGGGCCATGCTGCGGGCGATGCCGTGTTGGTCGAGATCGGCCAGCGCCTGCGTGCGAGCACGCGCACCTGTGACACCCTGGCGCGCTTGGGGGGCGACGAATTTGTGGTGGTGGTGGAGGGCTTGCGAAAGGCAGAGGACGCTGGGCTGGTGGCGGACAAGCTGCTGAAGGCCTTGGCCACCCCGATCCTGGTTGATGGGCGACCGGTGTTCGTCAGCGCCAGCGCCGGGATCAGCGTGTTCCCCGAAGATGGCGAAGACGCCGAGGTACTGATTCGCAACGCAGACTCCGCGATGTACCAAGCCAAGGCGGATGGCCACAGCCAGCGCTGCTTCTATGCGCCGCACATGAATGCGGATGCCTTGGCCCTGCTGGAAATGGACGCCTGGCTGAAACTGGGGCTGCAGGACGCGCGATTTGAACTGCACTACCAGCCCAAGCTGCACCTGAGCGACAACTCGGTGACAGCCGTCGAGGCGTTGCTGCGCCTGCGCAGCCCCGAGGGCGAGTTGGTCGCTCCCGGTCGATTCATTCCGCAAGCCGAGCGCAGCGGGCTCATCGTCGAGATTGGTGGGTGGGTGTTGGCGGAAGCCTGTGGCCAATTGCGGCGCTGGCGAGACGCGGGGTTCGACACGCTGAAAGTGGCAGTGAACGTGTCACCGCGCCAGTTCCGCAGCGATCAGTTGCTCCCGCAGATCGAAGCGGCCCTCGCGGCTGCTGGGCTGCCGGGCGAAGCCATAGAGCTCGAAGTAACCGAATCGGTCTTGATGGAACAGCCCGAGCAGGCTGTGCTGCGGCTGGAGGCCTTGCGTCAGCTGGGCCTGAGCATCGCTCTGGACGATTTCGGAACCGGCTATTCCAGCCTGGCCTACCTGATACGCCTGCCGATCCAGACGCTGAAGATCGACCGCAGCTTTATCAGCAGCCTGGAAGATGGCGGCCCCTCGGCCGATATCGTGAGCTCAGTGATCGCCTTGGCCCAGCGTCTGCGCCTGCAGGTCGTGGCTGAAGGGGTGGAGACGGCGTTTCAGTTGCATCGACTGCGGACCTACGGATGCGATCAGGTACAGGGCTTTCTGCTGTCGGTGCCGCAACCGGCCGAAGCACTGAGCGAGTGGATGCGAGCCAGGGTGAATCGCCACGCCTCACGCTGAGAGTCGCGGAAGCTCGACCAGCTGCCCCGTCTTCCACGACCATGGTCGACAGGCGCTCGCGTCCCGCTGCGACTACGCTTCCGACATTGTCCCAGCGGAGACTGTGTATGCAGTACGAAGCCCTTTACCGGCAGTCGATTGATCAGCCGGAGGCTTTCTGGGCCGAGGCTGCCCGCGCCATCGACTGGGAGACGCCGCCGCAGCGGATCCTCGACGATTCGAAGCCACCGTTCCGCCGCTGGTTCGTGGGCGGGCGTACGAATCTCTGCCACAACGCGATCGATCGTCATCTTGCGGAACGCGCCGATCAGCCGGCCTTGATCGCGATTTCCACCGAGACGGGCAAGCGCGAGACGTGGACATACGCGCAGCTGCACCGGGCGGTCAGCCAGTGTGCGGCGACCCTCCACGCGCTCGGGGTGGGCGAGGGCGATCGGGTGGTGATCTACATGCCGAACACCGGTGAGGCTGTGATCGCGATGCTGGCCTGTACTCGAATCGGCGCGATCCATTCCGTCGTGTTCGGTGGGTTTGCCGCGCACAACCTGGCGCTTCGCATCGACGACGCCCAGCCCAAGCTGCTGATTTGCGCTGACGCGGGGATGCGTTCCGGCAAGGTGATCCGCTACAAGCCCCTGGTCGACCTCGCGCTGGCAGAAGCGCAGCATCCGCCAGCACATGTTCTTGTGATGAACAGAGGGCTCGACGTTGAACTGCCGATGACGCCGGATCGTGATGTGGACTACTCACAGGCCTCGCAGCCCTTTGCGGACATCGAAGTGCCGGTGGTCTGGCGCGAAAGCAATGAGCCCAGCTATCTGCTCTACACCTCGGGCACCACCGGCAAGCCCAAGGGCGTGCAGCGCGACACCGGCGGCTATGCGGTTGCGCTGGCGCTGTCGATGCGCACGGTGTTCGATATCGGCCCCGGTCAGGTGATGTTCTCCACCTCGGACGTGGGCTGGGTGGTCGGGCATTCCTACATCGTCTACGGGCCTCTGATCGTCGGGGCTACGACGATCGTCTATGAAGGCCTGCCCACCTCGCCCGATGCGGGCATCTGGTGGGAGCTGTGCGCGCAGTACGGCGTACGCACCCTGTTCTCTTCGCCCACCGCAGTGCGCGTGCTGAAAAAGCAGGACCCGGCGTGGCTGACCAAGCACGATCTGTCTGCACTGAAGTGGCTGTTCCTCGCTGGCGAACCCTTGGACGAGCCGACCGCGCGCTGGATCAATGATGCGCTGGGCGTTCCGGTGATCGACAACTACTGGCAGACCGAAACCGGCTGGCCCGTGCTGTGTCTGCAGCCCGGACTCGAGCTGAAGCCCACCAAGTTCGGGTCGCCCGGCCTGCCCAACCTCGGCTTCAATCTGAAGCTGATCAACGAGGTCAGCGGTGAGCCCTGCGCTGCCAACGAGAAAGGCGTGCTCGCGATCGTCCCACCGCTGCCGCCGGGCTGTCTGTCGACGGTGTGGAATGACGACGCGCGCTTTGTGGCCAGCTATTTCAGCCACTTCAAGGAACTGCTCTACAGCTCGCTGGACTGGGCGATTCGCGATGAGGACGGCTACTACTTCATCCTTGGCCGCACCGATGACGTGATCAACGTCGCCGGCCATCGACTTGGTACGCGTGAGATCGAAGAGTCGGTGTCGGGCTGCGGCGTGGTCGCCGAAGCGGCAGTGATCGGTGCTGCCGATGAGCTCAAGGGTCAGGTGCCGGTCGTGTTCGCGACGCTCAAGGGCGGCGGCGATGGCTCCGCCCGACGCGCAGCGGCCGAGGCGATGATGCGTCAGGTGGTGGAACAGTTGGGCGCCGTGGCGAAACCTGCGCGCGTGTATGTGGTGGACGCGCTTCCGAAAACCCGCTCGGGCAAGCTGTTACGGCGTTCACTGCAGGCGCTGGTGGAAAGCCGTGATCCTGGCGATCTGTCCACCCTTGACGATCCAGCTGCGCTTGAGGCCGTAAAACGGGCACTGGCGCGGGGCCCCGACATGGGTTGAGTCGCTGAAGCGCACACAGCAAAAGGGCGGCCATTGGCCGCCCTTTTGCTGTGTGCGTTGGGCCTGGAGCTCGCTACAGCTCGCTGACGCTGTAGAAGGCGTGGTCACCGATCAGCGCGACGGGAGTGCCCTGCGCCCAATTCGGTCGATTGACCAGGTCGTTGACCAGAAAGTGGCTCGCGCCCGGCACGACCTGCCGCCGATCGCGGCTGGGCTTGCTCCAGTCGCGCAGGGCATCGAATGCGATCGTGGTCGCGCGATCCCAGGCAACGGGGTTTTTCAGACGGTAGTTCCCCGAGACGAGGGTCGGCGCGAATTGCCGGGGCGAGGTCACGACCGCGCACACCGACCTGCCCCAGCGACCGTCTTCGACACGGCGTAGCGCGACTTCCGCGACGGCGCGCTGGCCTAGCACGGACTGGTTCCGCGCCTCCAGGTAGATGGTCGTGGTGAGGCACAGAGGATCGGCGACGGGCTGCGGCAGCACGTTGGCCAACCAGAGGATCCAAGCCAGTTTCATGCGGACTCCTGTTCCGTTGCGCCGGCGTCCGCTCCCCACCGCCAGCAGCGCCACGTAGACGGGCTTCAAAGCTGTGGTAAGGGGAACTACGCCGACATGGCGTTGAAGGTCACGCCTGACGGGGGCAGGAAAGGCGCCTCGCCGTCAGCCGCATTACGGATGTGAACGGACGGCCTGCACGAGTGGCGGTCGCGTTCGCGCTCCAGGTGCAGGCTGGGTCAGAGCCGGCGGGGTCACCGTGGGGCGAGCTGGCGGCGAGAGTACAGCGCCAAAGTAAACCCTAGCTGAACATGTAGGGTTGTACCTGAACGTCTGTTTCCAATCATTTTTGTGCGTTGGCAAAACAAATGGCGTTTGCTGGTGCGCTGGAGCACCTAGAGTGCGGCAGCCGCGCGCACACCTTCTTCGATCGCGCGCTTGGCATCGACCTCACCGGCAAGCAGCGCGCCGCCAATCAAGGTTGCACGCAGGCCTGCTTTCTGCAGTTCCGCAAACAGTGAGTTTTCGGATTCCTGTCCGGCGCACAGAACAACAGTATCTACATTGAACAAGGTGTCTTTGCCATCAACTCGGCAGTGCAAGCCGTCGTCATCGATGCGTAAGTACTCGACGCTCCCAAGCGTGGCGACACCCTTGCTTTTGAGCGCCGCACGGTGGACCCATCCCGTCGTTTTGTTCAATCGCGCGCCGGGTTTGCCGGCGCTGCGCTGGAGCATCCAGATGGTCCGTGGCGAGGTTTCGACCTGCGCCGGCTTCAGGCCAGCACCTTGGGTGTAGTCGATGTCGACGCCCCATTCGTCCATCCAGCGCTGCGGCTCGACCGTAGGCGACGGCGTTGGCGTGCTCAAGAATTCGCAGACATCGAAACCGATGCCGCCGGCGCCGATCACCGCGACGCGCTCTCCGATGTGCGCGCCCTTGAGCGCGTCGGCGTAGCCGACGACCTTCGGATGATCAACGCCCGGAATTGGCGGCGTGCGTGGGCGCACACCGGTGGCGATGATGACTGCATCGAAAGCCTCGTTTCGCAGGGTCTCAACGTCTGCCCGGGTGCGCAGGCGCAGTTCGATGTCCAGCTCGTCGATGCGGGTGCGGAAATAGCGCAGCGTTTCGTTGAACTCTTCCTTGCCCGGAATCCGGCGCGCCAGATTGAACTGGCCGCCGATGTCGTCCGCGGCCTCGAACAAAACAACACGGTGGCCACGCTCGGCGGCCGCACACGCGCTGGCCAGGCCGGCAGGCCCTGCGCCAACCACGGCAACACGTTTCGGTGAGGTGCTCGGTCGCAGTACGATTTCGGTTTCGCGGCAGGCCATCGGGTTGACCAGGCAGCTGGCCGGCTTGTTCTCGAAGACGTGATCCAGGCAGGCCTGGTTGCAGGCGATGCAGGTGTTGATGGCGGCGCTGCGACCGGCACGGGCCTTGTTGACCCAGGCCGGGTCGGCGAGCAGGGGGCGCGCCATCGAGACCAGGTCGGCCGTGCCCGCCGCCAGCAGGGCCTCCGCCAATTCGGGCGTGTTGATCCGGTTGCTGGTGACAAGAGGCAGCTGGACTTCGGCGCGCAGCCGCGCGGTCACCCCGGTAAAGGCCGCGCGTGGAACGGAAGTCACGATCGTGGGAATGCGGGCCTCGTGCCAGCCGATACCGGTGTTGATAAGGCTGGCACCTGCGGCTTCAATCGCCTTGGCGGTGGCGACCACCTCGTCCCAGCTGCAGCCGCCCTCGACCAGGTCCAGCATCGACAGTCGATAGATGATCAAAAAGTCCGCACCCAGCGCGATGCGCGTACGACGCACGATTTCGACTGCGAAGCGCATTCGGTTTTCAAGGCTGCCGCCGAAGCGGTCCTCACGATGATTGGTGCGTGGCGCGAGGAACTCATTGATGAGGTAGCCCTCGGAGCCCATCACCTCGACACCGTCATAGCCCGCCTCGCGGGCGAGCTGGGCGCAGCGCACGAAGTCGCGGATCTGGGCCTCGACGCCGCGCGTGCTCAGCGCGCGGGGTTTGAACGGGGTGATTGGCGCCTTGAGCGCCGAGGGAGCTACCGCCAGCGGGTGATAGGCATAGCGGCCCGCGTGCAGGATCTGCATGCAGATATGAGCGCCCTCCGCGTGCACGGCCGCAGTGACCCGCCGATGCCGACGTACTTCCCAGGGCCAGGACAGCTTGCCGGCAAATGGCTTGACCCAGCCGGTCATGTTCGGGGCGATGCCGCCGGTGACGATCAGACCGACTCCGCCCTTGGCGCGCTCAGCGAAGTAGGCCGCGAGTCGCGGAAAATCGCTGGCTCGGTCTTCCAGACCGGTGTGCATAGAGCCCATCAGGACGCGGTTGCGCAGCGTCAGGTGCCCGACTTTGAGCGGGCTCAGTAGGACGGGAAAGGTGTTCGAGTTCATTGCGCTCAAGGTTGGGGCGTGGCCTTCCTCCACCTTGCCCAAGTCCGTGCCGGGCGGCAAGACCATGCGAAGCGCGTGCGCGACGGTGGGCTACCGCACAGACAGGGTCTTACAAAATTCGGCGTATCAGGAAAGAGATTCTTGATTTGCGGCCCCCGTTACAAATGCGTTAACGTGCGCGTCATCCTGAAGCCGTACAGTTGCGTCCATCGCGCTGGCATCGGTTCAGGCCGGCGTTTTGTTTGGACGATGTTCGTCCGCTGTAACACCACAAGTCTCATCAGGAGAACACCAATGCAGAAGAAACTCCTTTGCTGCGCGCTGCTGGCTGGCGTCGGTTTCATGGGCGCAGCCAATGCGCAAGATTTCGATGATCGCTGGTACGTCGGCGCATCCGCGGGAATTGTCGAGTTCGACAGCACGCGCGGCCTGAAGGACAACGGCCAGCTTGGCCTGAACTTCGGCAAGTTCTTCACCCCCAACTGGTCGCTGGATGCCGAGATCGGCTACGTCAATCCGCAGCTGCGCGGAAACTCGCTGAACTGGAGCCAGTACGGTCTGGGTCTGACCGGCCGCTACCACTTCCGCGAAGCTGGCGACAATTGGGGCCCCTATCTGGCGATGGGCGCCGGCGTGTGGCGCCATGAGCGCGAGTTTGAAAGCCCGTTCGGCCGTCCAGGCGAAGTAAAGGGCAACAATCTGGCGATGAACGTGGGCGTTGGTATCCAGCGTGATTTCGGCCGCGCCATCGTCCGCGCTGAGTACGGCGCGCGTTTCGATTTCGACGATCAGAGCGTCGCCGGCGAAGACTATTTCGCAGACCGCGTGATGTCGCTGGGCGTCAGCTTCCCGCTGGGTGCCAAGGCTCAGGCTCCGGTCGATGCCGCTCCGGCCCCGACGCCTGCTCCGGTTCCGCAGGTCAGCTGCGCTGA
Source organism: uncultured Aquimonas sp. (assembly GCA_964586455.1). GTDB lineage: Bacteria > Pseudomonadota > Gammaproteobacteria > Xanthomonadales > Xanthomonadaceae > Aquimonas. Next base: position 67,527 of record CAZPHV010000008.1, read on the forward strand.
TCTGGACGACGATGGCGATGGCGTCAATAACTGCGAAGACAAGTGCCCGAACAGCACCCCCGGCCAGACTGTCGGTCCGGACGGTTGCCCGGTGCCGGTCACGATCGACCTGCGCGGCGTGAACTTCGACTTCGATCGCGCCACCCTGCGCCCGGACGCGGTGACGACCCTGAATGAAGTCGTCACCATCCTGCGCCAGTACAGTGATCTGCGCGTTGAAGTCGCCGGCCACACCGACCTGTGTGGTTCGGATGCGTACAACCAGACCCTGTCGCAGAACCGCGCCAAGGCGGTGTACGACTTCCTGACCAACAACGGAATCAGCGCTTCGCGTCTGGTGGGTCCGCGCGGTTACGGCGAAAGCCGTCCGCTGGTGCCGACCGGCCAGAATCTGCCGGAGTGCAAGAACGAGACGAACCGTCGCACTGAGCTGAACGTGCAGAACTGATCTGCCGCGCAGCCTGTGACACCCAGAAGCCCGGCCTCGTGCCGGGCTTCTGATTTTCGGGGGTAGAGCGTGCTGCATCGACTCGCCTGTTTCGCTTCTATGCATGCAGCTGGTCCGCGGCACTGAGCTCGTTGCGCTGCCAAAGGTGCAGCCTGTGGCACTTGACCGCACGCGCCTCCGCTAACGAAGGTGTGCGTACCCGATTTTTCCGAGTGTACGCCCCATGCCTGCCAGCAGCCTTCGACTCGCTCTCTCTCTGGGCCTCGCCCTGCCACTCGCAGCGCAAGCAGCCGAGCCCCGCTTTGCGCTGGTCATCCACGGCGGTGCTGGCACCTTGACCCGCGAGGCGATCACGCCCGAGCTCGACGCCGCCATCCGCGTGGATTTGAACCGTGCGCTGGACGCGGGCGCCGCCGCGCTCTCCGAAGGCGCACCGAGTCTGGATGCGGTGCTGGCTGCGGTGAAAGTTCTGGAGGACTCGCCGTACTTCAACGCCGGAAAGGGCGCGGTGTTTACCCACGAAGGCCACAACGAGCTTGATGCGTCAATCATGGACGGCGTCAGCCGGCGTGCAGGGGCGGTGGCAGGCTTGCGTACGGTGCGCAATCCGATCGATCTGGCTCGTGCGGTCATGGAACAATCCCCGCACGTGATGCTGATCGGCGAAGGCGCCGAACGTTTCGCCAAGGAGCGCGGCATCGCCCAGGTCGATCCGGCCTACTTCCGCACCGAGCAGCGCTGGAATCAGCTGCAGACCGTCCTGGAACGCGAGAAGGCACGAGCCTCGATTCCGACCTCCACCTATTTCGGAACGGTCGGTGCCGTTGCGCTCGACCACGCCGGGAACATCGCTGCGGCGACTTCCACCGGCGGCATGGTCAACAAGCGCTGGGGTCGCGTCGGCGACGCGCCGATCATTGGCGCTGGCACCTATGCGGACGAACGCTGTGGCGTATCGGCAACCGGCTGGGGCGAGTACTTCATCCGTCTCGCGGTCGCGTACGACATCTGCGCCCGCATGAAGTACGCCGGACAGTCGCTGGCAGTGGCGGCCGATACCGTTCTGATGGACGACGTGCCCAAGCTGGGCGGCGACGGCGGTGTGATCGCGATCGACGCCAGCGGGGCAATCCGAATGCCCTTCAACACCGCCGGCATGTACCGCGGATGGATCACCGTCGACGGCGCGCGTGGGGTGGCGATCTTCGCCGACGAGGCCGACCCCGATGGCCGCACTCGCGCAGACAGCGCCGATTGAAACGCGAACGGCGCCGTGGGCAAGACGGCACCGTTCGCATCCGCGGCGGATCAGAACCCGCGGTCACCTGACAGGATGCCGCCCAGACCGCCCAGCACCGAGCCTTCCTCTTTGCTGCCTCCGCGCTGATACGCCGCGGCGAACATTCGCCCCGCCATCCGCGAGAACGGCAGCGACTGCAGCCAGACGTGGCCGGGGCCGGTGAGCGTGGCCAGGAACATGCCTTCACCACCGAACAGCATCGACTTGATTCCGCCGACCGGCTTCACATCAAAGCCTACGGACTGGGTCAGAGCGACCACGCAGCCGGTGTCGACGTCGAGGCGTTCACCGGCTTTCAGCTCGCGCTCGACCACGGTGCCGCCGGCGTGTACGAACACCTGACCGTCGCCTTCGAGCTTCTGCATGATGAAGCCCTCGCCGCCAAACAGCGCGGTCATGATCTTCTTCTGGAAGAAGATGCCGATACTGACGCCGCGTGCCGCGCACAAGAAACTGTCTTTCTGGCAGATCAGGCGTCCGCCATAGTTCTTCAGTGACAGCGGGATGATCGTGCCCGGATAGGGCGAGGCGAAGGCCACCTTGGCTTTGCCCTGCGTGGCGGTATTCGAGAACATCGTGATGAACAGACTCTCGCCCGTCAGCACGCGCTTGCCGGCGCCCAGCAGCTTGTCGAAAAAGCTGCCGCCGGGGCCGCTGTGGCTACCGTCGCCGAATACTGTCTCCATTTCGATCTGGGCGTCCTTGAACATCAGTGCGCCGGCTTCCGAGACCGCGCTTTCGCCCGGATCCAGCTCGATCTCCACGAATTGCATTTCCTGGCCGAAAATCTGGAAGTCGATCTCATCGGCGCTGCGTTGTGCGATAGGCGGCGGCGCGGCGTGGGCAAGCAGTGGTCCCGCACCGGCACCCGTCAGTTCGGTGCAGGCGGTGATCGGCATCCACTCGGCAAAGCCCGTGCGCCAGCAGTGACCGTTGGGGTTCTGGCGGGCCTGAGCGGCGGCGGTGGCGTGGTCGAGCGGGCCGATCTGCTGGCCGCCGTAGCTGATGTACCAGGCATGCATATGGGGTTTCCTCAGGGTTGGGAAGTAGGGGCGAACTGCGCGTCGAGCTCGGCGCGCTGCGCATCGTCAAGCTTCAAACCTTCGGCCAGGCGCTGCATCCAGCGCCGCTCGGCCTCGGTGTCGACGCTGATCGTGATCAAGGCGGCGGCATAGACCTCGGCGGCCAGGTGCGCCGGCGTCTGTGCGAGCAGTTCGGGCATGGACAGCGGCTGCGCGAGCTCGCTGCGCAGGGCCGCGAGGTCGTCGGGGTCGAGCCCAGCAGACTGCGCGCGGTCCAGAATCACCTCGCGCTCGTTGCCGTCGATGAGCCCGTCAGCCGCTGCAGCCGCGATCATGCTGCGAATGGCCAGCAGGGCTTCGGGCACCCGCTGCGTGGATGCCATCGGTGCCGGCGCAGCCAGCGCTGGTGAAGCCGGCGGCGGCGGTGGCGGAAACGAGGACAGCGGCGGAGCGACGGGGGTGGGCGAAGGCGTCGCTGCATTCGACTGGCCCTTGTAGTGATCCCAGGCGGCCATGGCGACGCCGAGCGCACCGAGGCCCAGCGCGGCCTTGTTGCCTGTGCTGAGTCCGCCAAGAGCCCCGCCGAGCCCGCCGCGCGCGTGCTTCTTTCGACCTTTACCGCCGCCCAGCGCGCCTCCAAGCGCGCCGCCCAACATCTGTTTCAGTAGTCGCTCGGGGTCGAACATGGGTGCAGGCTCCTGGATCTGGCGGTGGGGTGTCGAGGGTGTTGGACCAGCGTGCACGACGCGCGCGTGGCACGGCCGTGACCGCGGGCGCCGATGGTAGCGCCGCCGACGGTTCAGCCGACAATCTCGCCAGCGTGAGCCCGCGATACACTACGCAGCCGCCGCGCTACCGCGGTCGCCTACCCGCAGGACCCCCGCGCCCCATGGTCGATCGCGTCAACTCGCTGATTCCACGCGGCCCGGGCGGCATGTGGAAGGCGTTCAAATGGTCGATGCAGGGCCTGGCCGCTGCCTTCAGACTGGAGGCTTCGTTCCGGCTGGAGGTCTACCTTTTCCTGATCCTCTGTCCGCTCGGGCTGTGGCTCGGCCAATCTGCGATCGAGCGCGTGCTGCTGGTGGGTAGCCTGCTGCTGGTGCTGTCGGCCGAGCTGCTCAACTCCGCGATTGAGTCCGCGGTCGACCGCATGGGCCCCGAACATAACGAATTCGCTGGTCGTGCCAAGGACATGGGCTCGGCCGCGGTATTCACCTTGATGTTGAACGTGATCCTGTGCTGGTCGCTGCTGCTGATACCGCAGGTCTGGCCCTGACTTTGCCGAGCCCTTGGCCGGTACCACCGCTTTCGGCGCCGCCGCGCTTCGCGCCGGCACCCTTGCCCCACTTCGCGGCGCTCCGCGCCGGTTCAAAGGAAATTCAAGAATGAGTGCTGCCGACTACCCCGCCCTGATCCTCAAGCGAGGCGAGGATCGCCGCCTGCGGGCCGGCCACCTCTGGGTGTTCAGCAATGAAGTCGACGTGGTCCGCTCGCCGCTGACCGCGATGGAAGCCGGCAGCCCGGTGCATGTGTTGGATGCCGGCGGCAAGCCGGTCGGCACCGGCTACGTGAATCCGGCCACCTTGATCTGCGCGCGGGTGCTGGACCGCGGCGGTCACACGCTCGATCGCTCGCTGTTCGTGCATCGGCTGAACGTGGCGCTGGCCCTGCGCGAGCGCCTGTTCGACAGCCCGCATTACCGGCTGGTGTTCGGCGAGTCGGATGGCCTGCCGGGCCTGGTGGTCGACCGCTTCGGCGATGTCGTGGTTGCACAGATCGGCACCGCCGGCATGGAGCGCATGAAGGATCTCATCGTCGATGCGGTACGCAAGGTGCTGAATCCGGCGGCGCTGCTGTTCCGCAACGATGGCAGCGCGCGCGTCATCGAGGGTCTGCCGTCCTATGTCGAGGTCGCATTCGGCGAGGTGCCCGAGCGCGCGATCGTCGAAGAGGGTGGGCTGAAGTTCGCGGTTGACGTGCAGCACGGTCAGAAGACCGGCTGGTTCTTCGATCAGCAGGACAACCGCGAGCGCCTGCGCAAGCTGGTGCCCGGGATGCGCGTGCTGGATGTCTTCAGCTACGTCGGCGCCTGGGGCATCCGCGCGGCCGGGTTCGGCGCCAGCGAGGTCACCTGCGTGGATGCCTCGGCCCCTGCCTGCGAGCTGATCGCCGACAACGCGCGACGCAACGGCTTCGGCGATACGGTCGAGGCGGTCTGTGCAGACGCCTTCGAGTTCCTGAAGCAGGCCCGCGCCGAGCGCCGCAAGTGGGACGTAGTCATTCTCGACCCCCCGGCCTTCGTCAAGCGCCGCAAGGATTTCAAGGAAGGCGCGCTGGCCTACCGCCGCATCAACGAGATGGCGATGCAGGTGCTGGAGCGCGACGGCCTGGTGGTCAGCGCCTCTTGCAGCTATCACATGGGCCGCGAGGCGCTGCTGGAAGCGATCCAGGCGGGCGCGCGTCATCTGGATCGCCAGGTGCAGGTGCTGGCCCGGCTGCACCAGGCTGCCGACCATCCGGTGCACGCCGCCATCGTCGAGACGGATTACCTGAAGGGCTTCGTGTGTCGCGTGCTGCCGGCCTGATCGCATGAGCGGATCCAACTTCCATCTGCATCAGATCGATCCGGTCGCGATCAGTGTGTTCGGCTGGCCCGTGCACTGGTACGGGCTCATGTATCTGGTGGCGTTCGGCTCGGCCTGGTGGCTGGGCCGCTACCGCCTCCGCCAGGGCCGTTTCGGCGTCAGCGAAGCGGCCTTCGGCGACCTGATCTTCTACGGCATGCTCGGCGTGATCCTGGGTGGACGCCTCGGGTACATCGTCTTCTACGGCTGGCAGAACGTGGTCGCCGATCCGCTCTCGGTGCTGCGCGTGTGGGAGGGCGGCATGAGCTTCCACGGTGGCTTGATCGGCGTGATGCTGGCGGTGTGGTGGTGGTCGCGCGGGCAGGGCCGCTCGGTGTGGGAAACCTATGATTTCGTCGCGCCGATCGCGCCACTGGGCCTGCTGTTCGGGCGCATCGGCAACTACATCGGCGCCGAGCTCTGGGGCCGCACCAGCGATGTGCCCTGGGCGGTGATCTTCCCCAGCGGGCTGCCGAGCCAGTATCAGCAACTGCCTGCCGAAGAGCTGCAGCGACTGCATGCGCAGGGCGCGCTAGACGCGTTTGCGCGGCACCCTTCGCAGCTGTATGAAGCCTTCCTCGAAGGCTTGGTGCTGTTCGTGCTGCTCTGGTGGTTCAGCGCCAAGCCGCGCCCACGCTATGCGGTCAGCGGCCTGTTCGCGCTGGGCTATGGCGTGTTCCGTTTCGCAGTGGAGTTCGTGCGCGAGCCCGACGCCCACATCGGCTACCTGGCGTTCGGCTGGTTCACCATGGGCATGCTGCTCAGCCTGCCGCTGGTGCTGCTGGGTCTTCTGCTGATCGGCCTGTCCCTGCGCGCGGGCACGCCGCGCTCCGCCTGATCCGACCCCCGGGAGCTTCGAATGCAGGCCTATCTTGATCTGCTGCGGCATGTGCTGGAGCAGGGCGCGGAAAAATCCGACCGCACCGGCACCGGCACCCGTTCGGTGTTCGGCTGGCAGCTGCGCTTCGATTTGCGCGAAGGCTTTCCGCTGATCACCACCAAGAAACTGCATTTGCGCTCAATCATCCATGAGCTGCTGTGGTTCCTGCGCGGCGAGACCAACATCGCCTATCTGAAGGAGCACAAGGTCAGCATCTGGGACGAATGGGCCGATGCCGAAGGCGAGCTGGGCCCGGTCTACGGCAAACAGTGGCGAGCCTGGCGCGCGCCGGATGGCCGCGAGATCGACCAGATGCGTTGGGTGGTCGATGAGATCCGGCGCAATCCGGATTCGCGTCGTCTGATTGTTTCGGCCTGGAACGTTGGTGAGCTTGAGCAGATGGCGCTGATGCCCTGCCACAGCCTGTTCCAGTTCTACGTGGCTGAAGGGCGGTTGTCGTGCCAGCTCTACCAGCGCTCGGCGGACATCTTCCTCGGTGTGCCCTTCAACATCGCCAGCTACGCGCTGCTGACCCACATGGTGGCCCAGGTCTGCGATCTCGAAGTGGGCGATTTCGTGCACACGCTGGGCGATGCGCATCTGTACTCGAACCATGTCGAGCAGGCGCGCGAGCAGCTCGCGCGCAGCCCGCGACCGCTGCCGCAGTTGAAGCTCAATCCGGAGGTGCGCGATCTGTTCGCCTTCCGCTTCGAGGACATCGCCATCGAGGGCTATGACCCGCACCCTGCGATCAAGGCGCCGGTGGCGGTGTGAGCCCGCGCATCGAGCTGGTGGTGGCAATGGACCGCGCGCGCGCGATCGGGCGCGGGAACACCTTGCCGTGGTCCTTGCCCGATGATCTGAAGCACTTCAAGGCGCTGACGCTGGGCAAACCCTTGCTGATGGGCCGCCGTACCGCGGAGTCGCTGGGCCGCGCGCTGCCGGGGCGTCTGAACCTGGTGCTGACCCGCAGCGGTCAGGTGCCGTTCGAAGGCATGCAGGCGGTGGAGAGCGTCGATGCCGCACTGTCACGTGCCGGCGATGCGGGTGCGGATGCCCTGATGGTGATCGGCGGCGGCGAGCTGTACGCGCAGTTGTTGCCGCGGGCGCAGCGTCTGCACCTGACCGAGATCGATACCGAGGTCGAGGGCGCCGATACCTGGTTCCCGGCCTTTGATCGCGCTGCCTGGCGTGAGCTTTCGCGCAGCCGGCGTGAAGCGGATGCCCGCCACGCGCATGCCTTCGACGTGGTCGAGCTTGTGCGCCGCGGCTGAGGGATTGCGCGCGGCCTGTGTGAATCCCGCTTCGCGGGGTGGCTGTCCCGATGCCCGCTCACCTGTGCTGCGTCGGCCCCGGCTGAACCCTCCGCCTGCGGCCGCTCTTGAAAATCCGGCCTGCGCTCACACCTGATCCAGCATTGGCGGCCGTGGGGCCGCCCATTGCAAGGCAGGAGAGCAAACATGAGCACGTCCCGTAGCCCCTGGGCCGTTCAGAGCGGCCTGCAGAACGAAATGAAGCAGGTGTTCGACCGCTTTTTCGGCGAGACCAGCGAAGGCGACCAGTCCAACGTGGTGACGAGTCAGTGGGCACCTCGAGTGGACATCCGCGAGGAGGCCTCGCGCTTCGTGATCGAGGCCGATATCCCGGGCGTCGATCCGAAGGACATCGAGATCCACATGGACAAGGGCATCCTCTCGATCCGCGGTGAGCGCGCCAGCGAGACCAAGGATGAGGGCGCCAACTACACCCGGATCGAGCGCTCGCGCGGCAGTTTCTATCGCCGCTTTGCCCTTCCCGACACGGCCAACCCGGATGGGGTCGAGGCGCGCGGCGCCCACGGCGTCCTTGAAATCGTGATCCCGAAGCGACCCGAAACCACGCCGCGACGGATCTCGGTCAACCCCGGCTGAGCTCGCCTCGGGTTAACCTGCGCGACGCCCGCCGCTTGGTCGCGGGCGTCGCGCGTCTGACCCAGGCGCGCGCTACCGTCTCGTGCAGCAGCTTTCGGAAGCCCCATGGAGTTCAAAGATTACTACAAGACGCTGGGCGTGGAGCCGGGCGCCAGCGATGCGGACATCAAGGCCGCCTACCGCCGGCTGGCCCGCAAGTACCACCCGGACGTCAGCAAGGAAGCGGGTGCGGAAGAGCGCTTCAAGTCGATCAATGAGGCCTACGAGGTGCTCAAGGACCCCGGCAAGCGCAATGCCTATGAGCAGCTGCGCGCAGGCGGCTTTCGCCAGGGGCAGGAGTTCCGGCCGCCCCCGGGCTGGGACTACGACGGCGGCAACGGCGAGTTCGGCGGTGGTGGCTTCAGTGACTTTTTCGACTCGCTGTTCGGCGGCGCACGCGGCCGTGGCCCCCGCGCAGGTGCAGGGCCAGGCTCAGCTCCGCGCGCAGAGCGGCGCTTGCGTCTGGATATCGACCTTGAGACCGTCTACAGCGGCGGCCGTCAGCGCGTCGAAATCGATGGACGTACCCTCGAAGTCAAGGTGCCCGCCGGGATCCAGCCGGGTCAAAGCATTCGCCTGGCAGGCCAAGGCGGGCAGGGGCGCGATCTGTTGCTGGAGATCGCCTACCGCACACATCCTCGCTTCGACGTCGAAGGGCGCACGATCACGCACCGTCTGCCGGTGATGCCCTGGCAGGCCGCGCTCGGCGCCACCTTGAGCGTGCCGACGCTGGGCGGCCCGGTCGAGCTGAAGATTCCGCCCGAGAGCAATACCGGCAAGCGCCTGCGACTGCGCGGGCGTGGTCTGCCCGGCACACCGGCAGGCGATCAGATCGTGCTGCTGGAAGTCCAGGCCCCGCCAGCTCGCGGCGAGCGTCAGCGCGAGCTCTATCGAGAGATGGCTGCGGCGTTCTCGGAGCCGGTGGTCAAGTAGGCCGGGAATGGAGGTTCGGGATTCGGGATTCGCCTAAAGCTGACTCGGCTTCGTGGGTGTGCCCGTCGAAGCATGAAAGCGTTCGGATGAACCTTCCGGTTCCAGCTTGGACGTGACAGCCGCAACGGCCGGGCACGCCCTCAGTCGGCACGGCACCGGCTTGCAGACGTTCCCGAACCCCGATTCTCGAAACCCGCGGCCCACAGGGCCGCATCACTGATACCCGAAGAATCCCTTGAGCACATCCTGGCTGCCGAGATAGTCCTCGGCGCGCGCGGGTTCGAACCGGGTAGAGCCGATCTCGACCAGCACCTGGTAGGCCTCGGGGTTCTCATGCAGTTTCAGCAAAGCTTCGCGCACCGCGGCGACCACGTCTTCGGGGATGCCGGGCGCAGCGGAAAACGCCATGCCCGGGAAATCGCGGCTGGTCATCATGACCTGCAGGTTGGGATACAGCTCGGCGATGAAGCGCGGCACCATCGCTGCATCGGCTTCGCCGCCGAAGATCATTTCCACGCCGTCGCGCCACGAGGCTGCTTCCGAGCGGATGTCGGGCTGCGCGATCGGATTGGTGAACATCTCGAACAGGAGCGCGTAGCCCAGGCTCGGCGAGGTCATCGAGATCAGCCGTTTGCCGACCAGGGCGTTCATGCCGCCATCGGCCAACTCTGGAAGCGCGATCAGCGCATACGAGGTGCGTTCCGCCAGTCGGGCGAGCGGGCGAAACCCCTGCCGCTGGGCGCGATAGTCGGTGAAATGCGCTTCTTCGAAGGCAAAGTCGGTGGCCGCCGACTGACGGATATCGCGCCAGTGGAAATTGTAGTTGCGCGCGCTCACCGCCACGAACCGGTGGCCGGTCTCTGCGGACAGGTAGTCCAGCAGCGGCTGGTAGATCTGCAGGTTGCTCTCCGGCGCATAGGCCGGCTCCAGAACTACTTTGTACTCCGCCGCCCGTGCCGGCGCGCCTGCGATGGATAGCAACAGCAGGGCGATTGCCCACGCTGCCCACGCCGAGGCCGCGCGCTCAGCGCGGCCCTCCCCCCCTGTTTCGATGCTCATTGTCGTCTCCTTGTGCCTGCAGCAGACCGACCCTGTTGTCCGGGCCTTTGGGTGTTCTGGGGCGAACGCAGCCAGATCGCATGCGCTCAACCAAACGCCGCCGTATAGCAGACCCGGCTGCGCAGGGTCCACCGCTCACCGGATCGTCGGCAGTCCCCGGTTCAGCTCAGTGGCAGCGGCGGCGCGGCCAGATCGAGCACCGTGCCCGCGCGTCCTGCGCATTCGCAACTCTGGCCGCCCTGCAAGCCGGATGCCACCGCTTGCACGTGCACGGATCCATCAGCGCTGGCCGCCGCGCCCAGCACCTCGCCAACGCTGATCCCGTTGACGGTCACCGCCGCGCCACGCGCAGGCAACTCGCCTGCATCGATCTGCAGATACACCAGGCTGCGCTTGGACTGACCGAGGTAGTGGGTGCGCGCGACGATCTCCTGTCCGGGATAGCAGCCCTTGCTGAGACTCACGGCGCCCAAGCGGTCGAGGCTCAGCATATGGGCGGTGTGGGTGCCTCCTTCGGCGTCCAGTCGCGGCACGCCGCTCGCGAAATCCAGGAGGCGCCATTCGGCATCGATGGCACGCGTATCGGCGCCCCCCGCAGCGGTCGACGGCGGCTGCAGCCAGCGCGACATGCTGCCGGCCAGCGCAATGGCGCCAGCGGGCGGCGGGACGTTCAAACCAGCCCTGAGGTCCTGACGCGGGCGGGCTTCCAAGCGAGCCTTGCGGCGCAGGATGAAGCGCGAAAGTTGGGCCACGAGGCTATCGGCGGGGTGGTCGGGCAGCAGCAGATCGAAGCTCTGGTCCTCGCTGCGAAGCAACAGAATCAGCGCGATCACACGCCCCTTCGGACTCAGCCAGGCGCTCCACTGGGCTTGCCCGACGTGCAGGCTCGCGACGTCCGAACTGAGTTGCGACTGTAGAAACGCCGAAGCATCCGGCCCCTCCGCATGCGCGATGGACCAGTCACTCAGGCGTGCTTCGATGACCTCGGAAGGGCTTGCAGACAGGGGCTTCACGGCACACTGCGACCTTTGTTGTCTTGCGGCATTGGGGCCTGCGGAGTACGCTTCCGCGGCTTGATACCCCCGGAATGATAGGTCAAGTGCAGCCAGCCCCGACGCCCGCAACGCAGCCTGATCCGACTCCCATCGATGCGCCCCTTGCGGACGCCGACGTGGCGGCGCCGGAATTGCCGCGCGAGATCGGTGGCCGCGAAGGCCCGGATCCCACTCGCTACGGTGATTGGGAAAAGAACGGTCGCTGCATCGACTTCTGATCGCCCGCACGGCCACTCCGCGCCTGCGGAGCACGGTCTCGGGTCATCACGTCGCAACCTGCATCCCGCGGTGTTTCGCACGCCGCGATCACGCGCCGAATCAGCGCATCGATTCGACGCGACGTTCGCGCGCCTTCGCAGATCATTGGGCGTCACGATCCGGGATCCAGTAATGAGCACACGCAAGCGTCCCCTCTCACCGCATCTGCAGGTCTACCGACCGCAGATCACGTCCGTGCTGTCGATCAGCCACCGAGTTTCGGGCATCGTCAACGCACTGGTAGCGCTCGGCGTCGCGGGGCTGTTGATCAGCATCGCCGCAGGACCCGAAGCCTATGCGAGGTTCGCAGCGGTCGCCGGTTCGATCCCCGGTCGCATCGCTCTTTTCCTGTTTACCCTGGCGATCTGCTACCACCTGTTCAACGGAATTCGCCACCTGTTCTGGGATGCCGGCAAGGGTTTTGAGATTCCCAAGGTCTACGCCTCCGGCTATACGGTGATCGCGCTCGCCATCCTGTCTGCCGTCGGTATCTGGGCGGTTGTACTCGGCGGTGCGGCATGAGCCTGCGCAACCCGCTTGCCGATGCTCGTGGTCTGGGCTCCGCGAAAGACGGCACCGCCCATTGGTGGGCGCAGCGTGTCTCAGCGATCGCGTTGATCCCACTGGTTCTGTACGTGCTCTACCTGCTCGTGGCGATGGCGGGCGCCGACTACGCGGCGGTACGCCTCACGATCGGACAGCCCTTCAACGCCGTGCTGCTGATCCTGTTCATCGGCACCGCGTTCTGGCACGCCCGCCTCGGACTGCAGGTGGTGATCGAGGACTATTTCCACGTGCGTTGGCTTGAGATCAGCCTGATGCTTGCCGTCAAGTTCATCTTCGCCGTGATGGGTCTGGCCGCGATTGTCGCGATCGGTCGCATCGCTTTCACCGCCTGACTACGAGCGCGACGAAAACTCCATGAGTGCTTACAAGATCATCGAACACAAGTACGACATGGTGGTTGTGGGAGCCGGCGGCGCCGGCTTGCGTGCCACCTTCGGCCTCGCCCAGAAGGGTTTGAACACGGCGTGCATCAGCAAGGTCTTTCCGACCCGCTCGCATACCGTTGCAGCCCAGGGCGGCATCTCCGCCGCGCTCGCCAACATGGGCGAAGACGACTGGCGCTTCCACTTTTACGACACCATCAAGGGCTCGGATTGGCTGGGTGACCAGGACGCCATCGAGTACATGTGTCGCGAGGCGATTCCGGCCATCATCGAGCTCGAGCACTACGGTGTGCCGTTCTCGCGCACCGAGGACGGCAAGATCTATCAGCGTCCGTTCGGTGGCATGACAACCCATTACGGCAAGGGCACCGCGCAGCGCACCTGCGCCGCGGCTGACCGCACCGGCCACGCCATTCTGCACACGCTGTATCAGCAGTCGCTGGCGCACGACGCGCGCTTCTTCATCGAGTTCTTCGCACTCGATCTGATCATGGACGAGGACGGTGCCTGTCGCGGCGTGCTCGCGCTTGAGATGGCGACCGGCGATCTGCACCTTTTCCGCGGACAGGGCGTGGTGCTGGCGACTGGGGGTTACGGTCGCGCCTACTTCTCGGCGACCTCGGCGCACACCTGTACCGGCGACGGCGGTGGCATGGCCCTTCGCGCCGGGCTGCCCCTGCAGGACATGGAATTCGTGCAGTTCCACCCGACCGGAATCTACGGCGCGGGCTGCCTGATTACCGAGGGCGTACGCGGCGAGGGCGGTTATCTGACCAACTCGAAGGGCGAGCGCTTCATGGAGCGCTACGCGCCGAATGCGAAGGACCTCGCCTCGCGCGATGTGGTCAGCCGTTCGATGACGATCGAGATCCGCGAAGGTCGCGGCGTCGGTGTGGACGCCGACCATATCTTCCTGAATCTGCAGCACCTCGGTCCCGAGGTCATCCACGAGAAGCTGCCGGGTATCGCCGAGTCCGCGCGCATCTTCGCGGGCGTCGATGTGACCAAGCAGCCGATCCCGGTGCTGCCGACCGTGCACTACAACATGGGCGGTCTGCAGACGAACTACCACGGCGAAGTGGTTACCCTGAAGGACGGCAATCCGGATACCGTGGTGCCCGGCCTGTACTCGATCGGCGAAGCCGCCTGTGTATCAGTGCACGGCGCCAACCGCCTGGGTTCGAACTCGTTGCTCGATCTGGTCGTGTTCGGTCGCGCGGTCGCGAACCGCTGCGCCGAGACCATCAAGCCTGGCCAGAACCACAAGGCGTTGCCAGCCAGTGCCTGCGACAAGTCGTTGGCGAACCTGGATGCGCTGCGCAACGCCAAGGGCGGCACGCCCACCGCTGACCTGCGTCTGAAAATGCAGCGCACGATGCAGAACCATGCAGCGGTGTTCCGCACCTCCAGCAGCCTGCAGGAAGGCGTGCAGAAGATCCGGGAGATCCAGGGCGGCTTCGAGGACATTCGCGTCTCCGACCGCTCGCTGATCTGGAACTCGGACTTGATCGAGACCCTTGAACTGCAGAACCTGCTCGGCCAAGCGGTGGCGACGGTGGTGTCGGCGGAGAACCGTAAGGAGTCCCGTGGCGCGCATGCGCACGAAGACTTCCCCGACCGCGACGACGACAACTGGCACAAGCACACCCTGTGCTGGGTCGACGACAAGGGCGGCACGCGCATCGATTACCGCCCGGTGCACATGAACACCCTGACCAACGAAGTCGACCCGGTGCCGCCGAAGGCGCGGACGTACTGAGCTGCTCGGGATTGGTGATTCGGGATTCGGGATTCGCAAAGGCAAGAGCCTCAACGCGCACCGCAGACCGCTCACGAATCCCCAATCCCGAATCCCGAATCCCGGAACAAAGCCATGGCCGAATTCACCCTGCCGAAGAACTCCAAGATCACCCAGGGCAAGCACTTCCCGGCGCCGGCAGGAGCCAAGAAGGTGCGCACCTTCAAGGTGTACCGCTGGAACCCGGACGACGATGCCAATCCGCGGGTCGATACCTATGACGTCGATCTCGACAGCTGTGGCCCGATGGTTCTGGACGCGCTGATCAAGATCAAGAACGAGATCGACCCGACCCTGACCTTCCGTCGCTCGTGCCGCGAGGGCATCTGCGGTTCCTGCGCGATGAACATCGACGGCACCAACACGCTGGCCTGCACCAAGGCGATCGGTGACTGCGGCGGTAAGCAGGTTCCGATCTACCCGCTGCCGCACATGGAAGTCATCAAGGACCTCGTTCCAGACCTGACGCATTTCTACGCGCAGTACGCCTCGATCCGCCCATGGTTGCGCACGCAGTCGGCGCCGCCGGCTTCCGGCGAACGCCTGCAGTCGAAAGAAGATCGCGCCAAGCTGGACGGCCTGTACGAGTGCATCCTCTGCGCCTGCTGCTCGACCAGCTGTCCGAGCTACTGGTGGAACGGCGAACGCTATCTCGGGCCGGCCGTGTTGCTTCAGGCCTATCGCTGGATCATCGACTCGCGTGATGAAGACACCGGCGCGCGTCTGGATGACCTCGAAGACCCGTTCCGCCTGTACCGCTGCCACACCATCATGAATTGTGCGCGGACCTGCCCCAAGGGCTTGAACCCTGCCAAGGCGATCGCCGAGATCAAGAAGCTGATGATCCAGCGGCGAGGAGTGTGAGGCTTTGCAAGACGGCGCCTTCGGGCGCCGTTTTTGTATGGGATTTGAAGTGAGGCAGCTCGTTTGCGTGGCACTGCCGCGCGTTCCGCGCGAGCCTGCATAGGGTGGGCCCTGGCCCACCGTTGCCTCGATGTTCGCCCCGCCAGCGCGTTTCCCTTTCGAGATCGGGATACCGCGACGCGCTAGACCTGTCGTAGGCGTTGACCGAGGCGAGGGTGGCGCTCATGGTGGGCCAGGGCCCACCCTATGCGAAGATCCCGAATCCCGAATCCCGAATCCCGAATCCTGAATCCCGATGCAATCCATCCTTCTCCCCGGCTTCGCGCTCGCCGCACTGACGTTCCTCGTCTGGTGCCGGCTCTATGTTGAGCGGCTCGGCCAGATGAAGCGCGAGCGCATCCCTCCGCAGTCTGTTGCCACCTCGGCGCAGATGAGTGCCCGGCTCAAGGACACGCGGGCGGCGGACAACTTCCGCAATCTGTTCGAGCTGCCGGTGCTGTTCTACTTCGCCCTGCTGGCGGCGGCGCAGACGGGGCAGGGCGGCGCGCTCGTGCTGGGTCTCGCATGGACCTTCGTGGCCCTGCGGGTGCTGCACAGCGCCATCCACTGCAGCTACAACAAGGTCATGCACCGCTTCGTTGTCTATCTACTCGGTGCGCTCTGCCTGTGGGTGCTCATGGGCGTGCTGGCCCTGCGCCTCCTGCAGCTGGTTTAGCCGTAGTCCGCCTTCGAATCCCGAATCCCGAATTCCAAATCTCAAGATCGAACCCGAATCGCAAGACATGTCGTCTCCGATCACTCCTGAAGACCTGCGCCGCTGGCGCTGGCGCTCGCGTCGCGGCATGCGCGAACTCGATCAGCTGTTCGAGCGCTACCTCGATCTCGCCGAGCGCCGACCCGAGGCGTTTGATCGTGAGGCCTTCGAAGCCCTGCTGGTCTGCGAGGATGACGCGCTGTGGCGCTGGTTCATCGGCAGCGAACAGCCCTCCGATCCAGTGATTGCGCGCATGGTCAGAACGATCAGTGAGCTCCCTCCGGCTTGAGCTCAAACCCTCGCGGTCGCTGCAGGCGGCCGTGCTCGGACTGGGCCTGCTCGGCCTCGGCGCGCTGTGGCTGTCGGCATGGCCGCGTGCGGCGATGGCGGTGCCGGTCGTCCTCGCTGGGCTCAGCCTGGGGCGTTTGCGGCGACTGCCGCGCGGCCAGCTGCTGATGCATGCCAGCGGTCAGGCCGAATGGTGGCCTGCGCAACCGACGGCAGAGGCTTCGCCCGAACCTTCTGCAGCAGAATTGCTGGGCCTGGAATCGCGCGGCCCGCTGGCGGTCCTGAGGGTCCGCGTTCAGGGCCGGGTCGTCCGCTGGCCGCTGGCATCGGATACCCTGCCGAGCGCGCAGGCGCGCACCCTGCGGCTGTGGATCGACCGCCACCTTCGCGTAGCGCAGGATCCGCCTCCCACCCCGCCCCTCAGATAAGGCTGCACGCCCCGTGTTCCGCCCCATCGAAATCGCCATCGGCCTGCGCTACACGCGGGCCAAGCGGCGCAACCACTTCATCTCGTTCATTTCGCTTGCCTCGATGCTGGGTATCGCGATCGGTGTTACCGCGCTGATCACGGTGATTTCGGTGATGAACGGCTTTGAGCAGGAGCTGCGCGCGCGCATTCTCGGGATGGTCGCGCACGCCACCATCAGCGGCGCTGGTGAGGATCTGCAGAACTGGCCGCGCGCCGTCGAGTTCGCGAAGTCGGATGCGCGCGTGCTGGGTGCGGCGCCGTACGTGGAGCGGGAATCCCTGCTGCAGGCCGGGCGCAGCCAGGGCGCCTTGCTACGAGGCGTCGACCCGGCGCTTGAGCCCGAGGTCAGCGAGCTGGCCGATCTGATGAAAGAGGGTGCGCTGACCGATCTGGAGCCGGGTGCTTTTCGCATCCTCGTCGGCAGAGATCTCGCGCTCTACCTCGGAGTGGGCGTTGGCGACAGCATTACCGTAATGGTGCCCGAGTTCCGCAGCACGCCTGTCGGTGTGGCCCCGCAGATGCGACGCTTCACGGTTGCTGGCATCTTCAGCGCCGGCATGCAGGAGTACGACCGCCAGCTCGCCATCATCCACATGCAGGACGCCCAGCGCCTGCTGCGCATGGGCGACGGCGTAACGGGAGTGCGGCTCAAGCTCACCGACATGATGCAGGGCTGGCAGGTGGCGCGCGATCTCAGCGAGAAGCTTGATCGCTATTACCGCATCCGCGACTGGACCGCCGACCACAGCAATTTCTTCCGCGCAATCCAGATGGAAAAGACGGTGATGTTCATCATCCTGTCCTTGATCGTTGCGGTCGCGGCTTTCAACCTGGTGAGTTCGCTGGTCATGCTGGTCACCGACAAGCAGGCCGATATCGCGATCCTGCGCACCTTGGGCATGAGTCCGCGCTCGATCATGGGCGTGTTCGTGGTGCAGGGCAGTCTGATCGGCGTGGTCGGGGTCTTGCTCGGCCTGATCGGGGGCTTGAGTCTCACTTGGAACCTCGACCACGTGGTCGGGGCGATCGAGTCGACCTTCGGCTTCGAGGTGATGCCGGCGGACGTGTACTACATCACCGGCCTGCCCACCGATCTGCGCACCGACGATGTCGGCCTGATCATCGCGGTCGCGCTGGTGATGAGCATGATCGCGACCCTCTATCCGGCCTGGCGCGCCTCGCGCACCGAGCCCGCTGCCGCGCTGCGCTACGAGTGATGCGACATGACTGATTCGACTGCCGTCATCTCCTGCCGCGGCCTTGCCAAAACCTATGCCGAAGGCGATCTCAATACGCCGGTGTTCCGTGCAATCGATCTCGACGTGGCGCGCGGCGAGACCGTGGCCATCGTCGGCGCCTCGGGCGCCGGCAAGAGCACCCTGCTGCATATTCTGGGTGGCCTCGACACGCCCAGCGCGGGCGAGGTTTTCGTGGCCGGCGAGGCCATGAGCCGGCTCTCGGACACCGAGCGCGGGCGGCTGCGCAACCGGGCCCTGGGCTTCGTCTACCAGTTTCACCACCTGCTGCCCGAGTTCACCGCGCTCGAAAACGTGTGTATGCCGCTGCTGATCGCGGGCAGCTCGGTGGCCGACGCTGAGCGCCAGGCCTCGGCCCTTCTGGATCGCGTGGGTCTGGGAGCGCGTCTGCGCCACAAGCCGGGCGAACTCTCGGGCGGCGAGCGCCAACGTTGTGCGGTGGCGCGTGCGCTGGTGACGCGTCCGGCCTGCGTACTCGGCGATGAGCCCACCGGCAACCTCGATGAAAAGACGGCAGCCTCGGTGTACGCGCTGATGCTTGAGCTCAATCGCGAGGTGGGCACCAGCTTCGTTCTGGTGACTCACGACCGCGCACTGGCGCGCAAGATGGACCGCGCGCTGGAGCTGTCGGGCGGCCAGTTGCGCACCCTCGCCGAGGTCTAGGAAACAACTGCGTGGCGGCCGGCTCGCAGGCAGCGATCGCGCTGACACCACGTCCGCAGATACCTCTGCTGGGAATCAGCAGCGCCTTGGCCTTGCTGGTCGGCGTGGCCGCGGTGTTTGCGCTGCCGCAGTTTCCGCCACCCTGGATGGTCTGGAGTGCGGGTGCGCTCGGTCTGCTGTTCTGGCTATGGCCGCGCTATCCGTGGCCGCTGCTGCGCGTGTTCGGCCCAGCGCTGTTCGGCGCGGCCCTCGGCCTCGGGGCCGCGCAGCTCGCCCTGCAGCAGCGAATTCCGGCCGAGCTCGAGGGACGTGATCTGCGCGTGCAGGGGCGTATCGAAGGTCTGCCGCAGCGCAGCCCGGATGCCGTGCGATTCGATTTCCGGGTCGAGGCGGGGGAGGGCGACGCAGAGGTTCTGGCGGGCCGCCTGCTGCGTGTCGGCTGGTATCGAAGCGAGGCCGCGCCCGAGGCGGGTAGCCGCTGGTCGCTGCAGCTGCGACTCAAGGCACCCCGTGGCGTGGCGAACCCCGGCAGCTTCGACTTCGAGCGCCATGCGATGCAGAGGCGTCTGGCCGCCACCGGCTACGTGCGCGAGCACCCGGACAACCGCGAGCTCGCACCCGCTGCGGGGCTGGACGCGCTGCGTGCGCGACTGTCACAGCAGATCGTCGAGGCGCTGGGCGGAGAAGGTCCCCAACATGCCGACTCACGCTTCGTGCGTGCGCTGACGGTCGCCGACACGCGTGGTTTCGGCGAACGCGATTGGGAAACCCTGCGCGCCACCGGCGTCAGTCATCTGATGGCCATTTCAGGGCTGCACGTGGGCCTGATTGCGGGCCTGCTGGCGCTGTGCATGCGCGGCCTGTACCGCCTGTGGCCGGCACTGGGTCTGCGCCTGCCCCTGCCGCAGGGCGCGGCGTTGGCAGCGCTGTGCGGCGCGGCAGCCTACGCTGCGTTGGCAGGTTTCGGACTACCCACGGTGCGCGCGCTGATGATGGTGGCCGCGGCCCTGCTGGCGGTGCTGCTGCGGCGTCGCTCCAGCAGCTGGCAGGCCTATGCGCTGGCGCTGTTTGTTCTGATCCTGAGTGATCCGCTGTCCGTGCTCGGCGCCGGCTTCTGGCTGTCCTTCATCGGCGTGGCCTGGCTGCTGTGGTGCATGCCTGCGGACCTGCAGCAGCTGCCGGGCTGGCGGCGCATGCTCGGGGCCCAGCTGGTTGCCAGCCTCGGTCTGTTGCCGTTGACCGTGCTGTTTTTCGGGCAGGCATCAGTGGCCGGCGCGCTCGCGAACCTGCTGGCGGTGCCCTGGGTCAGCCTGCTGGTGGTGCCGCTGGCGCTGTGCGGCGCGGGGCTGATGCTGGCCGGAGTGCCAGCGCTGGCGACGCCGCTGCTGACCGCAGCCGCGTGGCTGATGGATGCGCTCTGGTGGCTGTTGACGTGGGCGGCGGGTCTGCCGCGCGCGCAGGTGTTCCTGCCCGAGCCTTCACTGCTGGTGCTCGTGCTCGCCGGCATGGGACTGCTGTGGCTGCTGATGCCGCGGGGAACGCCCGGGCGCGCGTTGGCCGCGCTGCTGATCCTGCCCCTGCTGTTTCCGCGGCTGCCTGCGCCCGCCCACGGGCAGGTCGAGTTGCATCTGTTGGATGTCGGCCAAGGCCTTTCCGCGCTGGTGCGTACGCAGAATCATGCGCTGCTGTTCGATACCGGTCCGGCCTTTGGCAGCGGACTCGACATGGGCGAGGCCGCCGTGGTGCCGGCCCTGCGCAGTCTGGGGCTGGCTCAGCTCGATCGCGTCCTCGTCTCGCATGGCGACGCCGACCATGCTGGCGGCACGGGCAGCGTGCTGCGAGCGTTTCCGGCGCCGCTGCAGAGTTCCGACCGCGTGCGCTTTCCGACCTCCGCCCCGTGCATGTCCGGCGAGCGCTGGGATTGGGACGGCGTGCAGTTCGAACTGCTGCATCCGCCCGAATACTTTCCCTACCAGCGCAACGAGAGCAGCTGCGTACTGCGCGTTCAGGCCGGGAGCGAAGTTGTTCTGCTCACGGGTGACATCGGCAACCTGATCGAACAGCGTCTGCTGCGCGAGCAGCCTGAGCGGCTGCGTGCGGATGTGGTGCTGGTGCCCCACCACGGCAGCGGCAGCTCAAGCAGCGATGCGTTCGTGCGCGCCACGGGCGCTGCGCATGCGTTGATCGCAGCGGGTCATGCCAACCGTTTCGGGCATCCGCGGCCGGAAGTCGTAGCGCGCTGGGAAGCAGCGGGGGCACGCGTGTGGAACACCGCCGAGCACGGCGCGCTGCGGCTGGACCTTGGCGCTGCCGGTATCGAGCCCGTCGCGCGCCGGCCTACGCGACCAAGGCTCTGGCATTCGCGCTAGCCGTTTCGCAGGCCTGTGTCCGCAAATGAACGATGGCGATGACCGAGCTTGGGAGCCACAGCGGCAAGCTGCTAGAGTTTCTGCCCATCCGATCACGGTTCGCAGCATCGCCAAGACTGCAGGACCGCCTTTGCCGGCGCGGCTGTCTACCGATTGCCGTCAGTTTCCATGCCATCCAGCGCCGCTGCTGCCGGCCCGCGCGACCGATCGAACCCAAGCACCTCAGGCCACGAGTCTCCATGGATCCGACCCAGCTACGCATCATCCTTCTTGTTCTCGGTATTGGGTTCATCGCAGCCGTGTACTGGTTTGGCCGTCCGCAGAAGCCGGGGCAGGGCAGGCGCCTGAGTGAGCGCGGCGAGCAGGAAGCGCGCGCCGAAGCTGCGTTCAGCGGCGGCGAGCAGGAAAGCCTCGACAAGGTCATCCAGGCGGAGCTGGCGCGGCTGGAGAAGACCCTGGCAGGCGATGAGGGCGAGGCCATGTCCGCCACCCGCTTGCCTGGCATCCACTTCGAGCCCGACCTTGATGCGCGTCCGCAAGCTCGCAGCAGCGCAGCAGATGCGTCCGAGCCTGTGCAGTCGCCGGCGGCGTCGAGCCTGGGCGTGCGCCCGAACCCGGAGTTCGACAAGGTCGTCAGCCTGATCGTGGCCGCACGCGCCGGCACCCTGCTGCATGGCGGCGACATCCTGGTCGCGGCCGAAAAGGCGGGCCTCGTGTTTGGCGATATGCAGATCTTCCACCGCCTGCCGGACAACCGCCCCGAGGCGGGCCCGATCTTCAGCGTGGCCAACGTCGTCAAGCCCGGCAATTTCGACATGCGCGAGCCGGATCAGACGCAGACGCCGGGGGTCACCTTCTTCATGACCCTGCCGGGCCCGCTGCCGGCGCTGGACGCGTGGGAAACCATGCTGCCGGCCGCACAGCGATTTGCTGAACTGTTGGATGCAGTGGTGTTGGACGACGAGCGCAACGCTCTGGGCCGCCAGCGCATCCAGTTCCTGCGCGATGAGCTTCGTGCCTACGACCGCGAGCGCGAGCGTCAGTCGAAGCGGCCCTGGTAGGTCGTTGGCGGGGATCGGAAGTGAGAAGCGAGAAGTGAGAAGCATGGCCGCACCGCGCCCTTCTCTCTTTTCTCACTTCTCTCCACTCACTCCTGCTTCACAAGCCCGCCATCAAAACAGTAGCGAAGCCATCTTGCGCCGGTAGCGGCCGACCAGGTCTTCGTCTTCGACCAGGCTGAAGGCTTCGATCAGGCTCTTGCGGGGCAGGCCTTCGTTCCAGGTCTTGTCCCGACGCAGCAGCTCCAACAGGGTTTCGAAGCCCGCTTCGGTGTCGCCACCAACGATCTGATGGACGCCGAGCAGGTGCAGGGCTTCATGGTCGTTCGCATCGGCAGCCAGTCGGGCCTGCAGCGCGATGGGTGCAGGCGCGCCGGTCAGCAGACGGGCGAATCCGAGCCGCGCACGCGCACGCTTGGCGCGGTCATCTCGGGCCAGATCGGCGGGCAGGGCGTCCAGCAGCGTTTCGGCCTCGGCGCTCTCACCCACTGAAAGCAGGGCACAGGCGAGCTCAAGCTTGAGCTCGGCGCGCTCGGGTTCCGCTTCGCTCTGCTGGCGCAGCTGCTCGACGCGTTCCTGCGGTAGCAGCGCCTGCACTTCCTCGGGCTCCACCTCGGCGGGGTCGGCGCCAGGCTGAACCTCGTGCTGGGTCAGGAAGGCGCGCAGCTGCGCTTCCGGCAGGGCGCCCGGGAAGCCGTCGACGATCTTGCCGTCCTTGAGCAGCAGAACGGTCGGCACCGAGCGGATGCCGACCATCGCGGCGAGCTGCTGTTCGGCATCGACATCGACCTTGGCCAGCAGGAAACCGCCCTTGTACTCGGCGGCGAGCTTCTCGAGGATCGGCTTGACCTGCTTGCAGGGGCCGCACCAGGTCGCCCAGAAGTCGACCAGCACCGGCACCTCTTTGGATCGCAGGATGACCTCCTGCTCGAAGTCTGCGGTGGTGACGTCGAAACTGTAGGCACTCTCGCTCATGCTGGGCTCCGCGGATAGAAATGGGGACAGCGGCATTTTCGCCGCCGTCGGCTTGAATGCGGGCGCGCTGCCTTGTTCGCAAGGGCGCACGCAGGCAGTCGGCCGAGGCTGTGGGTGTTGTCGAGGATCGCCGCGCAGAGTGCGCGGCCACAAAAAACCCCGCGAGGGCGCGGGGTTCTTGTTCGCGTTCCGGGCGGCGCGCTTACTTCATCTCGCGCAGGTCGCCCAGCGGGCCCTTCTGCGAGGCGAAGAAAGCCGCCAGATCCGCCATATTCTGCTCGTCGAGACCCGCAACGAAGCCGGCCATGATTGCGTTGTTGCGCTCGCCGGATTTGTAGGCCCTGAGCGAGTGCAGCAGGTAGTCCTCGTACTGTCCGGCGAGGTTCGGGTACTGGCCGTCACCGATGCCATTGCCGTCCGGGCCGTGACAGGCCTGGCAGGTCTTGGCGAGCTCGCGTCCGGCCTCGGCATTGCCGCGGCGTGCATCGGCTGCGCTGGAGGCGAGGGTCAGCAGTGCGGCCAGTGCCGCGCAGGTCAGAATCTTCGGGCTCACTTGGCGTCACCCTTGTTGAAGCTGGAGAGGAAGGCCGCGATGTCGCTCAGCTCCTGGGCGTTGTAGCCCTCGGCCTGGGCGCGCATGGTCGGATGCGGGCGCTCGCCCTTCTGATATGCGTTCAAGGCCGTTACGAGATATTCGTAGTTCTGTCCGGCGATCTTCGGCACGTGGTAGTGCGGATACACGTTCTTGTAGCCCGGAATGCCATGACAGCCGGTGCAGGTGTAGGCCAGCAGCTTTCCGTTCTCGGCGTTGCCTTCGGCAAACGCAGGCAGGGCGGCGCTCGCCAGGGCGAGGCTTGCGACGATTCGCAGGATCGGCTTCATCGATGGGTTCCAGCGTCGGGACGTTGCGTGTAGCGCTCGCAGACCTGTCTTTCGGCAGGTTCACGGCACGTTGGAAAGCGCCGGAGTATAGCGTCTGCCGCGACCACGGGGCCAGCTTCCGCTGTGCTCCTCGCATGGGTTCACAGTGATGAACCCTTCGCGCCACGGAGTGCCGTCCAGCACGCGCACTCAACGCCGTCCACACCACATCCTCATCGCCGGCGGGGCTCCGGATTTCGCGGCTCCGCCGGAACGCTTTGCCAGCCATGCTCTACTGCTTGACACGGGTGGTGTGGTAGATGACTATAACACCACCGCTCCCCACGCCCCGGAACCCTTATGCGCACCCACGCCCAACCCCATTCCGTCACCTCCGTCCACGTGCGCCCGCTGCGCCTGATCGGCGCCAGCGTGCTGGCCTTGGCGGTACTGCTGGGTTCAGCCTGCGGCGGTGGTGCGGGAGCCCCCGCCGACTCGGCCGACGCGGCTGCTCCTGCCAAGAGCGACAAGCGTGAAGAGCAGCCGGTGCCGGTCGAAACCGCGCTCGCCGTGCGCCAGGGCGTGACCGCCAGCTACAGCGGCACCGCTCCGCTGGAAGCCAAGGGCGAGGCGCAGGTTGTGGCCAAAACCTCGGGCGTGCTGCTGCGTCTGCTCGCTGAAGAGGGCGACCTGGTCAAGGCCGGGCAGGTGCTCGCGCGCATTGACCCGGAACGCCCGCGCCTCGAACTGCAGCGCAACGAGGCGATGCTGCGCAAGCTGGAGGCCGAGTACCGCCGGGCTCAGGAACTGTTCGAGCGCAAGCTGTTGGCTGCCGAGGCCCACGAGCGCATCCGCTTCGACCTCGACACCCAGCGTGCGATCTACGAGATGGCGAAGCTGGAACTGTCCTACACCACCATCGTGGCGCCCTTCGACGGCGTGGTCGCTCAACGCATGGCCAAAGAGGGCAACCTCATCCAGATCAACCAGGCCATGTTCAAGGTGGTCGACATCTCGCGACTCGAAGCCGTGCTGAACGTGCCGGAACGCGAGCTCGCCACCCTCAAAGCCGGTCAGCCGGTCGCCCTGCGCGTGGATGCAGCCCCCGGTGTCGCCTTCGACGGCAGCATTGATCGCGTCAGTCCGGTGGTCGATGCCGCCAGCGGCACGTTCCGTGTGGTCGCCGCGTTCTCGGACGCCACCGGCGTGCTGAAGCCCGGTATGTTCGGTCGGGTCGACGTGGTCTATGACGAACGCGCGGAGGCCCTGACGGTGCCGCGTGAGGCCCTCATCGAAGGCGAAGGCGTGCCCGCGGTGTTCGTGGTGCGCGACGGTCGCGCCGTGCGTACGCCGATCGAACTGGGCCATCTGAGCGGAAGTCTGGCCGAAGTGCGCGGTGGCATCGAGGAAGGCGACCGGGTGGTCACCACCGGCAAGGTCACACTTCGAGATGGCGCCCTGCTGCAGCTGATCGGTGTACCGAGTGCGGCCGTCGAGGTCGACGCCATTGCGCAGGGCAAGCCTGCTGCCGGCACCGCCGGCTGATCCGGACCTACGAGCCATGAACATTGCCGAGATTGCAACCCGCCGTCGCGTGACGGTGGGAATGGTGACGATCACCTTCCTTTTGTTCGGCTTCATCGCGCTGCGCGATCTGAAGGTCAATCTGCTGCCGGATCTGAGCTATCCGACCTTGACCGTGCGCACCGAGTACACCGGTGCTGCGCCCTCGGAAATCGAGAATCTGATCACCGAGCCGGTTGAAGAGGCTGTGGGCGTGGTCAAGAATCTGCGCCGGCTGCGTTCGGTGTCGCGTACCGGCCAAAGCGATGTCGTGCTGGAGTTCGCCTGGGGCACCGACATGGATCGCGCCGGCATTGAAGTGCGCGACAAGTTGGAGCTGCTGCGGCTGCCGCTGGAGGCCGAAAAGCCGGTGCTGCTGCGTTTCGACCCCTCGACTGAGCCGGTGATGCGGCTCGGCTTGGCCGGTCGTACCGACAGCGAAGGTTTTGATATCGCCGAGCTCAAGGATCTGCGTCGCTACGCGGACGAGACCTTGAAGAAGCGTCTGGAGCCGGTTGACGGCGTCGCTGCGGTCAAGGTCAGCGGTGGCCTTGAAGACGAAGTGCAGGTGCTGCTCGACCCGCAGAAGCTGGCGCGTCTGAACCTGACGCCGGCGCGGGTGATCGAGCGCCTCAAGCAGGAAAACATCAACATCTCCGGCGGCGCCATCGACGAAGGTAACCAGCGCTATCTGGTGCGCACCGTCAATCAGTTCGCCACGGTCGAGCAGATGCAGGAGATGCTGGTCGCAGTCGACCAGGGCGTGCCGGTGCGCCTGCGCGACGTTGCAACGGTCGCGCAGGGGTTCAAGGAGCGCGAGGCCATCATTCGCATGGACGGTCGCGAGGCGGTAGAACTCGCGGTCTACAAGGAGGGTGACGCCAATACCGTGGCCGCGGCCGCAGGTGTGCGTGAGCAGATCGAGCGACTGCGCGAAAATTTGCCGGCCAATGCCACGCTGATCACGGTCGATGACCAATCGGTGTTCATCCAGAACTCCCTGGATGAAGTGTCATCGGCGGCGCTGATGGGTGGCCTGATGGCCGTGCTCATCATTTTCTTCTTCCTGCGCGATGGCTGGAGCACCTTCGTCATCGCGGTCTCGCTGCCGGTCTCGATCATCGCCACCTTCTTCTTCATGGGGCAGGTTGGTTTGAGTCTCAACGTAATGTCCTTGGGCGGGCTGGCGCTGGCGACCGGTATGGTGGTGGACGATTCGATCGTGGTACTGGAGTCCATCGCCAAGGCGCGCGAACGAGGTCTCGGCATCATCGAATCCGCCATCGTCGGCGCGTCCGAAGTGCGGCTTGCGGTGGTCGCTTCCACCCTGACCACGGTCGCGGTGTTCTTTCCTCTGGTGTTCGTGGAAGGCGTGGCCGGCCAGCTGTTCGGTGACCAGGCGCTGACGGTCAGCATCGCGGTGATCATCTCGACCGTGGTGGCGATGGCGCTGGTGCCGATGCTGGCTTCGCTGCGCGCGCGGCCACCGATGGCCTATCCCGAGGATCAGGCCAGCGTTGACGTGGCAGCCAGCCGCGTCGCCCGCATCCGGCTCGCGATCACGCGTCTGATCCTGCGTGCTGCGCGTCTGCTGGGTCGTGTCGTCGGCGGCGCTCTGTCGGCGCTCGGTCGCGTGCTGTTGAAGCCCTACGACTGGTTGGAGGTCGCCTATGCGCGCGCTCTGCCCAAGGCGCTGGCCAAACCCGCGCCCGTGCTGCTGGCAGCGACGCTCGCCTTTGTTCTGTCGCTGACCCTGGTGCCCGGGCTGGGTATGGATCTGATCCCGCAGCTGGCGCAGGGGCGGTTCGAGATGACGGTCAAGCTGCCGCCCGGCACGCCGCTGGCCGATAGCGATGCGGTGGTGCGCGAACTGCAGCGCAAGCACGCCGAGGATCCACGCGTGCGCACCATTCACGGCGTCAGCGGCAGCGGCACGCGGCTGGATGCGAATCCGACGGAATCCGGCGAGAACATCGGCAAGCTGCTGATCGTACTGGCGGATGGCGCAGGCGATTCAGCCGAAGCCGAGCTGACCGAGGTGCTGCGCGACAGCGCCGAGGCCTGGCCGCGCGCCGAGGTGAAGTTCTCGCGGCCGCAGCTGTTCTCCTTCGCCACGCCGCTGGAGATCGAAATCCGCGGCTATGAGCTGGAGCAGCTGCAGAAGGCCGGCCAGGAGCTGGTGCGGCGTCTGCAGGCGGACGACCGCTATGCCGACGTCAAGTCCACCGTCGAGCAGGGCTTCCCCGAGATCCAGGTGCTGTTCGACGCCGAGCGTGCAGCTGCATTGAACCTCACCACGCGCCAGATCGCCGATCAGGTGGTGCGCCAGGTGCGCGGCGAAGTCGCGACCCGCTACAGCTTCCGCAATCGCAAGATCGACGTGCTGGTGCGCGCCGAGGAGTCCGCGCGTGCGTCTGCGGCCGACATCGGCCAGCTGATCGTGAACCCTGAAAGCGATCGCCCGGTGCGGTTGTCCGCGGTCGCGGAGATCATCAGCACCGAAGGTCCCAGCGAGATTCACCGGGTGGACCAGGAGCGCGTGGCGATGGTGTCGGCCAACCTGCGCTACGGCGATCTCGGTACCGCCGTCGCCAACATCGAGCGCATGCTTGCGGAAGAGCCGCTGGGCGCGGGGCTGGGCGTCAACATTGGCGGCCAGAACGAAGAGCTGCAAGCCTCGGTGCAGTCGTTGGTGTTTGCCCTGGGTCTGGCCATCTTCATGGTCTATCTGGTGATGGCCTCGCAGTTCGAATCGCTGCTGCATCCCTTCGTCATCATGTTCACCATTCCGCTGGCGGCGGTCGGCGCGATTCTCGCGCTGAAGCTCTCGGGCAGCGGCCTGTCGGTGGTGGTGTTCATCGGCCTGATCCTGCTGGCCGGCATCGTGGTCAAGAACGCGATCGTGCTGATCGACCGCGTCAACCAGCTGCGCGAAGCGGGGCTACCCAAGCTGCAGGCCATCGTCGATGGTTCGCACGAGCGCCTGCGGCCGATCGTGATGACCACGCTGACGACCCTGTTCGGCTTCCTGCCGCTGGCGATCAGTGGTGGTGAAGGCGCGGAGGTGCGCGCACCGATGGCGATCACCGTGATTGGCGGCCTGCTGGTCTCGACCCTGCTGACCCTGTTGGTGATCCCGGTGGTGTACTCGCTGCTGGACCGCAAGCCCGACGGTTTCTACTTCGAGCGCGGAGAACGCGCACGGGCCGCGGCGGAAGCCGAGCGCCTGGCGCGTCAGACGCTGGCAGGGGAAGGCGCGTGAGCCTCGCCCGCATCAGCCTGCAGCGGCCGGTGACGGCCAGCATGTTCTTCGTGTCCATGCTGCTGATCGGCTTGATCGCGGCGTTCCGGCTGCCGCTGGAGTTCTTGCCCGAGGTCGAGGCTCCATTCCTCTACGTCGACTTGCCGTATCCCGGCTCCAGCCCCGCCGAAATCGAAGAAACCATTACCCGTCCGGCCGAAGAGGCGCTGGCGACCCTGCCGGGCATCAAGCGCATGTTCTCGCAGTCGCGCTCGGAAGGCGCCGGCGTGTTCATGGAGTTCCAATGGGACCGCGACATCCAGATCGCGGCCGCCGACGCACGCGAGCGCCTGGATGCCGTTCGCGATGAGCTGCCGTCCGATTTCCAGCGCTACCTGGTGATGAAGTTCGGCACTGCCGACCAACCGGTGCTGCGCATCCGCGTGTCCAGCAGCCTCGATCTGCAGGCCGAGTACGACATGATCGACCGCGAGGTCAAGCGGCGTCTTGAGCGGGTGCCCGGGGTGGCACGCGTGGACATCTCGGGCATTTCGCCGCCCGAAGTTGAAGTCGAGCTCAACAACGATCGCGTGACCGCGCACGGGGTTGATCTGAACGCACTTGCACAGCGTTTGACGGCTTCAAACTTTTCGGTGTCCGCTGGACAAATCACCGAAGCGGGTCGTCGCCTGCGCGTGCAGCCCATCGGCGAGCTGCGCTCGCTCGACGAGATGAGGGCGCTGCCCATTAACGCCGCGGGGCTGCGCCTGGGTGACGTGGCCGAGGTGCGGCTCAAGCCCGGCCGCATGGACTACGGGCGGCGCCTGGATGGTCGCCCGGCGGTCGGCATCGATGTCATGAAGGAGCGCTCGGCGAATCTCGTCGAGACCTCGCGCGGAGTGCTGGCCGAGCTCACGGAAATACGCCGACAGCCTGCGTTTCAGGACATCCAGCTGTTCGTCATGCATGACCAGGCTGACGGTGTGACCACATCGCTGTCTGAGCTCGCCAAAGCGGGTTTGCTCGGTACCCTGCTGTCGGTCGTGGTGCTGTACTTCTTCCTGCGCCACTGGCCTTCGACCCTGATGGTGTCGCTATCCATCCCGATCTGCATCGTGATGACCCTGGGCTTCATGTTCTTCATGGGTCTTTCGCTGAACATCCTGTCGATGATGGGCATGCTGCTCGGTATCGGAATGCTGGTGGACAACTCGGTGGTGGTCGTCGAAAGCATCTATCAGAAGCGTGAGAAATACCCGGACAACCCCTTCCGCTGCGCCATTGAGGGCACGCGCGAGGTGCAGATCGCAATCACCGCCGGCACCCTGACCAGTATCATTGTTTTTCTGCCGAACATCTTCGGCGAGCGCAACTTCATCGCGATTTATCTGAGCCAGGTGGCCTATACCATCACCATCGCCCTGCTGTGCTCGTGGCTGGTGGCGATCAGTCTGATCCCGATGATCAGCTCACGCATCCGCGCGCCCAAGCACCTCGATGATGCCGCCGTTCAGTCGAACCGTTTCCAGGATCGGTATGCGCGCTGGCTCGACGTCACCCTGCGGCATCGCTGGAAAACCCTGGGCGCCATCGCCCTGCTGGTGGTGGTGAGCATCGTGCCGATGCGCGGCATGAAGACCGACATGTTCCCGCAGGGCGATCGCCGCGAAGTCGAACTGACCTACCGCTGGAACGGCAGCTACCGGCTGGAAGACGTCTCGGCGGCGGTCAAGCAGGTCGAGGATTATCTCGAAGCCAACCGCGAATCACTGGAGATCACCCAGATCTACAGCTGGTTCAGCGAGCGCGGCTGGGCAGGCACCCGCATCAACTTCACTGAAGCGGGGCCGATGACCGCCACCCCGCAGCTGATGGAACGCATCACCGAAGGCCTGCCCAAGCTTGCGATGGGCGAGGTGACCTTCCAGCAGAACCAGGGCGGTGGGCCGGGCGGCGGCGACGGCATGCAGGTCTCGCTGGTGGGAGACAGCTCGATGCTGCTGGAAGAGCTGTCCGATTCCGTGGTGCCGGTGCTGAACGCGCAGCCTTTCGTGCGCGACGCCTATGCCGATCTTGGCGCCAAGTCGCGCGAGATCCAGGTGCGGGTGGACCGCGAGCGCGCGCTGCAGTACGGCTTCTCGGCCCAGCAAGTGGCGCAGTACATTGGCATTGCACTACGCGGCACGCCCCTGCGCGAGTTCCGCTCGGGCAGCACCGAGGTGCCCGTGTGGCTGCGCTTCCAGGAATCCGATGGCGCCAGCATCGACGACCTGCGCGATTTCAAGCTGGCCAGCCCGGTCGGCGGCCAGGTGCCGCTACTGGCCATGGTCGAGGTGCAGATCGTCGCCAGCCCCAGTACCATCAACAGACAAAGTCGGCAGACCGCGCTGCCGATCCGCATCGCGCTGGCCGATGGCGTCACCATGGACGACGCCCGCACCCAGATCGAAACCGTCATGAAGCAGTTCGAGCTGCCCGCAGGCTATCGCTGGAACTTCGGCACCAGCTTCGACCAGAACGATCAGGCGGGTGCGCAGATGGCGATCAACACCCTGCTGGCCTTGATCATGGTCTACATCGTGATGGCCGCAGTGTTCGAATCCATCACCTTCCCAGCGGTGATCGTCACCACGATCTTCTTCTCCGCGCTCGGGGTGTTCTGGCTGTTCTGGCTGACCGGTACGACCTTCTCGATCATGGCCTCGATCGGCATCCTGGTGCTGATGGGCGTGGTGGTGAACAACGGCATCGTCATGGTCGAGCACATCAACACCCTGCGCCGCAGCGGGCTCGCGCGCCACGACGCCCTGGTCATGGGCTGTCGCGACCGTCTGCGTCCGATCCTGATGACCATGGGCACCACCATCCTCGGCATGCTGCCGCTGACGATGGCCGGCACGCAGATGGGCGGTGATGGCCCACCCTACTATCCGATGGCGCGCGCGATCGTGGGCGGGCTGGTCTTCTCCACCGTGATTTCGCTGTTCGCCCTGCCGACCTTCTACGCGATCGTCGACGATTGGCGTTTGCGCTCGCGTGCACGTTGGAAAACGGCCTGGGCGCAGCTGCAGGCTACGCGGGCCTGATCGAGCGCTGCGCGCGCGCGATTCGGATGGGGCCGCCTACACTAGGCGGCCCCGTACCCAAAGAGCTTTGCCATGTCGCTTGACCAGGACGCTGTCCGCCCGCTGCTTGCCCCTCTCATCGACGACAACACCGGCCTGAGTCTGGCCGAGAGCATCCGCGCCATCGGCGTTGACGGCGGCAAGGTGCTGGTTGAACTGCAGCTCGGCTACCCCGCGGCAGGCCTGCATGCGGCACTCGCCGCACGCATCCATGCCGCACTCGAAGCCGACCCGCGCATCGAGCGCGCCACCGTCGATGTCAGCTCGCGCGTGCTGGCGCACACCGTGCGCCAGGGCCTGAGCCCACTGCCGGGGGTGAAGAACATCATCGCGGTCGCTTCGGGCAAGGGCGGCGTCGGCAAATCCACCACCTCGGTCAATCTCGCGCTGGCGCTGGCCGCGGAAGGCGCGCGCGTCGGCGTGCTCGATGCTGACATCTACGGGCCCAGCATCCCGCGCATGCTGGGCTTGTCCGGCAAGCCCGACAGCCCCGACGGCAAGAGCATCACCCCGAAGCGCGGCCACGGACTGCAGGCGATGTCGATCGGCTTTCTGATCGAGGAAGACACGCCGATGATCTGGCGCGGCCCCATGGTCACCCAGGCCCTGCAGCAGCTGTTGAACGAAACCGCCTGGGACAATCTCGACTACCTGATCATCGACCTGCCGCCGGGCACCGGCGACATCCAGCTCACGCTGTGCCAGAAGGTGCCGGTGTCGGCCGCGATCATCGTCACCACCCCGCAGGACATCGCCCTGCTTGATGCGAAAAAGGCCCTGCAGATGTTCCGCAAGGTCGAGGTGCCGGTGCTCGGCATTGTCGAGAACATGGCCATCCACATCTGCTCAAATTGCGGGCATGCCGAGCACATCTTCGGCGAGGGCGGCGGCGCGCGCATGGCCGCGCAGTACGAGGTGCCCCTGCTGGGCGCGCTGCCGCTCGACATCCGCATCCGCGAACAGAGCGACGGCGGCGCGCCAACCGTCGCCGTTGACGCCGATTCCGAGCTGTCGAAGCGCTACCGCGAGATCGCCCGCCATGCCGCCGGCCAGCTGTCGCTGCGGGCGAAGAACAAGGCTTTCGGGTTTCCGAACATCGTGATCAGGAGCGACTGATGGAGCGGGGATTCGGAATTGGGGATTCGGGATTCGTAAGAGCAGACCTGTTGCCTTGAGTCGGGATTCGCTGACACGACTACGTTCAGTGCGCGCGGAAGGTCGCCGGCTTGAGCCCCTCTCCCTGCGGAGCGGTTTGGCGCCGCTGAGCGGCTGCCGGTGGCAGCCGCTGGCGCCGAGAGCCCGAGCGCAGCGAAGGTAGGGGTTGGGGTGAGGGCGGGGTGTCCTCAGGCTGAAGCTGTGCCGCCGTTGAACCAACTCCAGGGTCTCGCTGCCAGTGTTCGATAGCGCTCCGACCGGACCCTCTCCCCAACCCCTCTCCCAGTGTGTGGGAGAGGGGCTCCAGTTCCCGATGCCGGGTGATGCCTCATCGAAGTTGCGATGCCCAGCACTCGCTCGCCGGTTGAGGGTCCGCTGTTGCGAATCCCATGCCCGGCCCTCGCGCATAGCGCTCGGGCGTTCGGCGGCTCGCACGGCAGTGCCGTGCAAGCGAGCCGCCTCACCCCCAATCCCAGCTCTATGCCAATTCGTCGCCCTCCACCGAAGTCGTAAGGGCGAGGGGCGGTGGCGGGCGTAATCTCGGAGCTTCCTTCACGAGCCCTTGAGGATTCCGCCATGCCCGCCCAGCCGCTGTCGTCCATGCCCAGACCCGAGGCGCAGATCGCGCCCGCGCCGGCCTTGGACTACCTGCGGCGAATTCTCACCGCGCGCGTCTACGAGGTCGCGCGCGAGTCCGAGTTGGATCTGGCGCCGCGGCTCTCCGCGCGCTTGGGCAATACGGTCTGGTTGAAGCGCGAGGATAACCAGGCGGTGTTCTCGTTCAAGCTGCGTGGTGCCTACAACAAGATGGTGCATCTCTCGCTGGAAGCGCGCGCACGCGGCGTGCTTGCGGCGTCGGCCGGCAATCATGCGCAGGGCCTGGCGCTGGCGGCGCGCAAGCTGGGCTGCCGCGCGGTGATCGTGATGCCGGTGACCACGCCCGCGATGAAGATCGAGTCGGTGCGTCGGCACGGCGGCGAGAACGTTGAAGTGGTGCTGATCGGCGATTCCTACAGCGACGCCGCCGCGCACGCGCGTGAGCTTGAGCGTGAGCACGGCTACACCTTCGTGCATCCCTTCGACGACCCCGACGTGATCGCCGGGCAGGGCACGGTGGCGATGGAGATCCTGCGCCAGCACACCGGCCCGCTGCACGCGATCTTCGTGCCGATCGGCGGCGGCGGCATGGCGGCCGGCGTTGCTGCGTACGTGAAAGCCCTGCGGCCCGAGGTGCGGGTGATCGGCGTGCAGACCGAAGATTCCGACGCGATGGCGCGCTCGCTTGAGGCCGGCCACCCGATCACGCTTGAAGACGTCGGGCTGTTCTCCGACGGCACCGCGGTCAAGCGCGTGGGCGACGAAACATTCCGCCTCTGTCGCCTGCATCTGGACGAAGTGCTGCGGGTCGATACCGACGCCCTGTGCGCCGCCATCAAGGACGTATTCGAAGACACCCGCAGCCTGCTCGAACCCGCGGGAGCACTCGCTGTCGCGGGCCTCAAGCAGTACGTCGCACGCGAAGGCATCCGCGGCGAAGCGCTGGTGGCCGTGGCTTCGGGTGCGAATCTCAACTTCGATCGCATGCGCTTCGTGGCCGAGCGCGCCGAAGTGGGCGAGCAGCGCGAGGCCCTGTTCGCGGTGACCATTCCCGAAGAGCGCGGCAGCTTCCGTCGCTTCGTCAACCTGCTGGGCGGGCGCGGCATCACCGAGTTCAACTATCGGATTGGCGATGCCTCGGCCGCGCACATCTTCGTCGGCATCAGCACGCGCGGGCCCGGCGAGGCCGAGGAGCTGGCGCGTGCTTTCGCCACCGAGGGCTTTCCCGCGCTTGACCTGACCCACGACGAACTGGCCAAGCTGCATCTGCGGCACATGATCGGCGGGCGCTCGCCGCTGGCCCGCGACGAGCGAGTCTATCGTTTCGATTTTCCCGAGCGCCCTGGAGCGTTGATCCGGTTTCTTTCGGCAATGAACCCCGACTGGAACATCAGCCTGTTTCACTACCGGAACCAGGGCGCGGACTACGGCCGCATCCTGGTCGGGCTACAGGTGCCGGACTTCGACCGACCCGCGTTCGACGCCTTTCTCGCCGGGCTGGGCTACCCGCACAGCAACGAGACCGAGAATCCGGCGTATCGGCTGCTGTTGGGCTAGCCGGATACGCCCGGCGATGGCCTCCTCGCGCGCGTGGCAGGCGGGGGCGGCGTGTCCGTGACGCGAGGTTCTGGTGGATGCGCTGCGCTTATCCACCCTACAAGCACAAAAGACGCTTTCGCTGGATCGAAGTGCAAGAGCGCGAATCGCGCTTCCACGCTTCGATTCGAGCACGGCGTCACTCGTCGTTGTAGGGCAGACAAGCGCAGCGCATCCGACGCCCAGCACCCCACGGGCCTTGCTGAATCGAATTCCGTGTGCTCTTGCAGCAACGCTTGTTTCGGCTAGTCTTGGGCCCACATCGGGTCCAGCCAGACGACAGGAGAACGCCATGAGCAGCCAAGGCAGCGTATGCGGCATGAACCCGAACACCGGCCGCGTGGTCGTTCGCACCGAAAGCGGGTACACGGTGATGGATATCGAGCGCGGCATCGTCGGCCCGCGTGACGTGCTCGCCGGGCGGATTTCCGGGCCAGGGCGGGCCATCCTGATCAACACCTCGCGCGAGTCGACCGAAGTGACCGTGCGTGTCGAAGTGATCGACGCCGCCCTCGATGTGGCACGCGCCCTGCTGCACGAGGATGAGGTCGACAGTGACCTCGCCCGTGGCTGTGCCGAGGGTTCCGGGACCGCGTAGGAGCCGGGCCTGAGGCAGGCCGCTCGCTCGCGCGGCAATGCCGCGCGAGTCGCGGAACGCCCGGATGCCATGCCCGAGGATCCGCGATGGGACGCGTCGATGGCACGGCTTCAGCGTTCTGCGAATCCCGAATCCCGAGCCTCGAATCCCGGCTCTTGAGCCGCAAACACCACCACATGCTCCAGATCCAGCCGGATGCCGATGCGCTGGCCGACCGCGTGGTCGTGGTGGCTGGGGACGAGTGACAGCAGGCGTTCGCCTGAATCCAGACGCAGGGTGTAGAGGAAATCGGCGCCGCGGAAGGCGCGAGCCACCACTTCGGCCTGCATCGAGCTGGCGTCGTCGTGGATCACGTCGTCAGGACGCAGCAGCAGTCGCAGTGGCTGACCGGGCGTGTGTCCGTTGCGCGGGCTTCGCGCTTCGCCCAGCGGCGTTTGCAGGCGATGCTCGCCGAGGCTGATCGCATCCACGAACACACCTTCGCCGATGAAGCGGGCGACGATCGCGTTGGCCGGCTCGTGGTAGAGCGCATACGCGCTGTCCCACTGCTGCAGGGCGCCGTCGGCGACCACCCCGATGCGGTCGGCCATGGCGAAGGCTTCGACCTGCGAATGGGTGATCAACAGGGCGCCCACGCCTTCGGCCTTGAGCGCTGCGCGCACGTCCAGCGCCAGCCGCTCGCGCAGGTCGGGGTCGAGGCTGGAGAAGGGTTCATCCAGCAGCACCAGTGCCGGCTTGGGCGCCAGTGCACGGGCCAGAGCCACCCGCTGCTGCTGGCCGCCTGACAGTTCATGCGGGTAGCGGTTTTCGTAGCCGGACAGGCCGACCAGTTCCAGCATCCTGCGAGCGCGCGCTTCGGCATCGCGCGGCGGCAGCCGGAACAGGCCGAAGCGAACATTGCCGAGTGCGCTCAAGTGCGGCAGCAGGGCGTGATCCTGGAAGACCATGCCGATGCCGCGCTGCTCGGGCGGCAGCTGCACGCCATCGCCTGTCAGCAGTCGCGGTGGCGCCGCGCCGGCACGGCTTTGAATGCGCCCTGCGTACAGCGGCGCGAAGCCGGCGATGGCGCGCAGCAGGCTGGTCTTGCCCGCCCCGGACGGGCCCAGCAGGCAGCCGATCTCGCCGGGCTCGATCACCAGGTTTACCCCGGCAAGCACGGGGCGGCCCTCATAGCCGACCGCACACTCGATGAGCTCAAGCCGCATCGCGCGCACGCCGAGTCAGCAGCAGCACCGGAATCAGCCCGACCGCGACGATGCTCAGCGCGGGCAGCGCCGCGCGTGCCCACTCGCCTTCATTGGTGAGCTCGAATACGCGTGTGGCCAAGGTGTTCCACCCAAACGGGCGCATCATCAGGGTGATCGGCATTTCCTTCATCACGTCCACGAATACGAGCAAAGCGGCGGTGGCGAGACCGCCGCGCAGCAGCGGCCAGTGCACCTGCTGCAGTCGGCGCAGGCCGGTGACGCCGAGCAGCTGGGCGGCTTCGAGATGGCTGTCGCGCACGCGCAGCAGGGCGCCCGAGACCGGCGCATGCGCGACCGCGGTGAAGCGTACCCCGTAGGCGACCAGCAGCAGGCCCAGACCGCCCGAAAGCGCCATATCGATCTGCAGGCGATCCAGCAGCCAGCCGCTGGCGCGGGTCACCGGCACGTACAGGCCGATCGCGAGCAAGGCCCCAGGCAGGCCGTAGCCGACCGTGCCGATCCGCAGCGCCAGCGTACTCAGGGGGCCGGGCTGCTCGCGCGCCGCCAGTGCCAGCACCAGCGCCGCAGCCACCGTCAGGCCCGCGGCCAGGGTCGACAGCAGCAGGCCATTGGTAACGAAGCCGAAGTAGCGCGCATCGAGCTCGCCGAGATGCGCGGCAGCCACCCACAGCAGGCGCCCCACCGGCACCGCAAACGCCAGCGCGAACACCAGCGCGCAGAAGCCCGCAGCCGCCCAGCGCCAGCGCCCCAGGCTTAGTCGCGCGGCGTTCGCTGCCCCCAGTCGCGCGAACGACTGGCGCTGCCGAGAGCGCGCTTCCAGCAGTACCAGGGCGACGACGGCAATCAACATCACGGCTGCGATCTGCAGCGCGGTATCGGTGGAGAACATCGAGAACCAGGCGCTGTAGATCGCGCTGGTGAAGGTGTCGTAGTTGAAGGCGGCGACCGTGCCGAAATCGGCGAGGGTCTCCATCAGCACCAGCAGCACGCCGCCGGCGATGAAGGGCCGCGCCAGCGGCAGCGATGCGCGCAGGAAGGCGCGACGTGGCGACATGCCGAGCGCGCGTGCGGCTTCCAGCGCGCGCGCGCCCTGGCTGGCGAATGCGTCGCTGGCGACCAGATAGACATACGGAAACAGCGCCAGCGTCATCACCGCGATGACGCCGCCACGCGAACGGATTTCGGGCAGCAGCACGCCATATTCGCGCAGGAAACTGGCGAGGCTGCCGCTGTAGTCGAACAGGCCGATGAAGGCCACCGCGAATACATAGCCCGGCAGCGCCAGCGGCAGCACCAGCGCCCAGCGGAAGAAGCGTCGGCCGGGGAACTCGGTGAGCGCGATCAGCGCAGCCAGCGCAGTGCCGAGCACGGCCGTGCCAAGACCTACGCCCAGCAGCAGCCAGAAGGTGTTGACGCCCACCCGCGGCAGCGTGTGCTGCCACAGGTGGCCGAGCATCTGCGGATCAGGGTTCAACAGCGCTGCGAGTGCGGCCACCAGCGGCACCGCACTGGGCAGGCACAGCGCCAGCGCCAGCAGGCTGAGCCCGCCGGGTCGCCAGCGCCGTGCCTGCGCGACTTGCAGTGATTCAGCGGTAGCCGACACGGTCCATCAGCTGGGTCGCTTCGACCTGCAGGGCGCCGGCGCGCGAGACGTTGATCAGGTCCTGCCGGAACGGCCCCCACGCGGCGACGGCCGGGTCGAGTTCTACCGTCGGATTGGCCGGGAACTCCTGATTGACGGCCGCGAACTGCGCCTGTGCATCGCCCGAGGACAGCCATTCCAGAAAAGCCTGCGCGGCTTCGGGTCGCTTGGCGTGGGTGGTGATGCCGGCGCCGGACACATTGACATGCACTCCGCGCTCGCCCGCGCCCTGGTTCGGCCAGAAGATCGCCACCGGCAGGGCGGGGTTGTCGCGCTTGAGTCGACCGAAGTAGTAGGTGTTGACGATGCCGACATCGCAGCGGCCAGCGCCGACGGCCTGGATCACCTCGTCATCGCTGGCGAAGGGCTGAGCGGCGAGATTCGCGACCCAACCGGCGACGACCGACTCGGTGCCCTCGGCGCCGTGGTTCTCGATCAGGGTCGCGACCAGGCTCTGGTTGTAGACCTTCTTCGAGGTGCGCAGGCACAGGCGGCCCTTCCACTCGGCCTCGGCCAGCGCCTCGTAGGTGCTCAGCTGCGAGGGCTGCAATTTGTCGGTGTTGTAGATCAGCGTGCGTGCACGTACCGACAGGCCGAACCAGCGGTTCTGCGGATCCTGCAGATGCTCGGGAATGTTCGCCTCCAGCACGTCCGATTCGACTTCGCGCAGCAGACCGAGCTGGGCGGCCTGCCAGAGGTTGCCGGCGTCGACGGTGATGAACAGGTCGGCCTGGGTGCGCGCCCCTTCGGCCTGCAGGCGCGCCATCAGCGGCGCCTCCTTGTCGGTCAGGTACTCGATCTTGACGCCGGTTTCGGCGGTGTAGCGCTCGAACAGCGGCTTGACCAGCTGCTCGTTGCGGGCGGTATAGATCACGAGGTCGGCCGCAGTGGCGCTGTGGGCCAGCGGCAGGGCGAAGGCGAGGGCGGCGAGGGCAGTGAGGCGGACGCGCATGGGTGGGGCCTTGGGCTGGAGCTGGGAATGAGAATCGATATTATCCAGCCCGGCCTGTACGGTCCATGTGCCTGAAGACGGTGAGTACACTTGCCACCCATGAGCCGACAAACCGCCAAGAATGCCAGCCTCGCCGGCCGCGCTGGAAGCACACAGGCTGCACTGGCAGGCGTGGAGCTGTTTGGTGAGGCCGCCGTGCGCGCGATCGATGCGCGCCTGATCGATGCCGAAGGCGGTGACGCCTATGCGCTGATGCAGCGCGCCGCCTGGGCGGCGCTGGACGCCCTCAAGCAGCGCTGGCCGCGCGCCCGCACGCTGGCGATCGTCTGCGGGCCGGGCAACAACGGCGGCGACGGCTGGGTTTTGGCGCGGCTTGCCGAGTCGGCGGGCTACGACGCCTGGGTGGTGCATCTCGGCGCCGACGAAGCGCGCGGCAGCGAGGAAGCGCGCCGCGCCCGCCGCGACTGGCGCGGTCGCCGGGTGGTGTGGGAAGACGATCCCGAGCTCGCTGCGGAAAGTCTGGCCTTGGCCGACGTGGTGGTTGACGCGGTGTTCGGGCTCGGCCTGTCGCGTGCGCCGACGGCGCCGCATGCCGAGCTGATCGAAGCCATCAACCTGGCCGAGCGGCCGGTGCTGGCGCTGGACCTGCCCTCGGGGCTGCTTGCCGACAGCGGACAAGCGCCGGGTGCGGCTGTGTGCGCGGAGCTCTGCATCAGCTTTGTCGCCGCCAAGCCAGGCCTGTACACCGGCGCGGGGCGCGCGCTGTCCGGTCAGCGCCGGCTGGCGGCCCTGTTGCCCGAGGCCATGGAGGCGCCCGGCCCCAGCGCCGACTTCGAACCTCAGGCGATCGCTCTGGATGCGCGTGCGCTGGTCCACGCCCTGCCGCGGCGTCGCCTCAACGCGCACAAGGGCGACAGCGGTCATGTGCTGGTGCTGGGTGGCGATGTCGGCATGGCCGGGGCGGCCCTGCTGTGCGCGCGTGCCGCCCTGCGCGCGGGTGCAGGGCTGCTCAGTCTCGGCACCCGCGCCGCGCATGCCGCCACCCTGGTGGCCGCGCAGCCCGAGTGCATGGTGCATGCGGTCGAGGACGCCAGCGAACTCGAACCCTTGTTCGCGCGGGCTACGGTCATCGCGTTGGGCCCGGGCCTGGGCCAAGGCGAGTGGGGTCACGCCCTGTTCGACCAGGCGCTCGCAGCACGGCGGCCCTGCGTGCTCGATGCCGATGCCCTGAACCTGCTGGCGCGGGGGCCGCGCACCTGTTCGAATGCGGTGCTGACGCCGCACCCGGGTGAGGCCGCGCGTCTGCTCGGTGTCAGCGTGGCCGAAGTGCAGCGCGATCGCTACGCCGCGCTGGCGCATCTGGTCCAGCGCTACGGCTGCGCGGTGGTGCTGAAGGGCGCCGGCAGCCTGGTGGGTGCACCGGGTGAACTGCCGCGGGTGATCGATGCCGGCAACCCCGGCATGGCGGTGGGCGGCATGGGCGATCTGCTGACCGGCGTGATCGCCGCCTTGATCGCACAGGGCCTGGACGTGTTCGAAGCAGCCTGCCTGGGCGCGCTCGCGCATGCCGCCGCGGGCGATGTCGCCGCTGCCAAGGGCGAGCGCGGGCTGCTGCCCTCGGACCTGCTGAAGCCGCTGCGTCGGCTGCTCAATACTGCCGCAGAGCAGGCCCAGCGATGAGCGCGCTGCCCGCCA
The DNA here is from genome assembly GCA_964586455.1 of uncultured Aquimonas sp. GTDB lineage: Bacteria > Pseudomonadota > Gammaproteobacteria > Xanthomonadales > Xanthomonadaceae > Aquimonas. Next base: position 108,732 of record CAZPHV010000008.1, read on the forward strand.
GCCCCCACAACGACGCCGACGTCAACACGAGCCTGCGGCTCGAACTCGCGGATGAAGCCGCCAGCCAGCGTTTTGGCGAAGCGCTGGCCGCGTCGCTGCCGGCGCGCGCGGTGGTGCATCTGGAGGGCGATCTAGGGGCTGGCAAGACCACGCTGGCACGCGCCCTTCTGCGCGCGCTGGGCGTGCAGGGCGCCATCAAAAGCCCAACCTACACCCTGATCGAACGCTATCCGGTGGACGGTGGTGAAGTCGCCCACCTCGATCTCTACCGCATCGCCGATCCCGAGGAACTGTCCTTCCTCGGCCTCGATGAGCTCGCCGACACTGCCCGCCTGTGGCTGGTGGAATGGCCCGCGCGCGGTGCGCATTTTCTGCCCGGGGCTGACCTGTGGGTGGGGCTGACGGTCCAGGGCAGCGGTCGAACCGCGAAGCTGCGGGCGCTGAGTCCGGTAGGTGCGAGCTGGTTGGCTGAGCTCGCTCGGAAATGCAATGAATTTCAATGATTTGAGCTCAGAAAGCTGAAAGGCGATTGGACGCCTGGGCACGCCATGCAAGGCCCGGAGTTCATCCGAAGTCTAGAAAACACACGCATCTGGCGGATTTCCAAGCGTTTTTTGTCTTGCAAGCTGCCCCGGCTTCGGCTTGAATGTGCGCCATGTTCAGGCAATGGCTACAGCTGGCACTCGCCGTGATGCTGGCCTCGACCGCAATTGCGGCCGGGGCCGCAGAAGTGCGCGAGCTGCGCGTGGCCAGCAGCACGGAGCGCACCCGCCTGGTGCTGGACCTGTCTGCCAGCGTCGACTACCGCCTGTTCTCGCTTGAGAACCCCCACCGGATCGTGATCGACCTGAAGTCCGCCACGATGGGCAGCGCGGCGCGTGTGCCCGACTTCCGGCCGGGCGTCCTGCAGCGCGTGCGCACCGGCGTTCAGAACGGCCGCGATCTGCGCGTGGTGCTGGATCTCGACCGCGGCGTACGCCCGCGCAGCTTCATCGAGCCGCCTGGCGATGGCCGTGGGCATCGGCTGGTGATCGACCTGCCGGCGGGCGACGGCAACCTCGCCGAGGCACCGGCGCGCACGGTTCAGACGGCGTTGCCCAGCAGCGATCGCGACATCATCATCGCCATTGATGCCGGCCACGGCGGCCGCGATCCGGGTGCGATCGGGCCCGCCGGCACCTTCGAGAAGACCATCACGCTGGCGGTGGCGCGCGAGATCGCCCGGCAGGTCAATGCGATGCGCGGCTACAAGGCGGTGCTGATCCGCGACTCCGATGTGTTCATCCCGCTGGAGCAGCGCTACCGGCTGGCGCGCCAGGCGCAGGCGGATCTGTTCGTGTCCATCCATGCCGATGCTGCGCCGCGGTCCACTGCAGCGGGCTCATCGGTTTACGTGCTGTCTACGCGTGGTGCCACCAACGAAGCCGCGCGCTGGCTGGCCGATCGCGAAAACGCGGCCGACCTGGTCGGTGGCGTCAAGCTGGACGATAAGGACAACACGCTTGCGGCGGTGCTGCTGGACCTCGCGCAGAGCGCGACCATGAAGGCTTCCGAGGATTCTGCGAACCAGGTGCTGAACGCACTGAAGCGGGTCGGCAAGGCACACAAGCCTGCGGTGGAGCGTGCCAACTTCGTGGTGCTGCGCTCGCCGGACGTTCCTTCGATGCTGGTCGAGGCGGCTTTCCTCAGCAACCCCGGCGAGGAGCGCAAGCTCAACGACCCGGACTATCGCCGTCGCCTGTCGGCGGCTGTGGCCGATGGCATCCGCGACTTCTTCAGCCTGCAGCCGCCGCCCGGCACCTGGGTCGCGTCGAACACGACTGCGCGGGCGCGCGAACACATCGTTGCCCGCGGCGAAACCCTGAGTGCGATCGCGGTGCGCCACGGTGTCAGCCTGGCCAGCCTGCGCGCGGCCAACAGCGGACGCCTGCGCGGTGATGTGGTGCGAGCGGGCGATCGCCTGCAGATTCCGGGTGCCTGAGTCGTTCGGCTCGACCTGTTCTGCACCGTTCGGTCGGCTCATTTTTCCCCAAGGATTGCGTTGCGGTTGGCAGTTGCCTGCGCGTTCACCGACTTCGTTTGGCGTTCGGCTTCTGCAGGACGTGCTGGTAGATGCGCTGCGCTTATCTACCCTACAAGTGAGAGTGACGCCTTGCATCCATCGAAGCCGACGCTGTGTGTTGGCTTCGATCCAATCAAACTGCCTTTCGTAGACATAGGGTGGAGAGCGCAATGCATCCACCGGCTCTGCAAGCCCGCGTGATCGCACATCCGAGCCTCGGACAGCCGGGCTGAATTGCACGCAGCACATGGATCCCGCACGCGCTTGAGTCGGCAGAAATTGAGCATCGGAAACCGACGCGGACCCACCTCGCGTGCGCTCTGGGGCTTGGCGCGCGCAAGCGGCCCGTGGCAGTGTCGAACGCCCCGCCGCAGATGGCGCATTCACGAGACGCCCGACATGCCCGAGATCATCAGCCCGCGCGAGCACGACCTCGGCGGCTTCAAGGTGCGGCGCGCGCTGCCGCATGCGAGCCGCCGACGCATCGGTCCCTTCGTATTCTTCGATCACATCGGCCCGCACGTATTTCCTGCGGGCGAGGGCATCGCGGTTCGACCGCACCCGCACATCGGCTTGGCCACGGTCACCTGGCTGTGGGAGGGCTGCATCCGCCATCGCGACAGCCTCGGCAGCGTGCAGGACATCCACCCCGGCGACGTCAACTGGATGATCGCTGGCGCTGGTATCGCGCATTCCGAGCGCAGCCCTGAAGACCTGAAGGAACAGCGACACCCGATCCACGGTCTGCAGACCTGGCTGGCGCTGCCGCTGGAGCAGGCTGAAATGGCGCCGGCCTTCGAGCACCACCCTGCGGCTTCGCTGCCGCGGATCGAGCGCGAGGGCGTCCAGCTGACCTGCGTTGCCGGCCATGGTTTCGGTTTGCGCTCGCCGGTGAGCGTGCAGTCGGACACTCTCTACGTTGCGGTCGAACTGCGGGCAGGTGCCGAACTTGAGATTCCGCCGGAGCACATCGAACGCGCGCTGTATCTGGTCGAGGGCGAGGCCGAACTCGATGGCATGCCGCTGCCGTCGTGGGCGCTGGTGGTACTGGACGAAGGCAGCAGCCCGCGGCTGCGTGCCGTCAGCGACTGTCGCCTGATGCTCTGCGGCGGCGCCCCGCTGGGCCCACGCTTCGTGTGGTGGAACTTCGTTGCCAGCAGCCGCGAGCGGATCGAGCAGGCCAAGCTGGACTGGGCCGAAGGCCGCTTCGCAAAGGTTCCGGGCGAGACCGAGTTCATACCGCTGCCGGAACGCTGAGCCGGTCAGTCAGCGCTCGCCTCGATGTGCCTCGAGCGCGCGTGCTCATGGCGTGCGCCCGCGAGAGCTCGGGGCTTCGCTGTGCGCATGGAGGCCGCGCCGGTGTGATCGGGTTCGACGCGTTCGCGGCATTGCTCGCACACGTAGGTGCGCGACACGCGCACCCTACGATCACGAGTGACGCCACGCCTACATCGAAGCTGCTACCTCAGCCCGCCTGCGGTGCCCGGCTCCGATGCACTGCTTGAGCTGGCCTGTGGTGAGGCTTCGGCGCGCCAACGAGCACCTCTAAGTGCACCAGCAGCGCACTGCTCGACTTCTTGCTGAGCGCGCCTGCGCAACATCCGCAGGGTGCTCCCGTTGCTACAAGGCGCCCGCGCGTTCCAATCCTTCGACCCGCAGGCGCTCGCGCGCATCGAAGCTGCGACGTCGCAGGGCTTGCAGCTGCGCCTGCGTTGCTGTGCCCGAACTGACCAAGCGCTCGCGCTCGAGCGCATAGGTCTGGAGCCGCGCTTCCCAGGCGGCGCGTTCGGCGTCCAAGGCATCGAGACGCGCGGCGGCGTCTGCGCCCCACAGAGCGCTGCGTTCGGCCTGTCGCTGGGCCGGTGTCATGCCCAGGCTTTCGAACTGTCGGGTCTGCTCCTCGGCCAGCAGGCCGGAGCGTGCCTCGCGCTCCGATGGGGAGTGGCCTTCAGCGCCAGGCCGCGCGGAAGGCGCGTCGGCGTCGAGCCTTTGCACCGTCTGCGCGTCATAGGCACGTGCCTCGCCGAACATCGCCTCGGCGTCGTCACCGAACCACTGCCGCTCGATCGCGCTCCGGGCCTGCAGTATCTGCTGCAAAGACAGCTCCGACGACAGCTCGGACAGTGCCTGACGCAATCCGAGATAGCGGTCGAAGGCTGCCAACACCCCGGGTACCCCATCTGCGCCAAGCTGCATCGCCGCGTGTTCGGCCAGCAGGGCGCGTAGATCCTGCAGCTCGAATTCGCCAAGCAGGGCAAGGTGATATTCGAAGAAGCGCACAAGGTCGCTATCGAGATGCAGCTGGCCATCGGCGCGCAATCGGAGTGTGCCGTCTACCGCGCTGCCGCGCAGTGAGCTGCGTTGCAGCGCCTGCTGCAGTCGTGACACTGCAGCAGGGGCGTCGGAGTGAGGCAGTGCAGGGGCGGCGATCGCGGCGGCGGGCGCCGGTCTCGCGTCCGCAGCCGTTATGGCAGTCGCGCGTGTGGCCTGATTCCCCAACTCGGGGTCAGTGCCTTGCGAGGCCCGAAAGGTGGTGTCCTGCGGAAGAACCATCAGCACGCCCAGCATCCACAGGCCCAGAACCAGCAGGCTGCCGGCCAGCAGCCGACTGCGATGCGCCGACAGCACGTCCGCTGTCGGCTGCATGGGTTGCGCCTGTGCCCACTGCGGGGCCATGACTCAAAGGCCCGCGTTCTTCAGGCGATTGGCGTGTGCGCGCAGAACAGACCGGGGATCTGGCGTAAACCAGCGGGTCAGACCCAGCACCTGGTTGACTTGATCGAGATGGTTCCAGGGGTAGTCGTCACGAAGCACCACGCCCAGATGCGAGCTGCAGCGTCCAACCAGACCGTCGTTCTGTTCAAAACCAAAGAACAGGCTGCCGGCGCCCAGCAGGGCATCGCCCGGATCGAGCACATGGGTCAGCACGGCGGTGCCGCCCCAGCTGTAGTAGCGAATGCCGTTGACCACCGCCGCACCCTGTCCGCAGGCCGTGGCCGGCATGCCCTGCGGGAACCGACGGTTGAAATCAGCCGAGCCGCGCGATGACAGCGAGGCCAGCGCACCCAGCGCATTCTGTGGGTCGCGGCTGCCCGAAAGGAACTCGATGAAGCCCGACAGCGCGTTGACGAAGCCAGCCACCAGCGGCCGCAACGGCGAGCCCACCGGCAGGGTGGTATCGAGCGCATCGGCCACCTTGCTGCCGGTGTGCGGCGCGCCGATGGAGGTGATCGAGGCGACCAGATCCGGGCGAACCGCGGCGACATAACGGATGGTCGGACCGCCGTGGCTGTGCCCGATGAGGTTGAACTTCGCATGGCCGTGGATCGCGCGCAGGCTGTCCAGCTGTCGGATCAGCTGCTCGCCGCGGACCTCGCTGAAGTTGCTTGCAGAGACATCGGCCACGTAAACGCGCGCCCCGCCCGAGCGCAGTTCGCCGGGCATGCCGTACCAGTAGTCGTAGATGCCCAGCAGCGAGTCGAAACCGAGCAGGCCGTGCACCAGAACGATCGGATGCCGGGTCTGGGTGTAACCGCTCTGTGCCAGCGCGGCGGTGGATGCAAGGCACAGCAACAGTGCCGCGAAGGCGGCGCGGATCGAACGAATGAACATGCTTCCCTCCCCGAAAGCGTGTCGATGTAGCGTGCGGCGTGCGGCGGCTGTAGTTGTGTGCCTGCTGCGCGCGCCGTTCGAATCCATTCGCGTAAGTCCCGAGGCGCGACCCTACGCATGCGTAGGGTGGGCTTCAAGCTGCGCTGCAGCGAAACCCGCGGGTTCGGAAGGGCGGCTTCGGACCGCCGTGCTTGGGCCGGCGGGCTCAGGAGCCAGGGCGGAACTCGCCGGCGCTGCGCGCGGTCCGCGCTCTGCGTCATTGTCTTGGGGGTCATCGTGATTGCACTTCGCTCGACGCCGCTGCGTGGTTACCTGCCATGGGGCTGTTTACTGACAGCACTGTTGATTCTTTGGCTGGTGCCCGCCCTGCAGGAAAGCGCCAGCGCGAGCGAGCGCGCGCAATCAGCAGCCGAGCGGGTGCTGCCGCTCTTGCGCGAAGAGTTGCAAGCGCTCGGCGCGCGCGTGGGTGATCCCATCCATCTGCGAATCTTCAAGCAGGAGTCCGAGCTCGAGCTGTGGGTACAACCGAATTCTGTTGGTGAGTTCAAATTGTTCAGAACCTATCCGATCTGCGCATGGTCGGGCCGGCTTGGGCCGAAGACCCGCGAAGGCGATCTGCAGGCGCCGGAGGGCTTCTACAGCGTGCGGCGCAGCCAGCTGAACCCGCGCAGCCAGTTCCATCTCAGCTTCAACCTCGGTTATCCGAATGCCTACGAGCGGGGGCAGGGCTGGACGGGCTCGGCGCTGATGGTGCACGGGGCCTGCGTTTCCATCGGCTGCTATGCGATGACCGATCCAGCAATCGAGCAGATCTACACGCTGGTCGATCGCGCGCTGGCCTCAGGCCAGAACGCGGTGGCGGTGCATGCGTTTCCGTTCCGCATGAGCACTGCCCAGCGACAGCGCTTCGGGGGCAGTGAGCACGACAGCTTCTGGGATCTGCTGCAGCCTGCCTACGATGTGTTTGAGGTCGATCGCGTTCCGGCCGAAGTGCAGGTGCGCGCAGCGGGCTATCGGATTGCACCCGCAGCCCCCCTGCGGCCGTAGCCTTGCCTCTGCAAGGCAGAACTGTGACCGAACTGTTAAAGTCCGCGGTCGATGCGCCCAGCGCTGAACTCAATGGAGCTCGCCATGTACAAGTCAATGCTGATGGTCGCATTGCTTACCTTTGCATCCGGCCTGGCCCACGCCCAGAACCAGACCGCGCAGCCGCCCGCGCAGGGCGTCGTGCCGATTACTTACGTCGGCAGCAACGGCCGCATCGGCGTTGGCATCAATAACGATGGCGATGTCAACGGCGAGTTCCTCGGTTTCTTCGGCCACCGCGGCCATGCCACCGGCATGGTCGAAGGCTGGTATGGGCAGGGCGGGGCCGGTGGCCTCAAGCTCGGCTACCACTGGCTGTGGGGCGGACGCTCGCTGGACGAGGTCATCGCTGATCCGGACGGCGCCAGTGTTGCCAAAGTGTTCGCGGCGGTCGATCGAAACGTGATGGGAGACCGCAAGGCCAGCCTCGGTTTTGGCCTTGAGCGCGAGCGCTGGTTCGGTGATCTCTACCTGTCTGCGGGCCTGACCGATGAGCGTCTGGTCGACACCCGCAGTGTAGTCAACATCAGCACCATCACCGGCACCAATGCCGCGGGTCGGCCCTTCACCCAGCAGCGCACGGTGACGACCCTCACCCGCGCATTCGAGCAGGCCTACGACCACGGCGTCGGCGCCCGTTTCGGCCGTTTCTTCGACGGTGCGCAGGCGCGGCTGCAGGCCGGCTTCGACCGCGAATGGGGCGACTTCAGCTCGCACCAGAACACCTTCAGCCTCAGCGCCGAGAAGTTCATCCCCGGCACCGGGCACAGCATCGGCCTGAGCATCGAAGCCCTTCGCCGCGCGGGCGATTTCGTGCTGGACCGCTCGGACACCCGCGGCATGCTCAGCTGGCGCTATGACTTCGGCGGCGCGCGGGCCTACCGCGAAGTGCAGCCCTACCGCGACGTCGAAGTCGTGACTGAAATCGAAGTGGCCGGCGACGCCCAGCTGGTGCGCAACGAAGTGGGTATGGATGCCGCCACCTACTTCGAACTCGATCGCTTCAGCCTGCAGGACGCCGACGCCTCCCAGCTCGACGCGCTGCTGGCCGCGCTGCGTTCGGACACCCGCGTCTCACGCATCCGCATCGTCGGCCACACCTGCGACCTCGGCCGCGAGGCCTACAACCAGGGCCTCTCGGAGCGCCGCGCGCGCTCGGTCGCCGAGTTCTTCGCCGGCCACGGCGTCGCCCTGGACGAGATGGACATCAGCGGCCAGGGTGAAACCAACCCCAGCCACCCGAATGACGGCGAGGCCAATCGCGCCAAGAACCGCCGTGTCGATGTCAGCTTCCTGAGCATCGAAGAGCGCGCTGTGCCCGGCGCTGTGCGCACCGAGCAGCGCAGCGAGTGGAAGCGCGAGCCGGTGTCAGCACCGCCGGCCTGGATCGAGCGCGCCCTGCGCAATCCGGCCGCGCACAAGCGTGCTGTCGACGTCTACCGCTTCGAGGAAGTCGAGCAGAGCGAGCAGCTCGGCCCGCAGGTGCTGATCAATCGCGCGCCGGTGGCGGTCAATGACAGCGTGACGGTCGACCGCAACGCCGCCGCGACCAGCGTCAATGTGCTGGCCAACGACAGCGACCCTGACGGCGATGCACTGACGATTACCGAGGTCACCGCGCCTGCCAACGGCAGCGCAAGCATCAGCGGTGCTGCCGTGCTGTACACCCCGCGTGCAGGCTTCACCGGCAGCGACAGCTTCAGCTACACCATCAGCGACGGCGCACTGACCGCCACCGCTACGGTCAGCATCACGGTGCGGATCGCGCCGCCGGTGGCAGTCGATGACACGGGGCGCACGCCGCGCGGCGTGCCGCTTGAACTGAACCTGCTTGCAAACGATCGCGCGGTCGAGGGCGAAAGTCTGACTCTGATTGCGGTCGATGGGGCTTCAAATGGCAGCATCGAGTTCAGTGCGAGCGGTCAGCTGCGCTACACCCCGGCTGCCGGTTTTGTCGGTGAAGAAGTGCTGGGTTACCGCGTGCGCAGCTCTGGCGGGCTGGCAGCCGAGGCTGTGGTGCGCATTACCGTGTTCGCTGAGGCCCCCCTGCCGCAACCTGATGCGGTGACGACCCAGGTCGACGTCGCAGTCAGCGTGAACGTGCTTTCGAATGATCGCGACCCAGCTGGCGACCGACTGAGCCTCGTTGAAGTCGCCCAGCCTGCCAATGGCAGCCTCAGTTTTGACGCGAACGGCGAGGTGCGCTACACGCCGGCTGCAGGCTTTGTCGGCACCGAAACGCTCACCTACCGCATTCGCAACGAGGCGGGCATCGAGGCAAGCAGCACGTTGACGATCACCGTCAGTGATCTTCCGCCGCTGCCGCCGGACGCGCGCGATGACTTCGCCACCACCACCGGCGCCAATCCCGTCGATATCGACGTGCTCGCCAATGATGTAGACCCCCGCGGGTTGAGTCTCGAAGTCATCGAGCTGGGTCGGCCGATACGCGGCACGGTAACGTTGCTGGAAGACGGTCGCGTGCGTTACCAGCCGAACGCGAACTGGTGCGGTACCGACCAGTTCATCTACACGATCAGAAACACGGCGGGCCTCACGGACACGGCGGGCGTGGTGGTGCGGCGCGTTGCCAGCGCGAGTTCGGCCGAGTCCACCGCCAAGAACTGTCCGATCTGAGCGGCGCCGGCGCAAAGGAGTCCGCCGCGGCCGGAGCGCCCGGCGGACGCCTTCAAACGATTGCGCTGACCGCGCTGGCCCTCACTGCCTTTGCGGGTAATTCGCTGCTGTGCAGGGCAGCTTTGCGCGATACACAGATCGATCCCGCCAGTTTCACACTACTTCGCATCGCTTCCGGTGCCTCGGTACTGGCCCTGCTGGTAGCGCTGCGCTCACCCGCAGCTCTGCGCGCGGGCAGCTGGACTTCGGCCGCCGCACTGTTCGCCTACGCCATCGCGTTCTCCTACGCCTACCTTGGCCTCAGCGCCGGCACCGGTGCGCTGATTCTGTTCGGCGCGGTGCAGGCCAGCATGCTCGGCTGGGCCCTGCTGCGCGGCGAGCGATTCGGTGCGGTGCAAACGCTGGGCTTCGTAATTGCCATTGCCGGCCTGGTCGGTCTCCTGCTGCCTGGGCTGTCTGCCCCGCCTCTGGCTGCGGCACTGTTGATGCTGATGGCAGGCCTGGCCTGGGGCGTGTACAGCCTGCGTGGCCGCGGAGCGGGTGATCCCACTGCAGTTACCGCGGGCAATTTTCTGCGGGCGGTGCCGATGGCCTTGAGTGCGATCGCGCTCGCTCTTCTGGTCGCGCCCGCCTCGGTGCAGATCGATGTGCCCGGCAGCGTCTACGCGATTGCCTCGGGCGCACTCACCTCGGGCCTGGGCTATGCGATCTGGTATCGCGCACTGCCGCTGCTGCGCGCCAGCACCGCCGCGACCGTGCAGCTGAGCGTACCGGTGATCACCGCGCTGGCGGGTGTGCTGTTGCTGAGCGAGCCCTTGAGCCTGCGGCTGGTGCTGGCCTCGATCGCCGTGCTGGGCGGTGTGGCGCTGGTGGTGCTGTGGCCGAAGAGAGCGCTGCGAAATGGATGAGATCGAACTTGAAGGTCGGCATGCTGCCTTGCTGGAAGCGCTGAGCGTTTTCGATAAGGCCAGCGAAAACGACTCGCCGCGCCCGCTGGATGAGCGGGAACTCGAAGCCTCGCATTACCGGTTTCAGGCGGCGATCCTGCCTGCGCCTCTGCGGCGGTCCCGACTGTCAGGCGTGCGCGTCGAGCACCGCGGACGCTTGGAGGGTTGGGGCCTCGCGGACGACTTGATCGTCCACTGTTCCCGGCGTGATGCCTGGAACAGCACTTGCGTGATTGACGTCGATGCAGGACTTCTGCCGTTGTGGCGTGGCTGTGCCGCGTTGGCCGATACGTGCACCCGAGTCTAAAACTGCCGCCGCACCCAAACCCCCGCATTGCTGTCGTCCTCCAGCTGCCCAAAGAAGCGCTGCTCGCGGCCACCGAAGACGTTGGCGCTGGCGCCGAGCAGCCACTGGTCGCTCAGGCGATGGCTGGCGGTGAGGCGCAGCCAGCGGTCGTGCTGGTCGGGCGAGTGGAAGGCGATGGCGCTCAGGTTCAAGCGATCGCGCAGGGCCTGGCGGCTGATCCGCAGCGAGACCAGCTGGCGTGACTCGCCGTTGAGCGGCGAGGCGTTCGCGAACTCCGCGTCGTGGCGCTCGGCATAGAGCTGCAGACCCACGGTCAGCTTGGGTCGCCACTCTTTTTCGAAGGCGAGCATTGCGGAGGTCTTGTGCGGCACGCGCGCGGCCACCGCATCGAGATTCGCGCCCGACCACTCGCGCCCGGCCTCGAAGGATGCGATGCCACCAGACACCGGGCCGCGCAGGCTGAAGCCCGCGCTGTCGCGGCGGAAGTGGCTGGGGCGGCCCTGTGCATCGGCGCCCAGCGGCTGTTTGTCGAAGCCGCGGTAGGCGTACAGCGCGTATTCCACGCCCTCGTGGCGGCGGTGCAGACGCAGGCCCCATTCGCCGCTATTGAGGCCGCCGCGGGGCTCTCGCGCGTCGATCAGATCGGCGCCGCCGACGCGTGCGCCGCTGCGAGCGTCGAAGAAGCCCAGGCGCTGGCCGTCGATGTAGCGGTCGGGCGTGAAGCGCGGCGTCCAGGCGAGATCCACGCTGAGCGCCTCGAAGCGCCAGTCCAGCCGCAGGCTGTTCGAGGGCGCCTTGAAGTAGAGGTCTTCACCACCGGCCAGGGGCGTCTCGAAGTCCTTGGGAAAGCGGTCATTGATGAACAAAAGATCGCCGGTGCCCCAGGACAGCACCTGGCGGCCAATCCGCGCATGCGCGCGGTCGCCGAGCGGCAGGCTGAGCAGCCCTTCGCGCAGGTCGAACCACAGCCCGTCTTCGATGCCGTCGACGTGCAGGTCGAGCTTGGCGCTGAGCTGGCCGCGCTCAAGGTCGTGGCTCACCTCAAGCTGGCCCTTGAGCTCGGCGCGAGTGGCGCGCTGACCGAACAGCGGATCGCGATCGAAGCGCGTGCTGATGGCCGCTTCGAGGTGACCGCTCCAGTGCGTGGCCGTGTCTTCGCCCCAGTCGTCCCAGTCGTCCTCCTGAGCCAGTGCCGTACCTGTGCAAACCAGTAGCGCGAGCAGCCCGTTTAGAGTCTCCCGGGTGCGCTTCAACGGCCGACAGCGACTCGAATTTAGCGTCACGGACGCAGCCACTGCTGTGGCGGATTGCGCAGTGCACCGGTGCCGAAGCTCTGTGCATCGAGACCGATGTCGTACTGCGGACTACGCATTTCCAATAGCGTCGTGCTGCCGCTGCGCAGGTCGCTGACCTGGCTGCGCAGGATGGTCGGGTGGCCTTGCACGACCGCGGTTTCAAGCGTTTCGATCTTGCGGAACAGCGCGCCTTCGGCGGTGTAGTACTCGGCGCGGATCGGCAAGAAGGTCTGCGGGTCGATCACCGCATGCGAGTAGGCGAACTCGACGCTGTCCGGCTGTTTGGGGTCGCAGCGAATGATGATCTCGCGCTCGCTTTCGCTCACGATCGAATGCCAGTCCAGCGCCGGATTGCGGCCGCTGATGTCCTCGTAGAAGAAATCCGAGCCGACGAAGCTGGTGCGCTTGTCGCCAGCGGAAATCCGCTTCTCCAAGTCCAGCGCCGGCAGATAGAGCCAGCGGTCGTCGTCGCGCTGGGTTTTCTTGTTGACCAGAAAAGCCGTGCCGCGCACATCGGCCGGGCGCGAGAACACCACCAGAAAGTCCTGGTCGCCGCCGTCTTCGATATCTCGACGCAGCAGGGTGAATACGCGCTGCTGCTGTTGGCCGCGTCCGTCGGTGATCAGCATGCGGGCAAAGCTGCGGCCATCGTCGCCGGCGTAGCGGGCGGCGAGCTGCGCGCGCGCCACCACTTCTTCAGCGCGCGGGTCCACGTCTCGGGCCGCGACATTGCCGACGCAGAACACACAGGCCAGTACCAGGCCTGCGCTCATCAGGCGCGCGCTCATCAGGGCAGTCTTCATCGCATCATCCTCCGCAGCATCCATCCGTTGCCGGCGCCCAGCAGGGCGGCCAGCAGGTACAGGCTCACCAGCGCCGACAGCGCCATGATGCCGGCCAGCAGCCAGCCGACCGTGATGTAGGGCACCAGCGGCGCGAACAGCAGCGGCGTGAAGCCCAAGGCGATCACGATCGCATTGCGGCTGATGGCCAGCGCAGGCTCGCGGAACAGGGCATCGAGTGTGGCCTCGACGTTTTGCAGCTGCTTCGCCAGCGCCCGCGCTCGCTGCAAGAAGTGGATGGCGAAATCGACCGCCAGGCCCAGGGCCAGCGCCGACAGCACGGCGATCGGCATGTCGTAGTCCTTGCCCAGCCAGCCGACCACGCCGTACAGCACGCCAATGGAGAGCGTCAGCGGCAGCATTGCCAGCAGGCCCAGCGGCAGGCTGCGGAACAGCAGCAGCATCATGCCCAGCACCGCCACCCAGGCGCCGGCCAAGCTCATCGCCATGCCATTGACCATCTCGCCCTGCCAGACCCGGTTCAAGTGGGTCTTGCCGGCCCAGCGCGCGCTCACGCCCGCAGGCAGCGGATTGGCAGCGAGATGGTTTTCGACGAAGGCTTCGACCCGGCTCATGTCCTGGTTGTCGCCGCTCTTCATCTGCAGCCAGACCAGGGCGCTGCGGTAGTCAGGCGTGGTGAAGTGCCAGAGATCCTGCGGCCGGTGCGAGCTCTGGAACTGCAGCAGGGTCTGGGCGACGCCGGCCTGGGTGTCGGGAATGCGCTGCTCCGCCAAGTCACCGCCGCGCAGCTCACGGTGCACGGTCTTGACGATGTCGGTGACGGCATTGGACTTGCCGACCAGGCCCGAGCCGTCGAGCGCGCGCTGCAGCTGCTCGATCCAGCGCAGCATGTCCGGCTGCTGGAAGCGCGCCAGCTGGCCCTGGGCGTCTTCGATGCGCTCGGTCCAGGCCTCGATCAGAGCGAAGTCGGCGTCGCTGGCGTCGATCGCATCCAGCGCGGCGCGCAGCGCGTTCGCGGTGTCGTGCTGCGCGCTCAGCGCGCTTGATACCGCGTCGCGTAGCGGGTCTGCCGGCAGGGCCTGCCAGTCGCGTGCCCAGGTGTCGCGCAGGGCATCGTCATCCTGCTCCAGCACCAGCCAGGCGTCGTAGGTGCCCGCGAAATGTGCGTTGAGCGCGCGGTCTGCGACGCGGATCTCGTGACTGGCCTTGAACCAGCGCACCGGGTTGTCGTTGACCTCGATGCGCAGGATCCCGGCCGCGCTGACGCCGACGGCCAGCAGGGCGACTGCGAAGACCAGCGCGCGCGCGCGCTGCGAGCTGCGGCGGATATAAGCCAGCGGCGCATACAGCCAGCTGCGCTGGGTGTCGACCGCGGCGATGCGCGCCAGCGTGGCCGGCGACAGCCGGCATAGGAAGGCCGGCAGCAGGGTCATGGTCAGAACAAACGCCAGCAGGATGCCGAAGGCCACAAAGGCACCGAACACCTGCACCGGCGGGATCGGCGTCAGCAGCAGTGAGGCAAAGCCCACCGCCGAGGTCAGGCTGGTGAACAGCATGGGCTTGAACAGATCGGCCAGCACCGACTGCATGACTTCGCCCACATCGTCCCCTGGCCGATAGCGTTCGGCAAAGTCGGACTGGATATGGATGGCATCCACCACTGCGATCGGCATCAGGAAGATCGCGATCATCGAGCTCATGATGTGGACCGGAAAGCCCAGCCCGATCAGTGCGCCCATGGTCACGATCACGCTGCCCATCGCCACCAGCATCGGCCCGGTCACGAACAGCGCGCTGCGGAAGAAGCCCCACATCAGCACGAAAATCACCAGCCCCGCCAGCGGCGCGCAGATCGCCATCTGCACGAACATTTCGTAGCCGAAGGTGTCTTCCGCCACCGGCAGGCCGGTGATGTGGAACGCATCCTCGCTGTCGAGTGCGGCAATCAGACTGCGGATCTCGCCGGCGATGCGGTGACTCTCGTTCTTGTCGCTGATCGGCACGTACAGAGCCGCCGCACGCGCGTCCTCCGAGGCCAGGGTGCCGTAGGCCTGCGGAAGGCGTTCGACTGCCGCGCGGATCGCCTGCGCTTGGGCGTCGTTGGCCGGCGGCGTGCGCATCAGCCATTCGAAGCGCACCGTGCCGGGGTCGCCCTGGGTGACGTTGTCGATCTCCGCCAGCGACATCAGGTCGACTTCGACCACGCCTTCGATCCGCTTCACCTGCGCGCTCAGTGTGCGCAGGTCGGTGAGCGAACGCGGCGTGTAAACGCTGTCGCCGCTCGCGATCACCCCCACCACGATCGCATCGCTCAGCCCGAAGCGCTGCTTGGCCGCGTTGTGGAACACGCGCTCGGGCTGATCGTCCGGCAGCATGTTCTCGGGGTCGGTATCGATGCGCACCTGCGGAAACTGCAGCAGGGCGATCACCGTGATCACCAGCGTGGCCAGAAACACGGGCCAAGGGCGATGGATGCAGGCGCGCCAAAGGGCGCGCAGGGCAGGGGGCATCGGGCGTCTTCTCGTCAGGGGCGCGTACCGCGGCGCAGGGCGTCGATTCTAGCGGCTTGAGGCGCGGGCTGGCCGACCACGCGCGTCCGTGCCGCGGCACCCACTCATGCAGCGCGGCGCGAGGCCTTGGCAATCGCCTGCTGATGGGCGTCCACCCAGCGCGCCAGCGCATCGAGTGGGAGCTTGAGACTGAGGCCGAAGTCGGTGATCACGTACTCGACGCGCGGCGGCACTTCAGGAAACACCTCGCGCTCCACCAGGCCAAGCGCTTCGAACTGACGCAGATGCTTGGTCAACTCCTTCTGGGTGATGCGACCGACCAGGCGCTGGAGTTCGGAGAATCGCACCGGGCGCTTCTGCAGGATCAGACGGTAGAGCACCGGAAAGCTCCACTTGCCTGCCAGAAGATCGAGCAGTTGCACCATCGGGCACTCGCCCGAGGGGCAGACCGGTTGCACCAGGGGCTCGCTGCGGACGGGTGCACGGCTCTGATTACGTGGCATAGCGGTTTCCTGGGAGGCGAGCAACGCTCATTCGGGCAACATGGTATCCAACAGGTGCCTACTATACTTTGGAAACCATGGGGGGCAGAGTGCGCCTCGCCGTCGGCAGCATGACTGCGACGGCAGACCTCAATACCCCCAGGAGAGCAAGGATGAGTGGACGACTGGCTGGCAAGCGCATTCTGGTCACGGGCGGCACAACCGGGATTGGTCTCGCGACCGCACAGCGCTTCGTGGAGGAGGGTGCGCGCCTGACGGTGACTGGACGCAACCCGGCAACGCTGGCCGAGGCCCGTGAGCGACTGGGCGAGCAGGTGGACGTGATCGCCAGTGACGCGGGCAGTGCCTCCGCCCAGGAGGCGCTGGTGGAACAGGTGCTGGGGCGGCTGGGTGGGCTGGATGCTGTTTTCATCAATGCCGGAACGGCGGCGTTTCAAGCGATCGAGGCGATCGATGAGGCCGAGTTCGAACGCCAGTTCGCGATCAACGTCAAAGGACCGGTCTTTCTGCTCAAGGCACTGGCGCCGCGGCTTGAGGCGGGAGCTTCGGTGATCCTCAATGCATCGATCGTGGCCAGCCTGGGCATGCCCTCGACTGCGATCTATTCGGCGACCAAGGGTGCAGTGGCCAGCCTGGTCCGTGCGGTGGCGGTCGAGTGGGCGCCGCGTGGCATCCGGGTCAACTCGATCAGCCCTGGGCCCATCAACACCCCGATCTTCGACAAACTCGGCCTGCCTGCAGAGGCGGCCGATGCCTTCGCCGTACAGGTCAGCCAGAGCGTGCCCCTGCAGCGATTCGGCGAACCGCGCGAGATCGCCGATGCCGCCGTGTTTCTGGCATCAAACGAATCGAGCTACATCAGCGGCCACGACCTTGTGGTGGACGGGGGGCGCAGCGCGGTCTGAAGCAGACGGCCTCTCGCGGGGGTCTGAACAGCAGCTGCCGGACGTTGTTCAGACCTTCTGCGCCGACCCGTGTCGTTTCG
>CAZPHV010000009.1:0-11329 GCA_964586455.1 uncultured Aquimonas sp.
CCTTGCCGTGACGCAGAAAAACTGGGGAGACCTCAGGCCAGGGCCCACCCTATGAGCGAGCGTGGGTGCCGAGTTGATCGCGAGTTTCGGGAGGGAGATTTCACGGGTGCGCGAGAGTCCATGAGTGCGCGAGAGTCGGCGCAAGCATGCTTCGATGCGTGCGTGCGATTCAGGCGAAGTGCTCGTAGCCGCTGCGCGCCGGGCGGTAGTCGAAGGGACTGCCCGCGCGCTCGAAGTTGATGCCCGAGGGCGCAGTAATGCGGCCGATGCGGGTCAGCTCGCCGCGTGCAAACGCTGGCAGAGACTCGATGCGTGAGGCCTCACCGCAGACCAGCAGCTCGTAGTCGTCGCCGCCGGCCAGTTGCAGCGGCCAGCGCCGCTCGACCTCGGGCAATAGTGCACGCAGCGCAGGCGAAACAGGCAGGGCGTCGAGGTCGAGCACGGCACCGACGCCGCTCGCCTTGAGGATATGGCCCAGGTCAGACAACAGGCCGTCGCTGACGTCGATGCAGGCGCGCGCGACGCCGGCGAGTTCGAGCCCCAGCGCGATGCGTGGCGTGGGCCGATCAAGCCGCGCGCGCAATGCCTGTGCGATGTCGGGGTCGGCGCATTCGATGCGTTGCTGAACAATCGCCAGCCCGGCCGAGGCGTCGCCGGTGCTGCCACTGAGGTAGAGGGTGTCGCCAGCGCGTGCAGCGTCGCGGCGCAGCGCGCGCGCCGGCTCGATGCTGCCGATCGCCTGCACGCTCAGGCTCAAGGGGCCACGGGTGGTGTCACCGCCGACCAGCGCGACCTGATGCGAATCCGCCAGCGTCAGCAGGCCGTCGATCAGTGCTTCGAGGAACTCGATGTCGGTGTCCGGCAGGCTCAGCGCCAGCGTCGCCCAACGTGGACGCGCGCCCATTGCGGCGAGATCGCTCAGGTTGACCGCGAGTGCTTTCCAGCCGATGTCGAAGGGCGCGGTGGAGGCCGGAAAGTGCACGCCGGCATTCAACAGGTCGACGCAGACACAGAGCACTTCGCCGGCGGCAGGCGCCGCCAGCAGAGCCGCGTCGTCACCGATGCCCAGCAGCACGTCGGCGCGGGGGGCGATGCGCGCACGGATGCGCGCGATCAGATCGAACTCGCCGGTCGACATGACCTGGGTACGCGGACTCAGCCGCGCCGGCCGCCGCCGCCGCGGGCTTCGGTCGCACGCCAGCTCTGTGCGCCGCGATCGAGCACGCCATTGATGTAGGTATGGCCGTGCTCGGAGCCAAAGCGCTTGGCGATCTCGATGGCCTCATTGATGACCACGCGATAGGGCACGTCCAGCCGATGCAGCAGCTCATACACGGCCAGACGCAGCACGCCGCGCTCGATCGGATCGACCTGCGCGAGCGGGCGATCAAGAAACGGCGCCAGGGCCTCGTCGACCTGCGTCAGATGCGCTTCGAGACCGCGCAGCAGATCCTCGAAGTACTGGAGGTCGGCGATGTCCATGTCCTGCTCGTCGCGAAACTGCTCAAGCACCTTGCTCATGCTGGAGCCGGACAGCTGCCAGGCGTAGATCGCCTGCAGGGCGCGTCGGCGCGCGCGCGAGCGGGCGCTGGGGTCGATACCGTCGGGACGGGAATGCTTCATGGTCTGCTCCGCGGGCGAGGTGCGTAGCCTCGCCCTGTGTAGTGACGCGAATGACTGCGCGCGGTCTTCAGTCGTCCTGGCCGCGCAGGGCGACGATCAGGCTGGCCATTTCCAAGGCGGCCAAGGCGGCCTCCTCGCCCTTGTTGCCGTGACTGCCACCGGCGCGGTTCTCCGCATCCTCCAGCGTTTCCACCGCAAGCACGCCATTGGCCACCGGAATGCCGGCGTCCAGCGCGACCCGCGCCAGACCTTCCGCGCAGAGATCCGCCACGTGCTCGTAGTGGCGGGTGTCGCCCCGAACCACGCAGCCCAAGGCGATCAGAGCCGCGTGCCGGCCCGCCAAAGCCAGCTCGCGGGCAGCCAGCGGGAGTTCCCACGCACCCGGCACACGAATCACATCGATCTCGGCGGCGTTGACGCCGTTGCCAAGCAGGGCGCCCTTGGCGCCATCGACCAGAGCGTCGGTGATGCGCGGATTCCAGCGGCTGGCCAGCACCGCATACCGCGCGCCAGGCACTACCCGCAGGTCACCTTCGTAATGCGCCATGGGATCGAAATACTCTTGAGGGGACGGGAGTTTAGCCGATTGGGGACTGGGATTCGGAATTCCCAGAAACCGGGGACGCGGTGGGGCGGCTCGCACGCGGCAGCCCCACACGAGCCGTTGAACGCCCGAGCGCTCCGCGCCGAGGCCGGGAAAGGCATTCCCAAGAATGCCGATGCGCCGCAGGCCGGCCACGGATTCGGCTCAAGGCCGGCCGGCTGTACGCCAAAGGCGAAACGACAAGCCCGGAGCAGGACGACAGCCCTCGCCTCGGCCCGCTCTAACGAATCCCAAATCCCGAATTTCCAATCCCAGCTCTAAACATACTCGACGACCTCAAGCCCGAAGCCGCCCAGCCCGACCTGTCGACGCGGGGTGCCGAGCACGCGCAGCTGACCGGCGCCGAGGTCGGCCAGGATCTGTGAGCCGGCGCCGTTGCGCCGCCACTGTCCGGCACGCGCGCCTGCGGGGCCGGCATCACCCACTCCGGGCGTTTGAGCTTCGCCGGTGATTCGGCTGAGCAGCTGCTCGGCCGACTGCGGCTCGGTCAGCACCACCAGCACGCCGGCGCCGGCGCGATCGATGGTCTGCAGGGCGTCTATCGCGGCCACGCCGAAATCGGGGCGCTGCCAGTGAAGAACATCAGCCAGCGGGTTCTTGACGTGCACGCGCACCAGCGTGGGTTCATCCGCACGGATCGCGCCGCGCACCAGCGCGAAGTGCAGCTCGGGGCTGAGCCGATCGCGATAGGTGTGCAGGGTGAAAGACCCGAAACGGGTCGTAATTTCGCGACTGTCGATGCGCTCGACGGTATGCTCGTTGGACAGCCGATACGCCACCAGGTCCTCGATCGAGCCCATCTTCAGGCCGTGCTCACGCGCGAAGACTTCAAGGTCCGGGCGCCGCGCCATGCCGCCGTCGGGGTTCAGGATCTCAACCAGCACGCCGGCCGGCTCCAGCCCAGCGAGACGCGGCAGGTCGGAGGCCGCTTCGGTGTGCCCAGTGCGGGCCAGCACGCCACCCGGCTGTGCGCTCAGCGGGAAGATGTGGCCCGGCTGCCGCAGGTCGGCCGCGCGTGCATCGGGCTTTACGGCGGTGCGGATGGTGTGGGCGCGGTCGTAGGCCGAAATGCCGGTGCTGACACCCTCGGCGGCTTCGATCGAGACCGTGAAGTTGGTGCGGTAGGGCGAGTTGTTGTCGACCACCATTGGCGGCAGCGACAGCTGCTGGCAGCGCTCGCGGGTGAGGCTCAGACAAACCAGGCCGCGCGCATGCGTGACCATGAAGTTGATGTCCTGCGGCCGCACCAGCTCGGCCGCCATGATCAGGTCACCCTCGTTCTCGCGGTCTTCATCGTCGACGATGACGACCATGCGACCGGCGCGGATTTCTTCGAGGATTTCGGGGATTGGTGCGAATGCCATTGGAGGTCCGGGAATCGAGAACGGGGGTGAGGCGGCTCGCCTGCGCGGCACTGCCGCGCGAGCCGCTGAACGCCTGAGCGCTATGCGCGAAGGCCGGGAACAGAAACGAGAGCCGGGATTCGGGATTCGCAGGGCAGACTTAGGTTAGCCCGCACCTGGCGGCTGGGGCATGGGTGCCAGATACCTAACCCGCTCCTTGGCTGGGCACGCGCGCTTCTAGCGAATCCCAAATCCCGAATCCCCAATCCCGTGAGCGGCGACCAGCCGCTCAAGATACCTCGCCACCAGATCGACCTCGATGTTCACGCGCGCACCGTCGGCAAGTTGACCGAAGTTGGTGTGGGTCACGGTGTGGGGGACCAGGTTGACTTCGAACTCGACGCCCTCGACAGCATTGACGGTGAGGCTGGTGCCTTCGATACAGACCGAACCCTTCTCGGAGATGTAACGAGCCAGCGGCTGCGGCACGCGAAAGCGCCAGCGCTGCGAGCGGGCATCCTCGGTGATCGAGACCACCTCGCCGACCCCGTCGACATGGCCCGAAACCATGTGCCCGCCAAAGCGGCCGTCGGCGCGCATGGCGCGCTCCAGGTTGACCGCGGAGCCCGGCGCAAGCCCGCCCAGCGTGGTCCGCGACAGTGTTTCGTTCGACACGTCCGCCGCGAAACTGGCGGAGTCGAACGCGATGACCGTAAGGCAGACGCCGCTGACCGCTATGCTCTCGCCCAGCACCACGTCGCGCATGTCGAGCGAGCCCGTGTCGATGTGCAGGCGGACATCGCCGCCGACGGGTTCCAGCGTGCGGATGCGGCCGATGGATTCGATGATTCCAGTGAACATTGTTGAGAGCCGGGATTGGGAATTCGGGATTCGGGATTGGGGATTCGTGGCGGCGCGGCGCTGGGCGGCGAGCGACCGCATCCGCATAGGGTGGGCCCTGGCCCACCGAAGCTCAAATCCTGCCTCGGTACATCCGCAGCCCTGAACCACTAGAGCTGCGAGTCCGTCGCAGAGCTCGAAGACGTGCCGCGAGAAGCGTACCGCCCGGAAGACCAACACGGTGGAGCCTGACCCACCTGAACCTGGACCCCACCACGGTCTCGCTCACTGACCCTGCGCACCACCTCGGCACACGCGTATCCGGATCATTCGTTGGGCGCGCGACTCCGATGGGCCATGGCCCACCCTAGAACCCAGGAATGCGTGGGCGCAGGCGCAGGCACTGGTCATCACCAACCTGCCGATGCTCGCTCACGCCAAAGGCCGGGCGCTGATCAAGCTGTCGCAGACCCAAAGCATCCAGCATCGGCCGACTGTCGCCACCGAGCAGAACAGGCGCCTGATACAGCAGCAGTTCGTCTACCAAGCCACCGCGCATCAGGGCACCCGCGAGCCGCGGCCCGCATTCGACCAGTAACTCATTGATGCCACGCTGCGCGAGCTCGGTCAGTACCGCGTCGAGATCAAGCCCATCAGAGAGCTCGTTCACGCCGCAATGCTGAACGTGCGGCGCGGAGTCTGAGGGCGCGGCGATGCGGTCGGCGTGAAACACCAGGCTCGGCGCTGCGCCATCGCTCATCAATTTCGAACTCGCCGGCACTTGCAGATGGCGATCCAGCAGCACGCGCAGGGGCGGCACAAACTCGACGTCCGGCAGGCGCACGGTGAGGCTCGGGTCATCCGCCAGCGCGGTACCGCTGCCGCTGAGAATGGCCGAAGACCGCGCGCGCCAGCGCTGCACATCGGCGCGCGCGGCCGCACCGGTGATCCACTTCGATTCGCCCGAGGCCAGCGCGATGCGGCCGTCGAGGCTTGCCGCCAGCTTGAGGCGAACGAAGGGCCGGCCCTGTTCCACACGCTTGAAGAATCCGACATTGAGCTCGCGCGCGGCCTCACGCATCAGCCCGGACACCACTTCGATGCCGGCCGCGCGCATGCGCTGCACGGCCCCGCCGTCGCGCTGGAACGCGTCTTCGCAGGCGATCACCACCCGCGACACGCCCGCCGCGATCAGCGCATCCGCGCAGGGCGGCGTGCGGCCATGCAGGCCGCAGGGCTCCAGCGTGACGTAGGCGCAGGCGCCGCGCGCTGCCTCACCGGCGTCGCGCAGCGCATGCACTTCCGCATGCGGCCCGCCGGCGCGCACATGCCAGCCCTCGCCCAGTACCCCGTCGCCGCGCGCGATCACGCAGCCCACCCGCGGATTGGGTTGGGTGGTGAACAGCCCGCGAGCGGCCAGGCGCAGCGCGCGCGCCATGTGGGCATGGTCGGTGGCTGAGAAGCGGGGATTGGGGATTGGGGATTGGGGATTCACAGCCGGTGGCGTTGAGGCTTAGTTTGTGAACATGCCTTGGCGCGGAGTCGGGCCGAAAGCGGACGCCGACACGGCACGCCCCGAGTTGACTCCCGACTCACCACTGCCAGCGAGAAGAAATCGTCACTCGCCATCACCATCTCGCGCCTCCGGCTGCGGCGCATTCGGGCGCGTGCGCGTGCGCATCAGCACCGCGGGACCCACCGGCAGGCGCACCACGCCAGCGCGCTCCCAGCCGTGGTGCTCGTAGTACGGCGCCTGATCGCGGGTCCACAGGTGCAGATAGCTGTGGCCGAGATCGAAGGCTTCGACGCTTGCCCGCTGCAGCAGCGCACGGCCGATGCCGCGGCCGCGCATGTCCGCGCGGACGTAGAAATTTGCCAGCCAGGGCGCGTGCTCGGCCCCACCCGGCGGATCTTCCAGCAGCAGGCTGACCGAACCCAGCGGCTCACCGTTCTCGGCCAGTGCCACCAGGGTGCAGGGTAATTCGTGCAGGCGATGGGTTACCAGATCGGCCGCGGCCGCGGCCACGCTCCAGTTCGGCACGTAGTGGCGGAAGGCGTCGTAGTGCCATGCAGCCAAGGTGGGCACCAGATCGCGATGGGCCGACAGCCAGGTGATCCGATAGCGCGGCGTTGGTGCCGGGGCGACCGGCGTGCTCTGCGTGTCGCTCATTTGCGGCCTCGCGGTGTTGGCAGCGGCAGGTCCTGCAACAGCGGCAGTTGCACCTTGTCCAGACCGGGCAGCTCGCGCTCGAGCTTCTCGATTTCCTCGCGGAACGCCTGCACGTCCTCGAAGCGACGATAGACCGAGGCGAAACGCACGTAGGCGACTTGATCAAGCCCACGCAGCGCTTCCATCACCCACTCGCCGAGCTGCCTCGAGGGCAGCTCGCGCTCGCCCGACAGGCGCAGTTGGCGCACCAGTCCCCGCACCGCATCGTCGACCTCGGCTTCGGACACCGGCCGCTTCTGCAGGGCCTTGCCGAGGCTGCCGCGCAGCTTGCGCTCATCGAACGCTTCGCGCCGACCGTCGCTCTTCACGATTGCCGGCAGCTTGATCTCGACCGTCTCCAGCGTCGAGAAACGCTCGCCACAGGAAGGACACTCACGTCGCCGCCGAATACTGCCGCCGTCCTCATTGACGCGGCTGTCGACCACGCGGGTGTCTTCGTGCTGGCAGAAGGGGCAGCGCATCAGGGCCGGCGTTGTGTTGTGAGGCGGCAGCTGGCCGTGACGGCCGGCCCGGGATTCGGGATTCGGGATTCGGGATTCGTTTGGAGCCGGGATTTGGGATTCGGGATTCGGGATTCGCAAGAGCGGAATGCGGCAAGAATTCTTGCTTCGCTTCGGCCTTGCGTCACGGGCGCAACTCGCCGTGCGAGCCCAGCACGCCGGCTCCAAACGAATCCCGAATCCCGAATCACGAATCCCGGCTTCACTGATACACCGGATACTTCCGGCACTGCGCCGTGACTGCGTCGGTCACGCGGGCCAGCACGGTCGCATCGGTCGGGGCATCCAGCACGTCGGCGATCAGATTGGCCAGCTCAACACAGTCGGCCTCGGTGTAGCCGCGGGTGGTGACGGCGGGGGTGCCGATGCGCAGGCCGGAGGTGACGA
Source organism: uncultured Aquimonas sp. (assembly GCA_964586455.1). Lineage (GTDB taxonomy): Bacteria > Pseudomonadota > Gammaproteobacteria > Xanthomonadales > Xanthomonadaceae > Aquimonas. Next base: position 7,528 of record CAZPHV010000009.1, read on the forward strand.
AGGGCGAGCGCGGGTCGTTCGGTACCGAGTTCTTGTTGACCGTGATGTGCGCCTTGCCGAGCGCGGCTTCGGCGTCCTTGCCCGAGGCCTCACGGCCGATCAGGTCGATCAGCATCAGGTGATTCTCGGTGCCGCCGGAGACGATCCTGTAGCCGCGCGCGATCAGCGTCTTGGCCATCGCCTGCGCGTTCTTCACGACCTGCTGCTGATAGGTCTTGAACTCGGGCTCCAGCGCTTCCTTGAAGGCCACTGCCTTCGCAGCGATGACGTGCATCAGCGGGCCGCCCTGGATACCGGGGAAGACGATGCTCTGCATCTTCTTCTCAAGCTCTTCGGCCTTGTCGCCGGCGCCTTCGCGGCTGAACACGATGATGCCGCCGCGCGGGCCGCGCAAAGTCTTGTGGGTGGTGCTGGTGACCACATGCGCGTGCGGCAGCGGGTTCGGGTAGACGCCGGCGGCGACCAGGCCGGCGATGTGCGCCATGTCGACGAACAGATAGGCGCCCACCTTGTCGGCGATGGCGCGGAAGCGTGCCCAGTCCAGGACCTGCGAGTAGGCCGAGAAACCGGCGATGACCATCTTGGGCTTGTGCTCGACAGCGAGCTTCTCGACCTCGTCCATGTCGATCAGGCCGTGCTCGTCGACGCCATACTGCACGGCGTTGAACAATTTGCCTGAAGCATTGACCTTGGCGCCGTGGGTCAGGTGGCCGCCGTGGGCCAGGCTCATGCCCAGAATCGTGTCGCCGGGCTGCAGCAGGGCCAGGAACACGCCTTGGTTCGCCTGGCTGCCCGAATGCGGCTGCACGTTGGCGTAGTCGGCGCCGAACAGCTGCTTGCAGCGCTCGATGGCCAGCCGTTCGGCCACGTCGACGTGCTCGCAGCCGCCGTAGTAGCGCTTGCCCGGGTAGCCCTCGGCGTACTTGTTGGTGAGCACGCTGCCCTGGGCCTCCAGCACCCTCGGGCTGGCGTAATTTTCTGAGGCGATCAACTCGACGTGGTCTTCCTGGCGCTGGCGCTCGGCGGCCATCGCCGCGGCGAGTTCGGGGTCGTAGCCTTCGATCTTCATGGAGGACGCGAACATGGGGCAGGCACCGGCGCTGGGAGGGAGACTGCGGATGATACCGTGCCGGGGTTTGGCCCCTGAAATTCGCGCATGTCACATCCACAAACGCATACAGCCCGGCGTGGGGCCGGGCTGTACCTTGAACGCGGGCGCTGAGAGAAGATCAGGGCGAACAGGGCAGCGCCCCTCTCTCCCCTGCCCTCGGCTTCGCTGGGGCCGAGGGGCGTGAAGCCTTCCCCAGCCCAAGGTTCGGCGACCTCAGATGACCGCCACTCTCGATGCTGGCACGTCGGGCTGGATCAGAGACCCAGCGCCTGCTCCGCCGGCACGTAGGGCAGCTTGAAGCCCTCGGCCACCGGCTGGTAGGTGACGTGGCCGGCATGTACGTTCAGGCCGCGGAGCAGGTGCACGTTCTCGGCCATCGCGCGCTTCGCGCCCTTGTTGGCGAGCTCAAGAATGAAGGGCAGGGTCGCGTTGTTCAGCGCGAAGGTACTGGTGCGCGGCACCGCGCCCGGCATGTTGGCCACACAGTAGTGCACCACGTCATCGACGATGTAGGTCGGGTCGGCGTGGGTGGTGGCGTGCGCGGTCTCGAAGCAGCCGCCCTGATCGATGGCCACATCGACCACGGCCGCGCCGGGCTTCATCCGGCGGACCAGATCGGCACTGACCAGCTTGGGCGCGGAGGCCCCCGGAATCAGCACGCCGCCGATCACCAGATCGGCCGTCAGCACGTGGCGCTCGACCGCGTCGGCGCTGGAGAACACGGTTTCGATGCGGGTGCCGAACTGCGCGACCAGGCGCCGCAGTACGTCGACGTTGCGGTCCAGGATCACCACCTGCGCGCCCAGGCCCACGGCCATCAGCGCGGCATTGGCACCGACCACGCCGCCGCCGAGGATAACTACCTTGGCGGGCTCGACACCCGGCACGCCGCCGAGCAGCATGCCGCGGCCGCCGTTGGCCTTTTGCAGCGCTGCGGCGCCGGCCTGGATCGACATGCGGCCAGCGACTTCCGACATCGGCGCCAGCAGCGGCAGGCTGCCGTTCGTCGCGGTGACGGTCTCATAGGCGATGCAGGTGGCCTTGGACTTGATCAGGTCTTCGGTCTGCGGCCAATCCGGCGCCAGGTGAAGGTACGTAAACAGCACCTGGCCTTCGCGCAGGCGAGCGCGCTCAACGGCCTGCGGCTCCTTGACCTTGACGATCATGTCGGCCGCCGCGAATACCTCGTCGGCGGTCGCCAGCACACGGGCGCCTGCTGCGATGTAGTCGGCGTCCGAACAGCCGATGCCGCTGCCGGCATTGGTTTCCACTACCACCTGATGGCCGTGCTGGACAAGCTCACGCACCGAAGCCGGGACCATGCCGACGCGGTACTCGTGGTTTTTGATTTCCTTGGGAACGCCGATGAGCATGGCTGCGACCTCGATAGGTGGATGGGGAATGCCCTGCCATGCTGCGTCGCAACAGCGCGAATTCACTGCACGAGCCGCGCAAGGCAAAACAGCCGAGAAGTCTAGGCGGGCATCGACCGAGTTTCCTGCTGTAGATTTGCAATCTGCCGCCGAATCGTCGGCGCAAGCCCCTTGTCACAGCAGGTTCGTCGTGAAGCAGAAAAAAGTCTTTTTGAATCAGCTGGATAAAATCGACAAAAAGATCCTGCGCGAGCTCCAGCGCGATGGCCGGCTCGCGAACGTCGAACTCGCCAAACGCGTCGGCCTGTCGCCCACGCCCTGCCTGGATCGGGTCAAGAAACTCGAAGACGAGGGCTATATCCGCGGCTACCACGCCCGGCTGGACCCCACCCGCATGGGTGCTGGTCTGCTGGTCTTCGTCGAGATCCGCCTGCTACGCACCGCGATGGACGTGTTCGAGGAGTTCAAGCGCGCGGTGGTGGTGCTGCCGCAAGTGCTCGAATGCCATCTGGTGTCCGGCGACTTCGACTACCTGATCAAGGCCCGCGTGCCGGACATGGCCGCCTACCGACGCCTACTGGGCGAGACCCTGCTGACCCTGCCGCATGTCTCCGGCTCACGCAGCTATGCGGTGATGGAAGAGGTGAAGGAAACGCTGGAGCTGGAGGTGGATTGAGTCGAGAGCCGGGATTGGGGATTCGTAGGGCTCCGCATAATGCGCGCTTGAGCCCCTCTCCCCTTGTGGGAGAGGGGTTGGGGAGAGGGGGAGAAAGCTTGCCGCGAGATAGCTACCCCTCTCCCCCTGCCCCTCTCTCACAAAGGGAGAGGGGAGACGATCGGCCCACTGATGCAGCGCATCCACCAGCCTTGCAGCTGCTGCGTCCAGGGCTTGCGCCAGGCGGGAACGCTCGCGCAGCCCTGCTCTGCCAATCCCGAATGCCCGCCCGGCCTTCGCGCGCAGTGCTCAGGCGTTCGATGGCTCGCGCGGCAGTGCCGCGCAAACCCGCCCGGCCCTCGCGCACAGCGCTCAGGCGTTCGATGGCTCGCGCGGCAGTGCCGCGCAAACGAGCCCGGCCCTCGCGCACAGCGCTCAGGCGTTCGATGGCTCGCGCGGCAGTGCCGCGCAAACCCGCCCGGCCCTCGCGCACAGCGCTCAGGCGTTCGATGGCTCGCGCGGCAGTGCCGCGCAAACCCGCCCGGCCCTCGCGCACAGCGCTCAGGCGTTCGATGGCTCGCGCGGCAGTGCCGCGCAAACCCGCCCGGCCCTCGCGCACAGCGCTCAGGCGTTCGATGGCTCGCGCGGCAGTGCCGCGCAAAC
>CAZPHV010000009.1:11429-74251 GCA_964586455.1 uncultured Aquimonas sp.
GCGCACAGCGCTCAGGCGTTCGATGGCTCGCGCGGCAGTGCCGCGCAAACGAGCCATCTCACCCCCCAATCCCCGCTCAAATCGGCTGCACCCAGATCCGCTGCCACATCTCGCTCAACCGGCGCCTCACCTGCCAAGGCCAGGAGAGCTGCTCAGGGCGAATCTCCTCGATACCCGCTCCGGTCACCCGCGCCACCGCGAAGTTGAAGCTGTAGTCAGGCTCGGCGCCCATACGCAGGTCGGATAGCACGACCTGGCCATCGCGCACTTCGGCCTTCATGAAGCCGCGGTTGAACCACAGCAGACGCTGCACTGCTGGCAGATGGCGGACGGACTCCAGCGCGGCGGCATCGCTGCGGTGGGCGCGGAACTTGATGCGGCCCGTATCCGCCCACAGCGAGCGCTCGCCCTCCAGAAAACCTTCCGGGGTCATCACCACCGAGCGCCAGAGCAGGGTCTGGAACGGCATGGGCACGGAAAAACGCGGAGCGTTCTCGAAGCCGGTGCCCACGAGGCTGCGTTCGACCTCACGCTCGAACATCGCCTTGGCAGCCAGCGACCAGCCGATATAGCCCGTGGACAGAAGCAGCCCGACCAGCAGCGCGCGTGTGCCGGCCGGACGACGGCGCAATAGCCAGCCCAAAGCGCAGCCAATCAACAGGGGAAGCGTGTACAGCGGATCGATGATGAACAGCGACGACCACATCGCCGGATGAGGCTCGAAGGGCCACACCAGCTGGGTACCGTAGACCGTCAGCGCATCCAGCAGCGGATGGGTAAGCAAGGCCAGTGTGATGCCAGCCAGCCACGCCCGCGGGGCTTCACGTACTGGCGCCCATCGCTGCAGCAGCCACCAGAGTGCGAGCGCGGCCAGAGGCAGCAGCAGAAGCGAATGCGAAAACCCACGGTGCAGGGTCATCTGCTGCACCGGGTCGAGGTCGTAGAAAGACAGCGGAATGATGTCGAGGTCAGGCAAGGTGCCCAGCGCAGCACCCACCATCAAGCCCGCGCGACGACGCGCGGCGGGCACGCAGGCCGCGGTACACGAAGCCCCCAGCAGCAGTTGACTGAGCGAATCCATGCCAGCGCAGCTCCATGCAGGACGGCGCCCGTATCGATCCGGGCGCGGCCATGGCAGCCGCTCCGTCCGACGCGGACGTGGCCCGAATCAGTCGATCGAGACCTTGAGCGGGCTGGTGTCGGGAATGACCCGCGCGGCCAGTTTGGAATCCGCGCGTAGCAGGTCGATGGCGTCGATCAGCAGATGCGCCGTCTCGCGAACCAGCGCGTCCGGCTTTTCGTCGGCGTCTTCGTCGGCGGCTTCGATCGGGCGTTCATCGGCCTGCAGTCCATCGTCCAGGCTGGCCACTGCGTCTTCGTCGACCTCCTGCCCCAGCGCCTTGCGCTGCGCCTCACGCGCTGTGCGACGCGCTTCTTCGCGCTCACGCTCGGTGCGGCGAGTGGCCTCGTTCAGCGAAAGCGTCTTGCGGTCACGCAGGGCGCGGTACTCGTTCACGTCCTCGATCCACCACTGGAATTCCTGATCCTCGGCGATGCGCGCCTCGTGCTTGTCCTTGAGCAGGGGCAGCAGCGGGCTGAAGTCGCCGTAGCTGTCGAACTTGGCCGGCGAAATCGCCGCCCAGGGCAGCGCGTTCTCATAGACGCTTTCACCGTATTCGGTGGCATCCCAAGTCACCGGAAACGCGATGTCCGGCAGCACACCCTTGTGCTGGGTGCTGCCGCCGCCGATGCGGAAAAACTGCGCCACGGTGATCTTCAGATGCCCCAGGCCCGGGTTCTCGCGCGAGAACGCGTCGAGGTCGACCAGATTCTGCACCGTGCCCTTGCCGAAAGTGGGCTCGCCCATGATCAGGCCGCGACCGTAATCCTGGATGGCGCCGGCGAAGATTTCCGAGGCCGACGCGGAGGCCCGATTGATCAGCACCGCGACCGGGCCGTCCCAGGCCACGCCCGGCTTGCGGTCGGATTCGATCGAAACGCGACGACCGGCGTCCTTGACCTGCACCACCGGGCCGCTGTCGATGAACAGGCCGGTCAGTTCGACCGCCTCGTTGAGCGAACCACCACCGTTGTTGCGCAGATCAATGACCACACCTTCGACGTTCTCGGCCTTCAGTTCCTCCAGCAGGCGCGCGACATCACGGGTGGCCGAGCGGTAGTCCGGCTCGTCGCGGCGTCGGCCCTCGAAGTCCTGATAGAACGCCGGCAGCGAGATCACGCCGATGCGGCGGGCGTCATCGCCCTCGCCCATCTCGATGATCTGACGCTTGGCGGCCTGTTCTTCCAGCTTCACTTTCTGGCGCGAGAGGGACAGCAGCACATGCTCGCCGTCGATGCCGACTTCCGCCGGCAGCACGTCGAGCCGCACGACCGAATTCGAGGGGCCGCGGATCAGATCGACCACGTCATCGAGACGCCAGCCGACCACATCCACCATCGGGCCCGACTCGCCTTGTCCGACCGCCAGAATGCGGTCGCCCGGCTTGATCTTGCCGGACAACGCCGCCGGGCCGCCCGGCACCACCGAGCGCACCACCGTGAATTCTTCATCGCTGCGGCTCAAGACCGCACCGATGCCCTCAAGCGAGAGGCGCATGGAGATGTTGAAGTTCTCCGAGGTGCGCGGATTCATGTAGGAGGTGTGCGGCTCGATGGCGCCGGCATAGGCGTTCATGAAGGTCTGGAACACGTCCTCGGCATCGATCTGACGCACGCGCTCACCGAAATTCTTGTAGCGCTTGTCGAGGGTGTCGCGGATCTTGTCGATCTCGCGTCCTGCCAGCACCAGCCGCAGCGCATCGTTCTTGACCCGCAGGCGCCACAGCTCATCGAGCTCGTCGGCGCTCTGCGCCCAGCTCGCATCCTTGCGATCGAAGCTGTAAGACTCGTCAGCGCTGAAGTCGAAGTCCTGCTTCAGCGTCTCGCGAATCGCACGGGTGCGCTCTCCCACGCGCTGGCGATAGACCTTGAAGATCTCGAAGGCGGGAGAAAGTCGACCCGCCAAGATGGCATCGTCCATCTCCAGCCGATAGGCCTCGAACGCCGCCACGTCGTCTGCGAGCAGGAACAGGCGGTCGCCGTCCAGCGCTTTCAGATAGCGATCGAAGATCTGCTCGGACAGCGCGTCATCGAGCTTCTGCGGGCTGTAGTGGAAGCGTGAGTTGCTGACCAGCTGCGCCATCCAGCGCGCGGCTTCGGTCTGCTGGGCGTTGGGCTCAAGCGTGAGCGCGTCAACGCGGCTGCGTTCGGTCTTGGCTGACAGCGGCGCCAGCGGCAACAGCAGGGCGAGCAGCAGGGGAGCGAAGCGGGAAATAGGAAAACGCATGCCGTACACCTCAGATCTCGGGGTCAGGGCCTGGGCGGCCCGCAGGTCGATCATGCCAGCAGCTCGCCGCCAGGACGACGAACGCAGGCCACGGAATCGACATAGGACCGCAGGGAGTCCGTGCCGGCGGCCCGAGTTCCCTTCGCATGCGGACGCGATTCATGCGCCCTACCCTGCACTGCCCGGCGTGGTCGCGGCGTGTGCCAGACGACAGGCGACCAGGCGTCGCTTACAGATCAACGAAACCCGCATCCTTGGCCATGCGGTCGGCGTGGTAGCTGGAGCGCACCAGCGGGCCCGAGGCCACATGCGAGAAACCCATCTCCGAACTGAACTCAACGCGCCCAATCCACCTGAAGCAGGCGCTGCCGGATTGCCCCGGCGGCGGCTTGGACTCCTGTCGCCGGCGTCAGCGAACCCAGAAGGCTGACCGCACTTCGATGGCCGACCTCAAGATCGGGCCGCCCAGCGGACAGCAGACGCGCGCCCTCGAACACGCAGATCAGCGGCGGCTCGGGCACATACGGACCTCCCAGAAAATCGGCGTGCTCCTGCTGCCACAGCCACACCCAGACCGCTCCGCTGGCATCTATCTCGGCTACGGCCTCGAACAACGGCGCGAACAGCGCACACTTGACGCAGTCCTCCGCGCCCAGCCCCAGTACCAGCCGACTGTCCGGCGCCTGTAGGCGGGAAGCTATCGCGGCGGCGTCCTGCCAGGGATCGAACCTCATGGCTCGCCCTCAGTGAGTAACCGCAGCTGGCCGAGTTGCTGACTGGCGAGTGCTTCAACGTCGAAGCGCGGCACACCGCCAAGATGCTCCGTCGCCAGCCGGCGCAACGCTTGGGGCGCGCGATGGAGCCACTCAACCAACAGTTGCCGCACCGAGGCCTGATCAGCCAGCGGCTGACCGCCCAGCCAGCGTTGGCCTGTGTGAAATCCCGCCGAAGCAGCCAGCCACCAGGCCTCGGCGCGCTGCGGATCCAGCGCTGGCAGACCGGTGTAGTCCAAGGGAACCTCGACTGCGACTGCGCTGTCCTGCGGCACCGCCAGGCCGTTCGCATCCGGATCGACGCCACTCAGAGCTACCAGCCCCCACAGCGCAACCGGCCTCAGCGATGGTTGGATAGCCAGGCTCAGCACGTGCGGCAACAGCGCGGGATCGCCGTGCCAGACCGCGAACTCGACGCCCAACACAGCTGGCAAGCGCGTGCAAAAATGCGCGGCGGACTCTCCGCAGGGCAGATACAGCGCGTACGCGCGCAACCAGCGCAGTCCGTCTCGGCGTGCCTGCGCCCCGGACCGCGTCGGGCTGTGTTGCTGCAGTGCCGGCAGACGGCTCTCCAGCGCCGTCTGCAGTGCCTGAAGTGCGGCCGCCTGCCAAACGCCTTTGACGTCGAGTTGGAGCAGCACAATCGCTGCCTCAGCCCGCACCTCGGGTTCCGGGTCGTCCAGCAGCGGCAGCATTCGCGCCTGAAGGTTGTGGGGCCGTTCGACCCCGAGCGCGCGGCAGCCGGCAGCACGGACCTCGGGGGTTTCCGAGAGCAAGGCCTGCAGTGCCGAGTCGGTCACCGAGCGTTGGCAGGCGGCAGCGGCGCGCAGAGCGCAGGCCTGAAGCGGTGGGAGATGCGCGGCCTGCACCCAGTGTTCGATCCAGGCCAAACGGGGCCGCTCGGGATCGCTTCCGGTCCACATCAACGCCAGCTCGAATCCGTGCTGGAGCTTCTGTGGCTGCGCCTCTACCTGCGCCCAGAGCGCCTGCAAACGTTGGCCATCCTGGCCGATCAGTGCCAGCGTAGCGCACACGAAAACCTCACCGGCACCGCCCCAGCGCTGCAATGCCGACCAAGCCTCGTCTACTGCCGTGGCGCCCGCCAACAGCAGGCCGTCCACATGGGCCTGCAGCACGCGGTCGAAACGCAGCAGATCGTCCAGACCCGCCAGCCTTGAATCCACCAGGCCCAATCGCTGCATTGCCATGAAGGCTGCATCGCCCACGTGTCGACGAACCAAGGGGAGCAGCGGAGCGTCGAGCTGAGCCGCCAGGTTGTGGAGCGAAGACACGCCGGCATCACCACCGACGCCGGGATTCACCCCGGCGTGCAGGGCTCGGACGCCGCTCATGTCGCCCTCTCGGTGCGATCACGCTCGCGCCGCAGCAAGGCGCGAAACAGCACCGCCAGCGTCGCAAGCCAGAACAGTTGCAAGGCGAAGTCCAGATCGACCGCATCGAACTCCAGCATCAGAGCGATCAGCGAAGCCAAAAACACCACAGCCACGAATCGCAGCGCGAGCAGCAGCGAGCGGCGAAACCACAGGCGTATCAGCACCCACCAGGCGGCCAGTCCCATCACCACCGGCAACACCAACAATGCGAGCGCCAACGCTGACTGAAACCCCTGCTCGACGAACACCCGCAGCGTCTCCATCTGTAGCCACACGCTGAGACCAGCAGACACGACCACTGCGACACACACCGCCAGCGTGCCCCAGAGCGGCGCGCACATAGGTGAGCGCGAAGAGGTTGCAGATAGCGCGCTCATGGCCCCACTTGCCTTGCGAGTCGGGTCATCTCGGCTGAGCTGTACAGCACCGTCCACTCGCCGTTCTCGAGAAACGCTGCACCATTGCGACCGGCCATCAGCAACACGCCATCGGCGCACGCGAGGTTGCCCGCATATGCTCCGATCCCCGGTGGCAGCGTGGCGCGCTCGAATCCACTATCGCCCATCGTCCACACACCGTACTCGTTGCTGCCCCACAGCCGCCCCTCGTACCACACAAGATCGCGCAGCGAAGCGCTCAGCGTACCCTTGCCAATCTTCTGCCAACGCTCGCCTCGCCCCCGGTACAGCGTGCCGCGCTTGTCAGCAATGTAGACCTCGCCATCGTCCGCGCAGCACACGTTGGCAAGATCGACATTGGTTGGAAACGCCACCTGCTCCCAACGCGCACCATCAAAATGAAATACCTGCCCGTCGCTGCCGACCGTATAGATGTCCTGCTCGCTGAATCCGTCGATGTCGAGCAGATCATTGCTCAGACGATCTTCTCTGTCCGGATCGGGAATCGCTTGAGTGTGCGACAGCCACTCGCCGGCGTCCATCCTTTTGCCGACGGAGTTGTTGCCACCACAGAGGTACAGCCAGCCATCGATGGTGCGCAGCTTGTTGACCGAGCCGCGCAGGGGACCGCCTTCACGCCAGTTCGCGATCTTGGGTTCGATGCCTTTCGAACCACTGCCGATCGAGTGCACATCGCCCGCCCAAGACACCGCGACGTGCTTGGGCTGGGGCAAGAGTGAGATGCCGGAGCCCAAATTCTGGAATCCGCGATAGCGCTCGCGCGTCCAACGCTTCGCCGGCTCGCCAGCGCGGGCAAAGACCACGATGTGCCAGAACAACTCCGTGCCCGGCGGCGGCGGATCCTCCTCGGAATTCCAGCGATCCTCCGGCCACAGCGCGTAGTCCTCCACGGCAAGAAAGTAGAAGAAATTCCTGTCTCGCACCGAACAGTCAGTGAGTACGTGGCCTGCGAAACAGCGCCGGTAGTTCTCAATGGACATCTCGTCAAGCATGGAGGTCATCCGTTCCCAGGTTGGTGTTGCCATCGTTGCCTCAGGCGCGGCGTGGCAAGCCGCCACGGCGCAATCCCCGACACATGACGGGCGCTGGATGCGAGACAGCAGTCAGTCGGAATTGCCATCACTGTCCGCCTCGCCCTCCTGCCCGGCTTGCGGCGCCTCAGTCTCGCCGCCGATACCGGCATCCGCCTTCAGGGGTCCACAGTCTTTGTAGTAGGAGTCCAGTTGCGCCTGCAAGCAGTCTTTATTGCACTGTGAGGTCGACTCGTCCACCGCTTTCAAGGCCCGGTCTCGCATCGCCTGATAGCTGATCTCATCGCTGCCTGAGCGCTGTCGGTAGCTGGACATGCTGGCGCCGAGTGCGGCATGCGCACGACCATGGCTGCCGTAAGTATGGTCCTGGCCCTCCACGCAAATGGTGGGGGCACTGTTGTAACTGTAGTCCGTACATTTCGCGCCCTTCGCGGCCGCATCGGGAATCAGGTGGTGCGCCGTCTGCCCCGGACAACAGCCGCGGCCGCTCTTGGTGCCATTTCGCTTCTTCTTGTTGGCCTCGTAAGGCACCAACATGCACTTGCGGGCACGCAAGCATGGGTCCAACTCACCCTGCATGGACATCAATTCGGCCATCACGATGTCTGGCCGCTCACGCCATTGTTGTAGAGCCGCGCCAAAGCGGTCCTGCGCCTTGTCCAGCAGAAACTTCAGGCTATCCAACTGGGCCACAGCATCGTCAGAACCCAAAGCCTCGACGAAGGCTTCGGCGGCGTCCAGGTGGCTGCCCGCGCTGCCGTAGCGCGCGGCATTGAACAGCGCCTTGCCGGCCTTGAGGATCTTGCCCGGGGTGGGGATCAGCTTACGGCCCAGGTATTCCGCGCCGATGTCGCGGAGCGCGTCGGGGCCCAGCGTTTCCTGCGCCTCTCTCATGAGAGCCTGAAGCGTTCCTTCGGCAATCTTGCCAGGGTTGTCCAGGTAGTACTGGACCACGCTCCCGGTCTGATCCAGCCGCGACTTGAACTCCTGCAGGTCTTCCGCGTACTTGTCCGCCCCGTTCATCTGCGGCTTCAACCACATGCCACCGCAGTGGTCGTCCATCCATTCGTTGCCAGCCGGACTTCCGCGCTCGTAGCCGTAAACCTTGCGACCAAGCGCATCGGCGCGTTGCAAAGTGTCGCGCACCACCGTGGCGATACCGGTCTTGCGGTTTCGCTCCCTCTGCTTCTGCGCCTCTGATTTCGGCGCGCACTTCAGGGCAACACGATCGCGATCGTCCTGGCAGACCGTAGCGGTCTTGAAGGTGTCGAGGTAGACGTTGCTGCGGGTGTTCGGTGGCGTGCGCGCGCCGCGCGCCGGTGCCGGCGCCGCAGCGCCGCTGTTGCTGGCGCCCGAGTTCCTACGCCCCATGCCGTCCTCCTTGCTGGCGTATCGGCATCTCGATACCTCAGCCGTGGTTGTGAGTCATCGGATCGGTGTGCCTGCACACGTTCAGGCCCTGCACCTTGACGTCTACCGACCAGTCGACGAAGTAGGCATTGCCGGTGATGGTGTGGCTGATCAACCCCATGCTCAGATTGCGGGTGGCGGCTTCGTTGCCGGTGCTGCGTGCCAGGAAGGACACGTTCTTCAGCGCGATCGGGGTGCCGCACACGAACACGCTTGTCGACCCTTTCCTGAGGTTGCGCGCGAAGGCGGTATTGGCGTACGGCACCAGGACTGGCCCAGCACTGGGGGGTGGCGGACTCCAGCACGGATCGGGAAGCACAGCCTTGGACACGCCGTCCGCGGCGCGGGAGCAAAATTCGTTGCCATTGGCGTAAACGTGGGTCTCCATTCCGGTCGGTTCCTGAAGAAAGGGGTCAAGGGGGGGAAAGCGCAAGCGCCACTCGGGTGCCATCGTCGCTGGCGATATGCGCCAGCGCGCATGTTCCCGGCGTATCGGCGCGCGGCAACAGCCTGCCGAGCCACCCCAGCATCAGGGGGCCGAGCGCCGCGCCGACCTCGCCCACGCAGTCGGCCACGGTCAGTGTGTGCAAATGAGGCAGGCCGTCGCTGCCAAGACGCGCCAGCGCATGCGCAGCCTCGCGCGCGTAAAAGGCCTCGCCATTCTGGTCTGAGACGCGCAGCTCGAAGTCCGCGGGGGCCAGCCCAGACTGCGTGATCGCCTGTCGCATCGCTTCGCTCAGCCCTTGGGCGCGCGAGGGCACACTGCCGTTCATGCGGCCGGGCTCGTATGCCACACCGACGCCACGAATGGCTAGCACGGCGTTTGCCGGCTGCGCTGACAGCAGCACAGCCGAGGCCGCTTCGCCGGGAACAAACCCTTGCGACTTGGCGTGAACGCGCAACCGTCGATGGGCCAGCCCGTGGTTGATGCTGGCTGCGTCCAGATAGCTGTCGACACCCACCACAAGCACCATCGGCACCTCACCGCCACGCAGCCATTCAGAGGCCAACTGGAGCACCGGCCCGATCGCCGTGCGGCCCAGGGTGGCAATGCGTGAAAGCGGGTGGAAGCGCCGTCCTACGCGCAGTTCCAGTTCGGCATAGATCGCCTGGTAGCGAGCATCCTCGCTGTGCGGCCGCTCACGCTCGGCCGCGAGTAGAAGTACAGGAACCTGAGCGAGGTCGATGTCAGCAGGTGCGCCGCGCAAGCAGTCAGCCATGGCCAGCGCGGCCCACTGAGCCAGCCGGCGCTTGCCCCAGAGGCGCTCGTCCATCAGGCTGGCGACGCGTACTGGTGTATGGCTGCGATCAGCGAAATCGCTGTCGCGAAAGTGATCCATGCCCGCTCGCAGCGCGCTATCGGTGGCAGCGAGACTCATGCCGATCGCGGTGCATGCGCCGGCGGCGACGACGAACAGCGGGGCAGCATGTGTCGACGAGGTCAAGTTCATGCGGGCTCTGACTGTCGCTGGCTGTCCGGGCCACAGCCGACGCAGCGGTCGTCCAGTCCCAGCGAGCGTTGTTGCCACCAGCCTGGATCGACCGCGCCCACAGCAATCACCTCAAACTCGCTGATGTGGCGAAGGATTGGCAACTGGGTCCGCCACACCACAGAAAAGCGGCGTTGCTCGGTCTCGAAGAACAGCGTGTCTGCGTGCGCCTGTAGCTGTTCGCTGCGGTAATCGCCACGCAGCACGCGCACGGGCATGTCGAGCGCCGGCAAATTGAACTCCAGCTCAGGCTGATCAGCGATCAAGTTGACCAAACGCACCCGTTCGCCGCCCCGGGGGTAGTCGATCTGTTGGTCTTCCGGAGCGACTTGGTGGAAACGCTCGTCGAAATCCTCCGGCAGGAAGGGGAACACCTCGCGCTGCCAGCGGGCGTCCATGCGGCCGGCGTGGCGCAGGCGCACAGGCCAATGCCGGCCGATCGCACCCAGAGCGGTCACGCGATGAGCGCGTGTTGGACCGCGGATTGGGTCATCCAGTGCCTCCAGCTGCGCCGCTGGAGCTCCATGCATCTGGTCAAGCGTTTTCGGCCCGGACCAGCCGCAGCCTTCGGGGTTGTCGCGAAATGCCTCAGTCAGGCGCCTGCCCTCGCGGTCTACGTAGCTTCGGCTGCCACCATGCGCCAGGTGGTAGTGCAGCGGAACAGAGACAAAGCGCTCAGGCGCACTTAGCCGATAGCCCCCGAGCCCTCGCTGCCAGTGCCGTGCACCTACTACGCGCAGTACCTTGGCCTGCCCGTCGATGCTGTAGCCGACCCCCAGCGTCGTCACAGGCCGGCCCGCGGGCGCGCGGGCGCAGGCGTCGAAGATCACGTCGCAGCGCGGTTTGAAACGGGCGAAGTCGTCGCCGTAGCGCAGCCCACCGGCGCCTGGCTCGCCGGTCTCCGGATGAGGCAAGTGACTGTCAGTCTCGGCCAACGGCTCCGGTGGCAACGGCGAAGGCCGCTGACCCGGTCGCGGAATTTGCCAACTGGACTTGGCTACGACTACCAGATATTCGCGACCCGCCACGTCAATGCCGGTCGCCACCGAGGCCGCAATAAAGCGGCTTGCAGACGCGATCTCCATGACGGATCAGTTGATCTGCACCGAACCGCCACGAATCCGCTGTGTGGCGCTTGCCTGGCTGGTGACATACGTGCCGCGCAGCTCGATACGGCCATCAGCCTCCATGCGGATGACGGCCTCGCCGCAGCGCAGTTCAAGGCTGCCCTGTGCGCTCAGAATCACATCCTGTCCGTCGACCTTGAGGACGCGTGGCGGCGTCGAAGCATGCGCATGCGGCCGAAACATCAAGCCCAGCACGATGGGTCGCAACGGATCTGAGCCCTCGAAACCCAACGCGACCTGATGCCCCACCTCGGTTTCGCTCAAATCGCACAGGCTGCGCGCCAGCAGCCCCCGTAGACCGAAGTCCGGCACCGCTACCCGCGCTTCGCCGCTCGGGCTCACCGACTCGAGCACACCGACGCAAATGCCCTCGGCCCGCGCTGGCAGTGACGACGCCAGCGTTCGCGGCCGCTGCAACAACTCGTCGATATCGGCCTCGACGGCGCAGGCTGCAAGTGTTTCAGGCGTTTTGGACATGGCGCACTTCCCGAGGCCCAGCGCCGGCGGGTCGTTCGAGCGACACACCGGAAGCTGTAAACAATCGCAAAAGCGAAGGAAGCGAAATAGTCTTCGATCGGGCGGAATCAAGCAAGGGGCGGCGGCGAGCAACGCAGAGACATGCGGAACGACCCGCGGGTTAGGTCGCGAACCTGCCGGAAGTCTTGCTAGCTGTTCGCCCGCATCGACCCAGCATTCACCAGCTACTTCTGGTCATCCACAAAGAAACCCGCATCCTTGGCCATGCGGTCAGCGTGGTAGCTGGAGCGCACCAGCGGGCCCGAGGCCACATGCGTGAAGCCCATCTCCAGACCGATGCGTTCGAGTTCGGCGAATTCGTCCGGGTGCCAGTAGCGCATCACCGGGTGGTGGTGCGGGGTGGGCTGCAGGTATTGGCCGATGGTGACCATGTCGACATCGTGATCGCGCAGGTGGTGCAGGGCGCCGACGACCTGGTCCATTTCTTCACCGAGGCCGAGCATGATCCCGGACTTGGTGGCCACGTTCGGGTGCTGGGCCTTGAAGCGCTGCAGCAACTGCAGCGACCAGTCGTAATCGGCGCCAGGGCGAACATTGGTGTAGAGCTCGCGCACGGTTTCGAGGTTGTGGTTGAACACGTCGGGCGGGTTCGTGGCCAGGATCTCCAACGCGCGATCCATGCGGCCACGGCCGCGGAAATCCGGCGTGAGGATCTCGATCTTGATGTTCGGCGACAGCGCGCGGGTTTCGCGGATGCAGTCGACGAAGTGCTGGGCACCCCCGTCGCGCAGATCGTCGCGATCGACCGAGGTGATCACCACGTACTTCAGGCGCATGTCGGCAATCGTCTGCGCCAGCTTGAAGGGCTCGGCGGCGTCCGGCGGCTTGGGCCGGCCGTGGGCCACATCGCAGAAGCTGCAGCGGCGGGTGCAGACCTCGCCGAGGATCATGAAGGTCGCGGTGCCGTGGCTGAAGCACTCGTGGATGTTCGGACAGCTGGCTTCTTCGCAGACCGTCACCAACGCGTTCTCGCGCAGCTGCGACTTGAGCTGCTGCACGGCATTGCCCGAGGGCAGGCGCACGCGGATCCAGCTCGGCTTGCGCAGGGTCGGAGCATCTTCGAACTTGACCGGGCTGCGGCTGATCTTGCTTTCGCCGAGTTGCTTCTCGCCCATCACCAACAGCGGGATCTCGCGCGATTCGGGCTTGGTGGCAGTGTCGCTCATGCGGGGCTCGATCAAGGGGTGGCGGCAGGGTCGACAACGGCGTCGACGAAGACAGCCGAAAGGTCGGGAGAGGGGGCATCGACCGCTGCAAGTCCGAACGCGCGGGCCAGTGCGGGCACCAAGACCTCAGCGACAGCATCAAGGCTTGCAGGACCGCCCAAGTCTAGCAGTTGGGTCACCGCCAGCCCCTGGTAGCCGCAGGGGTTGATGCGGGCATAGGGCGAAAGGTCCATCGCCACGTTGAAGGCGAGGCCGTGGAAGCTGCAGCTGCGGCGCACGCGCAGGCCCAGCGCCATCACCTTGGCGCCGCCGACATAGATGCCGGGCGCGCCGTCGACGCGATGCGCCTGCACGCCCCATTCGGCCAATGAATCGATGGTGGCCTGTTCGATCCGGCAGACCAGCTCGCGCACGCCGATGCCCAGCCGGCGCAAATCGAGCAAGGGATAGGCCACCAACTGGCCCGGGCCGTGATAGGTCACCTGACCGCCGCGGTCGACGCGGACCACCGGAATGTCGCCGGGCAGAAGCACGTGCTCGGGCTTGCCGGCCTGCCCCAGGGTGAACACCGGCTCGTGCTCGACCAGCCACAGCTGGTCCGGGCTGTCGGCGCCGCGCGCATCGGTGTAGGCCTGCATCGCGCGCCACACCGGCGCATAGGGCTGGCGCCCCAGGCGGCAGACCTCAAGCGTGCTCACAGCGTCCACTTGATGCCCGGAAGCGCGCGCAAGGCGGCGTGGGCCGCCTCGTAATGCTCGCGCGCATCGGCGTGGATGGCGAGGGTCACCGACTGGTACTTGCCAGCCGACGAACCGCGCGTGCGTACGCTGTCCGGGTCCAGCGCCAAGCCGGCGGCGACGATCGCACCGGTGACGCGCTCGACCCAGTCCGGAGCGGCCAGGCCGACTGCGGTGATCTCGACGCTGCAGGGAAACTCGAAGCCGCGCTGTTCCGGCGCGCCGCCGGGGGGCGAAGGGGTCTGGCTGTTCATTCGCGCATTATCGGGGTGCTGCGGGTGATTCCCAAGCGAAGCGCGGGCACCCGGAGCCGCGTCCGGCGCCAGCTTGGCAGGCAACACGGGATGCTCGAACGCGGAGGCCCCAGCAACGCGATCGACCCTCAGTCGCCCCGCGGCTGACTCGGCTCGCGCTCGCTTCCGTAAGGGCGCCCGCGGTCTTCATGATGCGTTTCCGCATCGCGCGAACGATGTCGACCGCGCTGCGGCACGCTGTCTGCCAGCTGCGCGCGCTCCTGCTCCGTCAGTTCGGCCGACAGCCGCACCAGCCCTGCGTGCACGCGTTCCGCCATCGCGCGCTCTCGATCGCGCACCTCCGCCAGCGCGACCCGCAGGGTCGCTTCGTCGTAGGGCTGGGCGCGCAGGGCCCTCTGCACGCCGCCGTGCGCTTCGCGCAGGGCACGCACATCGGCAATGAAGGCCGCACGGTCCGGCGCCAGCGCCGTGCGCACAAGAGCGCGGCGTTCCGGTGAAAGCGCGCGCGCAATGCGGCGCGCATCGGGCAGGCTGCGCGCCTCCTCGACGGTAGCGGGCCGTTCGGCAGGCTGCGCGCGCCACAGCAGGCCGCCGACCGCCCCCACCAACAGGAGGTTCAAACTCAGCGAAGCCAGCAGGACAACACGAAGCCGCGTGCTCTGGGTAATCACGGCAGTTCCTCGCTGTCGGTCGGATCGATCCAGGCCAGGGCCAGGTAGTTCTCGAGTTCGCCGTCGACGGCGCTGCTGTCGATCTGGCTCGGCAGCATCCAGACCAGGCCGAGGCCCAGGCTGAATGCGCAGGCGAAGGCCGGCCCGGCCAGGCGCAAACCGCCCACGGCCTGCCACAGCTCGTGCCACCACGGCCGCAACGGCTGCGGCGCCGAGCGCAGGATGCGGGCGCGCAGTCCCTGCGGCAGCGACGGCAACGGCAGCGCGGCGGCGAGTTCAGCATCCAACGCGCGTGCCTGCTGAAGTGAGGCATCCGTGCCGGAGGCGGCGGCCAGCTGCGCCGCAGCGGCACGCTCCGCCTCGGGCCAACGCGCCGGATCGGCGCCGTAGGCTTCGATCAATGTCTGCAGACGTTCCGTATTCATGCGGCGCCTCCTTCGGGCGCGGAGAACTGCGCTCGGAGCGTTCGTCGAGCGCGCGCGAGCAGGGATTCCAGTGCATCGACGCTGACTTCGAGTGCCTTCGCACATTCCGCCTGGTCGAGGCCCTCGTAGTGGAACAGCAGCAGCGCCTCCCGCTGCCGCTCGGGCAGCGCGCTGATCGCCGCGCGCAGCTGCTGCTCGCGCTGACCGTCCTGAAGGGCGATGTCCGGGCGTGTTGCATCGTCGCCGGCGAGCGCGCTCTCATGCACCCCATCGATCGCGACCTGCGGACGTCGCCTTCGCAGACGGTCGCGACAGAGGTTGACGGTGACTGTGTGGACCCAGGTCGACACGCGCGCTTCGCCGCGACGCCAGCCCGGAGCGGCCTGCCACAGCCGCAGAAACAACTCCTGCGCGACGTCCTCGGCCTCGGCTGGGTCATCCAGAAGCCGCGTCGCCAGTCGATGCACGCGCCCCAGATGCCGGTCCACCAGCTGCGTGCACGCCTGCGGCGCGCCGCGCCCGGCCGCCGCCATCAAGGCGGCGTCCGGGTCGTCGTGAATGCCCTCGCGAGCAGTGGCGAACAGCACGCTCAGCATCTGCGTGGATCAGTCGCCGCGCTTGCCGTGGCCATGGCGTCGGCCGTGGCCTGGGCCGCGGCCGAGCTCGTCAGCCTCGATCACGCCGTCGCCGTTGCGGTCCATGCGCTGAAGGCGCCTGGCGTGTGCGGCGGCAAACTCTTCGGCGCTGATCTTGCCGTCGCCGTCGGTATCCACCCGCTGCAGCATGCGCTGCTGACGTTGGGCGCGGGCTTCGGCCTGCCGTGCGCTGCGATAGGCCTCGAGCTCCTCGGCGCTGATGAAGCCATCGCCATTGGCATCGAGCTCGGCGGCGTGGCGGGCGGCGGCGGCGTCGATCTCGGCCTGGGTGACGCGACCATCACCGTCCGTATCCAGACGGTTGAAATGCTCGGCGCGCTTGGCTTCCATCCGTTCCGCCCAGGCTGCACGCTCGGCATCGCTGGCGGCGGGGCGGGCCATCACGGTAGCGCTGAAAAAACCGGCGCCGATGGCCAGCACCAGCAGGGAGCGGGAAAAGGTCGGCTTCATGGGTGCGACTCCTGTGCGTGTTGCTTCAAGGCGGGTTGCCTTGAGTCGTTCAACGCCGGCGCTTGCCGCATCCGTCGCAGTGCTCAGGGAGTTCGTTCAGCTGAAACAAGCCGACTGCGCGCTGAAGAAATCAGTCGGACTCCCACCACAGCATCAGGCCGTCCCAGGTGCGACCAAAGAACCCCGATTCCGGCGCGTCGTCGAGGGCCACCAGCGGTCGCTCGGCAAGCGTCTCATCGCCCAGCACCAGCCGAAGGCTGCCGACCACATCGCCCTTGGCGTACGGCGCAACCAACTGCTTGGGAACATCGACCAGGGCCTTGATCTGATCGTACTTGCCGCGCGCTACGGTGATCTGCAGCGGCTCGGCGACACCGAGCTTCAACGTGGACTGCTCACCCTTCCACAGCTTCGGCTCGGCCAGCGTTTCACCTCCTGCGTACAGCTGGTGCGACTCGAAAAAGCGGAAACCGTAGTTCAGCAGAGCCTGGCTGTCGTCGGCGCGCTTCTTCTCGCTGGTCGAGCCCATGATCACGGTGATGAGACGCATTCCCTCGCGCTGCGCCGAGGTCACCAGGCAGTAGCCGGCAGCGCGGGTGTGGCCCGTCTTGATGCCGTCCACGGTCGGATCACGCCACAGCAAGGAGTTGCGATTGTGCTGGGTGATTCCATTCAGCGTGAGCTCTTTCTGCGAGTGCACCGCATAGCTTTCGGGGAAATCGCGGATCAGCGCGTGGCCCAGCGTGGCGACATCGCGGGCGGTGGTGTACAGGTTTGGATCTGGCAGGCCGGTGGAATTGGCGTAGAGCGTACCGCTCATGCCCAGCTGCTGGGCGTAGCGATTCATCAGATCGGCGAAGGACTCCTCGCTACCCGCAACATGCTCAGCCAGCGCGATCGATGCATCATTTCCGCTCTGAACGATCATGCCGTACAGCAGGTCCTGCAGCCGGTGACTTGAGTTCAGCGGCAGGAAACTGGTCGAGCCATCGGTGCCGCCGCCGCCACGGCGCCAGGCGAACTCGGAAATCTTGACCTGATCATCCATGCCGACCTTGCCGGCTGCGACCTCGGCCGAGACCACGTAGCTGGTCATGACCTTGGTGATGCTGGCGGGCTCGACGCGCTCGTCGATGTTGTGACCCAGAAGCACCTGGCCGGTGGCGTAGTCCATCAGCAGCCACGCCGTACCTTCGACGCTGGGCGGCTGCGGTGCGGGCGCGGGCGCGGTCGGCACAGGCACGGGACGCGGGACAGACTGTGGCGTTGGCACCGGCTGCGGTGTCGGAACCTGCGCGAATGCGGCGGCGCTGGCGAAGGCCGCGGCGCCGCAGAAGGCGGCTGCCAGCAGGCGCTGGTGAAGTGTATTCATGGGTGTCCTCATGGGGATTAAGATGCTCAGGGGCGTACCGGTCGCGGCGTACCGAGACCCAGCGACTGCACCCGCTCGACGACCGCGCCTTGGCGGTCGACGTCAATCGGGCCGATCCGCACCCGGTAGACCGTGTTCGCGCCGACCTCGGCGCGTTCGATTCGAACCGGGCGCACGCCGGCGCGCTCCAGCTGTTCCTGCACGCGGCGTGCGTTGCCGCGCTCGCCATAGCTGCCGACCTGCAGCAGAACGTCGCCTGCCTCGACCAGCATCGGCTGTCGGGGTTCCGCGGCCGCCGCAGCGCCGGCCGCGCGCGCGGCCGGTGGGGCTTCGCCGATGCCGGAATGCATCCCGGGCGGCACGATCGCGCGCACCTCGACCGGGCCGGTGCCGCGAATGTGGATACCGAGCTTTACCGCCGCCGCATACGACAGATCGATCAGGCGATCGGCGTGGAAAGGTCCGCGATCGTTGATTCGCACCGTCACGCTGCGGCCGTTCTCCAGATTGGTGACCCGCGCATAGGTCGGCAGCGGCAGCGTCTTGTGCGCGGCCGTGAAGGCGTACATGTCGTAGGGCTCGAAGCTGGAGGTCGGGCGACCGTGAAACTTGGTGCCGTACCAGCTCGCCACGCCCCGTTCGACATAGCCGTCGGCGCTGTTCATCACGTGGTAGCGCCGCCCCAGCACCACGTAGGGGCTGTGATTGCCGTAGCGGGCGCGCGGCTCAGCGCGCGGCACGGGCTCGGGCAGACCGCTGACATCGGGCGGGACCTCGGGGCCACCGTCACGTATGTGCGGCGCATACAGACCGCCGCCCTGCTCATCGGCGGGTTCGCCCTGCGAAGGCGGCCGCTGCAGCGGACGTGCCGGCGCAGGGCGGGGTGGGGGCGTGTGCCCCTCGCTCGGCCGCGGCTTGCCACCGCCGGCACAGGCGCCGAGCAGCAGCACGAAGGTCAGAAGCGCGCCGGTTCGCGCAAGCGCCCGCAGCCTCACGGCGCCAGCGGGGTGGCGCCGTCAGGGCGCGCCTGCGCGATCTCGCCCGCGAGCTGGAACACGGCCAGCGAGTAGAGCTGGCTGCGGTTGTAGCGCGAGATCACGTAGAAATTCTTGAATGCGATCCAGTGCTCGCGGCCGGCGGAGCCATCGAGGTTCAGCACGGTTGCCGGCAGATCGGCACCGACCGCCTGCTGCGGGCGGTAGCCCAGTTCGGCCAGATCGGCGAGGCGATGGGTCGCCTCCAGATTGCCCGGCACGAACTCCTGGTCGGCGTCGAACTTCGCCGTCACCACCACAGGGCGACCGCGCTCCCAGCCGTGGGCGACGAAATAGTTGGCGATTGACGCTGTGATGTCGGGCAGCGAGCCCCACAGGTCGCGACGTCCGTCGCCATCGCCATCCACCGCGTAGGCGCGGTACGAGGACGGCATAAACTGACCCCAACCCATTGCGCCGGCGTAGCTGCCCTTGGCGGTGTCGAGGTCGACGTTCTCCTCCTTGGCGAGCTTCATCACCGTCGCCAGCTCGCTGCGAAAGAACGTCGCCCGCGGCGGATAGAACAGACCCAGGGTGTACAGCGCATCCAGCACGCGATGGCTGCCGGTGATGCGACCGTAGCTGGTTTCGACGCCCATGATCGCGACCATCATTTCGGCCGGCACGCCGGTGTCCGCCTCAATTCGCGACAGCAGGTCCCAGTGTTCGCGCAGGAAGGCGCGGCCGTCCTGGATGCGACGGTCGTTCATGAAGATCGGACGGTAATCGCGCCAGGGTTTGGCTTCGGCCGGACGACTGATGGCATCGATGATCGACTGCTGGTAGCGCGCGCGACCCAACCACTGCTCGACCTCAGCGGGGTCGAGGTCGTGCTTCTCGGCTGCTTCGACAATGAAGGCAGCACGGTCGGCGGCAGACAGGGTCGGACGCGTCGAGGCCGCCGCCAGCGCGGGCAGCAGCCCAAGCGCCACAGCGGTCAAGGCCAGGGCGCGGGAGAATCGGGGTGTTCGCATCGGGGAAGGCACACAAGCAGCGGAAAACGCCAGCATCTTACACGCTGGCGGGTGGGCTCCCGGCCCGGTCTGAACGGGCTTTCAGGCTTCGGACTCGAACCGCGGCAGGGCCGTCAGGATGCGATCGAGCCGCTCTTCCGCTGAATCGAGTTCGAGCAGCGCCTGGCGGTCTTCGTTCTCGAAAGGCAGCATCTCGGCAAGTCGGAAGCCAACCCAGTGTGCATCGTCGAGCTGAGCCTTGCCGGCATCACCGTGTGGGCCGCCGAAATGATCGAGCAGGCGCTCCAGCAGCTGTGCCAGCAGCCCGTGCTGGGGGGCGACGGGTTCGGGTTCAAAGTCGTGGATCGACTCCACTTCGCCAATGATCAGGCCGGTGTCGCGCATGCGCGTCTGCCGCACGCGGAAACGTGATTCGCCGACGCAGCGAAGGCCAAGCAGCCCATCCGGCAGGGTGTAGAAGTCGACAATGCGGGCAGTGGTACCGACCGCCGCTGGCAGGGCGGGGCCGCCTGCCTCCAAGCCTTCGAGTATGAGCGCCACGCCGAAGGGGGTGCCGTCGCGACTGCACTGACGGACCAAGTCGAGATAGCGAGGTTCAAATACACGCAGACGCAGATCGCCGCCAGGAAACAGGACGGAGCGAAGCGGGAACAGCGGCAGATCGTGGGCAGCCATGCGCAGAGTCTAGCCCGGCTCACGGTTCACGGCAGCCGACCTTGGGAGGACGCGACACGCAAGCGGATCAGGCGGCGACGGATGAAGCCAAGCGGGCTCAGGAATCGAAGCTGCCGCGGAACAGGGATTCATCTCGCGAGGTGTCGGCTGAGCTTTCAAAGGACACCGAGCTGATGCGATCGGAGCCTTGCACGGCGTCCTGCACCACAGCGTCGTCCATGCCCTGCGGCCCAAGGCCCGGGCGCAGGCCAAAGGCGACGACGGCAGCCAGCGCGAACGATGCCGCAAGGGCCGCCCACAGCGGGCGCTGACGCAGCACAGGACGACGCAGGCTGCGAACCTCCCGCTGCAACTCGTCAACATCACTGCGCAAGCTGGCAAGGGTACGGAGAACGGCTGCTTGAGCGGGGTTCGCCGCCGCAAGGCTGAGCGTCTCATCGCGGGATTCACGACTGCCAACGCCTTCGAGCGCGGACAACAAGGCCTCGGCCTCGGCCGCAGGCGACTGCGCCATGGCGGCGCGGTAGAGCTCGGCAAGTCGGCGGGGGGCGGCGGCGTCAGTCATCGAAGTTGTCCAGTCCAAGCGCCGCGAGGCGCAGCTTGATTTCGTTCAACCCGCGGTACACCAGCTTGCGGGCTGCGTCCAGAGTGAGATCGGTCAGGTCGGCGATCTCCTGCAGGGAATACCCCTGCAGATAGAGCTGCAGTGGCAGGCGGCGCCGCGGTGGCAGCGCCTGCATACACGCCCGCAGATGCTCGACGTTCTGGGCGTCGATCGTGCTGCGGTCGGGCCCATGGCCCAGCCCCGGAAGATCGACCATGCCTTCTTCCGTTTCCGGAAGGGCCTCGGTGGGGCGCACCTGGGCGCGTCGCACCGCATCGACCAGGGCACTGGCCACCGTTCTCTGGATATAAGACGCAGGAAGTTCGGCGTTTGGGTCACGCTCAAGCGTTTTCCACAGCCGGATGCGCACCTCCTGCTCCACGTCCTCGGGGTCAATTCCGTGCTGATTCAATCGGTTGGACTCGATCTGAGCGCGCACACGCGCCCCGAACTTGGCCAGCAACGCCTCCAGCCGGGCTTTGAGATCAGCCTGCATGGCTCAGGCGCGAGCGCCGGACCGGGCGGGGGCGTCTTCGAACGCGGCAGACGACGTCGGCCGCAGCGCGCTGCCGATCAACGCGGTTTCGATGAGATACAGCGGGCGCTGCTTCGCTTCTATGTACAGCCGGCCGAGGTACTCGCCGATCACGCCCAGCGCCATCAGCTGCAAACCGCCAAGAAAGAGCACCACCGTCATCAGCGAGGGATAACCGGCAACCGGATCACCCCACAGCAGTGTCTTGGCGATGATTGCCACGCCGAACACGAAGGCCGCCAGCGCGGCCAGGCCGCCGGCATAGGTGCCGATCCGCAGCGGCACGGTACTGAACGAGGTGATGCCCTCGATCGCGAAGTTCCACAGCTTCCAGTAGTTGAACTTGCTGGTGCCGAGGTGGCGCGGGTCGCGGTGGTAGCCGATCGAGCACTGGCGAAAACCCACCCACGCAAACAGGCCTTTCATGAACCTGTGGCGCTCACGCACCCGCCTGAGCGCATCCAGCGCAGTCCGCGAGAGCAGGCGGAAATCGCCGGTATCGCGCGGCACCGGAGTCGAGGAAAGCCGCTCCATCAGCCGGTAGAAGCCTGCCGCGGTGAAGCGCTTCAGCCAGCTTTCGCCCTCGCGTTCGAGACGGGTGCCGTAGACCACGTCAAAACCATCGCGCCAGCGCGCCACGAAGTCAGCGATGAGCTCTGGCGGATCCTGCAGGTCGGCATCAATCACCACCGCCGCGTCGGCATCTACGGCGTCCAGGCCTGCGGTGAGCGCCAGCTCCTTGCCGAAGTTGCGCGACAGGCGAAGGGCGCCGCAGTGCGGATCCTGCGCGACCAGATCCTGCATCACCGCCCACGTGGCGTCGCGACTGCCATCGTCGACGTACAGGATTCCGGCATCGATGCCTTCGATCGCGTCGAGCGCAGCCCGGGCGCGCATGTGAAACGCGCGCAGACCCTCACCTTCGTTATAGGCGGGCACTACTACGGTCAGAGACGGGCTCACAGGCGGACTCGTTCCGGCATCGGTCGATCGGGCGCGCATGCTAGCAGGCCGGCAATCATGAAGGCCGGCAGTCATGGCACGCCGCAGCAGTCCTGCAGGTAGCCCGGGCCGCCGAGCTGACGGACCTGTTGCTGCACCCAGGCCGCGCGCCGTTGCAGCGCCGGTGAGGGGCGCACGGGGTTGTAGCGTCGTGGCGATGGCAGCACCACGGCGAGCCGCGCTGCCTCGGCGGCACTCAGCGCGGACGCCGGCTTGCCATACCAATGCTGGGCCGCCGCTTCCGCGCCGTACACGCCGGGCGCGAACTCGGCGAGGTTCAGGTGCATTTCCAGAATCCGCCGCTTCGGCCACAGGCCCTCGATCAGTACGGTGAACCCGACTTCCAGCCCCTTGCGCGGCCAGCTCGACCTTTCCCACAGAAACAGGTTCTTGGCGACCTGCTGGCTCAGCGTGCTGGCGCCGCGGCGCCGACCGCCCTCGCGCGCTTCGTCGAGCGCGCTGCGAATGGCCTCGACATCGAAACCGGAGTGTTCGGGAAAACGCTGATCCTCGGCAGCCACCACCGCGATCGCCAACTGCGGGGAGATCGCCTCGATCGGCTGCCAGCGGTGCGCTGGCCAACTTCCATGTTCGATCCGGTAGATAAGCATGAAGGCCGAACCGGGCGGATCGATCCAGCGCAGGGCCAACACAACGAGCACCGGCAGCAGGACCGTCGCCAATGCGGCCAAGCCGAGCCGGCGCAGCCACGGGCGCCGACGGCGCGCTTGCGGCCGCCGGCGGGCGTCCCCATAGTTGCGGGCTGATTTTTTCATGGCGGCATCCTAATGGCATCCGACGAATCGACCCCGCTGGCAAGCGACGAAGCCGGTCTGCTCAGCCGCTTTCTGCTCGAGCGCAGCGGCCTGCGCGGCGTGCATGTCCGCCTTGACGAGGCCTGGCGCAGCATCCGCGAGCGGGCCTCGTATCCGGACGCGGTGGCCAGCCTGTTGGGCGAAGCCTGTGCAGCGGCGGCCCTGTTCACCGGTCACGTCAAGGTCGACGGCCGGCTGTCCATCCAGTTGCGCGGCAGCGGCGCGCTGCGCACGGTGTTCGTCGAGTGCACCTCAGCCGGCAGCCTGCGCGGCCTGGCGCGCTACGAGCCGCCCCTGCCCGAGCCGCTGGACCCGCGCCACTTCGGTGAGGACGCGATGCTCGCCATCACCATCGAGAGCGCCCTCGGCGAAGGCCGTGAGCCGCAGCGCTATCAGGGCCTGGTAGGGCTCGATGCTGACAGCCTCGGCGCCGCCTTCGAAGGCTACTTCAGCCAGTCCGAGCAGCTGCCGACACGGATCCTGCTGGCGGCCGACGGCGAGCGTGCCTGCGGCCTGATCCTGCAGCAGCTGCCCGGCGCGAGCGCAAGCGACGAGGCGGACGCCGACGCATGGCCACGCGCGCAGGCCCTGTTCGACACGCTGGGCCGCGACGAGCTGCTGGCCCTGCCGCCCGAAACTCTGCTCTACCGCCTGTTTCACGAAGAGGGCGTGCGCCTGGTGGCGCAGAAGCCGCTGCGCTTTGGATGTTCCTGCTCGCGTGCGCGGGTCGGCGCCATGTTGCTCTCGCTAGGCCGTGAAGAGGCCTTCGACTCGCTGCAGGACGGTCGGGTCGAGGTGATCTGCGAGTTCTGCGGCCAGCACTACCACTTCGACCCCGTGGATCTGGAACAGCTGTTTGCCGGCGGCGGCAGCGGCGAAGCCGGTACGGTGCAGTAGCAGCTTCCGGGAAGGTGGATTCAGGGCCGGCAGGGGCCTCTCTTGGCAGTGGCACGGGTCGCGCCTGTTGCGCGGCCCCCGGGCCGACCCGGGAACGGGTGACGCGCCACGTTCACCCGATGCCCACCCGCGTTCCCGCTTGTTCCCAAGACCCCACTTAAAGGCTATTGCTCCGGCTGCACCTGCAACCGAGACTGCAGTCTTTAGGCCTTGGGGGCTTTCGATGTCCTTGTTCCGATTTCCGGCCCGGGTTGCCGGCTGTGTGCTTCTGCTTGCATGTGGGTCTGTGTATGCCGCCGAAGGCTGGTATCGGGATCCGGCCCTACATGGCGACACGGTGGTGTTTACCGCCGAGGGCGACCTCTGGAAGGTCGGTGTCGGCGGCGGGCTGGCGCAGCGCCTGACCACCCACCCGGCTGAAGAATCGCAGGCAGCGCTGTCGCCGGATGGGCGCACGATCGCTTTCGTAGCGAGCTACGAGGGCGCGCCCGAGGTGTATGCGATGGCGCTGTCCGGCGGCGAGCCGAAGCGTCTGTCTTTCGAGAATGCGCGCGTCTGGGTGCAGGGCTTTGCCCCGGATGGGCGTGTGGTCTATGCCAGCGAGGCGACGGTGGGGCCGTCGTGGATGCGCGTGCTGCGTCTGGTCGACCCCGTCAGTGGCACCACCGAGACCCTGCCGCTGGCGGATGCGCGCGAGGCGGCCTTCGATGCCGAGCGCGGCCAGCTTTACTTCACCCGCTTCGGGCTGGCTGTGACCCACGACAACGCCCGCGACTATGCCGGTGGAGCAGCCGCCCAGCTGTGGCGCTGGCAACTGGGCTCGCAAGAAGAGGCCGTGCGACTGACACCGGGCGGCCTGCAGGAGCCGCAGCGACCGCTGTTCGGCGCGCAGGGCCTGCTGCTGCTTGGGGAACACGAGGGTCGCGTGAACCTGTGGGGCTGGGACGGCAACCGCGACGCGCAGGCGCTCACTCGCCACACCGACTTCGACGTGCGCAAACCCAGCCTGCATGGCGGTCGGGTGGTCTACCAGCACGGCGCCGACCTGCGCCTGTTGGACCTCGCCGCGGGCAGCGATACGCGCATCCCGATCCAGCTGGGCTCAGACCTCACCCAGAGCCGCGAGCGCCATCTCGCTGAGCCACTCAAGTACCTGCAGAGCGCGAGCCTGGCCGGAGACGGCAGCCGGGTGGTGCTGTCGGCGCGCGGACGCGGCGTGATCGCCGGTCTGGAACAGCTTCGGCGGATCGACCTCGCCGTGCCGGCCGGGGCGCGCCTGCGCGAGGCGGTGCTGTCAAAAGACGGTCGTCACGTGCATGCGATCACCGACGTCGATGGCCGCAGCGAAATCTGGCGCTATCCGGCCGACGGCAGCCCGGGCGGCCAAGCCCTGACCCGCGACGGCGACAGCCACCGCTTCCGCCTCTACCCCTCGCCCGACGGCCGCCTGCTGGCGCACACCGACAAGGCCGGCCGCCTGTTCCTGCTCGATCTTGTCAGCGGCCGCAACCGCGAGATCGACCACGCCGAGTTCGCACGCGACGACGCCTATGCCGAGGTCAACTGGTCGCCGGACAGCCGCCACCTCGCGGTGATCCGGGTCGACTCGGCGCGTCTGATCAACCAGCTCATCCTGATCGAGGCGAGCAGCGGCCGACGCGCCACCCTCAGCTCGGACCGCTACCCCGTGGTCTCGGCGGCGTTCTCACGCGACCGCGCATTCCTCTATTTTCTGGCCAGCCGCAGCTACGCGAGCTCGGTGCCCGGGCCCTGGGGCGACCGCAACACCGGGCCCTTCTTCGACCGCCGCAACCGTTTGTATGCGCTGGCGCTGGACCCGCAGGCGCGCTTCCCCTTCGCACCGGCGACCGAGCTGGACCCGGCGCCGGCCGATGCCGGCGACAGCAAGGAACCCAAGCCAGGCAAGAACCAGAACGTCGCCGCAGCGGCTGACATCGTCTGGGAAGGACTGAGCGAACGCCTGTTCGAAGCGCCGCTGGCCGCCGGCAACTACAGCCAGCTCGCGGCCGACGACAAGCGCCTGTACTTCCTTGACCGCGACAGCGCGCCGAACAGCCAGGCGCTGCTGCGCACGCTGGCCATCGGCAATGCCCCACCCAAGCCCGAGACCTTCGCCACCGGGCTGGCCGGCTACGCACTGTCGGCCGAGGGCAAGCACGTTCTTCTGCTCAAGGCCAAGGGTGAGAGTGGCGGCATCGGCGACCTGCTGATCGTCGAAGCCGGCGCCAAGGCCCCCGATGAGCTCGCCCGCGCCGGCGTTCGGCTGGGCGACTGGAAGCTGCCGAACGCACCGCGTGAGGAATGGCGGCAGATGTTCGAGGACGCCTGGCGCATGCACCGCGAATTCAGCTTCGACCCGAACATGCGCGGCGTCGACTGGGACGACGTGCGCGCCCGCTTCGCGCCGCTGCTGCCGCGCGTGCAGGACCGCATCGAGCTCGACGACCTGCTCGGCCAGATGATTGCCGAAGTCGGTCTTCTGCATTCGCAGATCCGTCCGGGCGAGTACCGCACGGCGGCGGACGCGCCGGTGCCGGCAGGCCTGGGCGCGCAGATCGGGGAGGACAGCGATGGGCTCTTCATCGAGCACATCTACCGAAGCGATCCCGAGCTGCCGTCTGAGCGCAGCCCGCTGGCCCAGCCGGGTGTGGACGCTCGCATCGGCGACCGCCTGCGCGCGGTCAACGGACGCCCCCTGAATTCACGCGCGCAGCTGGCACAGGCGCTGGCGAATCAGGCCGGCCAGCAGGTGCTGCTGCAGCTGCAGCGCGGCGCCGCCGCCGCGCATCGTGCCGTGGTGTTGCCGGTCCGTCTCGATCGCGAAGCGGCGCTGCGCTACAGCGACTGGGTCGAGGGTCGCCGTGTCCGCGTCAATGCCGCATCGAACGGCCGCATCGGCTACCTGCACCTGCGCGCAATGGGTCCGCAGGACATCGCCAGCTTCGTTCGCGAGTTCTACGCCCAGTTCGACCGTGAGGGCCTGATCGTCGACGTGCGCCGCAACCGCGGCGGCAATATCGACAGCTGGATCATCGAAAAGCTGCTGCGCCGCGCCTGGGCGTTCTGGCAGCCGCCGCGCGGCGCACCCTACGCGAACATGCAGCAGACCTTCCGCGGCCATCTCGCGGTGCTGACCGATGCGCTGACCTACTCCGATGGCGAGACCTTCGCCGCCGGCGTGAAGGCCCTGCAGCTGGGGCCGGTGATCGGCACCCGCACGGCCGGCGCCGGTATCTGGCTGTCCGATCGCAATCGTCTGGTCGACGGCGGCACCGCGCGCGTGGCCGAATTCGGCCAGTTCGAAGTGGGCAGCGGGCGTTGGCTGATCGAAGGCCGCGGGGTTGCGCCCGACATCGAAATCGACAATCCGCCGTACTCCAGCTTCATGGGCGCGGATGCGCAGCTTGAAACCGCACTCATCGACATCGAGCGCCGCCTGCGTGAGGCGCCACTGCCGGCGTTGCGAGCGCAGCCGATTCCGCCGCGCGGCGAACACGGGCACGACGGCAGCCGTTGAGCCGGCCCCCGGCGCGGCGGCGCTTCGGAGCAGCGTGACCGACTGCTAGCATGTCGCGCTGCGCATGACTGCCTTGCCCCCCACCATCGACACACACGCAGCCGGCCCTCAGACCGTGTTGCCGCCGGAGAGCGTACGCGGGCGCAGCCTGCATGCGCGGGGCGTTGCCCTGCTCGCGGCCTTCGCCCTGCTGCCAAGCCTGCTGCTGTTCGGGGTGCTTCTGTGGAGTTATCTCGACAGCGCGCAGATACGCATCGGCAATGCGCTGGGTGCGGTCGCCGATGCGCTCGCGCTCGGCAGCAGCGGCTTGGTCGAACGTCATCTGACGGCGATCGAACTGGCGGCGCGCCTGCCATGGCTGGACATTGACAGCGAGACCGCCGAGCGCCGGCTGCGCCAGCTCTCGCAGCGCAATCCCGAACTGCGAACCCTGCTGGTTGCGGATCCGGAGGGCCGGATCGTCTCCCTGCAGCGGGAAGCAGAGAGCGCCGAGGCGCTCCGTAGCCGAATCGGCGCCTCGGTGGCTGACCGGGAATACTTCCGCGTGGCCTGGCTGGAACGCAGGCCCTTTCTGAGCGACGTGTTCGTCGGCCGGGGCTTGTGGAATGAGCCGGTGGTGGCGTTGTCAGCGCCGGTGCTGGACACCGCCGGCGAGCCGCTGGGCGTACTGCAGGCCACCTTGAACCTTGACGTCATACAGCGCCGACTCAGCCAGTTGCTCGATCGCGGTCGGCTCGGGCTGCTACTGGACAACTCGGGACAGGTCGTCTTCGCCAGCCCCGAACTCGGTCTGAAGCCTGGCGTAGCGATCGAAGCCGACACCCTGAGCGCAATCGCAGCCGTGGCGAAGTCCGATCAGCCGGACCTGATTGCGTTCGGCGACACGCGCTACTTCGCGATGGCCGAGACAACCGACTTCGGCTGGAGCGCGGTCGCGCTGCTGCCCGAGCCGGCCCTGACCGGAGTCCTCTGGGATGCGCTGCGGGTGGCCCTTCCGGTTGTACTGCTGTCCATGGTTGGCGTCTGGATCGCGGCTCACTTCGGCGGGGTCTGGCTGACCCGGCCGGTACTGCATCTCAGTCAAGGCATTCGTCGCCTGCAGCCAGGGCTCGAGGTAGACCTCGGCGAAGCGCTGAGCCAGCGCTTGCCGCGCGAGCTGCAGCCCATCGCCAGCGAAGTCGAAGCACTGTGGCGGCGCGAGCGGGAGGCCTACGCCCAACTCGACGCGGCCCTGCGCGAGCGCGAACACGAGATCGAGCGGCGCACCTCGGCCCTGCGCCGGGCAGTGGCTGCGCTGCGCGACGAAAGCCGCACGGATCCCCTGACCGGCGTCGGCAACTACCGCGCCTATCGGCAGGCCATCGAAGAGGCCTGGCAGCGTATCGCCGGCACCCACGGGGTCATGGCGGTGCTGCAGATCGATATCGACCACTTCAAGCAGTACAACGACAGCTACGGTCACCCGGCCGGCGACCTCTGCCTGCGCCGCATCGCCGAGCTGCTGCAGCGCGGGGCCCTCGAAAGCGGCGCCCAGCTCGCGCGCAGCGGCGGCGAAGAATTCTCGATGATCTTGGTCGGCGTTCCGATCGATCGCTGTATCGCCACGGCGCGCGAGCTGCTGGCGCGCGTCGAGGCGCTGGATCTGCCGCATGCGCGTGCGCCGAGTGGCAGGGTCACGCTGAGTGCCGGCCTGGCCTGGGGTGCATGGCAACCCGGCACCGGCCCCGAAGACATCATTTCGGCCGCCGACACCGCGCTGTACGCCGCCAAGAACGCCGGCCGCAATCGCCTGGAGCTGGCCCCATCCTCGAACTGGCAGATCGACTGGCCCGCTGCGCAATCCTGACGCCTGTGCGTCGTCAGCATCGGGTTTCCAATGCCGCCGGATCGAGCTCAAAGGCCCGACTCGGTGGGTGACGCGTCCAGAACGCAGCCGACCAAAGTGCACTGCAGGATGCAGCGAGGCCGTTCGGTGCGTACATTAGTGGCTTCGCATATGAGCCTCCGCCATGTCCGCCCTGCCCCACGTCCCGCCCGCCGCCGGCGCCCTTGAAGCCCATTTCGCACCGTTCCGTGCCCACACCCTGGGCGCCGATCAGCGCATGCGGACCCCGTACGGGGAGATGCCGATCGTCTACGCCGACTGGATCGCCAGCGGGCGGATGTACGCACCGATCGAGCGCCGCATGACCGAGGTGATCGGGCCGTTCGTGGCGAACACCCATACCGAAACCTCGACCACCGGCACCCTGATGACGCGCGCCTACCACCAGGCGCTGAAGACCATCAAGGCACACGTCGGCGCCAGCAGCGAAGACGCGATCATCTGCTACGGCGCGGGCATGACCGCCGTGGTCAACAAGTTCCAGCGCATCCTCGGCCTGCGCGTGCACGAAAGCTATCTCGACCGGGTCAGCCCGGCAGCGGACCTGCGTCCGATCGTATTCGTCACCCATATGGAGCACCACAGCAACCAGACCTCGTGGCTGGAAACGCTGTGCGATGTCGAAGTGATTCCGCCGGATGCCAATGGTGAAGTCGATCTCGGCGCGCTGGATGTGCTGCTGGCGAAGTACGCACAGCGGCCGGTCAAGATCGCCAGCATCACCAGCTGCTCCAACGTCACCGGCCTGTTCACGCCCTTCCACGACATCGCCGAGCGCATGCACGCGGCAGGCGGACTGTGCTTCGTCGACTTCGCCTGCAGTGCGCCCTATATCGACATCGTGATGCACCCAGCGGGTCGACCGCAGGCCTCGCTGGATGCGATCTACTTCAGCCCGCACAAATTCCTTGGCGGCCCGGGCAGCTCAGGCGTGCTGGTGTTCAACACGCGCCTGTATCGAAATCGGGTGCCCGACAATCCCGGCGGCGGTACCGTCGACTGGACCAACCCCTGGGGTCAGCACAAATACGTTGACGATGTCGAAGCGCGCGAGGATGGCGGAACGCCAGGTTTCCTCCAGGCGATCCGCACCGCGCTGGCGATCCAGCTCAAGGAGCAGATGGGCGTGGCCAATATTCTCGGCCGCGAGCACGAACTGCTGGACATCGTCTGGCCGGCCCTGTCGGCGATTCCCGGCCTGCACCTGCTGGCCGCCGATCATCCGCAGCGGCTCGGCGTGCTGAGCTTTTACATCGAGGATCTGCACTACAACCTGGCGGTGCGGCTGCTGAACGACCGCTATGGCATCCAGGTGCGTGGCGGCTGCTCCTGCGCGGGCACCTACGGGCACTACCTGCTGCAAGTCAGCATCGAGCGCTCGAAGACGATCACAGACAGGATCAGCGCCGGAATCCTCTGCGACAAGCCGGGCTGGGTGCGGCTGTCGCTGCACCCGACCATGACCGATGCCGAGGCGCATTTCATCGTCGATGCGATCCGCGAACTCGCGGTCAGGCACCGCGAGTGGGCCGCTGACTACCGCTACTGCGAGCGCCGCAACGAGTTCTTCCACACCTGCGAAAGCGACTTCGTGGATCAGAAGGCCGCGGCGTTCTTCGCCCCGCTGTGACCGCCTGCCGGCGGTCTCAGTAGCGCTCGACGCTGAGTTCGGCGCTGCCGTCGGCGGCCATTCTCACCAGACTGATCCGGTCGTATTCGGTTTCGGGCATGGCCTCGACTTCGACGCCGGAAAGCGCCTCGACAATGGCCGGCACGGTATTGCTGTGACCCACCACCAGCACCGCCTCGCCGCGGTGATCGCGTAGCAGGGCTTCGCGCAGTGCCTGAGCATCGGTATCGGGATCGCGACTGCTGAACTCGCGCACGATCAGCTCGACGCCCTGCGCCTGCGCGGTTGGCGCTGCGGTCTGTTGGGTGCGCTTGAACGGCGTCGCGTACGCCACTGCCAGGGGCAGACCCTTCAGCCGTTCGGCCAGCGCTTCGGCGCGCGCGCGTCCAGCGGCGCTCAGTTCGGGATCGCGCGCGCTGTCACTGACCTTCTCGGCGTGTCGAACGACCACCACCACCAAACCCTCGGGCGGCACCTGAGAACTCTCCTGCGTATGCGCGGCGGGGCCCGCAAACGCAGCCAGCAACAACCACCAACGTGGATTCAAGGATCTGCTCCGCTGCGATGAGGGTGCCTAAGCATGCCGCGCCGACGCCCGCGGTCAAGCCGCGGACTGCGCCCGCATGCCCGCTGCCGGTATCCTTGGCGCCCCTTCGAACCCTGCTGCGGAGCCTCACTGATGAGCGATACCCCTCCCGACCGCCTCTGCGCCGACCCGCGCAGTCGCTTCCACGATGCTGCCCTGCTTGAGCGCGGGATCGGCGTGCGCTTCAAGGGCGTCGAGCGCACCGACGTCGAGGAATACTGCATCAGCGAAGGCTGGGTGCGTGTGCCGGTGGGGCGCTCGCTGGACCGCCGTGGCCGACCGATGTGCTTCAAGCACAGCGGTGAGGTGCTGGTGTGGTTCCTGGACCAGGACGCTCCTGTCTGAACCCGTCGTAGCGGCCGGGTCGATCCAACGCCCGGCCCTCGACGCAGCGGCACCGTCAGGACTAGGCTGACCGCAAGCGGCCGTCGATGCGCGGCCCGGAGCGACTGCCATGTCCGTGCTCCCGCGACTGGGTTTCAGCCTGTTCTGTCTGATCGGACTTGCCTGCGCTGCAACGACCGCCCGCGCGGAACCCCCTGAGCCATCCGTCGATCCGCCGCCGGTGCAGAGCTTGATGGCGGTTCCCGAATCTCTGCGCACCTTGGTGCGTCTACGGGTCATGCGGAGTCCAAGCCCGGCGCGCGAGCTTGAAGCTTTGGCTGACTTCATGTTGAAGCCCGATGGCCTGGGGCTGCGCTATCGACACGACGCCACCCTGAGTGTGGCCGAGGCCTTCGAGCGCCGCGAAGGCAACTGCCTGACCTTCACCCTGATGACCGTCGCGCTGGCGCGTGAACTCGGCCTGCAGGCCTACGGCCAGGACGCCGACGCGGTCAGCTGGCACCAGGAGGGCGGCAGCATTTACCGCACCCAGCACGTCAATGCCGGTGTGCGCATCGAGGGGCGGCGCTTCAGTGTCGACCTCGCCTCGAACCAGGTCATCACCCGCGAGCCGCCACAGCCGATCAGCGATGCGCGCCTGCTCGCGCACTACTACAGCAACCGCTCCGCGGAGCTGCTGGCCGAAGGGCGGCTGCCGGATGCGCTGGCCCACGTGCTGCGGGCGCTCGAAGTCGATCCGAAGCACGCTGCGGCCTTAAGCAACGGCGGCGTGATCCACGCGCGAATGCAGGACCCGACCGCCGCCGAGCGCGACTATCTGCGGGCGCTGTCGATCGAACCACGGCACCCCGGCGCGCTGTTCAATCTGGGCGAGCTGTACGCGCGCAGCGGCCGCGGCAGCCTCGCCCGCGACGTGCAGGCCCGCCTGCAGAATGAGCTGCAGCGCGACCCCTTCCACCACTTCATGCTGGGCCTGCAGCG
Source organism: uncultured Aquimonas sp. (assembly GCA_964586455.1). Classification (GTDB taxonomy): domain Bacteria; phylum Pseudomonadota; class Gammaproteobacteria; order Xanthomonadales; family Xanthomonadaceae; genus Aquimonas. Next base: position 44,189 of record CAZPHV010000009.1, read on the forward strand.
CGAGGCGGCGGGTGATCCGCGTGGAGCTCTGACGCATTTTCAGCGCGCGGTGCGGCTGCACCGCTATGACCACCGCTTTCACTTTGCGCAGGCACGCGCCTGGCTGGCCCTCGACCGCGGCAACCGCGCCGCGCGCGCGCTGCAGATCGCCCACGAACTCAGCGAAGGCGATCAGCAGCAGCGCTACCAGGCCAAACTGGATGGGCTGCGAGTGCGTGCGGCCAGTGGGCCCTGGCTGCACGGACGACGTTCGTCCTGAGCGGCAGGATCATTCCGTCGGGCGGCTGGCGTACACGTTGTAGAGGCCGGATGCATACCTCTGCTCGACGAAATCCGCGGCCTGCCACAGCGCCGCGTAGACCGGCTTGAAGTAGAGCACCAGCAGGCGCCGCGGCGCTTCGCGCTGGGACTGCGCCAACGCGTCGATGACCCGCTGCATGACCACTTCGTCGAAGGGGTGGTACATGAACACCACCAGATCGCCGTCCGGATACTCATAGGTGCTGGCGTCTGCGGTGATGACCTCGATTGATGCCGCCTGCCGCGCCCCCGGGTAACGCTGCAGGTTGCTGCGCGCGATCGCCGACAGGGCTTCCGAGAATTCCACACCGACCACCCGCGCGAACGGCAGCGCTGCAGCCATCATCAGTACGCGACCCTTGCCGCAACCGAGGTCGATGAAATTCGCACGCGGCAGGTCCATCGCGAACGGCGCCAACACCTCGGCGAAGTCGATCGGGCTGGTCGCCACATAGGCAGAGCCGTGCACCCAGTTGGGATCGTTGACATCCAGATCGGCCTGCGGGATCACCCCACCGGTGTCGACGCCGTAGCGCTGATCGAAGTCGTCGCCCGCGCCGGATTCAACCGGGGCCTTTGCGCGCCCCCCAAGACGTGCACCGAGCCCACGGAGGGCATGAACAAGACTGCCCGCAAAGCCGCGCGTGCTCAGCGATCTTTGCACGCGCCGGAGCATCCGATGGACGAGACTGGACACGGCAACTCCTTGTGTAGCTCGACGGAACAATTCGTCGAATCCTAGCAGCCTCTTGGACTTCCTGGTTCAAGGCGCAGAGTCTGCGGACGCGGATCGAATCGTTCGACGATACTCACGCCAAGCTTGGGTGCTCGCCGACAGCGGAGCGCGCCGGCGGAGTTGCAGCACGCCAGGCAAAGTTCGACAGACTTGCGGCGGCTATCCAGTTGCTTTCTGCGGCGGGAGGTCCGAGACGGCAGTTCGACAGCGCCCCCTCCACAGGCAAGCACGCTTGGCCGCCGCTGGGGTCGGGATCCGCCGACGTAGCCGAGCCCGCGCCAGCGACACCATGCGGCAAGCACGCCTCAGCGCAAAGTCGGCTTGCCCTGCGCCAGCTGAACGCGTCTTGGCGATTCGGGCGTCGGCTACCCTGTGTACAGCTTACCGAGTCAATGCTTCGTCCCGCGTCGGCCGCTGTCGGTCGACGCCATCAGAGCTGCGGCTCCGATGGCCTGGCAGGGAAGCCAGGCGCGAACGCGGCCCCCAAAGCCGCCTTCGCTGGCAGCACCACGGCACGCGACCTGGAGGGTGCGCGGCCGGAATTTCCTGGAGTCAAGCGCATGAAAGTCCTCACCGCTGGCAGCCTCATCCTGATGCTCGGCCTGGTCTCACCCCTCCTCCAAGCGCGCGACGACCGTCCCGGCCGCGGCGCGGACTACGGAAATCAGGACAGCAAGCGCCAAGCCCCTGCGCGCGGCGAAGTCGAAGGCCGCGGGCGCGGCGAACCGAGCCCACAGCGCGCGCCTGACAGAGCCGACGGCGGCCGCGGCGAGCGCGACCTCAATACCCGCATCGCAGGCTGGGAAGGCGGCTATCGGGAGCCTGAGCGTTACAACCGGGATGAGGGCTCGCGAGGCGAGCGCGGAGGCCGCGACCTCAACACAAGGATCGCCGGCTGGGAAGGCGGCTACCGCGAGCCCGAAAAGCACAATGGCGGCGATCACTGGCGCGGCGATGGCCGAGCCAGTGGTGACTGGCGGGTTGACCAGGGCTGGCGGCACGACAATCAGCGTCGCGATGGTCGCTGGGACAACCGCTACGAGCACGGCCGCAATCGTCGCGACGACTGGCGGCGTCCTGAGTGGCGTCGCGATTGGAGCCATGGTTGGTCGGGCCACCGCTATCGCGCGCCGGCGCGTTATGTGTATCCGCGCGGCTACCGCGCGCACAGCTGGCGCATTGGCTACCACCTGCCGCCGGTGTTCATCGTCAGTAACTGGTATGTCGACTGGCGCGCCTACCGACTGGCACCGCCGCCCTGGGGCTGCCGCTGGCTGCGGGTCGATGGCGATCTTTTGCTGATCGACGAGCGCAGCGGCGAGATCGTGGATGCGCTGTACGGGTTCTTCTACTACTGATGCGCGGTCACCATCGCACGGGCGACACCGCCCGTGCGGTGGTGCGTCATGCGGCTTGCGCGCTTCTCCGAACGTCGCCTGCTGGGCGGCGGCACCTAGCAGCCTGTCGGACTTTGGCTGGCCGGGCTACAGGAGAGAGAATCGCTCGCCGCTTGCGGGATCAGGGATCTTCAAGTTCGGGTCTTCGCCGATTCGTGTGGGGGCAAATGTGCGCTTTCGGGCAGCGCGGACAGCACGCTGGCGGGAGCTTTGAGCTTGCGACAGGCCTCGTCTCGATTGCTGCAGGCGCCGCGTTGTGAGCTTCTCAGCCCCGCGTGGCGGGCCAGGTGTTCTCGAAGAAACATGGGGTCGTCATCCCCGCGAAGGCGGATCCAGGATTCAGGGCGAGGCCGCTGGGTGGCTGGGTGGCAGTGCAGCCGGCCTCCGCGGTGACGACGGCGAAAGATGTCGGGGCGAGCGTTCTGTTTGTTCAAAGGCGCAGACCCCAATATCCAGGTCGGCCTCGGAGCAGCCGCTGCCGCCAGACTCGACGGGCCGGCCCCGCTCCGGATCGCTGACCTCCACACTCATGCGCAGGCAGCTGCGGTAGCAGCCGCCCAAGCCATTTGACTCAAAACGATTCCAGCTCGTTCCGCTGGAGCCCTGTCGGCGGCTCTGTCCACCCCTGTCGATCGTCTGGGCAACCGTCCTGAGATCTCGAAAGTGCGGGTCGTTTCGGGTCGGTATCGCGTCCCCGGGCAACACCCGGGCAGACAGCCGAGTGTGAAAACTGCATCCTGTTGTCATGACTGGGGGCAATACAGGCCCGCGTACCTCCTGTGCACGTGGGGACAGCTTTGGCCAATCCGATTCGCGGCTTCGAAGCCCGGCGCCGATGGCGGGGGTTGACGTGAGCCAGCCCGAGGCGACTTCGGTGGACGCATCTGAGGGTGACGCGATAGACGGCCTGGACGCACTCTCGCGGCTGCAATCGGCCGTTTGGATTTTCGACATCGATCGCCGCCGGATTCACTGGGCCAACGACGCGGCCCTGGAGCTTTGGGGCGCAGCCGACATCGAAGGCCTGCGTGCACGTGACCTCGGCCGCGACATGTCGGCGTCGGTTGCCGAGCGTCTGGCGCAGTACCAGCAAGATTTCCTCAGCGACGATGCCCGCTTCCACGAACTGTGGACGATCTACCCGGCAGACCAACCCGTTTCGGTGAATGTCCGCTTCCGCGGCCTGCGCATTGAGGGCGGGCGCATGGCCATGCTATGCGAAGCTTCGCGTGGCGATGAGCCCGCCCCCGATTCCCTGCGCTCGGTCGATGCGCTGCTGCACACCGCGGTCATGGTCACGCTCTACGACGAATCCGGCATCGCGCTGTACCGCAATCCGAGCGCGCGCCGCACGGTGACATCGCCTGCCGAAACGCTGCGCGAACGGCTGCAGGATGAACTGGGTTTCCAGCGCCTGCGCGAGGCCCTGCGCGGTCGCGGACAGGCCAGCCTGACCCTCTCTGTGGACACCGCTGCCGGCCGCCGCTGGCACGAGCTGTCCGCGCGCGTCTGCCGCGATCCGGCCACCGGCGCCACTGCCTGGCTGGTGAGCGAAGTGGACGTCTCCCAGCTGAAGGACAGCGAGGCCCAGGCCAGTTTTCTCGCCCTGCACGACACCACCACCGGGCTGCCCAACCGCAGCTACGCGCGCCAGCATTTCGCCGACAGCACAGGCACTCTCGCCCCCGCTGCACTGCTGTTGATCGATCTGGACGAGTTCAAGGCCATCAACGACAGCCTTGGCCATGCGGCCGGCGACGAGTTGCTGGCCGAAGTCGCCCAGCGCTTGCGCGCGGCGGTGCGCCCCCAGGATCTCGTCACCCGGTTTGGTGGCGATGTGTTCCTCGTGTTGCTTTCTGCCCACCCGGCGGAGCCCGAGCTCACGGCGGTCGAAACCGCCATACGCGCAGCGCTCGGCGCAGCAATCGTGCTACAGGGGCGAACGCTGCGGGTAACAGTGTCAATCGGTGTCGGCGTATACCCACGCGACGGCCAGGATTTCGACACCCTGCTGCGCAACGCAGACCTCGCGCTGCATGCCGCAAAGCAGACCGGACGCAACACTCTGGCGCACTACAGCGCCACGATGGGGGCCGAGCTCAAGTCCCGCACCGAGCTTGAACAGGCACTGCGCGAAGCCGTCGCGCAGTCGGCCTTCGAGGTTCACTACCAGCCGATCCTGCGCGTGTCCGATCAGCGCATCGTCGGCGCCGAGGCGCTGGTGCGCTGGCGGCATCCACAGCGCGGCCTGATTGGCCCCGACCTGTTCATTCCGACCTGCGAGCGCCTGGGCCTGATCCGGGCGCTGGATCGCATCGTGCTGCTTCAGGCGGCGCACCAACAGGCCGAGTGGGCCCAGGCCGGGCATGCGATCACGGTGTCGGTCAACATGTCGGCGCAGGAGTTCTCCGAAGCCGATGTCATTGCCGACCTCGCCCGGGTGCTCGATCAAACCGGTTGCGATCCCGCCGGGCTGCAGATCGAGATCACCGAATCCGCCCTGCTTGGCAGCGACGAGCGCCCGCTCGACACGCTGCGCGCGATGGCCGGCTTGGGCCTGTCGGTGGCGCTGGACGACTTCGGCACCGGCTATTCCAACCTCGCGACCCTGCGCCGCTATCCGATCCACACGCTGAAGATTGACCGCAGTTTCATTCGCGAGCTGCCGGACAACAGTGCGCTGACCGATCTGATCGTGCAGCTGTGCAGGCTGATGGAACTGCGCGCGGTCGCCGAGGGCGTGGAGACGCCCGAACAGCTCGAATGGCTGCGCAGCCGCGGCATCGAGGCTTACCAGGGCTTCCTCTATGCACCGGCGCTGACTGCTGAGGTCTTTGGCCAACGTCTCAAGGACGCGACAGAGCACCGCTGATCCGCATGCCTAGGAGCCTGTCGGACCTTGGATGGCCGGGCTGCAAATCCGTCTGCGCGATCCACTTTCCGCCGGCTCTTGGCCGAGAGCGCACTCGGCCTGCCAATCGTCGAAAGACTGTCCTCTCGCAGTCGACGATCGCCTCGACCCCCAAAGCCCGACAGGCTCCCAGCCAGCCCCGTGGGCAGCCGGAGCCGACCCCGCGTGATGCCATCTGGCCGCTGACCCGTTCGGGAACTTGCGCCTTCGACCAGGGCTCGCAGGCCAGCCCTTTGGATTGGAATTCGCCCATGCGCCGTGCTGCATCCGTGATCTGCGTGCTCGCGCTGCTCATCAGTACGACGCATGTCGACGCCTCGCCTTTGGTTGACTCGGCCCGCGCGCAGATCGGCGTGACGGTGGTCTACGACCCCGCCTACGTCCGCCTCGACTATCCGCTTGGCGATGTGCCGGCTGACCGCGGGGTCTGCACCGACGTGGTGATCCGCGCCTACCGCGCGCTCGGCCTCGACCTGCAGCAGGCGGTGCACGAAGACATGCGCGCGGAGTTCGGCGCCTATCCAGCGCTGTGGGGCTTGAGCCGACCGGATCGCAATATCGATCATCGGCGCGTGCCCAATCTCGAAACCTGGCTGCGGCGCCAGGGCGCCGAGCTCGAGGCCAGTGATCGTTCCGAGGACTATCAACCCGGCGACCTGGTCAGCTGGCGCTTGCCCGGGAATCTGCCCCACATCGGCATCGTTTCCGAGCGCCGCGGGGCCGAGGGTCGCCCGTTGGTGATCCACAACATCGGCGCCGGCACGCAGGAGGAAGACGTGCTGTTTGCCTGGCCGATGACGGCGCGGTTCCGGCTGAACACGCCCTCGTTGGGGCTTCAAGTCCAAGGGCCGGAGACACGCTGAGACTCTGGTGCTTGCCCGCTGGCTTCGTTCAACGTCCGCCACTCCAGAGGGCGGCTCGCCGGATGCGAGACCCGGTGGACCCGACGCGAGTCTGCAATCCCAAGAGCGTGGCGGCAGGGCATCGCAGAATTCGACTCAGTCGGGCATCGACTCCGACGCGTTCGCCGCGCGCGCCATCCGGATCTCGCGTGCGCTGCGCCCGCACCAGCGCCGCAGACAGCGACTGAAGTTGCTGGCATCGGCATAGCCCAGGCGCTCAGCGATCTGTTCCACCGGCAGGTCGGTTTCGCGCAGCAGCTGCTGCGCGCGCTCAAGCCGGGCCTCGTCGAGCAACGCGCGCCAGCGCAGGCCCTCGCTGGCCAAGCGCCGGAAAAAGCTGCGTTGAGACAGCCCCAGTTCGACCGCAGCCTGGGCCGCATCCGGATAGCTGCCGTCGCAGCCACGCAGCCGAAGTCGGATCGCAGCCACGAAGTCGAGGCCGCGGGTGGCCTGTGCGAGACGGCGTTCGCAGTCGGCGCGTGCAAGCGCCAGTGCCACCGGGTCGGCCGACAGGCAGGAGGCGTCCGCCAGCTGCTGCGGTAGCCAAAGGCAGGCTACGCGCGCATCGAAGTGCAGCCTTGCGGCGAAGAAGCCGGCGTACTGGCGGGCGCCGGCCGGACACGGCCACGGCAGCTCGATCCGTGCCTCGCGGAAGTCGCCGGCACTCACGCCCTGCAGCAGCCGCTCCAGCATGACCAGCGCTGCCTCCAGCACGAACACGCGCGCCTCGCCGAGGGCCGGGTGCGGCCACAGCTCGGCGCGGACGCCACCCGCCGACGCCGACACCTGCAGGCCCAGCAGCGGCGCGCGCAGCTCCAGAAAGCGCCCGATCACGCCAAGCGCCTCGCGCAGGCTCGGGCTGGCCGCAGCCGCCGAGCCGAGCGGCCCATGGCTGAGCAGCGGCACGCTGGCACCGAACTCCAGCCCCAGCGACGCGCGTCCACTGGCCTGAACGGCCTCCACCACCAGGCGTCGCACGCGCTCGACGTCGAGCATCGCGCCTTCCGCCTCGAACAAAGTCGGCGCGATACCCGCGCGGATCAACAGGGGCTCCACCGCCAGCCCGCTGCGCTTCAACTGCAGCATCAGCAGGCGCAGGTAGGCCGGGTGCAATCCCGGAACAGGCGGGGCGGTCGCGGCAGGCATACCGTGCATGCTGGCACGAACTGACGATTTCTTGGCAGGTCCGGCGCTGGCCGCACAAGCGCGTCCTGCGCACAGTGCGCACAGTCCACGCATCCGGCTCACCCATGCCCCACTCAGCAGACTTACTGCGCGCCCGCCCTGCCGGCGCAGCACCCTGGCGCGACCGCAAGCGTGCGCTGTGGCTGCTGTCGCTGGCCGTGCCCAGTCTGGTCGGGGCCGGCCCGCTGCTGGCGGAATGGCTGCGTTCGCCGCTCGTGCTGTGGGCGCCGCTGCTGCTGGTCTACGTGCTGCTGCCCCTGCTCGATCTGGCCGTAGGCGAAGACACCGGCAACCCGCCGGAATCCGCCGTGCCGTCGCTGGAAGCCGACCGCTACTACCGCTGGATCACCTGGGCGGTGGTGCCCCTGCTGTGGTTCTGGTTCGTTGCCGGTGCCTGGTATGCGACCCGCGCCGAACTTCCCTGGCACGGCTGGCTGGCGCTGGCGCTATCGACCGGCGTGGTCGGCGGTTTCTGCATCAATGCCGGGCACGAACTCGGCCACAAGAAAACCCGCATCGAACAGGTGCTGGCGCAGTGGGTGCTGGCGCCCACTGCCTACGGGCATTTCGTGGTCGAACACAACCGCGGCCACCACCGCGATGTCGCCACCTTCGAGGACCCGGCCTCGGCGCGCATGGGCGAGTCGATCTGGCGCTTCGTGCTGCGCGAGTGGCCCGGCGCCTGGCGGCGCGCATGGCGGCTGGAAGCCGAGCGGCTCGGGCGAGACGGCCGCAGCGTCGGATCGTTCGGCAACGAAATCATCCAGACCGGCCTGCTGACCCTCGCTCTATGGTCGGGCCTGATGCTGTGGCTGGGCGCGGAGGTGCTCGGCTTCCTGTTGCTGGCCTCGGCCTGGGCCAACTTCCAGCTGTCGTCGGCCAACTACATCGAGCACTACGGGCTGAAGCGCGCCACCGACGCGGACGGCCGGCCGGAGCGCTGCTCGCCGCGGCATTCCTGGAACAGCAACTCGCTGATCTCGAACTGGGTGCTGTTCCACCTGCAGCGCCACGCCGACCACCATGCGCACGCGGCCCGCCGCTACCAGAGCCTGCGCCACTTCGATGATGCCCCGCAGCTGCCGACGGGGTACTTCGGCATGTTCCTGCTGGCCTACGTGCCGCCGCTGTGGTTCCGGGTGATGGACCCGCGCGTGATCGCCGCGGCCGGCGGCGAGCCTGCGCGGATCAACTTCGATCCGCGTCGACAGCAGGCCTTGCGCCGGCGCTGGGGGCTGGGGGCTGACGGCGTCTGACTGCGTCACGAAAGGCTGAGCGCATGTGGAAAACCGCCCGCTCACTGCGGCCGCTGAGCGCCGGGGCAGTCGCGTTACGCGAACTCTGAGGAAACGAGCTCGCCGAATCTCCTGAAGCACGCGCATCGCGCAGTCCCGGGGACGACAGTGGCGATCAGGAGCAGGGCGCCATGCCGGCGGGGGTGGTCAAGCGCTGGAGCGGCACTGAGCCGGCCACCCAGCCGGCTTCGCTGGACGTCCAACTCAAACTGGCGCGATCGCAACCCTCGAAGCGCAGCAGCACCTCGCCCCACGGATGGCGCACCACGCGCGCAGGATCGAAGCCGGGGCCAAACTCGGTGCCGCGCGGGCGCTGCATTGCAAAGCGCCACGGTTCGCCCTCGGCCGGCGCGGTTGCCGTTCCGACCATCCATGCAGCATCGCCGGCGGGATCGAAGGTGTACCAGATCAGCACTGCATTGCCGCTACCGTCGACCTGCAGCTGCAAGCCCTCGCCCGGCGCCTGCGGGCCGCGGTACCAGCTGCCGCTGAACCGTGACTGCGGGTGGGCGGCCGGTGCCGGCTGCTGCGCCGTCGCCGGACAGCGCGCGCCGACCAGCGTCAGTTGCTGCAGCGCGCGCTCGCCGCGACCGAAAGCGTCGGGGCCGACATAGCGCAACTGCGCTTGCCCGCTGGGCACACCATTGACGCAGGAGGTGCCGGCCGACCAGAAGGTCAGCTCACCCCAGTGGCTGCTTTCGACGTCGGCCGGGTTGAAAGCAGCACCGAAGCGCGCGCCGCGGTAGCGACGCGCCTCCGGCACGTGGATGCCGTCGGCGGTGAGCTTGCCCACGCCGATGATCCACATCTGTTCGCCATCCTCGCCGGGCGCCGGATAGCTGTACCAGGCGACGACTGCCTGGGTGCCGCCGTCGAGCACCTCGATGATCGCGCCCTCGCCGCTGGTGGCGGGGTCAAACCAGGCGCCGGATTCATACGCGCTGACCTGGTGCATCGCCAGGTTGCGCGGGCGGATCTTCGCATCCAGCGAACCGATCTCGAGCTGTGGGTCGAATCCACAGCGCTGATCAGCACCGAGCTGCGCGCCACTGGCTTCGCAGACATCGCGCAAGCTCGCTGGCGTCGGCTTGCGGTCTTCGTCGATCCAGCGCCGCAGGCTTTCGAAGCCGGCAAGAAACTCCGCGCCACTGAACGCACAGTGTGCGGGCGCATCCTCGCCGACCAGGGCGGTGGCGCGTTGCGCGTCCGGGATGCCGATCTGTTCTAGCACATGCAGGTGTTCCGGGATCACCAGCTCGTCGCGCTGGGTGTGGATCGCCAGCACCCGTGCGCTGCCGATACGACCGCTGAGGTCGGACTGCGCGCACAGCTTGACCGCCGCCACCGGGTCGCGCTCGACGCGCAGGATCGCGGCATTGAGTTGTGCGTCGCCGTAGTCGACGAAGCGGTTGTCGAACGGGTTGGCGCGATCGAGCTTTTCCGGCGCCTGGATCAGGTCGGCCATCGGATAGAGCGCATAGGCGAGATTGGTGAGCAGGAAGTCATCGCTGGTGACGCCCAGCAGCGCCTTCAGCTGCGCGCGGCGGGCGAGTTGATCGGGCGTGTCGAGAATGGGTGGCTGGAACAACCCGGTGCAGCGACGGATCCGGTCGGCGGCCGGCAGGATGCTCGCCACCACCTCGGCGTCGTCGATGTTCTCGATGTCGTTGATCGACGACGGGATGTCGTCGTAGTCGACCACCCAAGGCAGGTGCGCGCTGCCGGTCGGCAGCGGGCTCGGGCACACCGCGTCGAACAACAGCCGGGTGTCGAGCGCGGTATCCCAACTGCGCGCGCCGGCCAGCGGCGGGCACAGCGCGTATACGCCGGCGACGTCGACGCCGTCGGCATGGAAAGACTCGGCCGTACGCATCGACACCAGACCGCCGAGCGAGCCACCCACCAGCAGGATCTCGCCGGGTGCTCCGGCAATACGGCGGAACTCGGCGAGCAAGGCGCGCTGCTCGCGTTCGATGTCGAACAGCGCCCAATTGCGCGTCGAGTAGCTTCCAGCGGCGAGCCCATAGCCCTCGGCCAGCCAGTACGCGCGGGCTTCGCTGCTCGGGGCGGTCGAAGGAAAGCCGACCTGTTCCGGTTGCTGCATCGTCAAGCCGTGGTTGTAGATGATCAGCCGTCCGCCGGCTTGCCACCCGGAAGGCACCTCGATGCGGTACAGACCGGTGGCGTCAGCAAGGCGACCTTCGTGGCGCTGCTGCGCGGCCACGTTGGCCGCGATGGGCAGAAGCAGGATGAGAGCGAGTCGGGCGAGCACGGCAATTCCCAGGGAGGAAGTCAGGTGCCGTCGACACTAGCGGCGTGCAGCTGAACGTTCCGCCGGGCCGAGGGGATGCGCCGGAGAACGTGTGAAAAAACTTCCTGCCAGTTGTACGCGCTTCTGACGCCAGCGCGCTGCGGAGGTTCTGCGCACGCTTTGACGCACCCCGCTCGTCGCGCAAATCCGGAGGAGTCTCGATTCACTGTTGCTCAGGCACAGAATTGTTGTCGACGCACCAGCGATTCTTCCTTCGCCAGGAATGACACGACAGCAGCGTGGTAGAGCGCCGGCCAGACAGCCCGCGGCGCACCCGTCCATCCCGCAGCCAAGCGTGCCCCCACGCCTGTCCCCATGCACCGCTCTGCGGTTAGCATGCAAGCCGTCTTTCCACTCTTGGGATGTCGGCGTGACCGAGAATCGACAGACTCCCCGACCGTTTTCGTCTCGCCGCCGCTGGGCGCTGCAGACCTTTGCGTTGTTGCTGCTGGTCTGGATTTCCCTCGACGGCGTGGATTCCATTTTCGTCGGGCTGGTGTTCGCGTTGCTGGGCGCCGCCCTCGGCAGCTGGCTGGTCCCCGGCGAGCCCTATCCCTGGCGACCGTTTCGGCTGGCGCTGTTTCTTGGGTACTTCGTGCGTGAGTCCTTGCGCGGCGGCCTCGATGTGGCGTGGCGCGCACTGCATCCGCGGCTGCCGGTGGCACCGGGCTATCTCGAACATCGCTGCAGGCTGCCCGCCGGCCTGCCGCGCACGGCATTCATCGGCATCGTCAGCCTGCTTCCCGGCTCATTGAGCGTGGAACTTCTGGACGACGACGGTCTGCTGCGCATCCACATGCTCACGCTCGATGCCAAGGACACTGGCATCGCCGATCTGGAACACCAGCTGCACCGCCTGTTCTCGCTGGATGTCGCGCCTGCCAGCGAAGGTTCGGTCGCGTGACAGAGCTACTGCTGCCCTACGCGGTGCTGTTCCTGCTGGCGAATCTCGCGGCCAGCCTGTGGCGGGTGCTGCGAGGCCCTGCGGCGGTCGATCGCATGATCGCCGGACTGCTGTTCGGCACAACGACGGTGGCGGTGCTGCTGCTGCTCGCCGAGTGGCAACAGCAGCCGGCGCTGCGTGATGTCGCTCTGCTGTTCGTGCTGCTGGCGACGATCCTCAGCGTCGCCTTCGTCGGTTTGCCGGCCCGCCCGGAGCGCGAACCGTGAGCCTTGCCGGCGCCCTCGATCTGCTCGCTGCCGTGTTGCTGATCGCCGGCTGCGGCTTCTATCTTGCCGGCACCGTCGGCGTGCTGCGTTTTCCCGATACGCACAGCCGGCTGCATGCGGTGACCAAGGCGGACAACCTCGGACTCCTGCTGGTCTGCGCGGCGATGGCACTGCATGCGGGTTCGCTGCGGGTGCTGTTCCTGCTGGCGACCCTCTGGATGATGGGCCTGCTGGCCGCCGCGCTCTCGGCGCACCTGCTGGCGCGTCGCGCGGCGCACGCCGAGAAGCTGGCCGAATGCGCCTGGCTGTCGATCTGCTGCTTGCCGCCGGCCTTCTGCTGCTGGGCCTGCAGGTGGTCGCCGCGGCCACCCCGTTCCGCTCGATCGTGATGTTCACCGTGTTCGGTCTGCTGATGGCGCTCGTCTGGGCGCGACTGGGTTCCCCGGATCTCGCCCTGGCCGAGGCGGCCATCGGCGCCGGCATCACCGGTGCCATGCTGCTGTTGGCCTACCGACGGCTGCTGCATCTTGCGCCGGCCTACGAGTCGCGCAGCCTGCTTCGCAGCTCGCGCCTCGCGGCAGCAGTCGGCGTGCTGTGTGCCTTGCTGGTGGTCTTGCTCGGCGTCGAACTGGTTGGCCTGCCACGGCCTGGCGACAGTGCCGGAGATGCCGCGCTCGCCGCCCTGCCCGAGACCGGCGTCGGCAATGGCGTGACCGCGGTCCTGATCCTGTTCCGCGGGTTCGACACCCTGCTGGAAATGCTGGTCCTGCTGGTCGCCTGGCTCGGGGTGAAGGCGGTGCAGTCGGTGGGCCAACCACAGGCACCGACGGCCCAGGTGCCGACGGCGATGCTCGACCCGCTGCTCGCGGCGGTGATTCCAAGCGCAGTGCTGGTCGGCGGCTACCTGCTGCATGCCGGCGGACAGGCACCGGGGGGAGCGTTCCAGGCAGGGGCGGTACTGGCGGCGGCCGGCGTGCTGTTGGCGCTGTCGGGGCGACTGGAGGCGCTGCGCGAACCCATGCCGATCCAGCGTTTCTTGCTGATCGTCGGCATCGCGATGTTCGCCGCACTGGGCTTGGTCGGAATGGCCGACGGGCGCGCACCGATGGCGCTGCCGGGGAAGTGGGCGGTGTACCTGATCGAGGCAGCGATGACCGTGTCCATCGCCATCAGCCTGCTTCTGCTGTTTCTCGGCACTGCTGGTGTACGGAGCAGTCGATGACTGCCAGCGAGCTGGTCTACATCGCTGCGGCCGCGGCACTCGCTGGACTGGGCGTCTACGGTGTACTGATCGCCGCACACGTAGTGCGCAAGCTGCTCGCACTGAATCTGGTCGGCAGTTCGGTGTTCCTGCTGCTGGTGGTATTGGGTGGTCGCGGAGGCGGTGCGCTGGATCCGGTGCCGCAGGCCTTGGTACTGACCGGCATGGTGGTGGCAGTGGCAACCACCGCGCTCGCGCTGGCGATCCTGCTGGCACTGTACCGCCGCGCCGGCGGCGCGGATCTCGATTCCGACGATGACGAGGACGCCGATGCCGGGCGCCACTGAGGCACTGGCAGCGCTGGTGTTTGTGCCCCTGCTGGCCGCGCTGGCGGCTGCGGTGCTGCCCGCGCAAATCGGCCGGGCGCTCGCGATCGGCAGCGCGCTGGCCTCGCCTTTGGCGCTGTGGATACTGACCGTCGAATTGCGCGCTGTTGGCACCTTCGAACTGCTGTTGGCCGGCCTGCCGGTGCCGTTGGGCATCCGCTTGCAGGTGGACGGCGCCACCTTGCTGATGCTGTGGCTGGTTGCGGCGGTGATGCTGGCGACCACGCTGCACGCCGCCGCGAGTATCGGCGCGGCACGCAGCGCACGGCACTTCTGGCCGAGCTGGCTGGTGTTGTCGACCGGGCTGCACGCGCTGTTGCTGTCGGCTGATCTGTTCAACCTGTACGTCGGGCTGGAACTGGTCACCCTGGCGGCGGTCGCCCTGGTCGCGTTCGACGGCAGCACCGGTGCCTTGCGGGCGGCCCTGCGTTACCTGCTGCTGGCGATGCTGGCCTCGCTTGCCTACCTGCTCGGCACAGCCCTGGTCTTCTCGACCACCGGCACGCTGGACCTGCAGCAGGCGATCGAACGTGCTGGTGGCGCGTTGCCATCAACCGCATTCGCACTCATCTGCGTCGGCCTGCTGTTGAAGTCGGCGATTTTCCCGCTGCACGGCTGGCTGCCCAAGGCGCACTCGAGCGCACCCGGGCCGGTCAGCGCGGTGCTTTCAGCCCTGGTCGTCAAGGTGTCGCTGTTCCTGCTGTACCGGCTGTGGTTCGGCGGCACGGTACCGCCCCTGGCCGCCGGGACGGCGCTGGCCGTGCTCGGAGGCTGCGCCGTGCTGTACGGCTCACTGCTGGCGTTTCGGCAGCAGCGGCTCAAGCGTCTGGTGGCATATTCGACGGTGGCCCAACTGGGTTACCTGATGCTGCTGTTCGGCCTGCCGACAGCCGTCGCCTGGCAAGCCTCACTGTTTCAGATGCTCAGCCACGGCCTGGCCAAGGCCGGCATGTTCCTGGCTGCGGCCAATCTGCTGACCCGCTTCGGCAGCGACCGCATCGACGGGCTGGCCAGCGCGGATGTCCGCGCCCCGCTCAGCGTGTTCGCGTTTGGCCTCGCCGCGGTCAGCCTGATGGGCCTGCCGCCGAGCGGCGGCTTCCTGGCCAAGTGGCTGCTGTTGTCGGCCGCCTGGGAACAGGGCGCCTGGTGGATGATCGTGGTGATCGCGCTGGGCAGCCTGCTGGCTGCGGCCTACCTGTTCCGCGCGTTGGCGGCGATGCTGAGCCGCAGCGGGGCCGCTTCTTCGGAAGACGGCGGCCACGCACCGGGGTTAACGGCAGAACTCGCCGCACTCGCGCTCGCCGCGGCCGCGATCGTGCTGGGCTTCGTATCGGCGCCGCTGTTGGAGCTGATGTCGGTACCCGTCGCGCTGTCGACCGGAGCACAACCGTGAACAGCCTGCCGGACGCCCTGCCGCTGTACGTGATTCTCAGCTCGCTGCTCGCGTCGGTGCTGATTTTCTTTATTGGCGAGGCGCGCCAGCGGCTGCGCGTTGCGGTGAATCTGAGCGCGGCGGTGGTGAAGCTCGGGCTGATCCTGCTGCTGTTGCTGGCCGTCGCTGCCGGACAGGTCTTCGTGTTCCGGCTGCCGCTGCTGCCGGGGCTTGATCTGGTGCTGCACGCCGATCCGCTGACCCTTCTGTTCTCGACCCTGTCGGCCGTGCTGTGGCTGCTGACTACCATCTATGCGATCGGCTACCTTGAACGCAGCCCGCACCGCGCGCGCTTCTTCGGCTTCTTCAGCCTGTGCGTGGCAGCGACGATGGGTATTGCCACGGCCGGCAACCTGTTCACCTTCTTCGTGTTCTACGAACTGCTGACGCTGGCGACCTGGCCGCTGATCGTGCATCGCGGCACGCCGGAATCGTTTGCCGGCGGCCGCAGCTACCTCCGCCACACCTTGTTCGGCAGCACCCTGTTCCTGATCGGGCTGGTCTGGCTGCATGCGCTGAGCGGACCGCAGGATTTCCTGGCCCGCGGCATTCCGGTCGACGACCTGCAGGGCGAGCCCTGGGCGTTGAGCGCCATCTTCGTGCTGATGGTGGCCGGGCTGGGCGTAAAGGCGGCTTTGGTGCCACTGCACGGCTGGCTGCCGAAAGCCATGGTCGCCCCGGCGCCGGTCAGCGCCTTGCTCCACGCGGTCGCGGTGGTCAAGGCCGGCGCCTTCGGCATTGTGCGACTGATCTACGACGTGTTCGGCACCGAGCGCGTGGCCGAACTCGGGCTGGCCGAACCGCTGGTCGTGTCGGCCTGCGTGACCATCCTGTACGGCTCGGTGATGGCGCTGACCCAGACCGACCTGAAGAAACGGCTGGCGTTCTCCACCGTCAGCCAGGTGTCGTACATCACGCTCGGTGCGGCGCTGGCCGGGCCGATTGCGACGATTGGCGGCGTGGTACATCTGGTTCATCAGGGCCTGATGAAGATCACCCTGTTCTTCGCGGCGGGCGTCTATGCGGAGATCCTCGGCGTCAAGCGTGTCGACCAGCTCGACGGCATCGGCCGCCGGCTGCCCTGGACCAGCGCGGCGTTTTCGCTGGCCGCGCTCGGCATGATCGGCCTACCGCCGATGGCGGGCTTCGTCAGCAAGTGGTACCTCGGTGCCGGTGCCATGGCTGCCGGCTACACCTGGGTACTCGGCGTACTGGTCGCGAGCAGCCTGTTGAACGCCGCCTACTTCGTGCCGGTGCTTCGACGCATGTGGTTCGCCGAACCACCGGCAAGCTGGCCGGAGCCACAGAAGCTCAGCCGCGCGGCGCAGCTTGCGCTGATTGTTCCGACCGTGATCACCGCGCTGATGGCGCTGCTGGTCGGGCTGCTGGCCGGCTTCGAGTGGAGCCCGCTCGGCTGGGTGCAGCTGCTGGTGGCGGAGTACGACTGATGGCCATGCTCGTCGCGCTCGCCCTGATCGCCCCGTGGCTGGCCCTGCCGATGCTGTCGCGGCCGCGGCTGCGCGCGCTGGCGTGGGTCGTGGCACCGCTGCCGCTGTTGATGCTCGGCGTGCTCGGCGAAGGCGAGTTGCACCTGCCCAGAATTCTGCTCGGCAGCGCGTTCGCGGTCGACCCGGTGAACCATCCCCTGCTGCTGCTCGCCGGTATCGGCTGGGCCTTGGGTGGATGGTTCGCAAGCGCCACGATCGAGGACAGCACACGGCGCTTCGCGGTGTGCTGGATGCTCACGCTGGCCGGCCAGGCGCTGGCCCTGCTGGCCGCCGATATCGCGAGCTTCTATGCCGGCTACGTACTGATGACCTTCGCCGCCTACGGCCTGGTGGTGCACTACCGCAGCGATGAAGCCTGGCGCGCGGGGCGCATTTACCTGGTGCTGGCGCTCGCCGGCGAGATGGCGATTCTGGTCGGCCTTCTGATGATCGGTGCCGCGGTGGGAAATGTTCGCTTTGATGGGCTCGACGCCGAACTGATGCACGGTCTCGGTGCAGCTCCCTGGCTGCTGCTTGCCGGCTTTGCGGTCAAGCTCGGCATCGTGCCGCTGCACGTCTGGTTGCCGCTGGCGCATCCGGTTGCACCGGTGCCGGCCAGCGCGGTGCTGTCCGGTCTGCTGGTGAAGGCCGGGCTGCTCGGGATGCTGCGCCTGCTTCCCGCGGGCAGCATTGCGATGGTCGAGGCACTGGTGGCAGTGGGACTGCTCACGGCGACCTGGGGCGCCTTGGTCGGCATGACCCAGCGACGGCTGAAATCGGTCTTGGCGTACTCGACGATCAGCCAGATGGGGCTGGTGCTGGTCGGCGTGGCGGCCGTGCAGGCCGGCTTCGGCGTCGCCGCGGCGAGCGCTGCCCTGGGGCTGTTCGCTTTGCATCACGGGCTGAACAAAATCGCCCTGTTTCTTGCCGCCGGACATCGATTGCAAGGACGCTTGGCCCACACATTGTTCCTGCTGCCGGCGCTGGCGCTGGCCGGTGTGCCGCTGAGCTCGGGTGCGCTGGCCAAGGACGCGCTGAAGCACAGCCTGGGCGAAGCGCAACTGGGCCCCTGGCTGATCGCGCTGAGCCTGTCGTCCGCATTGACCACCACCCTGCTGCTGCACGCCTGGCGTCTGGCGCGCGAGAACCGGCAAGGTCGTGAACGCGTACATCCGGCCTGGGCGCTCGCCGTCCTCGCAGGGCTTCTGTTGCCCTGGTTCTGGGCGCCCGCGGTGCCATCCATACCGTCGCTGTGGAATGGGTTGTGGCCGGTGCTACTGGGAATCGGCGGCTACCTGCTTGCCCGCCGTCTGCCATCGGTCGACGTTCCCGAAGGCGACCTGCTGGTTCCGTTTGAACGCGTTGCCGCCACCATGCTGCGACCCCTGCAGCAACTCGGAGAGCGCTGGCGCAGTTGGCAGCCTGCGCCCCCTGACCTCCTGCCGGGAGCCGAACGTCTCGCCCGCATCGAAAGCCGGTTGATGCAGTTCCCGGTGGTCGGCATTGCGCTGCTGGGGCTGCTGCTTGGGGTTTGGGTGTTCTTGCGATAGTCCCGGACGCTTCGGCGAGGAGCTGCGGACCCTGTGCAGGGTCGCCGCCCACAGCGCTGCTCGTCGCAGCAGTGCAGGAACAACAACCCAACGCAGCTTGCGCTGCGAGCTGCGAGCTGCGCTTGCCAGTATGGAGTTTGATGGGTGCCGCGGCTCGGCAAAGTAGCTCGGCTAAGATGCCGCGCCTGAACTAGCAGAGAAGAACGCGATGACCCAGCCTGCAGGTGTGCTGCCGCTGCTACGCCTGCAGCAGGTGAGCAAATGCTATCGCCGCAACGCCGAAACGATACCTGCGCTGCAGAACTTCGACCTGAGCGTGGCGCCTGGCGAGATTGTCGGTCTGCTGGGCCCCAACGGATCAGGCAAGACGACCCTCATCAAGGTGATCACCGGCCTTTGCGGTGCGGATCAGGGCAGCCTGCAATGGCGCGGCCAGACCGCGCAGCGCGCCGGACAGCCCGGCCCGCACCTGCGCGAAATGGGCGTGCTGCTGGAGGGTAAAGGTGCAGTCTATGAACGACTCAGCACCTGGGAAAATGCCCGCTACTACTGCGCCCTGCGCGAGGCACGTTTCGACGCCGAGGAGTTTGAGCGACTGGCGACGTTGCTGGCTGTTGCAGATGTTCGTGCGCCGGTGCGTCAACTGTCCACCGGCAACAAGCTCCGCGCTGCGCTGCTGGGGGCCTTGATTCACCGGCCCGCGCTGGTGCTGCTGGACGAACCGACCCTGGGCCTGGATCTGGAAGGCGTGGAGCGTCTGCAGTCCGTGCTGAGGCAGGGTGCGGCAATGGGCCAGGCCTTTCTTCTCAGCTCGCACGACCTGCATTTCATCGAGCGTCTGTGTCCGCGCATCGTCTGCATTCGTGCGGGGACCAAGCGCTTTGACGGTCTGCGCAGCGATTTCGTTCGGCAGAAGCATCTCTATCGCCTGATCGTGCAGCCGGGTTCGATTGATTTGCCCTTGGTGCCTCGCTGGCTGCTCGATCGGCAGTGGGTAGCGCAGGGAGACCAGCACGCGCTCGCCTTGACCGATCACGCCGAGGCCTGCCGACTGCTGGCCGAGTGGCAGTCGCTGCTGCCTCATTTCAGCAGCCTGGAGCTGCGGCGCATTGATCTGCGCGATCACTACTTGCAGATGCTCGAAAGCGGAGATGTCGCATGAGAACGACGAGCGGCCCGGCACGGTTGGTCCATCATCTTCTGAACGAGGCAAGGCGCGCCGTGTGTCTCGCCAGACGCTACTGGGTCGAAAGCCTGCTTGGCTTCGGCCTGGTCGCAAGCCTGTTCGGTGGGCTGCTGTTCGCCGTGCTGCAAGCCAGCAACAGCAGCCTTGCAGCCGGCGGTGCAGACGGCCTGATCGCGGGGTTTGCTGTCTGGGTGTTCGCCAGCGCTGCCGCCCAGGGCTCCAGCTCAGAAATCATGCAGGAAACCGAGCAGCGATCCCTGGAGCAACTCAGCCTCGCACCGATCCGCCTGGAGACGCTGTTGGCCCTTCGGCTGCTGCTGGATCTGCTGATGGCGCTGGCGCTACTGATGCTGACGCTGGGCCTAGCCCAGCTGCTCACCGGCGGCCGCGTCACGCTGAACGCGGCGGTGCTGGGACTCGCCATTCTCGGTGTCCCCGCGCTTGTCGGGATCGGCTACGCACTGGCCGGGGTGATGCTGCTGGTCAAGCGCGGAGAGGTGGTGGTGATGGCCGCGTTTCCTCTGCTGATTGGCTTGATCGCCCTGCCAGCCTATCCGCTCAATGCGCTCGCCTGGCTTCCCTATGCGCTGTGCGCCGCTGCCGCCCGTGCCGCCGCAGGGGGTGTGCACGTTCCTTCTGAGGTGTGGGGCTGGATCGCGCTGAACGGCCTGATCTACTTGATTGCAGGCCGCTATGTGTTCACCCGGCTTCTGCGACGTGCCCGCGAACTGGGTGTGTTGGGGCATTTCTGAGTTGAAGCGTCGAGCAAACGCGGCGCGGCCAGCGCGGCCCGCTGCGCTTTGCTAAGGTCCGCGACCCTGACGTCCACGGGTGTTGCCCGACTTGAATCGCTACACCGGCCCCCTGCTGACCCGCCCGCTTGCCGAAGCACTGCTTGGCGCTCGCGCCGCCGGCCACGCTTCGCTGCACGCCAGCTTTGACCTCGGCCGCAGCGAAAGCGAAGCCTCGATCGCCGGGGATGCCTGGTTCCTGCACGGACAGAGCTACCCCTGGCCCGATGCGCTCAAGGAACGCACGCTCTATTGGTTCGACGGCGACGAGTTCAGCGCGGTCGCCTGCTTCGAAGGCTCCCTGATCAAGCTGGTGCCGACCGACTGGGGTGCGCCGACCTTCGAGATCGACGGCATCAAGATGTTGCCGACCGCACAGATCTCGCCCTTTGAAGACGCCCGCCGCAAGGTCGAGCTGGTGCAGCCACGCGGCAAGCGCCTGCTCGACACCTGCGGGGGTCTGGGCTATTTCGCGGCCTGCGCGCTGGCACAGGGCGCGGCACAGGTGCTGAGCTTCGAGAAGAACCCCTCGGTGCACTGGCTACGCGAGATCAACCCGTGGTCGCCGGACCCTGCGGCAGCGGAATGCGCGGGCCGGCTAGAGCTTCGCCAGGGCGATGTGTCGATGGAAATCGCCGAGTTGCCCGACGCCAGTTTCGACGCCGCCCTGCACGACCCGCCGCGCTTCGGCATCGCCGGCGAGCTGTACTCGCAGGCCTTCTACGACCAGCTGTCGCGCGTGCTGAAGCCGGGCGGACGCCTGTTCCACTACACCGGTGCCCCGAACCGCCTGACCAGCGGGCGGGATGTGCCGCGCGAGGTCGCGCGTCGGTTGGAGAAGGCGGGCTTTCGCGCCGAACTGGCCCTGGATGGGGTGTTCGCGGTCAAAGGCTCAAGCGCTCGCCGCTGAATGCGTGCGACCTCAGGGCGCGAAGATCCAGATCAGCCCGCCGCCGATCAGGCCCACGCAGACCAGACCGAGGGCGAGGGCCCATAGCCGCTTGGGCTCGGTGCGCGTCAGCGCGGCCACCGCGGCGCTGACCAGCAGCAGCACCAGCATCAGAGCGATCCACAGTCGCAGCATGTTCGACTCCCTCGGGTAGGTCTGCACAACTCCATCCGCGAGCTGCTCAGAGATCGAGAGTCCGGCACAGGTCCAGACTCTCTTGCGTCGGATCGGGTGTTCACATGCGTTCCACGGCCCCCCAGTCGCGCCGGAAACGACTGCACGGAACCACGCCAAGGGCCAGCCTGCGAGCCCAGCGCTGCACCCGCATTGAACGGGGCGTGGACGGGCAGACGAAATGCACGTGACCTCTCCCATGACTTCCGGCACTGCGTGGTGTTGTAGTTATCTACAACACTAGCTACACCTGCTGACCCCGCCGCCACTGTGCGAACGTCGGCCAACAGGCCCGGCACCGGCAGATCGCGAGGCTGGCACCGGAGGCCACGTCCGCACCGCCAAGTGGTTGGTACGGAACCCGTTTGGGACAACCGGCGTCGCACGGCCACATGGCCGAGACGCCGCACAAGGAGGACGCCCATGCGCAGCACGATGCTCACCCTTTCGCTTCTGGCCTGTCTCGGCCTGGCCCCGCAGACCCTGCCCGCGCAGACGCCAAGCGCGTCCGCATTCGCGACCGCCAGCGTGGCGACCGTCGACCCGGCCGTGCAGCTGCAGGAGCTGGTTCGTCAGTTCCGCAGCAATGATCTGGCCGCTCTGGTCCGCGGCAGCCTGCCGCCCGCGCATTACCAGACTCTGCTCGACAAGTACGAGGAAAGCCGCCACAAGCCGATCAGCGAGAAGGACCGCGCAGACTTCACCGAAGGCCTGCAGAAGCTGATCGCCCCCGACGCGGTCGACCAGCTGATGGCCGAGATCGAGCCCAAGATGCGCGAGCGTGCGGTGCAGTCCGAAGGCATGATCCTGATGGGTCTGGGCGCGATGAACATGGCTCTTCACTCGCCTGACTCCGAACTCACTGATGAGCAGCGCGTCATGCTCAAGCGCGCCCTGCCCGGCATCGAGGCCTGGGTGATCGAGACTGACTTCTTCAGTGTCGACACGCTCCGCAATGCATTGACCCTCGTTGCCGAAGCCGCACGCCGCACGGGCATCAGCGATCTCGAACAGATCCGCATGCTCAGTTTCGAACAATTGCTGGCCCACGGCGGGCGCATGCTCGGCGCTGGCAAACAGGCAGTGAAGCTGTACGGCATCGACCTGGATGCCATCGTCTCGACGGCGCGCATCGAGGTGCTGGAGATCGAGGGCGACGAAGCGCGCGTGCGCACCACCGTCACCGTGTTTGACGCGCCCTTGCACTTCGAGCAGGCGCTGGTGCTGGTGGAAGGTCGCTGGTACACGAAGCAGGCCACTCAAGACTGGAAGCACGGCGTGCACGTTGAATTCGATACAGACCGCGAGCTCGAAGTCGAAGGCTGAAGCACCGCAACGATCGGCCGCAGGAGGCCCCCGGAACTCTTCCTGCGGCCGATCGCTGCACCTCGAACTGGTTACACGCACGATCACCGGCACGGCGGCACCCACAATGCACCCGTGCTCACGACGGCCAAAGCGCACCCTTTGGAGTGCACACCAAGCATTGAAGCGCTCGGGACTTTCGGGGCTGGCCTTCGGGCAGCGCGACCGCGACACTCTGCTGTCGATTCACTGCCCGATGCCCCGTCGATGACCCGAACCGCCCTGCCCTGCCTGCTGCTTGGCCTCGGCCTTGCCCTGCCCTTCCTCGCCGAGGCCGCGCGCAGCCCTCGCGATGTCTCGGAGGCGGAAGCCCGCACCCTGCACGCGCGCGTGCTGACGCTCGACACCCATGTCGACATCGGCCGTGGCTACGCCAGCGAACAGCTCGACCCCGGCCGCTTCACCCGCGCCCAGGTCGATTTGCCGAAGATGCGCGCTGGCGGCCTGGATGCAATGTTCCTGATCGTCTACACCGGCCAGGGCGCGCGCGACGCCGAGGGCTATGCGAAAGCGGCCGCCAGCGCCGAAGACAGCTACCGCGCGATCCGCCGCGCCATCGACGCCTACCCCGACCAGATCGCGCTGGCGACCACCGCCGACGAAGTCGAAGCGATCCACGCCAGCGGCCGCAAGGTCGCCCTGATCGGCATGGAGAACGCCTACCCCTTGGGCCCGACAATCGACGGCGTGCCGCTGTGGGCCGAGCGCGGTGTGCGCTATGTCGGCCTGACCCACATGGGTCACAACCAGTTCGGCGGCAGCTCCAACCCGAACGCAGCCTTGGGCGATACGGCCGAGGATGAGGGCCTGACAGAACTCGGCCGCGACTTGGTGAAGTCCCTGAACAAGCACGGCATCCTGGTCGACATCAGCCACGTCGGCAAACGTTCGATGCTGGAGGCCGTAAAACTGTCGCGGGCGCCGGTCATTGCCTCGCATTCCGGCGCCTCCGGCCGCTATGAGAACGCCCGCAACCTCGACGACGAGCAGCTGAAAGCGATCCGCGACAACGGCGGCGTGGCGCAGATGGTGGCCTTCCGCTCCTACGTCGCCGCGCTGGCGCCCGAGGTTGCGGCCGGCATCGTCGAGCTGCGCAACACCCATATCGCCAAGGGCTGGGCCGATGCGAGCGAAGCCGACATCGCCGCCTACAACCAGGGCGTGCTCGATCTGCGCGCACGCTACTCGGACGTCGGTCTCGACGCCTTTGTCGACCACATCGACTACGCGGTCGACCTGATCGGCATCGAGCACGTCGGCATCGCCTCGGACTTCGATGGCGGCGGCGGCGTGGTCGGCTGGGACAACGCCGCCGAAACCCTCAACGTCACCTGGGAACTGATGCGCCGCGGCTACAGCGAAGACGAGATCCGCAAGCTGTGGAGCGGCAACGTGCTGCGGATCCTGCGCGCGGCCGAGGCTGCGGCCGAGGCTTGATTTCGGAGGCTGCTGGGCCTGGCGACATCTCAAGAAGCAGAAACGCCTGTGCCGGCTTTTGGTAGTTGCACCTGCACCGCCACGCCGGATTGAGAGGCTCGATAGAACCGAGCGTGCTCGGCTCGAACCTCGGTGGTGGCGACGCCAGAAGAGCAACGGAGCACGCTCCGCTCTACGGGAATAGGCAGAAGCCTCGCGACCGCGTTGATGCCTCTCGCAGAACAGAAGCGAGCCTGTCGCGCCCTTGATCGTCGTGTTCATGCGGTGGGCGGGCTTCGCACTCAGGCTGCGGCGTGCGATCGCGGTGGGGCTCTGATAGGGTCCGGGGTCCTACTGAAACCCGGAGCCGCCCCATGTCATTGCCCCGCCTCGCCCTGCTTCCCGCGCTGTGCCTGCTCGCCGCCTGCGGCAACAACAGCACGCCGCCGCCAGCCGCACAGACGCCGCCCCCCGCCGTCGCTGAGCCGGCCGCAGCGCCCGTGCAGGCCGCAGAAGTCGTGCGCGCCGCGCCTGATGCCTTTCTCGACGCCCTGCGTCAGCACTGCGGGCAGGCCTTTGCCGGGCGCATCATCGCCAATGAGCCGGCGGAGCCGAACGACCCCTTCGAGGGCAAGGCCTTGGTGATGCATGTGCGCGAATGCGCGGACGACGCGGTCAAGGTGCCCTTTCATGTGGGCGACGACAATTCGCGCACCTGGGTGATCACCCGTACCGACACCGGCCTGCGCCTCAAGCACGACCACCGCCACGAAGACGGCAGCGAAGATGCGATGACCCAGTACGGCGGCGATACCGCCAGCGAAGGCACGGCCCAGCGGCAGGAGTTCCCGGTCGATCAGTTCAGCATCGACATGTTCAACGAACAGGGCCGCGCGGTCTCGACCACCAACACCTGGGCGATCGAGATCGAGCCCGGCAAGCGTTATCTGTATGAACTTTCGCGACCCGGGCGCATGTTCCAGGTCGAGTTCGACCTGAGCACACCGGTGGCAACGCCGCCGACGCCCTGGGGGCATCCGCCGCTCGAAGGCGACGGCGAGAAGCGCGCGGAGAGCTGAGCCTGGAAGGTGTAAGAGCGCAGGTGATGTAGGTCCGCTGGATGGCATCACCTGCGCTCATCAGTACGCGCGACACCCCTCCGTCTCGAGCGTCTAAGGCCCTGCGGCAAGGCGCTTGAAACGAGGGTTCAAGGAAGGCTGACAGAGCTGGTAGATGCGCTGCGCTTAACTAACCTATGTGGCCAGAGTTGCTGGGCTTCGATGCAGGCACGGCGCCATTCGTGTTTGTAGGGTAGATAAGCGCAGCGCATCTACCAGCAGGTCCGAAAGACGCGATGCACTGAACGAAGCCGAAGCCTGTCGGACGAAGCGCCCCGCAATTCCCTGCAGGGCTCATGATCCAAGTGATCAAACCCGAGACCGAGACTCAACCCGGCCGCTTCGCCAGCATCAGCACGCCTGCCACCGGCTCGCCCTTCTCCCGGCGAATCTCCACCTGCTGCTCGACGATATCGACGAAGCCGCCGGCAGCGAGCTGTTCGCGCAGAACCGCTGGCGCATGCCGGTAGCGCCCGGTTTCCGGCGGCAGCTCGGTGGCGCCCGTCGCGCTCAGTTCGATCGAGAACGCGAACGCGCCGCCACCGGCCGGCAGACGATCGAAAGCCGCCGCAAATACCGGTGCGAGTTCTGCCACGTAGACGAACACATCAGCGGCGACGATCAGGTCCCACTGGCCGTCGGCGGCGCGCAGGAATTCAAGCACCTCGTCCGCATACAGGCTTCGGTACAGGCCTTTGCTGCGGGCGACGTCGAGCATGCGCGGGGAAAGATCGACGCCGTCGATGGTGCGGCCTTCACCGGCCAACTCCACCGCCATCAGGCCGGTGCCGCAGCCGAGATCGAGCACGCTCGCAAAGGCGCTGCCTGCGTGTAAGCCGATGAACTCCGCCAGCCGCGCCGGCGTGGCATAGGCCAGCTTGCCGACCAGGGTGCTGTCGAAATGGCCAGCGAAATCATCGAACAGCCGGCGGATGTATTCGCTCTCGACGCCGGCCGGCAGCTCGCCGCTCAAGGCCGCGCGGAAGTGCGCGACCACGGCATCGTCCGGATCGCGGGCCTGTGCTTCGTCGAAGGCCGCGCGCGCGGCCTCGCTCTGTCCCAGCTTCAGGCGCGCCCGCCCCAGCCAGGCCCAGATCCGGGCGTCGGTTGCGCTGTCGGCGAGCAGCGCTTCAAGCGCACTGACGGCCTCATCGGCATGGCCGTCGAGCAGCAGGGCGATCGCCAGCTCCAGCTGCAGCTCTGAGTCCGCGGGCTGCAGCGCCAACGCACGCCGGCGGCACTCCAGTGCCGAATCGGTGCTGCCAAGGGCTGCGTTCACTGCGGCCAGACCACGCCAGGCTTCCAGCTGATCCGGGTTGCCCTGCACCAGCTCATAGAACGCCTGACCCGCGTCACCGAAACGGCCGAGACGGCGTAGACACTGGGCGCGGTGCAGGCGCAAGGCCGGATGGCCGGGGCTCAGCTGCAGGCCGCGCTCAAAGGCCGACAGCGCCTCGTTCAGCCGCTCGCTTTCCATCGCCGCAAGGCCCAGTGCGTTCCAGGCTGACATACGCTGCGCATCAAGAGCGGTCGCGCAGCGCGCGGCCAACAGGGCCGGCTCGATCTGACCGCAGCGACGCAACGCCAGCGAAGCGTTCACCGCCAGCTCGGCATCGCGCGGCTCGGCCTGCGACAGCGGCGCCAGCACGGCCGCGGCGTCTGCCCAGCGCTCGCGTTGCAAAAGCAGCACGCCCAGCATGCGGCCGGCGCTGACGGGCTGGGTCGCCAGCAGCGCCCGGTAGGCCTGCTCGGCGTCATCGAAACGCCCGGCGCGATGCAGGGCGAGGGCGGCCTCCAGCTGGGGGGTACTCATGCGGGCG
The DNA here is from genome assembly GCA_964586455.1 of uncultured Aquimonas sp. Classification (GTDB taxonomy): domain Bacteria; phylum Pseudomonadota; class Gammaproteobacteria; order Xanthomonadales; family Xanthomonadaceae; genus Aquimonas. Next base: position 71,271 of record CAZPHV010000009.1, read on the forward strand.
TGCGGGCTTGCGTCGCAAAGGGGCGGCGAGGATAGCCCGGATGCCGCATTGCCGCAGACCGGCCGCAGGCCTACGCTATGCGGCCCGCGCGGCCGGCTGTGCCCGGCTGACGTGCTTTGATTCCTTCCCCAAGCTAATCGCGTCCGCGCTCGCGCGGCGCCCCCGGAGCTGCCATGCGTACCCACTACTGCGGTCTCGTCGACGAGGCCCTGCTCGGCCAGAACGTCACCCTGTGCGGCTGGACCGACGTCGCCCGCAACCTCGGCGGCGTCTGCTTCATCGACCTGCGCGACCACGAGGGCGTGGTGCAGGTGGTGGTCGAGCCCGACCAGGCCGCGCTGTTCGAGATCGCCGCAAGCCTCGGCTATGAGGACGTGCTGCGCGTGGTCGGCACGGTGCGTGCGCGCCACAGCGTCAACGAGCGGATTCGCAGCGGCCGCGTCGAGATCGTCGCGAGCTCGATCGAGCTGCTCAACAAGGCCGGCAAGCTGCCCTTCTACGGCCACGAGAACCCGGGCGAAGACTCGCGCCTGAAGTACCGCCACCTCGATCTGCGCCGCCCCGAGATGCAGCGGATGATGCGCACCCGCATCAAGCTGGTGCAGGCCCTGCGTCGGCACCTGGACGCCGTGGGCTTCCAGGACATCGAGACCCCGATCCTGACCAAGGCCACGCCGGAAGGCGCGCGCGACTACCTCGTGCCCTCACGCGTGCACGGCGGCCAGTTCTTCGCGCTGCCGCAGTCGCCACAGCTGTTCAAGCAGCTGCTGATGGTGGCCGGCTTCGATCGCTACTACCAGATCGCGCGCTGCTTCCGCGACGAGGACCTGCGCGCCGACCGCCAGCCCGAGTTCACCCAGCTCGACATGGAGTTCGCCTTCGTGCGCGAAGCCGACGTGCAGGACTTCGTCGAGGACATGATTCGGAAGGTGCTGCGCGAGGTCGACGGTATCGAGCTGGCTGAATCGTTTCCGCGCATCACCTATGCCGAGGCCATGCGCCGCTACGGCTCGGACAAGCCCGACCTGCGCATCGATCTGGAATTGATCGACATCGCCGAAGCCGTGCGCGGCTGCGAGTTCAAGGTGTTCGCCGAGTGGGCGGAGCATGCCGAAGGCCGAGTGGCGGTGCTGCGCGCGCCGCAGGCGCAGTTCTCGCGCAAGCAGATCGACGACTACGCCGCCTTCGTCACCCGCTACGGCGCCAAAGGCCTGGCCTGGATGCGCGTCGACGACCTCGCGAAGGGCCGCGAGGGCATCAACTCGCCGATCGCGAAGTTCCTGTCGGATGACGCAATCGCCGCGATCCTGAAGCTCGCGAATGCGGAGAACGGCGACCTGCTGTTCTTCGGCGCCGGCACCTACAAGGTCGTCAGCGACTTCATGGGCGCGTTGCGCCTGAAGCTGGGCCGCGATCTGGGCCGGGTCGAGAACGCCTGGAGGCCGCTGTGGGTCACCGACTTCCCGATGTTCGAGTGGGACGAAGACGGCGGCCGCTACGTCGCCCTGCACCACCCGTTCACCGCACCGGCCGTGGACGACATCGCCGACCTGCGCGCTAACGCGCGCATCGCGGTCAGCCGCGGCTACGACATGGTGCTGAACGGCAACGAGATTGGCGGCGGCTCGATCCGTATCCACCGCACCGACATGCAGGCGGCGGTGTTCGAGCTGCTCGGCATCGAAGCGGAGGAAGCCCAGATCAAGTTCGGCTTCCTGCTGGAGGCGCTGAACCACGGCGCGCCGCCGCACGGCGGTATCGCCTTCGGCATCGACCGCATCGCCGCGCTGATCGCCGGCACCGAATCGATCCGCGACGTCATCGCGTTCCCGAAAACCGCCAGCGCGCAGTGCCTGCTCACCGCAGCCCCGTCGGCAATTCCGGCGGCGCAGCTGAGGGAGCTGTCGGTCAAGGTCGATCTGCCGCAGGGCTGATCTGCGATGACGGATTCGCAGCGCCCGCGCGTCCTGCTGCTGCACGGCCTGTGGCTGCGCGGTCTGACCCTTCTACCGCTGCGTTCGCGCCTGCGCGCTGCCGGTTTCGATGCCCAGTGCTTCGAGTATCGCTCAGTGTTTTCCGGCCCGCGCGAGCACCTGGACAGACTGGAGCGGCGCATCCGCGAATGGCCGGGCGAAGGTCCGATACACCTGATCGGCCACAGCATGGGCGGCCTGCTCTCGGTCGAGTGCGCGCGTGCGTTTCCGGAGCTGCCGATCGGTCGGATCCTGTGCCTCGGCTCGCCACTGGCCGGCAGCAGCACCGCCGCAGGCGTCGCCGCGCGCGGGCCGCTGGGCCGGGTGCTCGGGCGCGCAGTGCATCTGCTGCGACAGGGCGTACTGCCGCTGCCCGAGGGCTTCGAGATCGGTGTGATCGCTGGCACCCTGCCGCTGGGGCTCGGCCACTGGTTCGGGCGTTTCGAGGGCGCCCACGACGGCACGGTGACCGTGGCGGAAACCCGCGTGGCCGGTGTCGTCGATCATGTCGAAGTGCGCACCAGCCACACCGGGCTCATCTATTCACGCACGGTGGCGCAGCAGGCGGCGCGGTTTCTGTGTGCGGGGCGGTTCGCGCGTTGAGGCGGATCGGAGTCACGTCGGAGATCGGGGCACTGCGGTGAATTCGAGGCCATGGTGGGCCAGGGCCCACCCTATGCGAGCGCGCGCACTGCACGCTGAAGGCGCGGCGTCACTTGCTCGCGTAGGGTGCGCCTGCGGCGCACCAGAGGCGGTTCGGAGTCACGTCGGCGGTCGGGGCACTGCGGTGAATTCGAGGCCATGGTGGGCCAGGGCCCACCCTATGCGAGCCGGCGCACTGCACGCTGAAGGCGCGGCGTCACTTGTTATCGTAGGGTGCGCCACAGGCGCACCAGAGGCGGTTCGGAGTCACGTCGGAGGTCGGGGCACTGCGGTGCATTCGAGGCCATGGTGCCAGGGCCCACCCTATGCGAGCCGGCGCACTGCACGCTGAAGGCGCGGCGTCAC
>CAZPHV010000009.1:74351-105019 GCA_964586455.1 uncultured Aquimonas sp.
TTGCTCTCGTAGGGTGCGCCCCCGCTCGCGCACCTCAGAACGGCGCGCAGCCTAACCCGCCTCGATCCACACCAGGCTGGCCATGCGCCCGCTGCGGCCGTCGCGGCGATGCGAGAAGAACTGCGTTGGTTCGCTGATCGTGCAGCGTCCACCGCCGCGGACAGCGTGTACACCTGCCGCCGCCAAACGCTGCCGCGCCAGCGCGTACAGATCGCAGAGCCAATGGCCCGGTCGCGTTGAGATGAAAGCCGCCGCTGCCGAGGCATCCCGCTCGATGAAGGCATCGCGCACTTCGTCGCCCACTTCGTAGGCCTGCGGCCCTGCGGCGGGGCCTAGCCAGGCGATGAGATCGGTCGGCGCGCTGCGCATCGCCGCAACGGTGTTTTCCAGCACGCCGGCACACAGCCCACGCCAGCCCGCATGCGCGGCACCGACCTCGCTACCGTCAGCAGCGGCGAACAGCACCGGCAAGCAGTCGGCGGTGAGCACCGCCAGCACCACGCCCGGCGTCGATGTCACCGCCGCATCGGCTTCGATCTCGGTGTTCGACGGCGCTTCAAATCGCCACGCCCGTGTGCCGTGCACCTGCCGCAGCCAGCACGGTGCCGACGGCAGCGCACCGACCCAACCCAGCGCGGCGCGATTGGTTTCCACAGCGGACGGATCATCACCGCAGTGCGCGCCAAGGTTGAAGTCATCGAAGGGCGGCTTCGACACGCCCACGCTCAACCCACGCCGCAGCGTGCTGAAGCCGCGCACACGTGCATCCACAGGCCAGTCCGCATCGAGGCGCACGGACGCCCGCGCCTGCGCATCCAGCGCTCGTTCGATCGGCATGCTTAAGCGCGGATCGATCACGCCGGCCTCAGCGCTTCGTCGACGACTCGGCCAGATCAGCTGCCAGCGCATCCAGCAGCGCCTGCAGATCGGCCGGGCGCGGCGCTTGCACGTCGACCGGCTCGCCGCTGCGCGGATGCGCGAAGGCGATGCGTTCGGCGTGCAGGGCCTGACGACGGAACGCGCGCAGGGCCTCGATGAACTCGGGCGAGGCCGCCTTCGGCAGTTTCAGGCCGCCGCCGTACAGGGGATCGCCCATCAGCGGATGCCGCAGATGCGCCATGTGCACGCGAATCTGATGGGTACGTCCGGTTTCAAGATTCACCTGCAGATGACTGTGGGCACGAAAACGCTGGCGCACGCGGTAATGGCTCACCGCCGGCTTGCCGTCTTCCACCACCGCGCGACGCAGGCGATCGACCGGATGCCGATCGAGCGGCGCGTCGACCGTGCCGCCGGCCACCAGCACGCCATAGACCACGCACTCGTACTGCCGATGCACCTCGCGCGCGGCCAGCTGTTCAACCAGGCTGGCGTGCGCCTGCGCGGTGCGCGCGATTACCAGCGCGCCGCTGGTTTCCTTGTCGAGCCGGTGGATGATGCCGGCGCGCGGCAGCGCGTTCAGGCGGGCATCGAAGTGCAGCAGCGCGTTGACCAGGGTGCCCGCGGGGTTGCCGGCGCCGGGATGCACCACCAGACCGGCCGGCTTGTTGACCACCAGCAGGTCATCGTCCTGATACAGCACATCCAGCGCGATGTCCTGCGGTGCCGCGTGCTCGACGGTTTCCATGCGAACGCACAGGCGCACGTGTTCGCCGCCGTTGACCGGCTCCTTGGGCTTGGCGGTGCGGCCTTCGAGCAGGGCGTCGCCGGCCTTGATCCAGGCCGACAGCCGCGAACGCGAGAACTCGGGCAGGGCCTCGGCCAGGGCCTGGTCGAAGCGCAGGCCGGCCGACTCGATCGGAAGGGTGAGCTCACGGACCTCGATCGAGGCCTCGTCAGCAGGTGTTCCAGTGGGATTCATCGATTGCGCGCTTTAGTGGGCGCCCGGTCTGCGGTCGGGCTACAGCCCGGGCCGCATCGGAAGCGGGCTGCTATGATGCCCGACTCGCCTTAGCCCCGAACAGGAACGCGTTCCGCATGACCTTCACCGCCGGACTGCCCCGCCTGCTGCTGCTCAGCCTGCTCGCCCTTCTGCTCTCGGCCTGTGGCCGCTTCGGCAAGGACGACCCGCTGGAAACCCTGCCTGTCGAGGGCCTGTATGCGGAAGCCAAGCAATCGCTTGAGAACGGTAACCTGCCCAAGGCCGAGCGCTTCTACAAGCGCCTGATCGCGCGTTTCCCGTTCGGTGCCTACACCGAGCAGTCGCAGATCGAGCTGGCGTATGTGTACTACCGCAACCGTCGCGCCGAAGAGGCCACCTCGGCGGTCAATCGATTCATCCGCACCTATCCGACCCATCCGCACATCGAGTACGCGTACTACCTGCGCGGCTTGATCAACTTCGATCGCGAGCGCACCGCGTTCTCGCGGATCGGTGCGATCGACATGACCCGTCGCGACCAGGGCGCACCTCGCCAGGCCTTCAACGACTTCGCCGAGCTGATCCAGCGCTATCCCAGCGGGCGCTACGCCGCCGACGCACGCCAGCGCATGATCTATCTGCGCAACCAGCTGGCCCGCTACGAGATCAACGTCGCCACCTACTACCTGAAGCGCCGTGCCTATGTTGGTGCCGTCAACCGCGCGCAGTTCCTGCTGGAAAACTACCCGCAGTCGGAATTCACCGGCGACGCCGTCGCAGTGCTGGCCGAGAGCTACCGCCAGCTCGGCCAGACCACTCTGGAAGCCGACGCCCGCCGCGTGCTGCAGTTGAACCACCCGAACCACGCCTACTTCGCCGGCGGCTGGCCGCGTGAGCAGGCCAAGTGGAAGCAGCTGATTCCGTTTATTGGCGAGACGCGCGGCTGAGAGTTGGCCGCGAAGGTGTTGAACAGGAAGGCCGCGCTTTGCGCGGCCTTCCTGCTTTCTGGACACTGCACCGTCCCCCGGCCCTTGACGACCCCCATGCCGCGTAAGAGAAGCGCCGACTTCGTTCCGCATCCGCGCTACGGTGACGAACCACGCCTGACCGGGTTGAACCCGAAAGAAGACTGGGTGACTTACGGTGTCCACCTGCACTGGCACTCCCCTAGCGAGGTGCGGGTTCCGAACACAGCCATCGCCGCCGACACCTCGCGCCAGAACCAGCCGACGATTGCTGTAACGCACTACTTCGACAGCCGGCGCCGCTGCGTCGACTGTCGACGCTCGTTCCTGTTCTTCGCCGCCGAACAGAAGTACTGGTACGAGGTGCTCGGGTTTCCGCTGGAATCCGACTGCGTTCGCTGCGTGCCCTGCCGCAAGAAGCAGCGAGGACTGGAGGCGCAGCGCCAGCGCTACGAAGAGCTGTTCGCGCTTGAGGATCGGACGGCAGATCAGAACATCGAACTGGTCGAGTCTGCGCTGGCGCTGATCAGAGCAGGCGTGTTCGGCAGGCGGTTGCTGGAGCGCCTGCGATCGATACTGAAAAGGGCGGAGCCGCATCGAAAGCTTGAGTCGCTATGGCAACGCTTGCGTGAGATCGAGGCTGCGCAGCAAGCTACGTCGCCGGAGTGATCAAGAGGGTTGCGCTTCGCGCGGCCGTGTTGCTCAATTCCAAAGCCAATTCGAAGGGACACGTGTCGTCAATGCACCTTTGCGGAGACGTTCTTGGGCCGATAGCAAGCGGTTCGAGACCCGTCGACCTCGCGGTATCGCAGTTCGAAGCGTCTAGACCGGTCGATTGCCTCGCGCCAACTGCGGCAGCCGTACTTGTCCGGCCGTTGCTCTGGATAGCGCTGGGCAATCCAGTTCGCGGCAACTTCCACCGACGTCCATCCGTCTGAGGACAACTCCCGAAGGGCATTGAGCAATTCACGCACGATGCCTGCGCGATCCCAGTCGACGGTTCCATCGGGATGGATGCCATCTAAGAGCCAATCCTCAAACTCTTTCGACTGCAGGTGCTCGATGTGCGCGCGCATGCCTTCGCACATGTCATCGACCCACACCTTCATCTGGTCGAGTTCGCGTTCGACGCGGATCTCCGACTCATGCAGTGCGTCCTTAGCAGCCCTGCAGCCTTCCATGGTCCGCAGGTCGTGTTGCTGGATGAAGTGATGCACAAGATTGTTTCGCAACGCGACGAGTTCGCGCATACCGGCCACTGTTCGCTGCAGATCGTCAGGCGCCATTTGGAGCCGCGCTCGAAAGCTCGCGTGGATGCCAAAGGGTGACTTTGACGGACTACCTGGTTCGGCCTCATCTTTGACGTCCGTGACGAGGTACTGCCCCGGGAGCTGACGGACAAGAGTACCCAGCGTCTTCTTGGCAACGCCGGCGGCGCGTTCTGCCAAGATCGCGGCGGTTTCGGAGATGGGGCCAGCGATGTCCTGGTTCACCACCAATGCCTTTACCAAGAGCTCGTATTTCTGCAACTTGAGCAAACAACGCCCCAGCAACCTCTCAACCTCTCGCTGCAGCGATTGGATCGACTCGTCCACTGTCAATTCGCTCCGTCCATGCAACCGCGTTCTACGGCCCGAGCCACAGAGGACAGCAAACTGGGAAGGAACGTCAACTACTGACGCTCGGCTTCCAATGGGGAGTCGAGGCGCGCCTCACCCCCACCCCGAACAAATCGGATACCGCCGCTCCCGCCCGAATGCCCGTCGCGACACCTTCGGGCCCGGTGCGGCCTGTCGGCGCTTGTACTCGCTGCGGAACACCAGCTTGGCCACACGTTCGACCGTCGCGGCGTCAAAACCCTGCGCGATGATCTCGGCCTGCGACTGCTCCAGGTCGACGAAGCGGTAGAGGATGGCGTCCAGCACCTCGTAGGGCGGCAGCGAGTCCTGGTCGACCTGGCCGGGTTTGAGTTCAGCCGAGGGCGGGCGCTCGATCACGCCGCGCGGGATGACCTCGGCCTCGCGGTTTCGCCACTCGGCCAGCGCATAGACCTCGGTCTTGTAGACATCCAGCAGGGGCGCGTAGGCGCCGCACATGTCGCCGTAAATCGTCGCGTAGCCAACCGCGTATTCGCTCTTGTTGCCGGTGGTCAGCAGCAGGGCGCCCTCAAGATTCGACAGCGCCATCAGCAGGGCGCCGCGCGCGCGCGACTGCAGGTTCTGCTCGGTCAGGTCGGCGTCGCGGCCTTCCAGCAGGCTGTCGAGGCTCTGCAGGAAACCGCCGAAGGGCGGCTCGATCGGCAGGGTCAGCAGGCGCACGCCCTGCCGCTGCGCCTGATCTGCGGCAAGGTCCTGGCTGAGCTCCGAGGTGTAGCGCGAAGGCAGACGTACAGCGGTGACGTTTTCGGCGCCCAGGGCATCGACCGCGATCGCCAGCACCAGGGCGGAGTCGATGCCGCCGGACAGCCCCAGCAGCACCTTCGAGAACCCGCTCTTGCCCACGTAGTCGCGGGTGCCGCGCACCAGCGCGCCCCAGGTCTGGGCGGCGCGCGAGGTTTCAGCATTCTGCGGCCACAGCATCGGCACCAGCTGGCGCTTTGCGGCATCGAAGCCGGTCAGCAACAGGTATTCGGCAAAACTCTCGGCCGGCGCGTGCACGCTGCCGACACCATCGGCGAGCTGGCTGGCGCCGTCGAACACGACCGAATCCTGCCCGCCCACCGCGTTGGCATAGGCGATCGCCACGCCACTCACCGCCGACTGGCGCGCCAGCAGGGCCGCGCGCTCGGCCAGCTTGTCGGCTTCGTACGGCGAGGCATTGGTGACCACGCAGAGCTGCACGCCCTGACCCACGCGCTCGGCCAGCGGCGCGTCGTGCCAGATGTCTTCGCAGATCAGCAGACCGACGCGCACGCCGGCGACCTCGAACACGCCGGCGCCCGCGGCGTCATCACTGGCATGCGCGAAGTAGCGCTTCTCGTCGAACACCGCGTAGTTGGGCAGGCGCTGCTTGAGGTAGCGGGTGATCAGCCGGCCCTCGCCGATCACGCTGGCGACGTTGTACAGCGCGCCCTCGATGCGCTGCGGGTGCCCGACCACGGCGGTGATGCCCTGCACCTGCGGAATCAAGCTATCGACCGCCGCTTCACAGGCCTCCAGAAAGCTCGGCCGCAGCAGCAGGTCTTCGGGCGGATAGCCGCAGATCGCGAGCTCGGGAAACACCACCAGATCGGCCGCCAGCTCATCACGAGCGCGCTCGATCAGCTGCAGCACGCGTGCAGTGTTGGCGGCGACGGCGCCGACGGGGAAGTCGAACTGGGCGAGAGCGAGGCGCATGGGGATGTCAGGCAGGAACGGGCGCGAAAGTGTAGTGCCCCGCCTCAGCGAGCGGCGCAAAATCGCGCGCTGAAGCTCGGCCTTGCGCCCCGCCGGGGCCAGCGCCGGTTTGATCGGCCAACCGGCCTGTGAGTTTTCCGTACTGCTCGGCGAACAACTCTGCATCGGGCCACTCCGGCCCGCTCCCGTGACGAGGTCGCCGTGTTCCACTCCGCCCCCACCGATCGCCTGCACGGCCTGGATGCCCTGCGCGGCTTCGCCCTGCTGCTGGGCATTGCCCTGCATGCCAGCATGTCCTACCTGCCGGGTGCGGAGACCTTCTGGATCGTCGCCGACGGCGAGCGCTCACGCATGCTGGGCGGGTTCTTCTTCTGGGTGCACAGCTTCCGCATGAGCCTGTTCTTCCTGCTGGCCGGCTACTTCGCGCGCCTTTTGCTGGAGCGCCGCGGGCTCGGCGGTTTCGTGCGCGATCGCGTGCGGCGCATCCTGCTGCCATTGCTGGTGCTGTGGTTTCCGCTGCTGATGGCGGTAATCGCGGTGGTGGTGTGGGCAGCGCTGCTGAAGCACGGTGGCAAGCTGCCCGATCAGGAACAGCCGCCGCTGTCGGCGGAGAACTTCCCGCTGATGCATCTGTGGTTTCTGTACCTGCTCTGCCTGTTCTATCCAGCGGTGCTGGCGCTGCGCGCGCTGCTGGCCTGGATCGATCGCGGTGGCCGCGCGCAGGCTGCGTTGGATGCGCTGATGCGCGCTGTGCTCGGCCCGCGTGCTGCGCTGATCCTGGCGCTGCCCGTGGCCGGTGCGCTGGCGATGCACGCGGGCTGGTGGCAGTGGTTCGGCATTCCGACCCCGGATCAATCGCTCTACCCCTCGACCGCCGCCCTGCTCTGCTATGGGCTGGCGTTCGCGGTCGGCTGGGCGCACAGCGGCGGCGTTCGCGGCACCTCGGGCGGCGCCATGACACGCGATCAACACACGGCGTTTCTCGACGCCCTCGATCGCCACAAGGGCCTGCTCTACAAGGTCGCGAACGCCTACTGTGCGCGCCGCGAGGACCGCGGCGATCTGATCCAGGACGTGATCGCCGAGCTCTGGCGGGCCTGGCCGAAGTTCGACGGCCGCGCCGCGGTCTCGACCTGGATGTACCGGATCGCGATGAACGTGGCGATCTCGCTGCACCGCGGCGAGTCGCGGCGGATCCGCGACGCGCTGCCGATCGAAGACTTCGGCCTGGAACTCGCCGCCGCCGACGCGGTGCTGGATGCCGAAGGCGATGACCTGCGCGCCCTGCACCAGTTGATCGCGCGGCTCGACCCGATCGACCGCGCGCTGATCCTGCTATGGCTGGAGGGCTACGCGCAGGACGAGCTGGCCGAGCTGCTTGGGCTCAGCGCGAGCAATGTCTCGACCCGCATCCACCGAATCAAACAGAGGCTGCAGCGCGACTACGCCACCTCGGAGGTCCACCCATGAACCCGCTCGACCTCGACACCCTGCGCGGCCGCTGGGCCGAACAGAGCCGCGCGCTGGATCAGCGCCTGCACCTGGATCTGTCCGCCGTGCGCGCGCAGCTGGATCGACGCACCGCCTCCGCCTTTCGCAGGCATCGCGGCTGGCTTCTCGCGGGGCTCGCACTGGCGGTTCCGGCGATCCTTGGCCTGCTCGCCTTCATTACTGTTCATTGGGGCGAATGGACCTGGGTGCTGCTGGCCGCCGTACTGCTACCGCTTGCGATCAGCGAGGGCATCGTCGGCTTTCTGGAGTGGCGTGCGCTGCGAGCGCTCGATCTGAGCTTGCCTGCGATTGAACTGCAGCAGCGTCTGGATCGCCTGCAAACACGTCGCCAACGCCAGACCCGCCTGCTGCTGTCCTGTAGCGTGCTGCTGTGGCTGCCGCTACTGGCGGTGCTGCTGAAGGGCCTGTTCGGCGGTGATCTGCTGCGCGGCCTGCATGCGAGTGTGTGGTGGGTGAATATCGGTGTGGGCCTCGCCTTCATCCCGCTCAGCCTTGGCGCAGCCGCATGGTGGCGCAGGCGCTTCGGGGCAGGCGCAAGGCCGGCCAGCGCAGGCGATGGCGACAGCTGGGCGCGTGCGCGCGCCGAGCTCGGCGTGAGACTCGCGTTCGATCTCGATGCCGAGCGCGACCCCGAAGCCGCCCTGCAGTCGCAGACGCTGCCCGAAGACCTGCGTTGCGATGTCGCCGCCCTGCGCCGCCGCCTGCTGATCGGCATCCTCGTCTGCACAGCCGGCCTGATCCTGATCGGCCTGTTCAACGCCGCACACGGCGGCCTGCCGCAGTTCATCGTGCCGGGCGTGCTGATCAACCTCTGGCTGGTCTCGCAGATGGCGCCCTCGATCCAGCTGCGCCTGGCGCTGAACCCCCTGCCGGGCGGCCTGCCGGCCTTCCGTGCGCAGCTGGAGTCGGCACTGCGGCTGCGTCGGCGCTTCGCATTGGGAGGCGTGATCGCGCTGCCGCTGCTGCTGCCGATGCTGGTGCAGGTGCTGGCGAAGGTGGCGCTGGGGATGGATGTGTTCGCGGCGCTGGGGGCCTATGCGAGCGTCGCGACCGTCGCCCTGGCCGCTACCTGTTCCGGGCTGCTGCTTGTCGCACGCAGACGGCAAAACCCCTCGAAGTGGCTGGCCGGCTGGGCGGAGGCGGTCAGCGGATTCGCTCTGGGGCGCAGCAAGGCGCTGTTGCTGCGGAGCCAAACCCCCGGATAGCAATCGAAGGCAATACGGTCTGTGCTGCGGCGAGGTTCCAGCTTCGGCGGGTCAAGACCCGCCCTACAGAAGCGCCAAGAACGGCGATGTTCAAGTACCGAACGGACGCGCGAGGAACGGCGAGGTTCGAATACCGGCGGGTCGAGACCGGCCCAGCGACCTTGCCCCTCTCCCACCGGGAGAGGGGTTGGGGTGAGGGCCGGGCGAAGCGCACGCATGGAGCCCTGCGGGAGAGCCGTTCTCGGCCCTTGCTCTTCGGAAGCGTCGCGGGTGTCCGCATGCCCCGGGAGCGACGCGGTCCCGACGGCGGCGAGATTCCAGCTTCGGCGGGTCAAGTCCCGCCCTTCGGAGGTGCGAGGAATGACGAGGTTCCAGCTGCGGCGGGTCAAGACCCGCCCTACGGAAGTGCGAGGAATGGCGAGGTTCGAGTACCGGCCCAGCGACCTTGCCCCTCTCCCACCGGGAGAGGGGTTGGGGTGAGGGCCGGGCGAAGTGCATGCATGGAACCCTTCGGAACAGCCGTTCTCGGCCCTTGCTCTTCGGAAGCGGCGCGGGCGTCCGCATGACCCGAGAGCGACGCGGTCCCGACGGCGGCGAGATTCCAGCTTCCGCGGGTCAAGACCCGCCCTACGGAGGTGCGAGGAATGACGAGATTCCAGCTTCGGCAGGTCAAGACCCGCCCTACGAACGCCCGCATGAACGCGACTTGCTTCACAAACTTAGCCAGACTAGGCTAACCTCGAATGAACCTCCGAAGAGGAGCGCAAACCATGAAGTCCATCAACATGCTGGAGGCGAAGTCCTCACTTTCGCGTCTGGTCGAGGCCGTCGAACTGGGCGAAGAGGCGGAAATCATCATTGCTCGAAACGGTCGCCCTGCGGCCAAGCTGGTGCCAATTGACCGTGCGCCGACCGGCAAGCGCATCGGTGTCGCCAAGGGCCTGTTCGAGGTGCCGGACGACATCGACGCCCACAACGCAGAGGTCGCCCGCCTTTTTCTGGGGAGGCACGAGTGAACCTGCTGCTGGATACCCATGTGGCCCTCTGGGCCATCACCGACAGTCCGCGTCTTTCGGACACGGCACGCGGGTTGATCGGATCGGACAAGGCCAACATCTGGATCAGCGCGGCCAGCGTCTGGGAGATCGCGATCAAGCACAGCCTGCAGCGGGGAGACATGCCCGTGTCCGGCGCACAAGCCTTGGGTCACTTCCGCGAAGCGGGCTATCGACTGCTGCCCATCGAGCCCGAGCATGCGGCGGCCATCGAGACGCTGCCAACACATCATGGCGACCCGTTCGACCGCCTCCTGATCGCTCAAGCAATGCATGAGCCGATGCGGCTGCTGACCCATGACCGCACGGTGGCGAGTTACAGCGACAGCATTGTGCTCGTGTAGGACTTGCACGCAAGCGCGGTGCAGCCGGCGCCTGGAACAAGTGCAATGCCCATCCGCCTACGGGGGGCACTCACGAGTAACACCGGAGACCGTCGCCGATTCCCTCTCGCCTTCCGTATGCAGGCGAAGGCAGTCGCCCCCTGCTCGTCGGTAGTTGAAGATGCACGGATCCAGTCCCGTTCCAGAACAGCCCTCGATCTCTTCAATGCCGTTGCCGAGGAAGTAGCCAGCGCTCAACCGCTCGCGCTCTGGCCCGAACGGCCCCGTAATGGCCGTCGCGCGTGGCTCCCAACCCGATGCGACGAGCAATGCGCGGGCCTGCATGAAGGACAGCCCCATCAGACCGTCGAGCTCAACGCTCTGCTGGGTGCCAGCGGGAGGATTGGCTGGCTGGTGCGCGCACCCAAGGCACAGGCATATGCAAAGGGCCGCGAACGCCAGCATGGGTCTTGATGAGTGCATTCTCGCCCGGTTCCTGGAGATTGCCAGCGGCCCGCGCGCTCCCATCTCAGCCATCCTCCCTGCGCTGCAGCAGTCGGATTCGCCCCCTCTCCAGCGCCCAAAGCGCTCCATTTTGGCTGGTGGCCACGTAGAGCGCCTTGTTGGCCCAGAGACTCCAGAAGACATGGACTTCGGTGGGCACCGGATCCATGAGATGGGTAATCATCAAGGCAACCGCCCTTGGGTCGTTCTGCAGTTCGATGCAGGAGCGCGTATAGGCACGAAGGGTGGATGTCTCGTCACTCAAGTCCACATCGACACGGAAGCTGCCGCCGAGTGGCACGACGTCATTCCTGGTCGTCCCCGGGAACAGGTAGACGATCCATTTCGAGCCACCCGCATCGTTTGGCAACACGATCGTGTTGTAGTTCTTGCCACAGGCTTCGAAGGGCAAGTCGAGCGCCAGTGCCCGCGCCCTGGCGGCACTGCGCTCGTACTCGTCCAGAGGCTGGGGCGTTTTCAGGACCACCGGCTCGCCCTGCAGGGCCCCGTTCTCGAGGAGGGTCGCGTGATAGAGCGCGAGCGGCTGTCCTTCGCCACCGCCAACGAACGTGACCGTGATTCCTTGGTCGCCCGCCTGCGTGATCCATCCCTGCACGCGTCGGTCGCGCCGGAAGGTCCGCAGCTTTCTCAAGGCATCGGTGGCGTGCCACGCCGCGCGATCATGTCGAAACGCCTGTGTGCCGAGACTCTCGGCGACTTCGATCGAGATCCTCTCGCTGTCGGACAGCGGCTCGACGGTCTCGGCTCTCTCGGCGAATGCGCCGAGAGACCAGACCAGCAGCACAAGCATCGTCATGTTCCGGAACATCGGAAAACTCCCATATAGAGAAAGGTCACAAGCGCGCAGTCTGCCATGTTCCTCGCCGCCAGAAGAGGCGGAGAAATGTCTCAACGCAATGGAAGAAATGCGGTCCGAGTGACCGGACTTCGGATTACCCGAGCAAAGTGCAGCAACGCTGCCGGGCGGCCCAAAAACAAAGGCCGCCCGAAGGCGGCCCTTGCATACAAGCGCGATGCAGCCGGCGCTTACTTGTTCATCAGCTCGAACAGTGCCTTGCCGAGATCAGCCGGGCTGCGCACGGTGGTGACACCGGCGGCTTCGAGTGCGGCGAACTTGCCGGCGGCGGTGCCCTGCCCGCCCGAGGCGATCGCACCCGCGTGGCCCATGCGCTTGCCGGCCGGGGCCGAGGCGCCGGCGATGAAGCCGACCACAGGCTTGGTGACATAGCTCTTAATGAACTCGGCGGCTTCTTCTTCAGCGCTGCCGCCGATCTCGCCGACCATGATGATGCCGTGGGTCTGCGGATCGTCCTGAAAGAGTTTCAGTGCATCGATGAAGTTGGTGCCGTTGATCGGGTCGCCGCCGATGCCGATGCAGGTCGACTGGCCCAGGCCGACGTCGGTGGTCTGCTTGACCGCTTCATAGGTCAGGGTGCCGGAGCGGCTGACGATGCCGACCTTGCCGGGCAGGTGGATGTGGCCGGGCATGATGCCGATCTTGCACTCGCCGGGGGTGATCACGCCGGGGCAGTTCGGGCCGATCAGCACGACATCGTCGTAACCGTTCAGAACGTTCTTGACCCGCAGCATGTCCAGCACCGGAATGCCTTCGGTGATGCAGACGATGACGCGGATGCCGGCATCGGCCGCTTCGAGAATGGCGTCGGCCGCGAACGGCGGTGGCACGTAGATGACCGAAGCATCGGCGCCGGTGGCGTCGACGGCCTCGGCAACGGTGTTGAACACCGGCAGGCCGATGTGCTCGCTGCCGCCCTTGCCGGGGGTGACGCCGCCGACGACCTTGGTGCCGTAGTCGAGCATCTGCTGCGCGTGGAATGTGCCCTGCTGGCCGGTGAAGCCCTGCACGATCACCTTGGTATTGGAATTGACCAGAACGCTCATGGGTCTTGGATCCTTGGGTGGGTTCCGGCCCGCCGCGCGCTGAGAAGCGCCGCGGCAGGCCTGCGGCGATTACTTGCGGATGGAGGCGACGGCCTTGCTGGCGCCGTCGTTGAGGTCATCCGCCGGGGTGATGGCGAGCCCGCTGTTGCGCAGCAGCTCCTTGCCCTTCTCCACGTTGGTGCCCTCAAGACGCACGATCACCGGCACCTTGACGTCGACTTCCTTGACCGCACCGATGATGCCCTCGGCGATCATGTCGCAGCGGACGATGCCGCCGAAGATGTTCACCAGGATGGCCTCGACCTTGGGCGAGGACAGGATCAGCTTGAAGGCCTCGGTGACGCGCTCCTTGGTGGCGCCGCCGCCGACATCCAGGAAGTTGGCCGGCTCACCGCCCGCCAGCTTGATCACGTCCATGGTCGCCATGGCCAGGCCCGCACCGTTGACCATGCAGGCGATGTTGCCGTCCATGGTCACGTAGTTCAGATCGTGCTGGCTGGCCAGCACTTCGGTCTCGTCTTCCTGGCGGATGTCGCGCATCGCCACCAGCTTGGGCTGGCGGAAGCTGGCGTTGTCGTCCGAGTTGACCTTGCCGTCGAGTGCAACCAGATCGCCCTTGGTGTCGATGGCGAGCGGGTTCAGCTCGACCAGCGACAGGTCGCGGGCCAGGAACAGGTTGTACAGGCCGATCATCAGCTTGGTCAGCTGACCGACCTGCTTCGGGTTCAGGCCCAGCGCGAAGCCGAGCTTGCGGCACTGGTAGGGCTGCACGCCTTCGACGAAGTTGACGATCAGGGTCTGGATCAGCTCCGGGGTTTCCGCGGCGACCTTCTCGATCTCGACGCCGCCTTCGGACGAAGCGATATAGGTGATCGCCTTCGCACCACGGTCGACCAGCACGGAGAGGTAAAGCTCCTTGGCGATGT
The DNA here is from genome assembly GCA_964586455.1 of uncultured Aquimonas sp. GTDB lineage: Bacteria > Pseudomonadota > Gammaproteobacteria > Xanthomonadales > Xanthomonadaceae > Aquimonas. The sequence continues at coordinate 87,961 of CAZPHV010000009.1, forward strand.
CGGTGGCTTCGGTGATCAGCACGGTGTCGACCGGCAGTGCAACGCCGGCGGACTGATAGGTTTCCATGCGCGTGCCGAGCATGCGCTTGGCGGCTTCGCGGACGTCGTCGTAGGTCTTGACCAGCTTGACGCCGCCGGCCTTGCCGCGGCCACCGGCGTGGATCTGCGCCTTCACCACCCAGTGGTCGCCACCCAGCTTCTTGGCGGCATCGACGGCTTCTTCGGGGGTGCGGGCGATAAAGCCGGCGGGGACGGCGATGCCGAATTCGGCGAACAGCTCTTTGGCCTGATACTCGTGGAAGTTCATGCTGCACCTGGCTTCGGGGGAGGGCCCGACGCGCGCAATTCGGCGCCGGAAGGAGCGACGCGCCGTGGGGCAACCGGCGCGAGTCAGCGCGGCATTGTCGCCGTTCAGGCTGCCAAAGCCAAGCAAACCATGGTCGGAGGGTTTTTGACCCGGCCCGGGACAGGCGATGGGACGTCGGAGTGCGCCGCCCAAGCCGCGCCGTGCCGCCGGTCTTGAGGCCGCATGGGATGTGCCCGGGTTCACCGTCTCGACGCGAAATAGGGCGGGCCCTGGCCCACCGCCTCGACGCCGCATCGGGTGGGCCCTGGCCTACCGTCTCGACGCGGTTTGGGTGGGTCCTGGCCTACCGCCTCGACGCCGCATAGGGTGGGCCCTGGCCCACCGTGGGCTACACCCTCGACCCGGTCATGCCTGTCACCGCCGCGGCGGGCTTGAACTCCGGGGCCTTCCCGAGAGCTCCGCAACCGGGGCAAGCGTGGGGGCCATGGTGGGCCAGGGCCCACCCTATGAGCACATCGGCCGCGCTGGCGGCGCCGCAAACGACGACGCCCGGCACAGGGCCGGGCGTCGCGCACATCGGATGACGGGGCGAATCAGAACGTAAAGCGCGGGCCGAAGAAGTACTTCTCGGTACCATCGCCGAACTTGGCGTCGGCGACCAGGCCCCAGCTCTTGTTGAAGCTGTACTGACCACCGATGCGGCCATAGTAATCACCGCTCTGGCCGGTGCCTTCCAGCTTCTCGTAGCCGGCATACAGATAGCCTTCGAGGTTTGGCATCAGCTGGCTGCGCGCGCCGACTTCGGTGAAGTAGGACTTGAACGTGTGCGAAAGGCCTTCGAAATCCGACCGGCCGTAGCCCACGCGTGCGACCAGATCGGTGCTCTGGCTGAGGCTGTGGTTGTAGCCGAAGCCCAAGTTCCAACGATCGAGATCGACCTTTGATCGGAAGGTTTGGCCGGTGCCAATGTTCACGCTAGTGCCGTCGATGTCCGTCGCTTCATAGCCACCAAACAGATGGAAGCGCGAGCCGAGCGCAACCGAACCGTTGACGGCAAGGCCATCGATCTTGGCGCCGGCGCCGTTGATACGGGTGTAGCCGCCTTCCACGTAGTTGTAGGACAGATCGCTGGCGCTGGCGGCGAACGGCAAGGCGGCCAGCAGGCCGAGGGCGTTAAGGGAACGCTTCATCAGTGAACCTCCGTGTGAGTGTCGTAGATGCCCCGGCATCAGCCAAGGGCACGCCCGGATTCATTCCGGGCGCTGCGGGTACAGCGCGAGCCAAGGTCGGCGGCGCGGGCTCTGATCGGCAGCGGAGCGGAGTCTTGTGCTGTGCGATTGACGATGCGCTGAACACGCGGCGCGCGGTACGGATTCCGATAACGCGCGATTCAGCCAGTTCGGGTGGCTTAGGGAAGCTCTGATTTGTCAGAGCTTCCCGCACGCCATGGATGGCGTGCTCGCGAATCAAGCATGCAAGTGCTTGATTCAGCGCGAGTGAGTCCGGACCTGCGCCGGACTCACGCCGTCTGAAGAGTTCCAGGATGGAGTTCTTCAGACCTTCCTCAGGGGGCGCGACGTCGGGGTGCAGGGTTCTGCTTCAATTTTGTTTGGGCCCGGTGGCTTGCGCCGTGACCACGTGGCGTAGGCGAAGCGCAGTTCGAATGCGGCTGGTTTCAGGCCGGGCACGCTCCGGCCGATCCAACTTTCCTGCGACGGCAGCTGCACAACCGGGGCAGGATGCGTGCTCGCCCCAACCCTCTCGCGAGCCCCTGCATGCGCCCTCCTGACTTCCCCTCACGCCTGCGCGCCTACACCAACGCTCTGCTCGATCGCAGCGCAGACCCGGGACAGCTCAGGTCGATCTGTGAGGCCTTGTTCAACGACTGCACCGCCCACACCGACACACTTGATTCGCAGTCGACCGCGCTGACAAGCGGAAAAGCGCTTTCGGCGATTGATGCCGCGCGCTGCGTGCTCGACTTCCAGCGCACCACGGTGCTTGTGCGCGCGGTCGATGCAGCCATCAAGCGTCAGCTGCTCCGGCACCCAGTCGTGCAGCTGCTGTATGCGGGCTGCGGCCCGTTCGCGCCGCTGCTGCTGCCGCTGCTGGCACGGTTTCCGGCGCAGCGACTGCGCGTGCAGCTGCTGGACATCCACCCGCATTCGCTGGCCAACGCGCGCAGCCTTTGCGTTGCTGCAGGGATGGCCGATCGATTGCTGCCGGACCTGTGCGCAGACGCGGCGCAGGTGCAACTGAGCAGTGACTTCCGACCGCAGGTGCTGATCGCCGAGCTCATGCAGCGCGCGCTGCAGCACGAACCCCAGCTCGCGGTCCTGGCCAACCTGTTCCCACAGTGCGCCGCCGAAGCGGACCTGGTGCCGCAGCGAATCCGGGTCAGCGCCGCGCTGATCGATCACGCGCGCGAGTTCGATCCCAACGCCAGCCGGCTGCGCATCCATGTTGCGGACCTGCTGACCGTGTCCCGCCAGAGTCTGCCGAGCCTTATCGAGTCGCTCGGCGAGCATTCTTCCGCGCTGCCTTGCCCCGACCTGCAGATTCCCGAGGACGCACCGCCGGGACTGTCGATGATGCTGCGCACCTGCGTCGAGGCCAGCGAAAACGACGCGCTGCACGACTACGACTCTGGGCTGACGTACCCACTGGTGCTGCATCCACTGGACAACATGCGCGCTGGCGAGCGCATCCAGTGCCGCTATCGCATGGGCGCGAATCCAGGCTTCGAGTTGACGCGCATCGCCGCTGATTGAGCGCGGTCTACGGCCCGGATCAGCGTTCAGCCGATCCGGGCGCAGCACACGTGAAAAGGGCGAAGTCGGCCTGTAAGCCGGGTTCTGTCGAGGACCGTCATTCCTCTAGGCCCTGCGTCACCGCAGGGCTCAAGCAACCTACCCGAAGGCAACGCGGGCCGCGCCATAGCCTTCCTATTTGGTCTTGCTCCGGATGGGGTTTGCCGTGCCGTCCCTGTTGCCAGGTCCGCGGTGCGCTCTTACCGCACCGTTTCACCCTTACCACGCATGTCCGAAGACACCGTTCGGCGGTCTATTCTCTGTTGCACTTTCCGTCGGCTCACGCCGCCCAGGCGTTACCTGGCATCCCGCCCTATGGAGCCCGGACTTTCCTCGAAGGTGACAAGCACCCTCGCGACGATCCAGCCAACTTCGCGGCGCGCAGTGTACGCGCTTGGCCGCGGCTGCCGCTGAACGCCGCGGTTTTGCCCGCTGCGGTCACGGCACGGACCCACACGATGCGCAGACAATGTGACGCAGTGTGTCCTGTTGCGGCATCGATTTACGCCTCGATCTGGACCCACCCGAACAGCCTTCAGGAGATTCGCGCATGCACACCTGCATCGAGCCCGCCCACCTCGCCGCCGCCGTCGCGCGTCCGTTCCGCGTGTGGACGACGGCCTGGATCCTGGCCCTTGCAACCGCACTGGGCCTCGGCATCGAGGCGCGCCAGGCGTCGGCACAGGGCCTGCCCAGCCAGACATGGCCGGCCGGTACCCAGCTGTCGATGTGGAACCACGGCGGCCGAATCACGACCTTCCATCGCGGCTACCTCTACCTCGGCGGCACCGAGGGCCAGGGGACCTGGACCTACAACATCGCCAATCCTCAGTCGCCCCAGCTGGTGCGCACGGTCGCGACCGGCGTCAACGGCCATGCCTGGGCCAAGGTGGGCGACGTCTGGTGGCGCCAGTATTGGATTCCCGAGCTGGGAGACAGCACGCCGCGACCGTTCCAGAACCTGAGCAACATGCTGGCACCCACCCAGCAGGCTGCCAATGTGGGCAGCTTCCCCTCGGGCAATCCGCCGCTGGGCTGGCCGGGCAACTGGGTCGACACCTATCCCTACCATTTCGGCGAGAACATCGTCGATGCGCGGGTGGGCTGGTGGCCGCACGTTTCCAACGTCAACGTGCGACAGGTCGCCAGCATGACCAATGGCCCCAACCAGTGGCGGCTGGGCAATCTGCTGTTTCTGACGCCGTCCGACAGCCAGGACGGCCTCGCGGTGTTCGACATCGCCAACCCGGCGGCGCCGGTGCTGCTCGATCGCCTCACCGGCAACTACCGCCAGTACACCAATGCCTGGCAGATCTGGCGTCACTACCTGCTGCTGATGTTCGGCGACAACAGCAACGGCCCGCAGGGCAACGCGAATACCCTGGTGATCGACTTCAGCGATCCCACCGACCTGCGGCTGGCCTTCACCATCCCCTACGACGACCTGCCCGGTCGCTACGTGCACTTCCAGGATCAGTTCGCGTTTGCCGGCCGCTTCGGCCGCGGCACCAAGTACAACCTGGAGACGCGCCAGGTGGCCCAGGTGTTCACGCCCACGCCCTGCTGCGCCGGTGACTTCCAGTGGATCCCGCTGGGCCACCTGCTGCTGGCCTCGTCTTCGGAGACCGACGGTTCGCGTTCGTATCTGTTCTCACACCAGCCTACCCTGGACACCACGCGACCGACCGTCGGCTACCACCTGCCGCGGCCGAACGCACTGCAGCAGTCGCGGCATACCGTGGTCGGGCTGGTCATCAACGAGACTCTGGATTCGACCACGGTCAACTCGCAGACGATCCAACTGCGCCCGGTCGGCGGCGCGCCGATCCCGACCACGGTGATCCACACCAGCTACAACGTGGTCAACATCGTCCCCGACGCTTTGCTCGAGCCCAACACCACCTACGAGGTGCGGCTGCTGCAGGACGGCGTGCGCGATGTGGCCGGCAACGGCATCGCCACGCACAGCTTCCTGTTCTCCACCGGCGCCACATTGACGGCACCGGCCGCGCTGTTCGCCAACGGCTTTGAACCCTGATGCCCCTGCTGCGACGCCTCTGCTGGCTGCTGCTTGCGGGCTTCGCCGCGCCGCTGGCGGCTCAGGTGCAGATCAGCGCCGTGCAGTCTTCGCCGGTCACGCCGGTGCTGCGCGCGCAGAGCGTGCAATTCAGCGCGCAGGCCACCACCACGGCGGGAGGACCGCTCGAGTACCGGTGGGACTTCGGCGATGGCACGCCGCGCACGTCCTGGCTGGCCGAGCCCACGGTCAACCATGTGTACGCCATGGCCGGCGCCTACACGGTGCTGGTGCAGGTGCGTCACGCCAGCGAGGGGCTGGCCGGCGCGACCTTGCCGATGGTGGTGCGGCTGCCGCCGGGTGCTGCGACGCGAGCATCCAGCCCGATCCTGCTGCATCCGGCCCGGCGCGAAGTCTGGGTGGTGAACCCTGATCACGGCACGCTCGGCGTGCTGGATGCCGACAGCCTGCAGTTGCTGGACGAGGTGCAGGTGCTGGAAGAACCCGTCGCGTTGGCGATCGACGCCAGTGGACGCATCTGGGTGGCTCTGGCCGGCGCCGACGCGCTGCTGCGCATCGAACCAGCCACGCGCCAGGTCGATGCCCAGATCGATCTGGGCTACGGCGCGCGCCCCGTCGCCCTGCTGTTCGATGCCGCCGGCTGGGGCTATGTGGCCGAGGCCGGACCCGGTCGGGTGCGGCGCTTCTCAGGTGGGAGCGGCCAGATCGACGGCGAAGTCGCGATCGCCCCCGGCATCGAGGCGATGGTGCTCAGCGCGGACGGCAGCACCCTGTTCGTCAGTCAGCTGGTCAGTCAGGGCGACAGCGGCTCTGTGTGGAGGCTGGACCTGCCGCTCGCCAGCGCCACGCCCGAGCGGATCTCGCTGACGCTGGACACCACCTCGCCGGACTCCGGCACCGCCGCCCGCGGCCTGCCCAACTACGTGGCGGCGCTGGCGCTGAGCGAAGACGGCAGCGCGCTGTGGTACGGCGGCAAGAAGGACAACGTGCTGCGCGGCCTGTTCCGCGAAGGCCAGCCTTTGAATTTCGAGACCAGCCTGCGCTCGCTGCTGGGACGGATTGACCCGAGCGCCGGCACCGATCTGCCGGCGCAGCGCCTCGATCTGGACGACGCCGCGCGGCTCTCCGGCCTGCTGCTGGCGCCGGGTTCCAGCCACCTGTTCGCCACCCAGGAAACCAACAACCGGGTGCAGGTCATCGACCCCTGGAATCGCAGGCCACTGGCCACGGTGGACAGCGGACTCGCGCCGCGCGGGCTGGCGTTTGATCCGCTCAATCGCCGGCTGTTCGTGCAGGCCTTCCTGTCTCGCAGCGTGGACGTGTACGCCGTGGGCGCTCAGCTCGACAGCGGCACCGGCGAGCCCGAGCACCTGGGCTCGGTGCCCAGCGCCGTCGGCGAACCGCTGTCCGCGCCGGTGCTGGCCGGCAAGCGCGTGTTCTACAACGCGATGGACACGCGCATGGCGCAGGCGGGCTATTTCTCCTGCGCCGCCTGTCACCTGGACGGCCGCGGCGACGGCCGGGTCTGGGACTTCACCCAGCTCGGCGAAGGCCTGCGCAACACCACCAGCCTGCTCGGCAGTGGCGGCATGGGCCGGGGCCGGGTGCACTGGACCGGCAACTTCGACGAGATCCAGGATTTCGAAGTGCCGATCCGCAACCTGTTCGGCGGTCTCGGTTTCATGGACGACGCCGACTACTTCGCTGACGGCCGCAACCATCCGCTGGGGCCGGCCAAGGCCGGGTTCTCGGCTGATCTCGACGCGCTCGCCGCCTACGTGGCCAGCCTTGACCGCGACGACCGCTCACCGCATCGCGCCCCCGACGGCACGCTGACCGCGATGGGCGCGGCCGGGCGCCAGCTGTTCGAACAGTTGAGCTGCCACCGCTGCCACGCCGGCGAGGCCTTCACCAACAGCCCGGCCGGCTACCGCCATGACGTCGGCACGCTGGGCCCCGGCAGCGGCAGCCGTCTCGGCGAGGAACTGCTGGCGCTGGACACGCCCAGCCTGCGCGGCCTGTTCAACTCGGCGCCCTATCTGCACGATGGTTCGGCGGCGACACTGTTCGATGTGATCGGCGCGCGCAATGCACTGCAAAGACACGGCGAGACCGCGGCGCTCTCCCCGCAGCAGCGCGAACAGCTGGTCGCCTTTCTGCTGCAGATCGATGGCTCGGAAGCGGGTTTCGGCCCAGCGCCCACGCTGGCGGTGAACACCCCGACGGCCGGCGCCGTGATCGATGCGGGCAGCCCGGTGGCGCTGGCGATCAGCACCGATCTGCCGCAGGTGGTGCGGGTCGACTACCGCATCAATGGGCTGATCGTCGCCAGCGCCACCGCGCCGCCCTGGTCGGCCAGCTGGATCGCCGCCGGCAACGGCCCGGTGCGCCTGCACGCCGACGTGCTGCACGACGGCGGCCGCTTGCAGACCCTGTCACCGGCACTGCGGATCAGTCTGCGTGGCGAGGGGCCGCTGTTCGCGGACGGCTTCGAGGCAGCACCACGCTGAGGCGGCGCTTCACGAAAGCGCTACTCCGCCGACACCGCCGCGTACAGCGCCTTGCGCGGCGCACCGGACAGTTCGGCCGCGAGCTTGGCCGCTTTCGATGCCGGCAGGTGTTCGCGCAGTGCGGCAAAGATGCGCTGGCCTTCGCGCAGCGCGGCATCCGCATCGACAGGCGCGCCTTCGATCATCAGCACGAACTCGCCGCGCTGCTGGTTGGGATCAGCGCGCAATTGGTCGACCAGCTGCGGCAGGCTGCCGTCGAGTACGGTCTCGAACAGTTTGGTCAGCTCGCGCGCAATCACCGCGCGACGGGCCTCGCCAAACACGGCCGCCGCATCTTCGAGGCAGTCGAGGATGCGATGGCTGGACTCGTAGAACATCAGGGTGCGCGGCTCGCCCAGCAGCGCCTGCAGGCGTTCGCGGCGTGCGCCGGATTTGGTCGGCAGAAAGCCTTCGAAGGCGAATCGATCCGACGGCAGACCCGCCACCGACAGCGCCGCGATCGCAGCGCACGGCCCCGGCAGCGGGCTCACCTTCAGGCCCGCCGCGCGCGCCGCGCACACCAGTCGATAGCCGGGATCGCTGATCAAGGGCGTGCCGGCATCGGACACCAGCGCGATCTGCTCGCCGGCGCGCAATCGCGCCAGCACGGTTTCGACCTGGGCCGATTCGTTGTGCTCGTGCAGCGCCATCAGCGGGCGCTTGAGCCCTTTCGCGGCCAGCAGCTGCTGGGTGTGGCGGGTGTCTTCCGCGCAGATCAGGTCAGCCTCGGACAGGCACTTCAGCGCGCGCGGCGACAGGTCATCGAGGTTTCCGATGGGCGTGGCGACGACATGGAGGCAGCCGGTTGGGAGCACGGGATTGGGGATTCGGGATTGGGGATTCGAGGGCGCCGACGGCGGCGTTGAGGACGCGCTTCGACGCCGCCGCCATGCTAACCGCTGCAACCGCCTGCGCGGCTCCGAGGCGATCAATTGGAGAGAGAAAACAGCCGGTTTTGCGAATCCCGAATCCCCAATCCCCACTCCCCGCTCTAAACTGCCCCTCCCCCACGCATGTCTGAGCCCGCCCATGCGCCGTCTGCGCCCCCTGTTCTGCGCCGCCCTGTTCGCGTTCGCCCTGAGCGGCTGCGACACCCTGCCGACCCGCGCCACGATCTCGCCCGAGCAGGAGATGGCCGAACGCCTGTTCGCCGAGGGCGACTTCCCGGCGGCGGCGCAGGCCTTTCTGGACGCGGCGCGGCGCTCGCGGGCCCAGCGCGATCTGCTGACCCTGCGCGCTGCCGAAGCCTGGCGCGAGGACGGTCAGATCGAAGAAGCTCGCACGCTGGTCGCGATGATCGGCGAGCGGCGCCTGGATGCCGACGGCCTGCTGCGACTCAATCTGCTGAGGGCCGAACTAGCTCTGATTGACCGCGACCCGCAGCGCGCACTGGACGCACTGGGCCAGCCCATCGAGGCCGTGCCGGAAGCTCAGCGCGACCGGGTCTACTTCCTGCGCGCCCAGGCCTATGCAGGCCTCGACCGTCCGTTCGAAGCCGCGCGTGAACGTGCCGCGCTCGCGGCCTGGCTGCCGGCCGGCGAGCGTGAGGAGAACGCCCAGGCGATCGTCTCGCTGCTGGGCCAGATGCGTCCGGCCGATCTGCAGCGCGCCAGCGCCCGATTGACACGCAGCGATCCTCTTTACGACCAGGCCGCTCTCCAGTTGCGCACGCTGGGGCTCGCGATGCCCTCGTCCGCAGGCCACACCGGTGCGTCAACCGGCGTCCGCGCCAACCGCGTCGCCCTGCTGCTGCCGCGCAGCGGCCCACTCGCTGCTGCGGGCGAAGCGGTACGCGATGGCTTCATGGCGGCCTACTACGCCGATGCCGGCGAGCAGCGCCCGGAGGTGCTGTTGTACGACGCCGGCGACAGCGTCGAGCAGAACCTGCAGGCCTTCCGCGAAGCCAGCGCCGACGGCGCCGAGCGCATCGTCGGCCCTCTGTCGCGCGAGGCGATCGGCGCACTGTTCGAAATGGGCACGCTGCAGACCCCGGTGCTGGCGCTGAACCGCGGCACGGTGACGCCGCCGCCGGGCAGCCAGAGTTTCGCGCTGAGCCCCGAAGACGAAGGCATGGCCGCCGCCGAACGCATGCTCGCGCTGGGCTACCAGCGCATCGTGGTCGCCAACGGCGGCGACGAACACGCCCGACGCGTGCTGTCCGCTCTGGTGCCAACCTTCGCCCGTGGCGGCGGCAGCGTCATCACCGAAATCGTGCCGCCGGGCGCGAGCCCGGATTACTCCGGCGAGATCCGTCGCGCCATCGCCGCCGCGGGCCAGCGCCCGGCCGATGCGCAAAGCGCGCCGGACCGTTCGGGCGCGGTGTTGATCGATGCCGATGCGATTTATCTCGCCGTCCGCTTCGAGCAGGCTCGGCTGCTGGTGCCCCAGCTGCGCTCGGCCGGCATCTTCGACCGCCCACTTCTGGCGAGCTCACAGATTCTCGGCAGTGATGGCACGGCGCGGCCCGACCGCGACTTCGATGGCATCGAGTTCACCGAACTGCCCTGGCTGCTGGGCGCGAGTGGCCCGGGCATGCCCTCGCAGGACGAAGCGCGACTCCTGCGCAGTGCGCAGGGAGCCTCGGCACGACTGTTCGCGTTCGGCCTGGATTCCTATCGCGTGCTGGCCGCCCTGCCGGCATTGAGTCGGCTACCCGGCAGCTCGATCGAAGGCGCCACTGGCAGCCTCAGCCTGGACGAGTTTGGGCAGATCCAGCGGCGTCCGGGCTGGGGCCGCTTTCGCGGCGCGCGCACCGAGCTGATTCCCGGCGGAGAGACCGGCCTGCTGCTCGATGGCGGCCCCGGCTTCCGCTGAGGGTCAGCGCCGCGAAGCGCAGGCGCTGGCGCATCTGCAGGCGGCCGGTCTGCGCCTGCGCGCGGCCAATGTGCGCTATCGCTTCGGCGAGCTGGACCTGGTGATGGATGCCGGCGACGTGCTGGTGTTCGTGGAGGTGCGCTATCGACGCAGCCAGAGCCACGGCGGCGCACTGGCTTCGATCGGTGCCGGCAAGCGTCGGCGTCTGTGGCAGGCGGCGCAGGCCTATCTGGCCGCAAACCCCACCCTGGCGCGTCGACCCTGTCGCTTCGATGTGGTCGCGATCGAGGGCGAAAGCGGCCTGCACTGGCTGCAGAACGTGCTTGAAGGCGAGCTCTGAGCCGACGGTTCGGAAGGAGACATCAGCCCGTCAGTGGCGCTTGTCTTGCCGTCAGCGACAGCGCTCGCGCATCATCCCGCGCCTGTCCCCATCGCAAGGCGCGTCCGTCCCATGAGCAGCCCGCAATACCCCGAGTTCATCTGGCAGAACGGCGCGATCAAGCCCTGGGCCGAAGCCACCACCCACGTGATGGCCCACGCTCTGCACTACGGCTCCTCGGTGTTCGAGGGCATTCGCAGCTACGACACCCCGAACGGCCCGGCGATCTTTCGCCTCACCGATCACCTGCAGCGGCTGTTCCTGTCGGCCAAGATCTACGACATTCCGATGCCTTACGACCTGCCAACGCTGGCGGCGGCGCACCGCGAAGTACTCAAGCGCAACGGCCTCGGCAAGGGCTATATGCGTCCGATCGCCTACCGCGGCCTCGGCGGCTTCGGGCTCTCGGCCGACTGCCCGACCGACGTCGCGATCGCCGCCTGGAACATGGGCGCCTACCTCGGTGCTGGTGTGCTGGAACAGGGCATCGATGCCTGCGTTTCGAGCTGGCAGCGGATGGCGCCGAACACGATCCCGACCGGTGCCAAGGCCGGTGGCAACTACCTGTCGGGTCAGTTGATCGCGCGCGAGGCGCGCCGGCTGGGCTTCGGTGAAGGCATCGCGCTGGCCTCGACCGGCCTGCTCAGCGAAGGCGCCGGCGAGAACCTGTTCCTGGTCTTCAACGGCGCGCTGCACACCACGCCGGCGTCGGCCGCGATCCTCAACGGCATCACCCGCCACAGCATCATGACGCTCGCCCGCGATCACGGCATCGAGGTGGTCGAGCGCGACATGCCGCGCGAATATCTGTACCTCTGCGACGAGCTGTTCATGTGCGGCACTGCCGCCGAGATCACCCCGATCCGCAGCGTCGACGGCAAGCCGGTCGGCAGCGGCAAGCCGGGCCCGCTGACGGCCCGTATCCAGGAGTTGTTCTTCGGCCTGTTCGACGGCCGCACGCCGGATCGGCACGGCTGGCTGGAGCCGGTGGACGCGTAAGCAAGCATGCGCAGTCGGCCCGGCGTGGCCGCCTTCGCAGCGGCGCCCGAGCAAACGGTTCAGGACTTGCATGCGGAACCGACCACCCAGTCACCCGATCTGGACCTTGACCGCAGCCGTACGCCGACGCCGACCGCCGACCACGCCTGAACTGCGTACTCTGCATGGCAGGTCCGTGGGCGCACGGGTCGTGTGGCTGCTGCTGTTGCTCCTCCCGGCATGGGCCAGCGCGGCACTGCCACTCGACCAGTACTACCAGGAGTCCTGGACCACCCGCGAAGGCCTGCCGCACAACACGGTCAACGCCATCACCCAGACCGCGGACGGCTATCTGTGGCTGGGCACGTGGGAAGGCGCGGTGCGCTACAGCGGCCTGCGCTTCCAGAACTTCGACCGCAATGCCGGCACCGAAATGCTGGACTCCGGCGTGCGCGCGCTGGCCCTGGAGGCCGACGGCGGCCTGCTGGTGGCCGGCTCGCGCGGCAGCATCGTGCAGCTGAAGAACGGTCGGTGGGAGCGCCAGCCCGCCGCGCCAACCCTGGTCACGGAGCTGCTGCGCGATCGCCAGGGGCGGCTCTGGGCCGGCACCGAGAACGGCGGCCTGATGCGCATCGATCCCGACGGGCGTCGCCAGCATTTCGTGGTGTCGCCCGAAACCGGCGGCGGCAGCGTCTATGCACTCGTTGAAGATGCGCTCGGTCGAGTTTGGGCGGGCACCTCGCGCGGCCTGATGCGCGCGCACGAAGATCGCCTGCTGCCGGCGCCGGACCGCAGCGAGGCCTTGGGCGACCGCCGCGTGCTGTCGCTTCTGATCAGCGCGCAGGGGCAGCTGCTGGTCGGCACCGAGCTGGGTCTGTACGCCTCGCTGCAGCCCGTCGCTGCGGCCGCTGATCCCGATCTCGAGTTTGTCGCGCGCGAGCCCGAGCTCGCCGCGACCTCGATCAGCCGCCTGCTGATCGACCGTCGCGGCAACCTGTGGATGGGCACGGTTTCGCAGGGCCTGTTCCGGCGCAACGGCGACCATCTCGAATCGCTGGACAGCAGTCGCGGCCTGCCCAACAACCGGGTGCTGGCCTTGTTCGAGGATCGCGAGGGCAACCTTTGGGTCGGCACCAATGGCGGTCTGATGCGGATGGGTGAAGCGCCGTTCTCGACCCTGAGCCGACGCCACGGGCTGGCCGACGACTTCGTCCGCAGCCTGCTGGAATTGCCTGACGGCCGCCTGCTGGCTGGCACCAGCCGCGGCCTCAGTCTGATCAACGGACACCAGGTCGAAGCCTGGCCGCGCCTGCCGGGCGAGGCCTCCGAGCTCTCGGTGCTGAGCCTCGCGGCTTCAAGCCGCGGCGTCTGGATCGGCAGCTATCACCGAGGTGCCCTTCGGGTCGAGAACGATCGCGTGGTCGAGCAGCTGGACCGCACGCAGGGCCTGCCCTCGAACGAAGTGCGCGCGCTGCTGGAGGATCGCTCGGGCGATCTGTGGATCGGCACCACCCAGGGGCTGGTGTTGAGGCGCGAGGGCGAACTCCTGGTGTTCGGCACTGAAGACGGCCTGCCGGGCGACTACGTGGTGGCCCTGCACGAAGACTCCGAAGGCGCGCTCTGGGTCGGCACCGGCACCGGCCTCGGGCGCATTCGCGAAGGGCGCGCAGAGACCCTGTCGCTGGCGGCCGCCGGCGAAGTCGAATCGGTGTTCTCGATTCTTGAAGACGCCCGCGCCGGCGTGCTTTGGCTGGCGACCGACCGCGGCCTGCTGCGCTGGCGTCGCAGCGACGGCCAGCTTGCCGCGATCGGTCACGGCGCCGGCCTGCCCTTCGAGAAATTCTTCGCCGTCGTCGCCGATGCCACCGGCGACCTGTGGCTCACCGGCAACCGCGGCGTGCTGCGGCTGTCCAGCCAAGCTGCGAATGCCTTCGCCGATGGCCGCGCCGAGGGGGTGCCGTTCGAGCACTTCAACGAGTCCGACGGCATGGCCAGCGCGCAGTGCAACGGCGGCTCTGGCCCGCCCGCGCTGCGCCGCGGCGACGGCAGCCTTTGGATCGCAACCGCGCTCGGCGTCGCCCACGTCGACCCGGCCAAGCTGGACGACTTCGCAGAGCGCGCGCCGCCGGTGGTGATCGAATCACTGCGGGTCGACGGCGCCAGCCTGCCGCTGGCGCCGCGCATCGAGCTGGCGGCCGGCACCAGCCGCATCGAGGTCGGCTTCGCCGGGCTGGCGTTCGTGATGCCGCAGCGGGTCCGCTACCGCTACCGGCTGGAGGGCTTTGATCGCGACTGGGTCGAGCGCGGCGAGCAGCGCAGCGCCGTGTTCACCAATCTGGCACCCGGCGAGTACGCGCTGCAGGTTCAGGCTGCGCATCCGAATGGCCCGTGGAGCGAGCGCGAGGGCCGCATCGAGTTCGGGATCGCACCGCACTGGTGGCAGCGACCCTGGGCCTGGCTGCTGCTGGCCGCGGTGGTGGCGTTCGCGGTCCAGCACCTGTTGCAGCGTCGGCTGCGTCGAATGCTTCAGAACGAGGTCCGCCTGCGCGAACTGGTCGAACAGCGCACTGTCGATCTGCGCCAGCAAACGCAGCGCCTGCAGCAAGCCGATATCGAGAAGAACGGCCTGCTGGAGCGCCTGCGCGAACAGTCCGAGGCCTTCGAGCGCCAAGCCCGTGAGGATGCCCTGACCGGGCTCGCCAACCGGCGCGCATTCGACGAGCTGCTGGCCTACGAGTTCGCGCGCGCGGGGCGCTCCGATCAACCGCTGTGCGTGGCCCTGGTCGACCTCGATCACTTCAAGCGCATCAACGACGAGCACTCGCACGCCGCCGGCGACGCCGCACTGCGCACCGTGGCTGCGCGCATGAGCGCGCTGTGCCGTGAGATCGACACCGTCGCCCGCTGGGGCGGCGAAGAATTCGCCCTGCTGCTGCCGAACACCCGACTGTCGGATGCGCTGGTCGTCTGCGAGCGTGTCCGCGCCGGCCTCGAACGGCTGGAGCTGGACAGCATCGAACCCGGGCTTCGCATCACCGTCAGCATCGGCCTGGCCTCGCACGAGGGCCACGCCGACTACGACCGAATGCTCTCCCAGGTCGATGCCGCCCTCTACGCCGCGAAGCAAGCCGGCCGCAACCGAGTGGCCTGCTGAGGTCACGGGCATGACTGAGGCTGCGCGGCCGCCGACGAGCGTCCTGCACAACGCACGGCCCAAGGAATTTCCGCGCTCCGAACTGTCGGGCGCGGGACTTGCAGGCGTGGCAAAGACCACCTTCCGGCTGCACTCCCGGGACATCCGGCATGCGCGGCGCTCACGGGTATGCGGTGTAGCATTCCAACTCTGCGCAATCGAGTTTCCGACTCATGCCCGACGACTCCAGCAGCCGCGGTACCGCCCTACCTCCGCGCGCTGGCGGAGACGGGCGCAGCGCGCCTTCCGAGCTCGCGCGCGAAACGCTGAAGCGGCTGACCCATCAGCGGCTGCCACCCACGCCGGAAAACTACACCCGCATCTATCATCAGATCAGCGGCGAAGAGCCCACCACCACCTTTCCTGAGGAATCGCTGCGCGCGCTGGTGCATGCGCTTCCGCGCGGCACCCCTGCCCTGCTCAACCTCGCGCGCCAGTGCGAACGCGCAATCGCGATGGCGAGCTGGACCGAGCTGCGCACCGCGTTCAATCAGAGCCTGCTGGAAATCGTCGACGCCGAACTGCCCTGGGCCTCGGTACTGCTTGAAACCCTGCGCGAGCTCGACCCCGACCGCGCCGGCCCCCAGCGCGGCCTGCGCCAGCTGCAGCTGCTGCAGCTGCTGGCGCAGCCGATGGAGTCCGCGCAGCTGCATCGGCGGATGGACGCGCTGGTGCGCGAATGGCGCAGCCGGCGTCTGCCCGAAGCGCGCGAAGAAGCCGCCAATACCACGACGGAAGGCCTGCACGAACTGCTGGCCGGCCTGCTGCGTGACGGCATCGCACCGATGCTGGAACCTCAGCCCGCGCTGGCCCACGAGGCGCGCATGCTGGCCGCCCAGCTGCGCGAAGCCCAGGGTGAGTTCGACCTGCAGGCGCTGGGACAATTGCTGCATCGCTTCCAGCGCGGGCTTGAGCTGGCGGCCCAGTCCGATGCCGCACTGCGCGACGCGCTGATCGACCTGCTGCGGCTGATCATCGACAACATCCGTCTGCTGGTCACCGACGACCACTGGCTGCACGGCCAGCTCGGCTTGCTGGCCGAATCGCTGCAGGGCAACCTCGACGTGCGCGTGCTGGAAGAAGTCGGACGCCGGCTGCGCAAGGTGATCGAGAAGCAGAGCCATCTCGCCCGGCAGATCTCGGACGCGCAGCAACGCCTGAAGGGCCTGCTGGCCGGCTTCATCGCGCGCCTGGGCGAACTGACCGACAGCACCTCCAGCTACCACGAGGTCCTGTCCGACTGTGCAGTCCGCATCAGCGCCGCCGACAGCATCGATGCCCTGGCCGACGTAGTCAGCCTTCTGCTGGTGCGCACCGAAGAAACCCGCGCCACCGCAGCCCGTTCAGCAGCGGAACTGTCGGACCTGCGCGAGCAGGTCGAAACCGCGAATCAGAGCGTGCTGGTGCTGCAGCGCGAACTGGAGGAAACCAGCCAGCTGGTGCGTGTCGACCCCCTGACCGGCGCGCTCAATCGCAAAGGTCTGGATGAAGTTCTGGAACGCGAGATGGCGCGCATGCAGCGGCTTGGCAGCGAGCTCTGCGTCGTCGTACTCGACGTCGACAACTTCAAGAGCATCAACGACAGCCACGGCCACCTGGTCGGCGACGAAGTGCTGCGCCACATCGCCACCGTCCTGCGCGAAACCCTGCGCGGCAACGACTCGGTGGTGCGCTTCGGCGGCGAGGAGTTCGTACTGCTGCTGCCCGGCGTCGGCGTCGAAGAGGCCAGAAGCGTGGTCCAGCGCCTGCAGCGCGAACTCACCCGGCGCTTCTTCCTGGCAAACGCGCAGAAGCTACTGCTCACCTTCAGCGCCGGCATTACCGGCTTCGCCCAAGGCGAACACCCCAGCGAAGTCATCGACCGCGCCGACAAGGCGATGTACGCGGCCAAGCATGCGGGCAAGAACCGGGTGATGGTGGTGGAGGCTTGAGGGTGAGGAGGCTCGTTTGCGCGGCACTGCCGCGCGAGCCGACGAACGCCCGAGCGCTAT
>CAZPHV010000010.1:0-17021 GCA_964586455.1 uncultured Aquimonas sp.
GTGATCCGAGCAAACTGCCGCTTAAGTTCCAAACAGAATGCAACGCTACACTAGAGCTTATGCCCCGAGTGGATCGCGCAGATGCCGCCGGTGAGGTTGCGGTAGTCGCAGCGCTCCAGGCCAGCGGCTTCCATCATCGACTTCAGCTCCGCCTGCGGCGGGTGCTGGCGGATTGATTCTGCGAGGTACTGGTAGCTGTCGCCATCACCTGCGAACAGCTTGCCCAGCCGCGGCAGCACCTGGAAAGAATGCAGGTCGTACAGGGGCTTCAACCACTGCGGCTGCACTTCCGAGAACTCCAGCACCAGGGCGCGGCCGCCGACCTTGAGCACGCGCTGCATTTCATTCAGCGCCTTCTGTTTGTCGGTGACATTGCGCAGGCCGAAGGCGATGGTGACCAGATCGAAGCTGGCGTCGGGAAACGGCAGCGCCTCGGCATTGAGCTGGGCATAGCGCAGGCCGCGAACCATGCCGCGGTCGGTCAGCCGATCGCGGCCGACGCGCAGCATGTCGCCGTTGATGTCGCCGATGATCACCTCACCGCTCTCGCCGACCCGCTCCAGCAGCAGTCGCGCGATGTCGCCGGTACCGCCGGCCAGGTCCAGCACGCGGTCGCCGCGGCGCACGCCACTGGTGGCGACGAAGTAGCGCTTCCACAGGCGATGGATGCCGAAGCTCATGAGGTCATTCATGAGGTCGTACTTCGCGGCCACCGAGCTGAAGACCTGGCTGACCAGGCGCTTCTTGTCGGCGGTGGGCACCTCGCGGTAGCCGAAGTGGGTGGTGTCGGCGGGCGCGCTCTGCGCGCGGGGGCTATCCGGTGCGTCGCTGGGTCTGTTCATGGGCGGGGATTATCGCACCGCAGGCACCGCAGGGCGTCGTCGGCCTTCGCGCTGACGCAAATGGCGATCAATCCGCGGCGCCGCGTCCTACACTGCGCGCCCAGCTCCCGCCACACTGTGCCTGCTACACCTGAGAGCGTTCGTCGTCGCCGTGTTCGCGCGGGTCGATTTCGGAATCGCGCTCGGTCACCTGCCCGAGCGGACGCTGGATCTCGACGGAACTGGCCCTTGCGGGGCGGTGCCGCGGCCTGGGACCCGGTCCGCTGGTTCAGCACCGAGCGCTTCACTCCGATCAAACGGCCGGGTTCGGTCGAGTCCGTCCCGCCGCCACCCTAGAATCGACCGCACGGGTCCTCCGCTGACCACGGTTGCACGGAAAAGCGATCAATGAGTTCAAAACCCCTCGCGTCCATCGTCTGGACCTGCCTGCCCTTCGAAGCACTCGGCGTGCATCGCCTGTACGCGCTGATGCGGCTGCGGGTCGAGGTCTTCATCGTCGAGCAGAACTGCCCCTATCCAGATCTCGACGGCCGCGACGGGCTGCGCGACGTGTGGCATCTGCTGGGCGAATCCGAGGGCAGGCTGCTGGCCTACGCGCGATTGCTGCCGCCAGCTGCGGCGTTTGAGACGCCTGCGATCGGTCGCGTGATCGTCCATCAGGACGCGCGAGGCAGCGGCCTTGCGCATGCGCTGATGCACGAAGCCACCTCGCGCTGCCAAGCGCTGTGGCCGGCTCAGGCGATCACCCTCGGCGCGCAGTCGCATCTGCAACGCTACTACGCGGCGCACGGGTTTGAAGTGTGCTCCGAGGAGTACCTCGAAGACGGCATCCCGCACGTGGATATGCGGCGGCCCGCGTAGGGCGGTTCGAGCACATCGCCACGCGCTTCGCTACGGCATCACTCGCCGCTACGCGATCTGCCTGGGGTGCCGATCTCATCGCGACGGCGGATCAAGATCCGCCCTACGGCAGATTCCGCGTGGGGGTCTTGACCCGCCGCACTCCCGAACCTGCGCGGGGTGATCATGTCCCACCGCACTCCTGAACCTGCGCGGGGTGATCATGTCCTACCGCATTCCCGAACCTGCGTAGGGCGGGTCTTGACCCGCCGCCCGGATGCGGGAACGCCCTTGCAACCGCCGCATCGGGGTTCGCCGATAGGGCATCACCAACGGGCATCGATCACGCGCAACTTCGCCCCTACCGCGTCACCACCTCGCGATGCATCGGTGCCAGCTTGGCGAGCAGTTTGTTCTGCGCCGAAAACGGCACCCCTCTGGCGCGCATTGCGTCCTGCAGGATTTCGACCAGCGCGTTGAACTCGTCGCGGCGGATGTCCAGGCCTTCGTGCGATTCCGCCATGCTGCGGCCGCTGTACACGCAATCGCCGCCGAGGATCACGCAGAACTGCTCGACCAGCTGCTGCTTCACCCGCGTCTGGTCGGAAAACTCGAAGAACTCACGCGTGCGGCTATCCGCCAACAGACGCTGCATGAAGTCATCCATCAGAACGGTCAGGCCATCCACACCGCCGAACTCGGCCAGCACAGGGCGCAGCTCGGGGTGGGCTGGCGCGGGGTTGACGGGCTCGGCGGCCGTGGGGCCGGCAAGAACGAGGGCGGCCGTCAGCAGTGCGCCGCGAAAGAAGTTCATCATCGGTACTCTCCGGAAAATGTCAGAAGCCCAGCTGCAGGCTCAGATACCAGCCGCGCTGATCGTCTTCGATCACGATGTTGCCGAGATCGACATAGGCGAGTGTCAGCGAGGCGTGCTTGTTGGGCGCCCAGGCCAGGAACACGTCCCATGCGTTGTCCTCGCGGGCGATGCCAAGCTTGTCGGGCTTGCTGCGGAACTCCGCGCCCAGCGCCAGATTCGGGCTGAGAAGTCGTGCCACGCTTCCTTCGATCTCGATGCTGCGACTATCGCTCAAGTCGCCGCCGAAGCCGAGGATGCCGAACTGGTTGGCGCGGGTGTAACGCAGCGTTCCATTCACCAGCAGGCTGCTGTTGAGGTAGATCTTGGTGGCGGACACATAGAAGTCGATGTCGTCGCGGCGCTGCGCACCGACAAAGGCCAGCACGTCGGGCTGATCATTGCGCTTGTGCATCGCGCCGACCGCGATCTGCGGCAGCCAACTGTCCTGTTCGTAGACCGCATCGCCGGCGACCTTCACTTTCACGCCCACGGTGTCCTGGGTGAAGGTGAATCCCCGACCCAGCCCCAAGGCGGCGCCGACGTCGCGGGTGTCGAAGCGCTGGCGGGCGATGCTGAGCTCGACCCGGTCGTACAGGCCGACCAGGGCGCCATAGCTGTCCAGTGAATAGTCGGATAGGCCGACCCGGGTATAGAACGCACTCGCACCGATCTGATCGCGCGTGCCGTAGCCGCCGATCAGGGCCCATGGCGTCAAGCCGCCGCCGCCTGCGCCTTCGATCTGGCTCACGCCGCCGGTCAGCAGCAGCTTGCCGCCGTAGCGCGAGGGCTCGGATTGCGCGGAAGCGGGCGCCGCAGCTGCCGCGCATAGCGCGATAGCCAGCACTGCTTGCGGGAGAAAGTTCGATTGCATGCACGGTCCTCGCGTCAGGGGTGGGGCCGGCGCGTTGCACCCGCCGTGCCAGGACATACGCAGGTGCCCTGGCGATTGGATGCAGTGGAAAGTGCACGGAGTTGTGCAGGAACTGTGTAGGCGATGTTCGCTGCGGCACGGTGCGGACGAGGCCCGGTCCACCCCGGAAAAAACCCTTGGCTGCGGCCAGGTTCTGGTCGATGCGCTGCGCTTATCTACCCTACAAGAGCGAGTGACGCGTTGCCTCAAACGAAGCCGCCAGCTTCGGAGCGTGGAGTGGCTGCAGGCGCGATGGGGCTTCAAGACTCAGCGCCAGCGAAGCTTCGAGCTTGTCGCCTCCGCTTTGTTCTTTGCAGGGCGTCACTCGAGTCGTAGCGTAGATAAGCGCAGCGCATCGACCAACGCGTCCGAACGACGCAGACTGTTCGAGCGATGTCGTAGAGCTCATCGCTCACCGCACAACGCGCTCATCGCCAAAGCTCTGCGGCGCTCTCGCTTTCGCTTTCGCTTTCAACTTTCGGCTTTCAGCTTTCAGCTTTCAGCCAGCCACACCCCATCGCCCTCGACCCGCAGCGCCACGGCCCGCAGAGACTGCCCCTTGCACGGCCCGGCCACGCACAGGCCGGCAGGCAGCGCGAAGCTCGCCCCGTGCGCCGCGCAGATCAGATGGGCGCCCTCCATCAGGAACTTGCCCGGCGCCCAGTCCAGTCGACGTCCGGCATGCGGGCAGACGTTCAAAAAGGCGGAAACCTCGGCGCCTTGGCGCAGCAGCAGCAGCGACTCCGACGTGCCAGCCACTTCTGCATCAAAGGCCACCGGCTGCAGCTCGGGAAGATCGTCGAGGGCACACAGGCGATGGGTCATGGGAGGGGCTTCAGGGGCAAGGGGTGCAAAGCATACATACGCAGGGGAAGCAGACGCTGTAACCGAAGGCGGGCCCCATTGGAGTGCTTCAGTCGCGTAGTCGGCGCTGAACCCGCCCAGGGCGACGGACTGTTCTGCGCGCACGCCGAGGCGGTTGATCGAGCGCTTTGCTGGATCAACCGCCGCGAAAGCGTTCAGCCGCCGCTGGGTTTCGACCTTGAGGCCGGAGGCGTGCGCCTCAATACTGCGCCAACGCCCGCAGGATGCAGGCGCTCATAGGAACAGCCATGCGCCCCGCTTTCGTTCAGCTCCGCCTGCCCCGTAATCCGCTGCTGCGCCTGCTGCTGGCGGTAGTGGGGATCGCCGTGCTGTCGTTCTTCGCCTTGGCGGGGGCGGCACTGGCCGCTGCAGCGCTGGCGGCCCTGGGCCTGCGCAGCCTTTGGTGGAAGTTGCGCGGTGGCCGTGTAGCCACTAGCCCTAGGACCGGCGACGTTCTTGAAGGTGATTTCACAGTGGTCGAGAAAGAGCGCGTCAACCTGCCGCCGCGCAGGGAAGGCTGAGTCCGGCTCCTGGAGGTCTGTTCGGCACCTGATGGGGTCGAATGTCAGTTCTGGCTGGGGAATGTTCACGTAGATACCGCGTATGGGCCTTGCGTGTCGAGAGGTTCTGGTAGATGCGCTGCGCTTATCTACCCTACGACTGACCTACAACTCGCCTACAGCTCACCTACGACTGACCTGCGACTCGAAGGATGTTCGGGAGCGGCGGAGCTTCGGCGATCCGGGCGCGCTCCCGCGGCAACGGCAGCAGGGAGCGCATCGTGTCCGCCGAGCCACTCACCCGCGCTTGTCCCGTTCCGTGAGAGGAGCCGATGCCGTTGATGCCCTCGCTGCGAGGGCGAGCTCGGGCCTTGCTTGACTCCGCCAATCGCGCAATCCGCAGACGGGTGCGCGCAGCGCTATGCGCCTGAGCGGGAAGGCGGGTCCGTGGCGCGTTTCGGGCGACGTGGTGCTGGCGGGCGTTGGCGGTCGGCTGTCGTGCGGTGGGTCGTCGCGTGGGACGTGGTGGCCGGGCTCGCGCAGGTGGTCGGGCAGCATCAGGTCCATGGCTGCGCTGCCTGTCGTGATGCGTGGACTGCGTTCGCGGCGGCCCGAAGCGGCTCTGGCGGCCGCGGCGAGTGGCTGCCGCGCTGACATGGTGGAAGGGCGTCTGTGGCTGCGGCTGCAGCTGCGAGCAGGCGCAGCCGCGGTTTGCGGGTTTCGCGCTGGAACATGGGCGGACTCCTCGGCAGTTCGCGCGCAGGGCGCAGTGACTGCAGTGGACGCCCGCCAGCGGAACTGACGGCGGCGCGTTGTGGCGATTTGCGGGCAATGCGTTTCGCGGCCCACCACCCATGGTGATCGCACGCCCAGGTGGCGGAACGCGCAAGCCGCGCGTCCCGATCAAGCCCTCACCGGAGTCGCTGCGGTGCTCGGGTCAATCCGGTTGCCAGCGCATGCGCAGAGGCCCGATTGCGTGTCCGCTCGCCGAGGTCGCCACTGCGGTCATGCCGAGCCGCTCAATGCTCAGCGCGCCTGCGCCTGCCGCCAGGGTGTGCGATTGCAGGCCGCAGCGCGCCAGATCGCGCGCCGCTGAGCGGGTCGCGCCGGGCTGCAGCGCGTCCTCTGCCGCCTTGCCGCCGACGCTGATGTCGACCGGCTGCGCATTCGCGCGAGCGTCAGGCTCGCCGACTTCGCTTGGATCGGGTGGCGCTGCGTCCTGCCATGGGTCGTGGCTGCCGCCCGATTCGATGCAGCCGGCCAGTGGATCCAACAGCGCGGCTCCGGTTGCACCCAGCCGCAGCCGCGTGCCCGGCGCCAGATGGAACACCAGCGCCTGCAGCGCACCGGGCGCGGCGGTGGGATCGCGCACAAACACCCAGCCGCCTTCCTTGCCAACAGCCTCGACCGTATCGACGCCGTCGGCGGAGTCGATGCGCAGCGCGCTGGCTTCGTCCACTCCGAAGCCGAAGCGCGCATCGGTCTGCGCCAGCAGACGCAGCAGCCGCGGCTCACGCGCGCGCTCGGAGAAATGGGTGTCGACCAGCGCCTGCGCGGCCAGGCCCAAGCCGCCCGCCGGCCAGATCGTGAGCGCGACTTCTTCGTCCGCTGAACACAGTCCGGCGCGTGCGCAGCCCGGCTCAGGTGGCGCTGCGCGGCGCGCGGGCTCGATCAAGGCCGAGGCCGGGCTACCATTGGTCAGCATGGCCGCGCCCGCCTGCACCGCTGCGCCCGCGCTGGTGCCGGCAACGACCAGATCGCCGCGGGCATGCGCCGCGCGCAGGGCGGTCAGCCAGGGCAGGGCGCTGCCGTCAGCTGCGAAAAACGCCTGCCGCAGCCGCCATTGGTCGCCACCGCTGAAGAACACGCCCTGCGCGGCGTCGAGCTGAGCCATCAATGCCTGCGGCTGAGCGCAGACCTGCTCCTGCTGCGCATGCAGGTCTGGATAGACGTGCTCGCGGGCGTGCAGGCCGAGAACGGCCGCGCGCAGCGTGCCCAGGCCGCTGCAGTCGCCGTTTTCGAGGGTGCGAGCCAGCGCTGCATCCAGCGGCCACCACGTCGCTTGCGCGCCCAGTGCTTCGAGGGCGGACAGGTAGAAGTCGACCGGCTCCATCGGGTCCAGCGAAGAGGCGGTGACCACGAGAACGCGCGGAACCCGGTCCGGGCTGCGCAGGGATGCAGCCTCAACGAAGGCGCGCAGCACCGCTTCACCGTGAGGCTGAGCATTGAGATCGAGGTGGACACCCTCGCGTTTGCGACGGCCTTCTGGGTCCTGCTGCGGCAGCTCAAGCGCCGACAGCACGCGTGTGCGTTCGGCATCGGTCATCTGCTGCCAGGGGCTGCGCTTCCGGCGTGGGCAGGAGGCGCCGTTGCGCGCATCAAGACAGAGCGTGAACAGTACATCCTCGATCTCGCGTGCGCCGACAGGGGTATCACCGAGTCGAGACGAGGCGAGGCCGAGCATGCGTTCGATCTGTCGCAGCAGAGGGCGTCGTTGCGCCGGCCAGGAGTCATCCAGAGCCGTGCTGTGAAAGGACTCAGGGCGGATCTGATAGCGCGGCTCGGCCCGCGAAGAGGCGCCTGAATCGGGCGCTTTCGTGCATGCCCGCAAAGCAAGATCCGAACAGATGGGCAGCGCACCTCCAGCGAGAATAAGCGTCGTGACGGAGTGTTCCGATGCAGAATCAAGGGTGTTCGGCGGTGCATCAGTCGAAGGGGTTCCCGCGAGCGCAAGAGCGCTTAGCAGAAGCAGGCAGGGCAGGGCGGCGCACGATGGGGTAGTCATGCGAACCACGGTAGCCAGCCGCTTCGCCTCCTTGCAAGCGGGCGCTCGTGCGGCTTCCTCGTGAACGCAGGTGTCGACTTGACGCGGCGCGAAGCTCGGCGTAATCCTTCGTCGCAGTGTTCCCACGTCTGCGCCCATGTCCAAGCCGCTGAACCACATCCGGCACATCGCGCGCACCTACTACTTGAGCGAGTGGTGGGACGAGTAGCCGTTTCCCCGCGGTAACCCAGCCATTGAGCACGCACGCGGTCGCCTTCGGCCCGCGTCCGCCTGCTATCTGCTATCCGTGTCCATGCCCCGGTCGCCTCTGCGCGCCAGCGGGCTCTCGTGGGGAACAACACCATGCGCAAGTTGCGAGCGCTGTCGGCCGCCATCGTCGCGGCCCTGTGCGGCATTTCGTTTCAGTCCGGGACGGCCCTGGCCCAGCCGAGCCCGCCTGCTGGCTCAGCCGACGCTGAGCCTGAAACGCTCGACCAAATCGTCGTCACCGGCACCAATATCCGTGGCATCGATCTGCAGGAAGGCCAGCCGGTCACCGTGATCGATGCGGAGGACATCCGCCAGTTCGGCGCGGTGACGGTGGGCGATCTGGTCGCCCAGCTGGCTGCGGCGCGTGGCGGCACGGGCACCTTCAGCGCTGCCAACTCGGGCGCGCTGCAGGCCGATACCCCGGCCGGCGCGGCGGCGGTTTCGCTGCGTGGCCTCGGCACGGCCTCGACGCTGACCCTCGTGAACGGCCGCCGCATCGCGGTGTCCTCGTTCGCGTCGGGCTCGGAGAACTTCGTCGATGTCAACGCGATTCCGCTGGCCGCGATCGACCGCATCGAGGTGTTGACCACTGGCGCCTCTGCCATCTACGGCGCAGATGCGGTCGCCGGCGTGGTGAATTTCATCCTGCGCGACGATTTCGACGGCGTGCGTCTGTCGGCCAGCGTTGGCGATTCCGAAGCGGCGACCGATGAGCTGCGCGCAAACGCCAACATCGTCGCTGGCTACGTCGGCGAGCGCTCGCGCGGCATGCTGGTGTTCGACGCCTACAAGCGCAACGCGCTGTACGACCGCGACCGCGCGATCACTGCGGTCGAGCCGCGGCCTTCGCAGCAGGGCATCTATCCCAGCTTCAACGACCTCGGTGATATGGATCTCGATCTGGTCGAGGCCGGGTGTCCCGATGGACAGCGTTTCGATGGACGCCCCGGCTTTCCCAACAGCCGCTTCGGCGCGTACTGCACGCTGAACCGTAACGCCTACACGCCCACCGACCCTGAGAGCCAGCGCTACGGCCTGTACACCACCTTCCAGTACGAGATCGCCGACGACGCCGAGTACTTCAGCGAATTCGCGCTGCAGCGCAACCGCTCGCGGGCAGCCAGTGCGCCTGCACCGTGGAGCGAGGAAGCGATCGCCTTCAACCACCCCAACATGCCGGCCGAGCTGCGCACGCGATTGATCGCAGCAGGCGCAGATCCTGCGTTCCCATTGTTTGGTTGGGGGCGCTTTCCCGACGCGCGCGAGATCGAGGTGTTCACCCGCAGCTGGCGCTGGTTGAACGGCCTGCGCGGCACCGCCGGCGAGTGGGACTGGGAAACCACCGGCACGCTCTCGCGCAGCAGTTCCACCCAGGAAGCCGTAGCCGGCATTTACAACGTCGCGCGCTTCCGCGCGGCCTTGCAGGGCCGGCTGTGTGCGAGCGGCGCGGTGAACTGCGCCCCTGGCAGCGCCGGATTGTTCTACAACCCGTTTGGCGGTCAGGCCAGCAACAGCGCGCAGGTGCTGGACCTGCTGCGCGAGGAGGTGCCGCGCGACGGCCGCTCGGATCTGTTGAGCTGGGATGCCAAGGTCTCGCGTCTGTGGGGCGAGCTCCCCGGCGGCAGCATCGGCTGGGCCTTCGGTGCGGAAGCGCGCCGCGAAGATATCGAAGACCGCCCCTCGCCACTGGCAACGCTGGATCCGGCGACGGGCGAGGTGCCCGTGTACGGCTTCGGCTCCACGGCGGTGGAAGCGGCCCGCAGCCAGCAGGCGCTGTACGCCGAAGTGTTCCTGCCCTTTGCCAGCACGCTGGATCTGCGCGTGGCCGCGCGCTACGACCACTACAGCGATTTCGGCGGGGACTTCAATCCGGCGCTCAGCCTGCGCTGGCAGCCGCATGACAATGTGGTGCTGCGTAGCGGTTGGAACACCTCCTTCCGCGCGCCTTCACTGGCGCAGGTCGGTGCGGGCACGACCCTGGGCTCGGGCGCCTTGCCCTGCTCACCGGGCAGCGAGTTCTTCCAGAGCTTCTGCGGAGGGTTCTCCGGTGACGATGGCTACCTGTCGGAGATCTACGGCAATCCGGATCTCGAAGCCGAAACCTCGAGCGCCTGGTATCTGGGCAGCGCGTTCAGCTTGGGCGCGCGCACCACGCTGACGCTCGACTACTGGAACTTCGACCAGAAGGACCTCGTCGACATCGACGATCTTGAGCTGTTCCGTCGCGCCTTGAACGATCCCGCTCTCGTGTTCCGCAGCGCTGATCTGCGCTCGGGCCAATTGGGCGTGGGTATCCGCAACGGACGCATCGGCGGCAACATCGATCAGGTCAACCTGCAGCTGATCAACATCGGTCGCCAGCGCACGGATGGTATTGATCTCAGCTTCGAGCACCGCTTCGACGAGTTCAGCTGGGGCCGTCTGCGCCTGCTGGCGGATGCGACCTGGATCAACAGCTTCGAGCGCAGCGAATCCTGCGGCGGGGCGGACACGCGTCGCGGTGCCGGCGTCTGCCGAGATGGCCAGCGGCTGGTCGAGCGGGTCGGCGAATTCCGCTACCCGGAGTGGACCCTCAATACCGGCTTCGCCTGGTCCAAGGGCGACAGCTTCGCGCGCTTCTTTGCCAACTACGTCGATGGCTATTTCGATGACGATCAGCGCGCGGGCGTACCGGCGGAGCGTCGAGTCGGATCGTGGACGACGCTCAATCTGACCCTCGGGCAGGATTTCGGCGAGAACCACAGCCTTAGCCTGACCGTGCGCAATCTTGCCGATCGTGATCCGCCGGTGGCGCTTGGCTCGGCGGCGAATGTCGACCTCTACAACCACGACACGCTGGGCCGCTTCTGGACGCTGAACTACACCTATCGGTTGTGATGGGCACTTCGGCCCCGCAGTGCGGTTGGGGTGCTTGGCATTGGCGCCGTGGTGAAGGGGCCTTGGAGCGATACGGCAGGGTGGGTGCGGCAGATCGGGATCCAGCGTGGGGGAACGACGCGGCGGATCAAGATCCGCCCTACGTCGTTGCGGTGTCGGATCGGGGAGTCCTCGGGCGTGATTGGCGTGGCGGATCAAGATCCGCCCTACGTCGTTGCGGTGTCGGGTTGGGGAGTCTTCAGGCGTGATTGGCGTGGCGGATCAAGATTCGCCCTACGGCGATGCGGTGTCGGATCGGGGAGTCCTCGGGCGTGATTGGCGCGGCGGATCAAGATCCGCCCTACGGCGATGCGGTGTTGGGTCGGGACCGGTGCGAGCGGTATCTGTAGGGCGGATCTTGATCCGCCGCCGCGGACATCTCGATCGATCCTTCGGGTGCATGTTCACTCAAAGCGCAAAAGCAGGTGCCTGCGACGACTCCCCGCGTCGCTGGCCCGACGTGAACTGATTGGCTTGCCGTTCGCGTTGTTCGGCGGAAGTCGGCGTCCCCCCGTCCGACTTCCGCGACTGCCCCCTACTCAATCTTGCTTGCGGGCGTTGGTCCGCCTGTGTTCCCTTGCACGGCTTTCTGCAGCCGCTTCGGAGAAATTGTTTGAACGCCAGCCCCGAGTCGAAGGGCGTCAACACCCTGCTGCTGCTGTGTCTGGTGGCGGTGGCTTTCAGTCTGCTGAGCCTGCTGGTGCCGGCGGGCATGTTCGCCGCCGGCCAGCCTCTGTCCTTGGCCAGCTTCAGCCTGGCGCAGCCCGAGCACGGCCTGAGCCTGTTCTCGGAAGGCAAGGGTCCGGGCTTCCTCAACTTCCTGTTCGAAGGCTTTGCGTCGGGCAGCCGCATGGGCGCTGCGATCGGCGTGATCGCGCTGGTCTTCATCAT
Source organism: uncultured Aquimonas sp. (assembly GCA_964586455.1). GTDB lineage: Bacteria > Pseudomonadota > Gammaproteobacteria > Xanthomonadales > Xanthomonadaceae > Aquimonas. The sequence goes on from CAZPHV010000010.1 coordinate 11,654, forward strand.
CGGCGGTAGCTTCGCGGTGGTGCAGGCTTCGGGCGCGATCGATCGCGGCCTGCTGCGGCTGATCGCGCTCACCGGACGCCGCGACTGGCTGCTGCTGGCGAGCCTGTTCATCGCGTTCTCGCTGGGCGGCGCGATCTTCGGCATGGGCGAAGAGACCATCGCCTTCATCGCCCTGCTGCTGCCGCTGACCGATCGCCTCGGTCTGCCGCGCGCGTCCGCGGTGATGTGCACCTACATGGCCAGCCAGATCGGTTTCGCGACCTCATGGACAAACCCGTTCAGCGTGCTGGTGGCGCAGGGCATCGCCGAGCTGGAGCCGCTGTCGGGTGCCAACTTCCGTATGGCCATGTGGGCCTGCTTCACCGCGGTCGGCATCGCCTTCACCCTGCGCTACACCTTCAGGCACCGCCAACCGCAGCGCGTCAGCCAAGACGAACTGGCCGAGCTGATTCGCGCCGAACCGCTGCGCTGGGCGGATCGCCTGATCCTGCTCGCCGTGCTCGCCACGGTGGTGTGGATCGTTTGGGGTGTCAGCCAGCGCCAGTACTACCTGCCCGAGATCGCCGCGCAGTTCTTCACCCTCGGTCTGGTGACCGGAATCATCTGCTTTATCGACCGTCGATTGGGCGCCAACCGCGTCGCTGAAGTGTTCACCGACGGCGTGCGCTCGATGGTGCCGGTGGCGCTGGTCATTGCCGCGGCGAAGGGCCTGCTGTGGCTGCTCGGCGGCACCGACCCGCATGCGCCTTCGGTGCTGAACACGTTTCTGTACGCGATGGCCTGGGTGTTCGAGGGCGCGCCGCCGATGTTCGCAGCACTCGGCATGCTCGGCCTGCAGTCGGGCTTCAATTTCTTCGTCACCTCGGGTTCGGCGCAGGCGGCGATCACGATGCCTTTGATGGCCGGTCTGGGCGATCTGGTCGGTGTCACCCGCCAGGTTTCGGTGCTCGCGTTTCAGCTGGGCGATGGCTTGACCAATCTGGTGGTGCCGACCTCGGCCCTGTTGATCGGTGCCACCGGCGTGGCCGGGCTGAGCTGGGCCGAATGGGTGCGCATTGTCTGGCGCTTCGAACTTCTCCTGCTGGCGATGGCGGCGGGCTTCGTCGCGCTCGGCGTACTTACGGGATTCCAATGATGCTGCTTGAAGAACGCGATACCCCTCTGCTGATCACCGATGCTGAGGTGTATGCGCCACAGCCGCTGGGGCGGCTGGACGTGCTGCTGGTCGCTGGGCGCGTGCTGGCGATCGGACGCGGGCTTCAGCTCGGCGCCGGTCTTGATCTGCGGCGCATCGACGCGCGCGGGCGACTGCTGGTGCCGGGCTTCGTCGACAGCCTGGTGCACATCGGTGGCGGTGGCGGCGAGGGCGGCTTTGCCACGCGCGCGCGCGCGCTGCGGGCGGACGACGCGCTGCGCGCCGGCGTCACCACCCTGATCGGCGCGCTTGGCACCGATGAAGTCACCCGCAGCCACGCCGACCTGCTGGCCTGCGCGCGTGCCCTGAACACCGAGGGTCTGTCGGCCTTCGTGCTGTCGGGCAGCTATCGGGTGCCGGTGGCCACGCTGAGCGGCAGCGTGCGCACGGACCTGGTGCTGATTCCCGAGATGCTGGGGGTCGGCGAAATCGCGATCGCCGACCATCGTGGCTCGCAGCCGACCGCGGACGAGCTCGCGCGAATCGGCGCCGATTCGCGCGTGGGCGGCATGCTCGCCGGCAAGCGCGGCACGGTGTTGATTCACGTAGGCGATGGCGATGAGGGGTTGCGCCTGCTGCGCGAAGTCGATGCGCGCACGCCGCTGCCGGCGGCGCAGTGGCATCCGACTCATATCAATCGTTCGGGTCGGTTGCTGGATGAAGGCGCCGAGTGGATCGCGCGCGGCGGCAGCGTCGATCTGACGGCCAGCACTTCGGCCGATCTGCTCAGCGCGGGCGAAGTGCCGGCGGCGCAGGCGCTGGCTGAGCTGCTGGCGCGCGGGCTGCCGGTTGAGCGCATCAGCCTCAGCACTGATGGCCAGGCCAGCCTGCCGCGCTTCGACGCGGACGGCAGATTGCTGTCGATCGAGTTCGCGGGTATGGGCAGTTTGCTGCTGGCCCTGCGCGAGGGTGTGCAGGCGCATGGCCTGCAGCTTCCGCTCGCACTGGCGGCGCTGACGTCTTCGCCGGCCGCGATCTGGGGCCTGCCGCGCAAGGGGCGGATCGAAGTCGGCGCGGATGCCGACGTGCTGCTGCTGGATCCGGATTCGCTGGCGCTGGAAGCAACGATCGCGGCGGGGCGGGTGTTCGAGGTGCGCTAGTGGCTGGGTAGCGGCCCGCCGAGCGTGGCTTGGGCAGCGCTTGGAAACCGTCATCGAGACGATGGATACGGCGGCGAGAATCGGCGCCGCGCCGTTGGGCCGCGCTTCGCTTGGCCCAACCTACACGAGCGGCGCCGCCGCGTTTCACGCACCTGAGTGCATCGCAATTGGGGGGGCAGGCGTGTGGCCACGCTGTTGGGCCGCGCTTCGCTTGGCCCAACGTCGGGTGCTCCGAGGCGCGGCGCGCTACTCGCTCAGCAGATGCTTTTGCCAGAACAGCATGCTGGCGGCGCTGAAGTAGTCGCTGTTGCTCTTCTTGGCGAAACCGTGGCCTTCGTCCTTGAACACCAGATACCAGACGTCTCCGCCGTTGCCTTGCACAGCCTCGACGATCTGGTCCGCCTCGGACAGCGGCACGCGTGGGTCGTTGGCGCCCTGGGCGACGAACAGCGGCGAGCGGATCTGCGCTGCATTGTTCAGCGGCGCGATTTCCTCGAAGAACTTTGCAATCTCCGGGTCGCGCTCATCTCCGTATTCGGCGCGGCGCAGGTCGCGGCGGTAGCTCTCGGTGTTCTTCAGGAACGTAGTGAAGTGCGAGATGCCGACCACGTCGATGCCGGCGGCGATGCGATCGGCGTAGTCGACCATGGTCGCCAGCACCATGTAGCCGCCGTAGCTGCCACCCGATACGCCGACGCGCTTGGCATCCAGACCCGGCTGCTGTTCGATCCAGTCGAGCAGGGCACCGATGTCCTTGACCGAGTCCTTGCGCTTCAGGCCGTTGTCGAGGTCGAGATAGGTCTTGCCGTAGCCGGCCGAGCCGCGCACGTTCGGCACCAGTACCGCGACCTGCAATTCATCCAGCATGAACTGGATGCTCGCGTTGAACGTTGGCAGTGCCTGAGCCTCGGGGCCCCCGTGGATGTTGATGACCACCGGCAGCGCGCGGTCCGCAGGCACGCCGGCCGGACGGTAGTAGAAGGCCGGCACCGACAGCCCATCGAAGCTGTCGTAGCGGATCAGGCTGGGCGCGACGAAGCGCGAGGCATCCAGCCCACCGACTTCGCCTTCGGTCCAGCGGGTCAGGCTGCGCGCTGCCAGATCCACGACATAGACATCGCTGGGCGTGATCGCACTGTTCAGCGTCAGCGCAATGCGGCGACCGTCGGGCGAGAAGCCCATTCCACCAATCACGCCCACCGGCAGCTCCGGGAGCTCCACCGGTCGGTGGTCGGGCAGGGACAGCACGTGCAGGCGGAAGATGCCGTCTTCGTTGCTGGCGTAGGCGAGGTGGCCGCCGTCGGACGCGATGTCGAAAGCCACCACGTTCCAGTCGAGGTCGGCGGTCAGCACCTGTGCCGTTTGGCCGGGGCGGTGGTAGCGCAGACGACGGAACTCGCTGTTCTCATCCGAAATGAAGTACACGCCCTCGCCGTCGGGTGCGTAGCGAAAGCCGCCGAAGGCCGCGCGCTCGCCGTCTACCGGGAAGCGGGTCAGCTTTCCGGTCGCGAGATCGACCTCACCGGGATGGCTCTCGTTGATCGAAATGTAGCGCTGCACCAGCAGTCGCTTGCCGTCGGGAGAGAAATCGTTGGCGAACCAGTTGCCGCCCTCGGTCAGCACCGCGCGCGCTTCACCATCCAGCGCACGCACCCAGATGTCGCTGTCGCGACCGTTGCGGGCGGTGCTGGTCCAGGCCAGCAGGCGGCCGTCGCGTGACCACAGGGGCTGCTCGTTGCGGCTGCGGCCGCCGTCGGTCAGCAGTCGTGTGCTGCGGCTGTCGAGATCGTAATGGTAAAGCTGCCAGAACTCGGAGCCGCCGACGTCCTTGCCGAACACGAAGCCGCGGCCGTTGCTGCCCGGCTGGGCGCGCACCGAGGAGACCGGTTCCTTGTGGAAGGTGAGCTGCTCGCGCATGCCCAGCGGCGCGCGCACCCGATGCACCTGGCTGGTTTCGCCAAAGCGCGTGCCGATCAGCAGCTCGCCATCACTGGCCCAGCCGGCGAAGTTGGCAGGCCGCGTGTTCTGGTAGCGCTCAAGCCGCTCGATCAAATCCGCAGGCAGTTCGGGTACGCCCTCGGTGACGCGATTGCCGACTTCGAGGCGCTCGGCGGCAAGCGCGAGTGGAGACAGGGCGAGGGGAAGTGCGGCGAGCGCGGCGACGCGCAGGCCGAGCTTCAGGGAATGCAGCAGGGTCATTGAGCAAAGCCCGATCAGGAGACAGCGCTCAAAGGTGCCGCCTGCGCGTGCCCGGCGCGGGTGCCAGAAGGCAGGGCTATGAGGGATGCGCGCGGACGATCGCGCGCATGGCGAGGTCAGCGCAGGTCGACGTCCACGTAGGCCTGTTCGATGGCGCGCTCCAGCGCGGCGAACACGTCGCGAGCGGTCTCGAATTCGCGGCGCAGGCCGGGCAGGATGCGAATCAGCTCCTGTTCTTCCGGTGTGCCGATCTTCGCGGAAGCCAGGCGCATGCCTGCGCTGAGGTAGCGGGCACGGTGCTCGGCCACCACGGTAGCGAGTTCCACCACATGCCTACGCTCGATCTTGGGGATGTCGCGGTGGATCACCTCGCGGTTGATCTTGCGGATCTCGCGCTCGATCTCCTGCAGCGCGTAGCGATGGCGCTTCAACAGTGCGTCTTCGTCGTCCTGGGGCAGCATGGGGGGCCTCCGCGCTGGCTGTGATGGTCTGAGGCATGCAAGTTTCGCGCTCGCTTGTGGCGTCAGCCCGGCGATACGTCTTCTCGCAGGGGTCTCACGGTCTGCACACCGTCTATGCTTGCGGGGAAACACGCCTTCCGAACCTGTTGGAACCGCGCCTGATTGGGGCCGTGCGTCTGTCTGCCCTCAGTCGGACTCATTGAGCCCCTTCCCCTGGTGGGAGAGGGGTTGGGGAGAGGGGGATGGGAACCTTGGCGAGCCTCGACCCCTCTCCCCCGCCCTGCCTTCGCTTCGCTCGGGCTCCGTAGAACGTCGGCTGCCACCGGCAGCCGACAGGCGCTCTTCTCCGCTTCCCACAAGGGGAGAGGGGAGCAGGCTTCGAACGGTGCATATCGCGAACCTAGAGTCCCAAA
>CAZPHV010000010.1:17121-103427 GCA_964586455.1 uncultured Aquimonas sp.
GCCCAAAGCCCAAAGCCCAAAGCCCAAAGCCCAAAGCCCAAAGCCCAAAGCCCAAAGCCCAACCCCCAATCCCCAATCCCCAATCCCGAGCTCCGAAACCCATGCCCCAGTCCAGCGTCTACGTACTGCCTCCGCCTGCTACGCCCTGCGTGGCTGTCGCCGAAAGCTCGCAGTTTTTTCCGGTCAGACGCATCTATTGCGTGGGCCGCAACTACGCCGAGCACGCGCGCGAAATGGGCGCCGACCCCACCCGCGAGGCGCCGTTCTTCTTCATGAAGCCGGCCGATGCCGTGGTGTCCGACGGTGCGCGGATTCCGTATCCCGGCCAGACCGCCGACTTCCACTACGAGGCGGAGCTGGTGGTGGCAATCAGCGGCAGCGGCGAGGCGCTGACACCTGAGCAGGCGCAGGCCCAGGTGTTCGGTTACGGCGTCGGCATCGACTTCACCCGTCGCGACCTGCAGGCGCAGTTCAAGAAAGGCGGCAAGCCTTGGGACATGGCGAAGGGCTTCGATCGCTCGGCGCCGTGCAGCGCAATCGTGCCGGCGGCGCGGATCGGTCACCCCAAGGCCGGGCGCATCGAATTGCTCCAGAACGGTGAAGTGCGGCAATCGGCGGATATCGGCGACCTGATCTGGTCGGTCCCCGAGCTGCTGGCGAATCTGTCGACGTTCGTGCGGCTGGAACCGGGCGATCTGGTGTTCACCGGCACGCCGGCCGGGGTGGGACCCTGTGTCGCGGGTGATCGCCTGACTGCGCGTGTCGAGGGCGTGGGTGAGGTCAGCGTCGAGCTGACGGATCGCTGAGATGAGTGAGCGCAGCAGCGATGTGCTGATCATCGGCGGCGGGCATAACGGCCTCGTCTGCGCGACCTATCTGGCGCGTGCCGGGCTGTCGGTGCGCGTGCTCGAGCGGCGCGGCGTGGTGGGGGGTGCGGCGGTGACCGAGGAATTCCACCCGGGCTTCCGCAACTCAACCGCGAGCTACACGGTGTCGCTGCTGCACCCGAAGGTGATCCGCGAGCTAGATCTGCACGGCCACGGCCTGCGCATCGTCGAGCGTGAGCTCGGCAATTTCCTGCCGCTGCCGGATGGCCGCTTCCTTAAGGCCGGCGAGGGCCGCACCCAGGCTGAGGTCGCGAAGTTCAGCGCTCGCGACGCCGAACGCCTGCCGGCCTACGGCGAACACCTCGATCGCATCGCTGGCCTGCTGCGCGAGCTGGCCGTGCAGACGCCACCCAATGTACCGCCGGAAGGCGGCTGGCTGGCCGCGCTGCCCGAGTTGATCCGCGCCGCCGGGCTCGGTCGACGCGCGGCGGCGCTGGGCATCGAAGGCCAGCGCGATCTGCTGGATTTGTTCACCGATTCCGCCGGCGCCTACCTCGAGCGCTGGTTCGAGTCCGAGCCGATCCAGGCCCTGTTCGGTTTCGATGGCGTGGTCGGCAACTACGCCAGCCCGTATGCGGCGGGCAGTGCGTATGTACTGCTGCATCACGTATTCGGCGAGGTCAACGGCAAGGCCGGCGTATGGGGTCATGCGATCGGCGGCATGGGCGCGATCACCCAGGCGATGGCGCGCGCGGCAGAAGCTGCCGGTGTCGACATCGAACTGAATGCCAGCGTCTCGGAAGTACTGGTGGAACAGGGCAGGGCGGTCGGCGTGCGTACCGAAGATGGCCGCGTGCACCGCGCGAAGCGCGTGGTGGCCAACGTCAACCCGAAGCTGCTGTTCACCAAGCTGGTACCGCAGTCCGAGCTGCCGGCCGACTTCGCCGAGCGCATGCGCGGTTATCGCTGTGGCTCGGGCACCTTCCGCATGAACGTGGCGCTGTCCGAGCTGCCGGATTTCAGCTGCCTGCCGGGCCGCGCGCGCGCCGAGCACCACACCGCGGGGATCATCCTGGCACCCAGCCTGAGCTACATGGAGCAGGCCTACTTCGATGCGCGCCAGCACGGCTGGTCGCAGCAGCCTATCGTCGAGATGCTGATTCCCTCCACGCTGGACGACAGCCTTGCTCCGGCGGGTGCGCACGTGGCCAGCCTGTTCTGCCAGCACGTCGCACCCGAGCTGCCCGACGGAAAATCCTGGCCTGAGCATCGCGACACGGTGGCGCAGCGGATGATCGACACCGTCAACGCGTTCGCGCCCAACTTCAAGGCCTCGGTGCTGGGCTACCGTGCGCTTTCGCCCTTCGATCTGGAACAGGAGTTCGGGCTGACCGGCGGCGACATCTTCCACGGCGCGCTGAGCCTGAATCAGCTGTTCTCGGCGCGTCCGGTGCTGGGCCACGGCAACTACCGGATGCCGCTGAAGGGGCTCTACCTGTGCGGCTCCGGCGCGCATCCCGGCGGCGGCGTGAGCGGGCTGCCGGGGCATAACGCGGCGCGGGAGGTGTTGAAGAGCCGGGATTAGGGATTCGGGATTGGGGATTCGTTGAGAAGCCGGTGCCGAGCGCTTCGCGAGACGGGTTGCGAGCGCTTCGGCCAATTCGTGCCGAGCAGACGGCACCGTTCAGCAGCTCCGCTTCGACCGGCCCAGTGCTTCGCGCACCATCGACGGAGCCGCTGCAAACGAATCCCGAATCCCTAATCCCACGCAGTCACGCAGCTGCCGTCGGGATTGCGCTCCACAAAGAACAGCCCCGCGTAGAGCTTGGGATCGATCGAAAACCCCTCGCGACGCTTTGCGTCCAGCCATGCGGGCGCTTCGGTCCGGGGGATCTCGTGCACCGTGATGTTCTCGGTGGCGTCACCGCCGCCGGCGCCGACGCGAGTCAGGCCGTGCGCGCGGACGAACGCGATCTGCTCGGTGCTCATGCCGGAGGACGAAGGGCCCATCATCAAGAACTCGACGCGCGCGGCGTGCCAGCCGGTTTCCTCTTCCAGTTCGCGCTGAGCGGCGAGCTCGATCGATTCGGCACCATCGATGTCACCGACCAGGCCGGCCGGCATCTCGATGCTGCGCTGCTGGATCGGCTCGCGGAATTGCTCGACGAAGACGATGCAGTCCTCCGGCGTGACCGCGACCACGATCACCGCGCTGCCGGCATTGGTGCGCTCGGCGTACTCCCAGCGACCGCGCTTGCACAGGCGCAGGTAGCGGGCTTCGTGAAGGGTTTCGACCGGTTCAGGCGAAGCGTTCGGGCTCATCGGGCAGGCCTTGGCTAGAATGTGCGTCATCTTAGCCGCGAGCGATTGCTGCTCCGCGTGCAGGGACTTCATGCCGGTGCGAGTGCCGCTGGGGAACCCCACGCCCCGAGCGCTGTCCCTTGAGCCTCGCGCCCCCTTTGTCTGTCACGGAAACTCCGCTCATGTCGCTGAAGCGTCTCCTGTTGTGCACCCTGCTGCTGACTCCGCCTGCCGCGCTGCTTGCTCAGGTTGAACCCCAGGGCAAGACCCTGGAATCGCCCGAGCAGGTCGAAAAGGCGCTGGCCGCGATCGACGACACGGAGAGCCTGCTGGAGCTGGCGGGGCAACTGCGCCAGGCGGGAGATCTCATGAAAGAGACTCTGGTGTGGAAGCGCCTGGCTGGCTTGCGGCCGCATGTAGGGGCGTTCCGCTACGAAATGGCCGCAGGCTATGCGCAGCAGGACCTGAAGTCGGAGGCCTACAGCGCCTTGCTGAGCATGCAGAAGGCTGGATTCGCGCACGAGCTCGAGAAGGATCCCCGCTTTTCCCAGGTAAGTGAGACGGGGGCATGGAAGTACATCGTTGAAGGCTTCCAAAGCAACCGACAGAGTTTTGGTGAGGGACGTGTCGTCCACACCTTGCCCCGCGAAGACCTCTTGATCGAGAGCATCGCCTTCGATTCCAGCAGAGGGCGGCCGCTGGTAGGCAGCGTGCGAGAAGGCAAGGTCTATGTGATCGAGGAGGACGGTGCGCTGAAGGTGCTCGCCGAGGCCGACGAGGCCAACGGCATGTGGGGCGTGTTCGGGGTTGCCGTGGATGCCGAGCGCGGTGTTCTGTGGGTTGCTTCCAGTGCGGTGCCGCACTACAAGGGCTACAGCGCCGAACGCGATCTTGGCAAGGCCGGCATCTTCAAGTTCGAGCTTTCCAGCGGCAAGTTCGTCAAGAGTTTTCTGTCGCCGGTTGTGCCCGGCCAGAGCTTTGTGCTGTCCACGATCACGGTGGCTGCAGATGGCAGTGTCTATGCCTTGGATAGTCTCAACAACGTCATCTATCAGGTAATCGAAGATCGCTTTCGTCGGATTCTGCAGGCTCCCCATCTGGCTGGAATCCGAGCGCTGGCAGTCTCCGGCGACTCGAAAAGCCTGTACTTCAACGACGTGGAGCGCGGGATTCTAGGGGTCGATCTGGAGAGCGGAAAGCCTTTCGATGTTCCCGTGCCCGCGGATCTGAGCTTGGTCAACATCGAGTCGATGGCATGGTGGAACAACCACTTGATTATCGTTCAGAATGGTCTTCCGCCGAACCGAATCATGCGCCTCAAACTTTCGGCTGACGGCCGCCAGATTGCCCAGGCGCATCCGCTCGATGCCAACCAGCAAGCATTGCCGCTGCAGGTCGGCGCGGCACTTGGCAAAGATGCTGCCCTTTACGTGATCGGTAACAGCCAGCGCAACGGCTACGACCGGTTTGGGCTGCCGCGCAATCGCGAGCGCATCGAGGGCGCGCGCATCTACCAGCTGCAGGCCGACTTCGCGATGGACCGAGTGGAGGCGCGCCCGGCTCAGTTGGGGCTCTGATTCCGCGGGTATGCTCCAGCAGTCTGTCGGACTTTGCTTGGCCGGGCTGCAAATCTGCCTGCGCGGTCCACTATCCGTTGATTCTTGGCCGAGCGCCCACTCGGCCTTCAAATCGTCGAAAACCTGTCCTCCCGCAGTCGAGAATCGCCTCGACCCCCAAAGCCCGACAGGCTGCTAGCCACCGGTGAGGGCGGCGATGCGCCGTCGGGTCATTGGCCCCAGCTTCAGCTGTTCGGCAAGCGCATCCAGCTGTGCGCGGTCGGGTGCCTGGCGCCGGCAGCGCGCGGCGGCGTCGCCGACATCAAGATCGCGCCGGATCGTAGCCAGTTCGCGGCACAGCAACGCCATGTCGCGATGTGCATCGATGCGCTGGGCGTGCGCGGCCGCGCCGCGGATGCGTAGGAAGGGCAGCTCACCGAGTCGCTGCAGCAGGCCATCCAGGCTGCCGAAATGATCGAGCAGGGCGGCGGCGGTCTTGGCGCCGACGCCCGGCACGCCGGGGATGTTGTCGACGGCATCCCCGGCCAGGCCGAGAAAGTCCGGGATCTGCTGCGCATGCACGCCGTAGCGCTCGCGTACGCCGGAGGCGTCCCAGCGCTGGTTGCGGGCGTAGTCCCACTGACTGTCGCCCTCGTCGAGCAACTGCGAGAGATCCTTGTCAGCCGACACGATCAAGCCGCGTAGGCCGGCTGCGCGTAAGCCGGCCAAGAGGCTGCCGATCAGGTCGTCGGCTTCGTACTCGACGTCCGCCACGGTGCACAGGCCCAGTGCCTCGCACAGTGCCCTGCACTGCTTGAACTGGTACTTCAGCGCGTCCGGGGCGGGTTCACGGTTGGCTTTGTAGGCCGGGTACAGCCGATTGCGGAACGAGGTCTCAAGCGATTCATCGAAGGCGACCGCGATCCGCTCCGGGCGAATGTTCTCCAGCAGTTCAAGCACGAAACGCAGGAATCCCTGCACCGCGTTGACCGGGCGGCCTTCGTGATCGGTGAACTCGTCAGGAATCGAATGCCAGGCGCGGAACACGTACAGGCTGGCATCGACCAGCAGGACGGGGCTGGTGCTCAAGGTGTCCAATCCTGCAGCCGTGACTGCGGGTCCGGGCGCGGGCGCTCGGCGATCTGTTCTCGCGGTGTGCCCAGATGGATGAAGCCGACGATGGCCTCGTTCTCGTCGACGCCCAGCCGTTGGCGGATGAGCTCGTCGTAGGCCGCCCAGCTGGTCAGCCACTGGCCACCGAAACCTGCCGCCTGGGCCGCCTGCAGTAGGGCGAAACAGACGCAGCCCGAGGTGAGCTGCTGTTCGATGAGCGGAATTCGGTGAGGTTGGGCATAACAGCCGATCACCGTGATCACTAGCGGTGCCTGCACGAAGCGCCTGCGCTCCTTGTCGAGCGCGGTGGAATCGATTTCCGGGTTCAGGGCCAGCGCACGCTCAGCCAGAGCCTCGCCAAGCCGCGCCCGCGCATCGCCTCGGATCGCCAGGAAGCGCCAGGGTGTCAACGCGCCATGGTCGGGTACACGCGACGCCGTGCGCAGCAGTTCCAGTAGCTGGGCGGAGTCCGGCGCGGGTTCAGCGAGCAGGCGGGAGGGCGTTGAGCGTCGCTGGTCGAGCGCAAGCAGGTTCATCGATCGGGATTCCGGTGTGGGAAATGCAGGTGACGAAAGACGTCGCTGGCGCGCCGGCTCTGTCACACTTGCGACCTGGGTGGCGGTGTTGATGGCAGGCAGTGGTAGCGAAGCGCGAGGCCACTCACGTTTCGCCACATTTGCGGCCCGTAGACTCGCGAGCCTTGGAGGGAGCGAATTACGCGCCTGAGGTGGAACGCCATGGTCAGCAAGTCTACCCTCGACAATGTATTGGACATCAACGGTCGCCTTGCGATGAAGCCGGGTTTCGACATCTCGTCGCTGGTCTCCGGCCTGCGCGCGCGCGCTACCAAGCGCCTCCCGGCTTTCCTGGTCGAAACCCTGGAAAAGGCCGACAACACGCTGTTCGATTTTGTGCAGCGCGCCGACGGGTCCCTGAATCATCAGGAGTACTTCGACGCGATGCGCGAACTGCGCAAGCAGCGTCCGGTGATCGAGCAGCGCTTCGTGGAGCATCTGCTGATCGCGTTCGCCGCCTACGAGCGGCGCGCTCCTTTAAAGATTGACCTGGAACAGGGCGGGCGCAGCGTCGAGCCTGGCGAGCTGTCCCTCGTCTCGGAAGAGGAGCTGGAAGAACAGCTCAGTGCGCGAATGGTCGCCGTCGCGATCTCGCGTGGACTCGGCCCGGCTCTGCACCAGATCAATCGCCGTCTTGGCGCCTTGATCGGTGGCGTCGAGATCGACGACGACAACAGCCCGGTCGGCCCCGCGCACATCGCGCAGGCGTTCCGCACGTCGCTCACGGGCCTGGATATCTCGGTTCGGGTGAAGGTGCTGCTGTTCAAGCTGTACGAACGCGAGTTCCAGCGCCTGCTGCCCGCCTTTTACGTGGATCTCAACAAGGCGCTGGTCGAATCAGGCGTGCTGCCTGAAATTCGCCACAGCGTGGCCCGGCGTCCCGGCCTGCCGCAGCGCCCCGCTGAGCAACTGCGCGAGGGCGAGTCGGAAGCCGGCTACGGACAGGCATCACGCGAGTACGCAGAGCAGTCGCAGGTCAGTCCGGCCGCCGAGCAGGCCTTGTTCTCGACCCTGCACGAACTGCTGGAGTCGTATCGCGGTGCACGCGGTTCGCGTGGTGCGTTCTCGGTTCCAGCGGGTGGCGCGCATTCGGGTGAGTCCTCAGGCGTCGGCGAAACCGAGCCACTACGGCCGCTGTCGCCCAACGAAATGCTGTCGGTGCTCTCGCTGTATCAGAACGAGCTCCCCGACTCGGTAAGCGACGCGCTGGACGATCCCGACCAAAGCCTCGCTCAGCGACTGAAGCAGGAGCTTCTCACCGGGGCCGAGCGACTGGGCCTGGACCCGAACACCTCGCGCATGAGCGCGGCGGATGAAGACGCGATTGATCTGGTCGGCATGCTGTTCGAAGTTCTGCTGGAAGAGCGCGACTTCCACACCGACACGCGCAAGACGATCAGTCGCATGATCGTACCCTTCATCAAGGTGGCGTTGCTGGACCGACGGATGTTCCTGCAGAAGTCGCATCCAGCGCGCAAGCTGCTGAACTCGCTGGCGGAGGCCTGCGAAGGCAACACCGGCGAAGCTCCCCAGGATCGCGAGCTGCTGGATCGAGTGCGGCGTACCGTCGATCGATTGAGCGTCGAGTTCAACGAAGACGTGGCCATCTTCGAAACTCTGGAGCAGGAGTTCCGCGAATTCATCGAGCAGCACCGTCGGCGGATTGCTCTCGCCGAGCGGCGCGCGGCGGAAGCCCAGCGCGGCAAGGAGCGACTGGAGTTCGCGCGCGCCGCGGCGACGGTCGAGCTGAATCGGCGGCTTGAACTGCACCCTGAGCTGGCGCCGGCCGTTGACTCCTTCCTGCGTCGCTATTGGGTCCACCACATCACCTTGATGGGTCTGCGCGAAGGGCATGACGCTCCGAAGTATCAGTCGGCGCTGGCGGCGGGTGATTCCCTGCTTGGCGCATGGTCGGAGTCGCGCGAGCGACGCCAGTTTTCCGAAAGCGCGTTCTCGGTCCTGCGTCCGCAGCTGGAGCCCGTACTGCACAGCGCCGGCTGCGTGGGTGCCGCCGCTGACGAAGTGCTGCAGTCCCTCTTGGCCGCACTCAGCCCGCGTGCCGCTTCGCCGGAGATCCAGCAGCAGTTGGCCGGTGCGGTCGAACGCAATGCGCCGCCGATGGATTCCCCGACCTTGGCCGTCGCCAGTGTTGGCGACGACATCGAGCCCGAGCCGGATCCGCTGGCAGGGCTTGATTTCAACGCCGACGACGTCGAGCGCATTCGCAAGCTGCCGGTCGGCACCTGGGTGCAATTCATCGATGAGGAAGGCAACGCTCAGCCTGCCAAGCTGAGCTGGCAGAGCCCGATTTCGAACCGCCTGCTGTTCGTCAATCGCCGCGGCCTGCGCTACTGCGTCGCCTCGGCAGAAGAGCTGGCGGCGATGATCGGGGTCAAGCGGTTGGTGATCCGCCAGAACGATGCGGCTTTTGAGCACGCGATGAACCAGGTCCTCGGGCGACTGCGCGCCAGCGGCAAGGCGGGTGAAGGCGACAGCGCGGGCTAGCAGCCTGTCGGACTCAGGATGGCCGGGCTGCAAATCCGCCTGTGCGATCCCTTTTTCCGCCGATTCTTGGCCGAGAGCCCACTCGGCCTGCGAATCGTCGAAGAATTGTCCTCGCACAGTCGAGCTTTCGCCTCGACCCCAAAGCCAGACAGGCTGCTGGAAGCGCCTGAAACGAGGGCGCGGGGCCGGCCCCGCGTACCTGCAGCCGAGTCACTTTGACGCGAGCGCGAGATCCGGGAGACTCAGCTCGCAACCAGCGGGCGGATACCCGCAATCGCCCTGAGCTTCGAGTGCCGACGCGTTTGCTCGGCGCCGCAACGGCAGCAGTGCGAGCCGGTCCGTTCTGGCGCCACATTCCGTCTGACTCTACAACAACCGATCCGCATAAGTATCGTCCGCATTGTCCAGCGGTGTCATGCGCGCACCCTACGACTTTCGGCTAGCATCCCCCGGGGCTTACAGAACGGGGAGGGATGCACATGGCGGGTACCGTCAGTGCCGTCGTCGAGCGCGTACCGGGTGAACGCCGGGTTGCGCTGACGCCGGAGATCGCGAAAAAGCTGCGCGCCGCAGGCGTGACGGTGGTCATGCAGACAGGGGCCGGCGCATCCGCGGCGTTTCCCGATCAGTCCTATGTCGACGTGGAGTTCGTCGACAGCGCGGCTGAGGCTCTTGCCCGCGCCGACGTGCTGCTGAAGGTGCAGCCGCCCGAGGCCGATGAGATCACCGCGCTGAAGGAGGGCGCGATCGTGATCGGCTACCTGCAGCCACATGCGGATGATGAGCGCGTGCGTGCGCTGCGAGACCGTAAGCTCACCAGCTTCGCGATGGAGCTGCTGCCGCGTACCACCCGCGCCCAGGCCATGGACGTGCTCAGCTCGCAGGCCGGCATGGCCGGCTACAAGGCGGTGCTGATCGCAGCCCAGGTGAGCGGCAAATTTTTCCCGATGTTGACCACCGCTGCCGGCACCATCCGCCCGAGCAAGGTGCTGATCGTCGGCGCAGGCGTCGCCGGTTTGCAGGCGATCGCGACCGCGCGTCGTCTCGGCGCCCAGGTCGAGGGCTTCGATGTGCGTCCTGAGACGCGCGAGCAGATCGAATCGCTGGGAGCGAAGTTTCTTGATCTCGGCGTCAGCGCTGCCGGCGCGGGTGGTTATGCGCGTGAACTGACGGCAGAAGAGCGTGCCGAGCAGCAGCGCAAGCTGGCGGACCATCTGAAAGGCATCGATGTGGTGGTGACTACGGCCGCTGTGCCCGGTCGCCCGGCGCCGAAGATCATCACCGCCGCCATGGTCGAGGGCATGAAGGCGGGCAGCGTCATCGTTGATCTTGCTGCCGAGACTGGCGGCAACTGCGAGCTGACCCGAGCGGGCGAAACCGTGCGCACCGCCAACGGCGTCGATGTGGTCGGTCCGACCCATCTGTCTTCGATGGGCTGCATCCACTCCAGTGAGATGTATGCGCGCAACCTTTACAACTTCCTGGTGCTGTCGATCAAGGACGGCGCGATCAGCGCTGATTGGAACGACGAACTGGTCGCGCAGACCTGTCTGACCCATGCTGGCGAGATCAAGCACGGGCCCACCAAGCAGCGGATCGAAGGAGGAGCGGCCTGATGGACGGCTTTGTTGCGCTGTATATCTTCATGCTGGCCGCGATCTGCGGCCACGTCATCATTTCGCGGGTGCCGGTGATTCTGCACACGCCGTTGATGTCAGGTTCGAACTTCGTGCATGGCATCGTGGTGGTGGGCGCGATGATCTCGCTGGCCCATGCCGACACCACGCTGGAGCGCACGATTGGTTTCCTCGCTGTGCTGCTCGGCGCGGGAAATGCAGTGGGTGGCTACGTCGTCACCGAGCGCATGCTGGAGATGTTCAAGTCCAGCAAGAAGAAGGAGGGCTGATCCGTGAGCCTTTCCGATCTGCTCGACCTGCTGGCCAAGTCCAGCTACTTCGCCGCCGCGCTGCTGTTCATCATCGGACTGATGCAGATGGGCTCGCCGGTGACCGCCAAGCGCGGCATCAAGTGGGCCGGTTTCGGCATGGTGATCGCCACCGTCGTCACCTTCTTTGCGCCCAGCACCTGGGGCAGCCACGGCATCGATCCGCTCAACCTCGGCCTCATGGTTGTGGCGATCGTGCTGTCCTTCGTGTTCTGGGTCTGGGGCAAGCGCGTACCGATCACCGACATGCCGCAGATGGTCGCCATTTTCAACGGCATGGGCGGCGGCTCGGCGGCGGCGATCGGTGCCTACGCGCTGATCAACTCCGCGGCCCACACGGGTGCCTGCACGCCGCTCGACATGGCCGACCACGCCTGCATGGACACCACCAAGCTGGTGCTGGCGATACTCGGCTCGCTGATCGGCGCGGTGTCGTTCTCGGGTTCGGTCATCGCCTGGGCCAAGCTGGATGGGCGACTCGACAAGCGTTTCAGCTTCAGCGGTCAGCAGTTCGTCAACCTGCTGGTGTTCGTGGCCTGCCTCGGCCTTGGTGCCTGGCTGGTATTCGAGCTTGACGTACGGGTGATCCTTGCCTTCTTCGCGCTGGCCTTGGTGTTCGGCGTACTGATGACCCTGCCGATCGGCGGCGCCGACATGCCGGTGGTGATCTCGCTGTACAACGCGTTCACCGGTCTGGCTGTGGCCTTCAAGGGCTATGTGCTGCAGAGCGAGTCCTTGATCATCGCGGGTACCGTGGTCGGCGCGGCCGGCATGCTGCTGACCCAGCTGATGGCCAAGGCGATGAATCGGCCGATCAGCAATGTGCTGTTCTCAAGTTTCGGCGGAAGTTCGGGCGAGGCGCAGGAAATCACCGGCGCACAGAAGCCGATCGATGCCTCCGACGTGGCCGCGATGATGGCCTACGCCGAGCGCGTGGTGATCGTGCCGGGCTACGGACTCGCGGTGGCGCAGGCCCAGCACAAGGTCTGGGAGCTGACCCAGCAGCTGATCAAGCGCGACGTCAAGGTCAAGTTTGCGATCCACCCGGTCGCCGGTCGCATGCCGGGGCATATGAACGTGCTGCTGGCCGAAGCCGGCGTGCCCTACGACCTGATCGTCGATATGGACGACATCAACCCGGAGTTCGCGATCACCGACGTTTCGCTGGTGATCGGCGCCAACGACGTGGTCAACCCGGTCGCCAAAACCGACCCGGCCAGTCCGATCTACGGCATGCCGATTCTTGATGTAGTGAATTCGAAGAACACCGTCGTCATCAAGCGCGGCAAGGGCACGGGCTTCGCCGGTATCGAGAACGCCCTGTTTTACGCCGACAACACCCGCATGCTGTTCGGTGACGGCGCCAGCATGGTCAGCCAACTGGTGGCCGAGTTGAAGGCGCTGGATGGGGGGCATTGAACGGTCGGGATTGGAGGTTCGGGGTTCGGGACTCGTCTTGGCCAATGCTCGACCGCTGATTCCGCTTCCACCCGGTTTTGCTTCTGCTTGAACGAGAAACGCCCCGGTTCTTGCCGGGGCGTTTCTTTTTGTGGACCCTTCTGCCCAGCCTGAGCCGTTCAATCTCAGGGGGCGCGCTCAACCTCAAGCGTGGCCGCGTGTCGCTTGCGGGCATGCCACGCATGGAACAGCCGATCAAGCGCGGCGGTCTCCTTGGGCTGCCAGAAATGCGTGGCCTGAGCGACGCCCTCGGCATGTGCCCAGCGTGGCTGCGAGCGCGCCGCGGTCTCGTACCACTCGATCGCGAGCTCGCGCTGGCCGTCAAGTTCGGCCAGCACCGCCATCGAGTAAGGCAGCCAGAAGGGACGTCCGCTGTGCAGCTGCGCCGATTTCTGCCATGCGTTCGCGGCCGAGGCGTAATCGCCCAGATTCAGGTATGTCCAGCCAGAGCTCCACAGAACATGACGCAACAGGTTGCCGCGTTCGCCTGCGTACTCGCGCGCCAGCGCCAGCGTGGCGCGGGCTTCAGCTTCTTCACCGCGAAGCGCGTAGGCATAGCCCAGTGCAGCGAGTCCATCAGCACCAGCTTGACCTCGCATCGCGATACGGCGCAGTGCATCGAAGCGCCTGTCGTCTTCCAACTGGGCAACACGCACGCGCGCCTGAGCGTCGGAGTCGGCATAGGCAGAGGCATCGGGACGCGGCAGCTCGGCGGCCACGGTGGTTTGCAGGGTAAGCACAAAGGCAAGAGTGATGCAGGCGAGCATGCGCATGGCGGATCTCCAGCAAGACGCAGATGGGAATGCAGTGCAACGATACCGCAGGGCGCCGGTGCCTTCAGGTCAGGCCGATTGCAAGTGAGGTGCTGCGTCACGACGCGCTGGATGCACAGGCGTGACGCTCAAGGCTACGCCGTAAAAACCGGCAGCCGTTCGCTCGGCATGTCTGCCAACAGCGGCGCGCGCTGATCCTTGTCCGACAGTTCGGGTGCGGCCAGCGGCCAGTCGATCGCCAGCTGCGGGTCATCCCAGCGGATCGAGGCATCGGCTGCGCGGTCGTAGTGAGCAGTGCAGAGGTAGCTGAACACCGCGCGCTCGCTGGTCACGGCAAAGCCGTGCGCGAAGCCCGGCGGAATCCAGAAGTGCCTGCGATTTTCGGCGTTCAGCACGACTGCGGCCCAGCGGCCGAAATGCGGCGAGCCGCGGCGGATATCGACGGCGACATCGTAGACCTCGCCCTCGAGCACGCTGACCAATTTTCCCTGCGCGTTCGGCCACTGGTAGTGCAGGCCGCGCAGTACGCCGCGCGCCGAGATTGAAACGTTGTGCTGCACCACCTCGAAGTCGAGGCCTGCCTCGGCGAAGCGCTGCCGATTCCAGCTTTCGTAGAACATGCCTCGCGAGTCGCCGAACACTGCCGGCTCGATGAGCTTGCAGTCCGGAAGGGGGGTCTCGATCACTCTCACTGCGCCAGCCCCAGCTTGAGCAGGCTCATCAGATACTGGCCGTAGCCATTCTTGAGCAGGGGCCGAGCCAGGGCTTCGAGCTCGGCAGCGCTGATCCACCCGTTCATGTAGGCGATCTCTTCAGGACAGCACACGCGCAGGCCTTGCCGCTGCTCGATGGTTTCGATGAAGTTGCCGGCCTGCAGCAGGGATTCATGTGTGCCGGTGTCGAGCCAGGCATAGCCGCGGCCCAGCTTTTCGAGCTTCAGGCTGCCGTCTTCGAGGTAGCGCCGGTTGAGGTCGGTGATCTCCAGCTCGCCGCGCGCGGAGGGCTTGAGTTCAGCGGCGAATTCGGGTGCGCGGCCGTCGTAGAAGTAGAGGCCGGTGACCGCGTAGTTCGATTTCGGCGTCTTCGGCTTTTCTTCAAGCCCGATCACGGTGCCGTTGGTATCGAACTCGGCGACACCGTAGCGCTCCGGGTCACGCACCCAATAGCCGAAGACCACTGCGCCGCTCTCCAGCGTGGACGCGCGGCGCAGCTGGTCGGAGAAACCATGGCCGTAGAAGATGTTGTCACCCAGAACAAGACAGCTGGGCTGGCCGGCGACGAACTCACGGCCGATCAGGTAGGCCTGGGCGAGCCCATCGGGGCTCGGCTGCACGGCGTAGTCGATGCGCATGCCCCACTGGCTGCCGTCGCCGAGCAGCTGCTTGAACAGGGCCTGCTCGTGCGGTGTGTTGATCACCAGCACTTCGCGGATACCCGCCAGCATCAGCGTGCTGAGTGGGTAGTAGATCATCGGCTTGTCGTACACCGGCAGCAGCTGCTTGCTGATCGCCTGAGTGATCGGATACAGCCGGGTGCCGGAGCCGCCGGCGAGGATGATGCCTTTCATGGGTGTGTTCCGAAGTTCTCAGTCGTCAGCGGTTGCCGTCCATGGCGCAAGCCTGCCGCTATGGCGGAACCCCGCCCAGCCATCCTTGGCTGGGCGCTCGGCGCCGCAGCGGACACCCACCGGGTGTCCGCTAGCACACGTCACCTCGCCCAATGCGCTCAAGCCGATAGCTGCCGTCCAGCACGCGCTGCACCCAGTCCTGGTGCTGCAGGTACCAGTCGACCGTTTCCTCGATGCCCTGCTCGAAGCTGCGCGAAGGTGCCCAGCCCAGCTCGGACTGCAGCTTGCTGGCGTCGATGGCGTAGCGGCGGTCATGGCCCGGGCGGTCTTTGACGAAGGCGATCTGCGATTCGCGCGGCGCTCCGTCCGCGCGCGGGCGACGCGCGTCCAGCAGGCGACAGATCGTGTGGACCACTTCGATGTTCTGGCGCTCGGCGTCTCCGCCGACGTTGTAGACCTCACCGACACGGCCGGCTTCCAGCACGCGCGCGATCGCGCGGCAGTGGTCGCCGACATAGAGCCAGTCGCGCACGTTGCGGCCGTCGCCATAGACAGGCAGGGGTTCGCCGGCGACCGCGCGCTGGATGATCAGCGGGATCAACTTCTCGGGAAACTGGAACGGGCCGTAGTTGTTGCTGCAGTTGGTGGTCAGCACCGGCAGCCCGTAGGTATGGTGGTAGGCGCGCACCAGATGGTCAGACGCCGCCTTCGACGCGGAGTAGGGCGAGTTCGGCTGATACGGCGTGGTCTCGCTGAACTTGCCGGTCTCGCCCAGCGAGCCATAGACCTCGTCGGTGGAGACATGCAGAAAGCGGAAATCCACGCGCGCGGCCTCGTCGAGCTCGGCGTACCAGCCGCGCGCAGCTTCGAGCAGCTCGAAGGTGCCGACGATATTGGTCTGCACGAACGCGCCCGGCCCGTCGATGCTGCGGTCGACGTGGCTTTCGGCGGCGAAGTTGACGATGGCATCGGGGCGGTGTTCGGCCAGAAGTCGGCGCACCAGCGCGCGGTCGGCGATGTCGCCCTGTACGAAGACGTGGTTCGGGTCGTCGTCGAGGCCGACCAGGGTGTCGCGGTTGCCGGCATAAGTCAGCGCATCGAGGTTGATGACGCGATGGCCGGCCGCGACCTGCTGCAGGACGAAATTGCCGCCGATGAAGCCGGCGCCGCCGGTGACAAGAAGTGTGCTCATGCGAATGACATGTCCATGGAAATCGGAGCGGCCTGTGACCGCGGGCCAGCGCGGAAGTTTAGCGTGGGCCAGGGCTCGGCCTCAGGCATACGGGTCGGCAATGCCGAGGCCTGCCAGCACCTCGCGTTCGATCGCCTCCATCGCCTCGGCCTCGGCCTCGTCCATGTGGTCATGGCCGAGCAGATGCAGCACTCCATGCACCACCATGTGCGCATAGTGATGCTTCAGCGGTTTGCCCTGTTCGGCCGCCTCACGCGCGATGACAGGAGCGCACAGCACCAGGTCGCCGAGGATCGGCAGGGGGACGCCCGGCGGCAGTTCCGCGGGAAAGCTGAGCACGTTGGTGGCGTAGTCCTTCTCGCGGTAGTCGCGGTTGAGCGCGCGGCCCTCCTCGGCGTCGACGATCCGGATCGACAGCTCGCCATCCTCGCGGCGGCCACTCAGCGCAGCCTCGGCGTAGGCCCGCAGGGTGCCCGCTGCGGGCAGGCCGGCACGTGGCAGGCCGTAACCGATGTCGATTCTGCTCATGGCTTCGCGGAGGCTTCGGGCAGCTCGCGGGGTGTGCCCGCGGCCGATGCATCGGCGCCACCAACAGGACGCCGCGCAGCTGCGTCAATCGTCTGCGCCTGTTGGGCTTCGAGCTTGTCGCGTTCGCGCTGTTCATCGCGGCGGTCATACGCTCGGACGATGCGCGCCACCAGCGGATGCCGCACCACGTCGCTGGCGGTGAAGAAGGTGAACGAAATCCCGGGCACGTCCTTCAGCACTTCGAGCCCGTCGCGCAGGCCCGATTTCTGCCCGCGCTGCAGATCGATCTGGCTGAGATCCCCGGTGATCACCGCAGTGGCGCCGAAGCCGATGCGGGTCAGGAACATCTTCATCTGCTCGACCGTGGTGTTCTGGGCTTCATCCAGAATCACGAAGGCATCGTTGAGCGTGCGCCCGCGCATGTAGGCCAGCGGCGCGATCTCGATGACGTTGCGCTCCAGCAGCTTGGCCACGCGTTCGGTGCCGAGCATCTCGTACAGCGCGTCATACAGCGGGCGCAGGTAGGGGTCGACCTTCTGGCTCAGGTCGCCCGGCAGGAAGCCGAGCTTCTCGCCGGCCTCGACGGCAGGGCGCACCAGCATCAAGCGCTGCACGCGGTTCTCGTTGAGCGCCTCCACCGCCATGGCCACGGCGAGGAAGGTCTTGCCGGTGCCGGCCGGGCCGATGCCGAAGTTGATGTCGTGGGTGGCGATGGCGTGCATGTAGCGCGCCTGGTTTGGTCCGCGGCCCTTGACCACGCCGCGCTTGACCTTGATCGCGACCTCCTGCGCGCCTTCGGCTGCGACAGCGGCTGTGCGTTCGACCAGGGCATCGACGCCGGAATCCTGCAGCCGCAGGTGCACCGAGCCGGCGTTCAGCACCTCGTGCTCGGTGTCAGCGTAGAGATCGCGCAGCAGCAGCTCGGCCTTGTCGGCCAGCGGTTCTTCTGCGATCACGCGGAATACGTTGCCGCGGTTGGCGATCTCCACGCCCAGACGCAGCTCGATTTGGCGCAGATGTTCATCCAGGGGGCCGCACAGGTTGGCGAGGCGCTCCAGGCTGTCCGGGTGCAGAACGAAGTCGCGCTGGATCAGGGTGGCTGTGCTCACGCCGCCTCCGCGTCGTCAGACAGCCGGATGCGCCCGCGCAGTGAATTGCTCATCGCCTCGGTGATGATCACATCGACGAACTCGCCAATCAGCCGGGCCGGCGCGGCGAAGTTCACGAAGCGCATGTTCTCGGTGCGGCCCGTGAGTTCGTTCGGGTCCTTCTTGCTGGGGCCAACCACCAGCACGCGCTGCACGCTGCCGACCATGGCCTGCGAGATCGCCTTGGCATTGGCATCGATCGCGGCCTGCAGTCGCGCCAGCCGCGCGCTTTTCTCGGCGTCCGGCGTTTCATCCGGCAGGTTGGCGGCCGGCGTGCCCGGGCGTGACGAATAGACGAAGGAGAAGCTCTGGTCGAAGCCGATGTCCTCGATCAGCTTCATGGTGGCCTCGAAGTCGCGCTCACTCTCGCCGGGGAAGCCGACGATGAAGTCCGAGCTGATCGAGATGCCGGGCTTGGCTTCGCGCAGGCGCCGGATCTTGGCCTTGTACTCGAGCGCGGTGTGGCCGCGCTTCATCGCGGAGAGAATGCGATCCGAGCCCGCCTGCACCGGCAGATGCACGAACGAAGCCAGCTGCGGCACATCGCGATGGGCTTGGATCAGGCTGTCGCTGAACTCGACCGGATGCGAAGTGGTGTAGCGGATGCGACCGATGCCGGGAATCTCGGCAATCGCGCGGATCAGGTCGGCGAGATCTGCAGTGCCGGCCTCGGCGTCGGCGCGGTCCAATGCGCCGCGGTAGGCGTTGACGTTCTGGCCCAGAAGATTCACTTCCTTGACGCCCTGTTCGGCCAGCTGCGCGACCTCGACCAGCACGTCCTCGAACGGCCGACTGACTTCCTCACCGCGGGTGTAGGGCACCACGCAGAAGGTGCAGTACTTGCTGCAGCCTTCCATGATCGACACGAACGCGGTCGGGCCGTCGGCGCGCGGCTCGGGCATGCGGTCGAACTTTTCGATCTCGGGAAAGCTGATGTCAACCTGCGGGCGGCCGGACTCGCGCTTGGCCTCGATCATCTCCGGCAAGCGGTGCAGGGTCTGTGGGCCGAACACCAGGTCGACATAGGGCGCGCGCTTCAGGATGGCCTCGCCCTCCTGGCTGGCGACGCAGCCGCCGACGCCGATGATCACTTTGTCGTTCTTCTTCTTGAGCTGCTTCCAGCGCCCGAGCTGGCTGAACACCTTCTCTTGCGCTTTCTCGCGGATCGAGCAGGTATTGACCAGGATGACGTCGGCCTCGTCCTCGTTCTCGGTGAGTTCGAGGCCGTGCGATGCAGCCAGAACGGCCGCCATCTTGTCCGAGTCGTACTCGTTCATCTGGCAGCCGTGGGTTTTGACGAAGAGCTTGCCGGCCATGGGCTGGGCACCTTGGATGAGGGCTTGAAGGGCGGGGCGCGGTCGTGCGCGCGCTCGCGAAGCCCGCAAGTGTAGGCCGCACAGGGGCTTGCGGCCACTTTGCGAGGGCTAGGAGCCTTTCGGACTTTGGATGGCCGGGCTGCAAATCCGTCTGCGCGGTCCACTATCCGCCGGTTCTTGGCCGAGAGCCCACTCGGCCTGCGAATCGTCGAAAGACTGTCCTCTCGCAATCGACAATCGCCTCGGCCCCCAAAGCCCGACAGGCTCCTAGACGCGCACGGCTTGCAATATTTCCAGAATTCCGGAAATATCGAACAATGCAAACCGACACCACCGTGCGCCGCTTGGCGGCCCTCGCGCAGACCACCCGTCTCGCGGTATTTCGCCGTCTCCTTCACTACGGACGCGCCGGGCTTCGCCCGAATGCGCTGATGGCCGAGCTGGGGATCGGTGGGACCGCCTTGTCGTTTCATCTGAAGGCGCTGCTGAGGGCCGGCCTGATAGAAGGACAGCAGGAGCAGGGCGGCATCCGTTATCGAGCCCAGCCCTCTGCGCTGCGCGAGTTGTTGGACGCGCTCGCACAGGACTGCTGCAGCGCCAGCGACGAGCCCTGCGAACTGGGTGCTGACGCGCACCCGAACCCGAACCCTGACCCTGACCCGAACGGCCGGGAAGGCCGGTCCACATCCAACACGGAGTTCCACCATGCCCCTGCGTGAATTGAGCGATCCCCACCACCTGCCCGCGCTGGACCTGCGCTATGCGCAGGCGCGCCCGGCCGAAGGCTTGGGCGATGCCGCGCCGCCGCGCATTCTTCTGTTGTACGGCTCGCTGCGCGAGCGCTCGTTCTCGCGACTGGCGGTCGAAGAAGCCGCACGCGTGCTGCAGTTCTTCGGTGCCGAAACGCGGATCTTCGATCCGTCGACCCTGCCAATGCCGGACCAGATCAAGGGCGATGACCACCCTGCTGTGCGTGAGCTGCGCGAGCTTTCGCTGTGGTCCGAAGGCCAGGTCTGGTGCAGCCCGGAGCGCCACGGCGCGATCACTGCGGTGATGAAGAACCAGATCGACCATCTGCCGCTGACCATGGGCTCGGTGCGCCCGACCCAGGGCCGTACGCTGGCGGTGATGCAGGTCTCTGGCGGCTCGCAGTCGTTCAATGCGGTCAATACCCTGCGTCTGCTTGGGCGCTGGATGCGCATGTTCACGATCCCCAACCAGTCGAGCGTGGCCAAGGCCTGGCAGGAGTTCGACGAGCACGGCCGCATGAAGCCCTCGCCCTACTACGAGCGGATCGTCGACGTGATGGAGGAACTGGTGCGCTTCACGGTGCTGCTGCGCCCGCATGCGGACGCTCTGGTTGACCGCTATTCCGAGCGACGTGAGGCGGGGCTCAAGTCGGAAGCGACGGCGCAGCTGACCCTGGCCGCGCTCGCCTGAGCGATTCGGACTTGCCTGCCGTGCGGTCGCTGGCCATGCTGGACGGCCGCCTCGAAGTCAGCGATCCCAATGCGTGTTCCTACCGATGCCGAACTGCTGGACTTGGCCGTGAAGGTGGGCGCGCGCCTGCAGGCTGAACACCTGTCGCTGGTCACAGCGGAGAGCTGTACCGGCGGCTGGATCGCCAAGACGATCACCGATGTGCCGGGCTGCTCGGCCTGGTTCGAGTGCGGCATCGCCGCCTACAGCTATGAGGCCAAGCAGGGCCTGCTCGGAGTGCGACCCGATACCTTGCTCGAACACGGCGCGGTCAGTCGCGAAACGGTGCTGGAAATGGTCTCAGGCGCGCTCACCCATGCCGGAGCGACCGTCTCGGTGGCCGTTACCGGTATTGCCGGTCCCAGCGGCGGCACCGAGGACAAGCCGGTGGGAGCGGTCTGGCTCGCCTGGAAGCGCCGCGGCGGCTACCCGCATGCGGAGTTGCACCAGTTCAGCGGTGATCGCGAGGCGATCCGACGACAGACGGTCGAAATCGCCCTACGCGGAATCCTCACTCTTCCGACCCCGGGGTAAGCCTTTCACCGAGGTCTACACAAGGGCGTGTGGGATACTGTGGTTCTTGCCTCGCGGCGGCGGTCTCAGCTCCTGAGAACGCGCTTCCGCAGTCTCCCCGCACTCTCATCGATACCCGTCAAGGATCCGCCATGGACGACAACAAGAAGCGCGCGCTTACCGCAGCCCTGTCCCAGATTGAAAAGCAGTTTGGCAAGGGCGCAGTGATGCGCATGGGTGATCAGGCCATCGAGAAGGCCGAAGTCATCGGCACCGGTTCGCTGATGCTCGACATCGCACTCGGCATCGGCGGCCTGCCCAAGGGCCGCGTGGTCGAGATTTACGGGCCGGAGTCCTCGGGCAAGACCACGCTGACCCTGCAGGCCATCGCCGAGTGCCAGAAAATGGGTGGCACCGCGGCCTTCGTCGACGCCGAGCACGCGCTCGACCCGGGCTATGCGCTGAAGCTTGGCGTCAACGTCGACGACCTGCTGGTCAGCCAGCCCGACACCGGCGAGCAGGCGCTTGAGATCGCCGACATGCTGGTGCGTTCCAACGCGGTCGACATCGTGGTCGTCGACTCGGTCGCCGCGCTGACGCCAAAGGCCGAAATCGAAGGCGACATGGGCGACGTGCTGCCCGGCCTGCAGGCCCGCCTGATGAGCCAGGCCCTGCGCAAGCTGACCGGCAACATCAAGCGCAGCAACTGCCTGGTGATCTTCATCAACCAGCTGCGCATGAAGATCGGCGTGATGATGCCGGGCCAGAGCCCCGAGACCACCACCGGCGGCAACGCGCTGAAGTTCTACGCCTCGGTGCGTCTCGACATCCGCCGTATTGGCGCGGTCAAGAAGGGCGACGAGATCATCGGCAACCAGACCAAGATCAAGGTCGTCAAGAACAAGATGGCGCCGCCGTTCAAGCAGGTCGTCACCGAGATCCTGTACGGCGAAGGCATCTCGCGCGAGGGCGAGCTGATCGACATGGGCGTCGAGGCCAAGCTGGTCGAGAAGTCGGGCGCCTGGTACGGCTACGGCAGCGAGCGCATCGGTCAGGGCAAGGAGAACGCCCGCCAGTGGCTGAAGGACAACCCCAAGGCTGCGGCCGAGCTGGAAGCCAAGCTGCGCGAACTGCTGGTGCCCACGGTTGTCGTTCCGGCCGCTGCGGCGGAAGAAAGCGCGGATGCCTGAAGAGCACGCGCCCGACCGCCGCGCGCGCCGCAGCAGCGTGCTCGCGCGGGCGGTCGCGCTGCTGTCCCGGCGCGAGCACTCGGCGCTGGAGCTGCGTCGAAAGCTGATTGAACGCGGTTTTGAGCCTGCGGAAGTGGACACTGCCCTGCAGCGCTTGCAGGGCAGTGGTTTGCAGGACGACGCTCGCTTTGCAGATTCGTTGGCCCGTTCGCGCGCCAACGGCGGACGCGGCCCATTGCAGCTGCGCGCCGAGCTCGCCCGGCACGGGCTTGCAGAGGGGCTCGCCGCGCAGGCCATCGAGCAGGCGGAGACTGAGCAGGATTGGGCCAGTCGGGCATTCGAGCTGGCGACCCGCAGGCTGAAGGGAGTTGCCCCTGCCGACCTGCGCGAACGCCGGCGGCTCGCGGATTTCCTGCTCAGACGCGGATTCCCCAGCGCGATTGTCCGTACGGTGCTTGAGCAGATCGGAAGCGGCGCGGGTGAAGAAGACCCGGACTTCTGAGCGGGCGCTGGAGCGATAAACCTCCCCGTTGCACAGCATTACCAACCTGTTTTATCTGCCGCTCAATCCGCCCCGAGCAGGACCATGCGAATCCGCCGCCCTGCGGCGTCCGTTCCTTCCATGCGGCGCAGTCCAATCCGGTCGAAACTGTACGCGCTGAGGCCTTCGGCATCCTTGAGCTGCAGGCTGCAGAGGTCAGGAATGCGGTCAGCGCCGGCGCCGCTCATCGCGCAGGTCAAGCTCGCATCGCCGCTGGCATCCAGCAGGGTGAACTCGCCGCGACCGCTTCGCAGTGAAACGAACGCAAACTGGCGCGCGGCAACCTCGCCGGTTGCATCAGCGGGTGGTACCAGCAGCCAGTCGCCCGCCCATGCATTGGCAGGGGAGTTCGCGAATCCGAAGCGCACGATCTCGATTTCACGCAGGCTCAAGTCGCCAGTAGTGGCCTCCAGATACACAAGCCATAGACGCGCTCGCGAAGGTGAGGCGGGCTCGATCAGCATCGCGCCCAATGTCTGCAGCTCGCGCGGTTCGCGATACGGCGCGTACGGACCCGCGCCCTGCGATAGCCGGCTCAGACCCAGGCGGGTGAAGTGTTCGCCTACGCTGCCTGAGCCCAGACTCCAGTCAGGGTCGCCGGCTCCGTCGTAGCCAAACAGGACGCCGCTCAAGATGCTTCCCTGACGCTCAAGGTTGATACCAATGCCGCGGCCCGCGAATTCGTTCTTGAGGCCCGGGTCAGCCCACCAGTAACCGCTCTCCAGCGCCGGTGCTGGCGCAAGATCCGCGCCCATCGACGCCAGCTCGAAGCCGCGCAGCCGCAGCCCGGTGCTTGATCGAATCACGAAGTGGATGCGCTGCAGGCCGGGCTCTTGCAGGCGCGCTTGCAGCCCGGGCAGACGGCCCGTGTCGATGCTGTATGGGCTCAACGCCTGTCCGCAGAAGCTGCCTTCGCTGGTGTCGCGCGCGATCACCCAGATCTGCTGCCCCTCGACCTTGACGGCCTCCAGATCCGGTACGCAAGCGTTGGGCCAGCTGTCCTCGATCCGCAGCTCGAACGGCTCGCCCGCGAGGGCTGCGCGCTCTTGCACGGTGATCCGCGCGCCGGCGGCCTGGGCGAGGGCTGGGGCGATGAAGAGCAGAAGGGCAGCCGCGATCAGAAGGCGATTCATGGAGTGTGGCAAGGGTCTCAAAGGTCAGGACACTCTAGCAGCCTGTCGGACTTTGGCTGGCCGGGCTGCAAATCCGCCTGCGCGGTCCGTTCTGTTTCCGCCGATTCTTGGCCACTAGCGCCCACTCGGCCTGCAAATCGTCGAAAAACTGTGCCCGCGCAGTCCACCTTTCGCCTCAACCCCCAAAGCTCGGCAGGCTCCTAGCAGGCGTCCGGGGGGCGCCGCCGATCGTTCAGCCTGCTGGTTCGCGGCGCGCGCGGAGCCTGGCTGAGGTGCTTTCGCGCGCTGATGGTGCGGCGAAGCCGCGAGTTTGGGCAGCAGATTGTCGTCACCCAGCGCAGGGGGAGCGCGTCGCCTGGGGCCCCGATTCCCGCCGCGCATGGATCCTCTGCCACCCTCCGAGCTGAACCCCATGACCTGTGTAGGGTTACGCGAGCATTGCGTCTTTCGGATAATGGCGGGTCACCCGGGCGCCGGCTAAGCTGCCGGGCTGTGCTGCCAAGCCTTCGCAATTCGGCTGATCACTGCCCCATTCCTGCCGGGCCCGAGCGGCCTCGCGCCCGCCAGCGCGATGCGCCCCGCCCATGACCCAAGACTCAGCAAACGGACCCCACTTATGAGCACTACTATCGCGGTCATCCGCGGCGACGGCATCGGCCCCGAGATCATGGACGCCACCCTGCACGTGCTGGACAGCATGAAGCTCGGCCTCAGCTATGAATTCGTCGACGCGGGCATGGTGGCGCTGGAGAAGCATGGCGAGCTGCTGCCTGCCAGCACGGTGGAAGCCATCGGGCGGCTGGGGGTGGCCCTGAAGAGCCCGCTGACCACGCCGGTGGGAGAGGGCTTTTCCTCGATCAACGTCGAGCTGCGCAAGCGCTTCGACCTCTACGCCAACGTCCGCCCGGCGATCTCGTTCCCGAACACCAAGGCGCGCTACAGCGGCATCGACATCATCACTGTCCGCGAGAACACCGAGGGGGCCTACATCGGTGAGGGGCAGACGGTTTCGCCGGACGGCGACGTGGCGACGCTGACCCAGAAGATCACCCGCAAGGGCTCCGAGCGCATCGTGCGCTACGCCTTCGAGCTGGCGCGCAGCGCGGGCCGCCGCAAGGTCACGATCGTGCACAAGGCCAACATCCTGAAGAGCACCTCGGGTCTGTTCCTGAAAATCGCTCGTGAAATCGCAAAGCTGTACCCCGACATCGAGTGCAACGAGATGATCGTGGACAACACCTGCATGCAGCTGGTAATGCGCCCCGAGCAGTTCGACATCATCTGCACCACCAATCTGTTCGGCGACATCGTGTCCGACCTCTGCGCCGGTCTGGTCGGCGGCCTGGGTCTCGCGCCGGGCGCCAACATCGGTGAGAAGGCCGCCATCTTCGAGGCCGTGCATGGTTCCGCACCCGACATCGCCGGGCAGGGCATTGCCAACCCCTGCGCCCTGCTGCTGGGTGCGGCACAGATGTTGGGCCATCTGGGCATGGAGCCCGACGCCAAGCGCCTGCGCGCTGCGATCGTGGACACCCTGGAAGCGCGGGATCGCGTGACCCCGGATCTGGGCGGCACCGGCAACACCATGGGCTTCGCGCACGCGATTGCGGAGCGGGTCGCCGGCTGACGGCAATGCGCGGCCGGGCTCTCGCGCCGGAGCGCTCGCAAACGAGAAGGGGCGGCCTGCTCGGCAGGCCGCCCCTTCTCGCATCTGCGCGTTGCGATCGCGCCGATGACGGTGCGTCGCGGGATCGACCCTGGCGCGTCAGTCCTGACTGAGCGTCGGGTCGCTATTCGGAAACAGGTTGACCGAGCTGCGCTGGAAGCGGCCACCTTCCACACCGGGGTAGGTGAGATCAAGGCTGATGCGATTGCCCTGCGCACCCGCTCCTCCCTGGATCAGGTCCAGGGTCATGCTGCCAATGGGGTCGGACAGCAGGATCCCGCTGGTGGAAGGGCAGGTGCGGCAGTAGCCCTGCACCTGCCGAAGCGGCTGCGATTGACCCGGCTGAAAGTCGGTCAGCTGCCCGATCGCCCAGCGTGGCTTGCCGGTCGCATCGGCGTAGAACAGGATCGAGAACAGGCCATCGGCCTGCACGCCGCCGGCACCGGCGCCGTCGAAACTCTGCAGCGCGAGGCCCCAACCGTTGTCACCCAGGGAGTACCAGATGCTGCTGAAGTCGCGCTGCACGCGCGAGGGCATGACCACCGGCTGCATGCACCACTGGATACGCTCGCCGTTGATCCGCGCGGTCATCACGGCCAGCGGACCGTCCAGCCGGCGCGACGGGTGGCCGTCGTGGCAGGCGGGGTGCAAGCGGGCATGATTGAAGTCGATTCGGACCGTGCCGCTGTAGTCGGGGCTGCTGTCCGATACCGAGTTGTTTGGCCCCAGATATCGCTGCCGCAGCAGGGAGTCGCCAGACGTGTTGCGCTTGGGAATGAATACACCGTCGATGACCGGGCCTGTTGCGATGTACCACTCGGGCTCGCCTTCGGCATCGAAGGTGTAGAAGCCCAGAAAGTACTCCGCGGGTCGATTGGTGATCGCCGGCGAGATCAGTCGGAAGTCGATGCCATGGCCACTGCGGGTGGGATCGTAGAACTGGTAGCTGGGCGCGTCGCCGAAACTGCGGCCGGGGTTTGCAGCTGACCTCCAGCCCAGATCGCGCAGCATGCCACCCGCGATCCCAAGCTCGCGCGGGGCAGAGGCGCCGATGGTCGGGTACATCAGCTGCACGCCGTAGCTGGTCAGGCTGGAGATGTGGGAATAGGTCGAGCCGGTCGCGATTGTGGTCGGCGCGTGCAGCCGGATGAAGTTCTGCGGTGGTGCGAAGTTGAGCGTCGAAGTGGAGGCGATCGCTTCCGCCCCTGCAAACCGCAGGCGCCAAGGCGTGGCAAGAGAGGCCGCGCGCTCTTCGTCGGAGACCCGCAGGAATTCACGGTAGCCGACCCCGTCGGGGTCAATCGAAACCGCGCGCGCGCCATAGATGTCGTCCCAGACGGGGAGGCCGTTGCCAAGACTGAGCTTGGCCCCCACCGGCCCGTTCTCATTTTCTTCGAGGTTGACCAGGCCAAAGATGCCCAGACCATGCAGGATCTCGTGCATCGCCACCGAGATGAAGCTGCTGCCACTGCCGGCGCCGACGCTGAACCCGTAATCGAAGCTGGCCGCATCGGGCAGGTCCAGCTTGTTGTTGAAGGTGGCGCGCACGTCGAAGCCCTCGGTGCAGCTGACGCCACCGTCAATGCGGCAACTGCTGGTACCCGACTGCTGGGCGGCAGCTGCCGACGGGAACCAGGTGTATCCGCGTTCGAACGACGGGACATGCGAACTAAAGCCAACGTCGTTGACGAAGAGGTTCTGGGGACCTGCCTGAGCCAGGGTGAAGCGGGTGCCGGTCGCGTCTCCCAGATCAGCCCAGCAGGCCTGGATGCGCACAGGAACGCGAGGCTTGAGCTGGTCCGTGAGCAGCCGCGCGGCCTCCTGAGCGGCAAGCCTGCGCTGCTCGCCCAGGGTTGTGCCTGTGTTGCCGCGTTCGGGCGCGCGCGGCGTGGCGTCAGTCCAGCCGCTGGTATCGCAGGGGCGTGCACTCGTGCCGGCATGGTCGAACACGAATTGCACGCTGGACGTGGGTGCCTGCTCAGCGAAACTGACGCTGAGTCGTGCATCCACGGCCACGCTGGCGAAATTGATCAGGCTGAGGTACCAGCGACCCGCGCTCAACGGAATCGCATTGGCGTCGCTGATCACGAGGTACTCGTCCCCGCCTGAGCTGGCAGATCGATAGTGGGCCTGGTCGAAAATCTGGTTGATGTCGACGCCGCCGTCCGTTCGAAGGTCGAACGCCGAACCTTTCCGCAACAGCAGGTCCACGTCGCGGGACGTATCGCTGGCCACCAGTTCGAGGCGCATGTGGCGCGCGCCCGCTGGAACATCCACCACCCAGGAATTGCTGAGGCTCGAGGGCGAAAGGGTAATGTCGCGCGGCTGCTCGGCCGTCAGCGGAATCTCGGTGGCCTGAGCGAGCCCGAGGGACGGGGCGAGCGCGGCGCTGAGCGCGAGAACAAGCCGGGAGCACCTCATCGCTGCGGCCCTCCCACCGGTTCTGGCTGTCGCGCGAGCGGCAGGTGATCGCACTCGAAATGGAGACTGCCATCCGGATGCCGATGCGCGCGCAGCTCAAGTACGATGGGTTCGTCGGCCCGAGCTTCAGGGCGAGGTTTGAGGTCCTGTGCGGTCTTGCCCGGCGGCACCCACAGCGGATGAAACACGGCTTCCTTGTCGGAGGCCCCGGCAACCGGGGCAGCCAGTGCAGCGCCAAGCAGCAAAAATGTGTGGACATTCATGAATAAGGCTCAGTGCATAGGAGAAGGCTAAGCCGAGGGCCTGCGCTTCAACCGGGATTGGCGATGGTTCATCGCCGCGTTTTTTCGCAAGATTTACCCAGGCTTGCTGCAACCGCAAGCGTTTCGGATTGGGCGATGCGCGCAGACTTCGGCGGAGGCGCAACGCAAAAAAATTGCTCTGACGCAGCTGGGTCCTAGTGAAGGTCGGCACGGGCTGCGTGGTAGTGATCAAGCACTGAAAGCTCACCGAGACCCGGACGGTACGCGGACTTGAGGCCGCGCTGGACGTACTGAACTGCGCCTTCCACGGCCTTCGGCACCGACAGCCCACGCGCCAGTAGGGCGGCGATGGCCGAGGACAAGGTGCAGCCTGTGCCGTGGGGTTGAATCTGCAGGCGAGGCTGCGACCATTCGTGCGCTTCGTTGTGGCCGAACAAGCGGTCATGCACCTCGACGCCCTCCAATAGATGCCCTCCCTTCATCAGCACCCAGTCCGCGCCCTGCGCCAGCAGTTCCGCCGCCGCCAGTGCGACTGCGCTGCTGTCCTGCAGCGGCCTGTCGAGCAGCACCTCTGCCTCGGGCAGGTTGGGCGTCACCACGGTGGCGCGCGGCAACAGCTCAGTGCGTAGGGCTTCAATGGCTTCCTGGACCAGCAAGCGTGCGCCCGAGCTCGCCACCATCACGGGATCGAGCACGAGCGGAATATGCGGATGCGCGGCCAGCGCGTCGGCCACACAGTGGATGCGCTCGGCATCCGCGAGCATGCCGATCTTCACGGCGCGCACGTCGAAGTCATCGATCAGGCAGCGGATCTGCTCGCGAAGAAAGTCGACAGGCGGCAGATGCACCGCGCTGACGCCTCGGGTTGTCTGCGCGGTCAAGGCAGTCAAGGCCGACAGGCCGTGTACGCCAAGCGCAGCAAACGTCTTCAAGTCAGCTTGGATGCCGGCGCCGCCACCCGAATCTGAGCCCGCGATACTAAGCACCGAGACGGCGCGGTTCGAAGGAGTGTTGCGGATTCGCGACATGGATGCGGACCTGTTTGAGGAAGCGTGTGCAGTGTTGTACTCGGGAAGATCTGAAGGAATCCATCCTGGAGCTCTTCAGTCGCCGTGAGTCCGGCGCAGGTCCGGACTCACTCATTAAAAATCAAGCACTTGCATGCTTGATTCGCGAGCGCGCCATCCGTGGCATGCAGGAAGCTCTGAAAAATCTGATCGTCTCTAGCGCTTCGGGAGTGAGGACCAACCCAGCGGTGGCGTGGCTGTTGCGCCGGCGCCGCAGCCGCTTGTGCTGTTGTTGTGTTTTGTCCATACTGACGCAGCCGCGCTCAGGGAAGTGCGGGTTCTTCAGGGGAAGTCCACGGTGTATCGCCGCCTTGAACCACGTCATTCGCCGGCTCGTCCGATGACGGCTTCGATGCTTGCTGTCCCGCTGTTGATTGCGTCTTCGCAGGCGCTCTCCGCCATTGCTCCGGATGAGGCGCGCGAATGGCGCGAGTATGCCCGAACGAGTCTTCAGGCTGGCTTGGCCACACCTCTCGGCCTACCTGCGTCGACCTCGCTGCCGGAAACCAACGCTTCTCAGCCTGCGGCGCTGCGCGGGGCCATGGATCGACTCTCGCTGAGTGTGCAGGCGACATACGCCCCCTCACCGATGTTGCAAATGCTGCCCGCCACCCGCAAAAAGTTCCAGCCGGACTCCCCGCTGTCCCAGCTCGCGATTGAGACGTCGCGCTTCAGTTCTTCGATGTTTACGCCGGAGCTGCAGGCGCGCGTTGGGTCAGCGTCAGAGATCCGCTTCGGCCTGACAAT
Organism: uncultured Aquimonas sp.; assembly: GCA_964586455.1. Classification (GTDB taxonomy): domain Bacteria; phylum Pseudomonadota; class Gammaproteobacteria; order Xanthomonadales; family Xanthomonadaceae; genus Aquimonas. The sequence continues at coordinate 46,946 of CAZPHV010000010.1, forward strand.
CGCCAGCCAGCGGTTCGCTACGCCTGGTTTTGGAGAAGCCCGCGCTTCGTCGTACTGGCTGCCACAGATGGGCCTGCGAAACGCTGAGGTCGGAGCAGTTGAGCAATCCTACGGGCAAGGTGTACACCTCGGCTTCGACTCGACGCTCGGAGAGCAGTTTCTGTTTGGTCTGAACGTGCAGTCGCGCGTGGACATGGACGCTTTCAAGACGTATCGAGGTCTATTCAGCGAACCAGGTGATTTTGACGTGCCTGCGCGTACGGGTCTGTCGTTCGGGGTGCGGCCCGTCGCTGGTTTGGCGCTGTCGCTGGGTGCCGAACGGGTGTTCTACAGCGACGTTGCGGCCTTCACCACCTACGCCTTACCGACTCAACTGCTTGCGTTGTTGGGCGACGGATCCGCCCCCGTTTTCGCATGGCGCGATCTGAACGTCTATACAGCGAAGTTGGAACTCTCAGACCGTTCGGGTGGTCTATGGGGTCTACAGGCGACCACCCGGCAGCAGCCTTCGCCCACCTCCGCATTGTTCGACTTGGCGCTGCGCGATCTGTATTCGGGCAATCACTACTCGGCGAGCTACGTTCGCGAGTTCGGCTCCGCCTCCAGCATCTCCATCGGCGCGAGTTATGCGCCGGCTCAGTACATTCTTGGCCCCAACCCGTTCCGCAACCGTTTTCGCGAGGGATCGCAGGTGGAAGTGGAGTTGAACTGGTCGGTGGGCTTCTAGCTTTTCAGCCGCTTCTGGCGGCGCACTCTGAGTACTCAAGTTTACAGGGCTTGATCTCGTAGGGCTCCATGCAAGTGGAGCCCTCTTTTTTGCCTGGCGTTCGGCGGCTCGGGGGCGAACTCACCCTGGAGGGGTGTCAGCATCCAGCAGGGCATGATCCACCCCCGCAATATCGAGGCTCGACAGTGCTCGCCAGCGATTGACGATGGTGCAGAACAGCTCGGCCGTGCGTTCGGTGTCGTAGACCGCGGAATGTGCTTCCTGGCTGTTCCAGGCGATACCCGCGGCTTGCACTGCGCGGCTCAGTACGGTCTGCCCGAACGCGAGCCCCGCCAACGTTGCAGTGTCGAAGCAGCTGAACGGATGGAACGGGTTGCGCTTGTGGCCGGTGCGACGCACGGCCGCGTTGAGGAAGCCCAGGTCAAAGGAGGCATTGTGGCCGACCAGGATCGCGCGCTGGCAGCCATAGCGCTTGAGCGCCTGTCGAATGGGCAGGAATAGATGGTCGAGCGCCGCACGTTCGTTGATCGCTCCGCGCAGCGGGTGATCGACATCGATGCCGGTGATCTCCAGCGCTTTCGGATCCAGCTCTGCACCCGGAAACGGAATGACATGCGTGGACACGATTGGCCCGGGAAAGACCAGGCCCTCGGCATCCATCTCGACCGGTGAAGCGGCGATTTCAAGCAGGGCGTGTCGCTCGGCGTCGAAACCGCCCGTTTCGACATCCACCACCACGGGCAGAAAGCCACGAAAGCGTTCCGGCATGGAGCGGGCAGGGAAGGGTGTGCTCATCGCTGAACACGGCCGCGAAGCGAGGGGAGGTGATTCATCCGCGCGAAGGATAACAGCTTGGCCTCACCGCACCGTCTTGACGATGGAGGCCCGCGCGCTCAAGGTGCCGCGTCCGATGCCCGCGCCTGGGCAGTGAATAGGTGAATCGATGCGCACGCTGATGACAGCTCCGGGGCCGAATGCAGGCGAGGGTGTGGGTACTGGCTTCGATGCCGAAGCCCTGTTGGCCGCACGCGAGCGATCAATCGAGGCGACGCGACGCATCGCCGAGGCCGTGCGGCCGGGCATGCGCGAAGACGACGCGCAACGCATCGCAGCACAGGTGTTCGAAACGCTTGGCTTCGAGCGGATATGGCACCCGACCCATATCCGATTCGGCTCGAACACGCTGAAACTCTACAAAGAGGTTTCCGATCCCGATATCGTGCTGGCCGAGAACGATCTGTTCTTCATCGACATCGGCCCCGTCTGGGACGGACATGAGGGTGACTACGGCGACACCTTCGTGCTGGGTGACGCGCCCGACCGTCTGGCCATTGCGGCAGCAGCGCGTGAGCTGTTCGATGAAGTGGCGGATCGTTGGCGGGCCGGCTGCAGCGGTCGAGCGCTCTACGCCTTTGCCGAAGAGGCGGCCCAGGCGCGCGGCTATGTTCTGAATCTGGGCGCTCCCGGTCATCGCTTGGGTGACTTCCCCCACGCCGTACACAAGGCCGGCAAGCTTGCAGCTGCGGAGTTCGTACCTTCGCCGGGCCTGTGGGTGCTGGAGATCCAGATCCGGCATCCGGACCGCCCGATTGGAGCGTTCTTCGAGGATCTGCTGCTGGAGTGACTGTGAGCAGCAATGCGCGCTGTCGCCGCGGTCAGTGGCGGCGCACCAGTACCACCGTGACATTGTCCGAACCGCCGCCGTCGAGTGCGGCAACGATCAGCTGATCCACGCACTCCTGCGCGCTCAGGTCACTGCGCGAGAGCGTGCGCTCGATCTCGGTGTCGTCGACCTCTTCCGTAAGGCCGTCGCTGCACAACAGCAACTGCATGCCGGGTTTGAGTTCGCCGCTGATGGTCTCGACTCTGAGGTTGTCCGGGTCGGTCACGCCCAGCGCTTGGGTGACGACATTTCGATGCGGGTGGCTGCGCGCCTGTTCGGCCGTGATCGCGCCCTGCTCGATCAGCTCTTGCACATAGCTGTGATCCTGCGAGAGCTGCTGCAGTCGGCCGTTCCAGAGGTAGGCGCGACTGTCGCCGACCCAGGCCACTTCGAAGCGATCGCGGTGAACGCGCACCGCCGCGACGGTCGTGCCCATCGGCAGGGCGTCGCTGCGCTGACGACTGTGGTCGATCAGTTCTTCATCGGCGCGCTGGATCGCGGAACTGAGGTTGGCGCCCGCGCGCACCTCGCGCACGATCGCATCGCGTGCCATCGCGCTGGCCACCTCGCCGAATTCGTGCCCACCCATGCCGTCGGCCACCAGCCAGAGGCCAAGCTCGCTGTCGCCGTAGAAGGTGTCTTCGTTGTGCTCGCGACGCAGCCCGACGTGACTCAGCAGTCCGAATTCGATCATGCGTGCAGACCCGGTATGGCGTGTGGTGATGTCCGGCCTGTGGCCTGACGTCCAAGAAGTTCATGCAATCCTATACGGAGAAAGCCATCGATGTCCGTCAGGCTGTTCGGAGCGCATTCGCGAAGCCTGCGGCGTCCACGCATTGCAGGCATTGGGCTCGGGCTTGTGCGATTCCGGCGGTGTACGTATGATGCGCGGCCTTGCGTGCTGACCACGATCCGCGCGAGTAACCATCTGGAGAGGTGGCAGAGTGGTCGAATGCGCCGGACTCGAAATCCGGTATACGCCTCCGGCGTATCGAGGGTTCGAATCCCTCCCTCTCCGCCACATACAAGCGTTTCAGGGCCGTCACGGGTAGAGCCGGGCGGCCCTTTTTCGTTCCGCAATCCCTGATCTGTTCCGCCACTGCTGTGTCGGCGTGGCCTTCGCGCCGCGGTGCTTGCGCACGCAGTGCTCGGTCATCCTGGCCGTGGCGTGGCCAAGCTGCGCCCGGGCGATGTCGCCGGCGCTGTCGGCCGTGTCCGCACAGCTCTCCATGCACGTTGTGGAGCCGGATGGGTGGCAGCCGGATTGTCGTAATCGTCCGGTGTCGCAATCGCCCGGAGGCGGCGCGCATTCCAGCACGCGGCTACGGAACCGAGGGCGGAGCCTGCGCGTCGATTCGCGCGGCGGCGAGGTGAAGCCGCCGGCGTCGACGGCGGCGCAGCACGTTCAGCGCCCAGAACCAGCGCATGCCCCAATAGGTCAGCGCGGCGCCGGCGACTGCGAACACGACCAGCCCGAGTATCAGGGGTTGGCCCACGCCTGACAGCCAGTCCAACCAGCTTGGATCGGTCGTCGTCTGCGAAAGCGCAAGCGCATCCGCCGCCCCATGCTCGCTGGGCATGCTGCCAAGCAGCCAGCTGCCGACGTGGTAGGCCGCCACATAGATCGGTCCGAAGGTCAGCGGGTTGCTGATCAGCGTGCTGGCCATGGCCATCGGCACGTTCGCCCGAAGGAGAATGGCAGCGGCGCCGGACAGCAGAAACTGGCCGAGCGGGATAAGGAAACCAAAGAACACGCCCAGGGCCGCTCCCAGCGCCATGCCGCGACGTCGGCGTAGCCAGAGCTTGGGATCTCGAAGCCGCGGACCGAACAGGCGCCCCAGGCGGCTGTCGCGAATCTGTTCGGCAGTGGGGGTGCGCAGCCTCATGGCGGGGCGGTTCTCAAGGGAGGTGCAGCGAGAAATGACGGTGTGCAGCATAGGGTCTAAACGGCAACGTCAGCTGAGGCGAGCCCGGTGATCCAGGCGGCGATGCAAGCGGCGCGCCCAGGAAGGGTGGCTCGTGTACGTCGCGCCGGAATCTCGAGGCGTGATTTCTCGGCGGACCGGAGGAGACGAATCGGCCCGCGACATCGACGATCTCTGGAAAACCAGATCACCGTCGAAGACGCGGGCCGCGTCGACACTCTGTCCAAAGAGGCCAGGGCTTCAAGGTGCCCCTGCCGAAAGAATGTCAGGAGTCGGCGTACTTGATGCTGCAGCCGTAAGGCTGGGTCACGCTGGTGCTGATGCTGCCACCCGCACCCAGCTCGGTCAGGCCGACCGGCACGTACTGCACTGCCTTGGGAATGTCGGCGACGTCCGCGCTGGGAATGCTGTCGATCGCGCCGTTGTAGCGCAGTACGCCCTCGGCATCGATCACATACATGTGCGGCGTGGTCTTGGCGGCGTAGGCGCGACCAACCGTGCCGTCGGTGTCGAACAGGTAGGCGCTGTTGGCGGCATTCCAGCCGGCGGAGATCTGCTTGGCCTGCTCGGAGCTGACATGGCCCTGCTTGCCGGGGGCTGAAGAATTCATGGTCAGCCAGACCACGCCATCGGCGGTGGTCTCGCGCTGCTGCTTCTGCATGTTCTCGCCGTTGTAATGCTTCTTTACGAACGGGCAGTCATGGTTGGTCCACTCCAGAACGACCGTCTTGCCGCGGAAGTCGGACAGCGAGTGGGTCTTGCCATCGGCGTCGGTCAGAGTGAAGTCCGGGGCGGCGGCGCCGATTGCCGGCGCAGCGGAGGCCAGGCCAGCGCTCAGGCCAAAGCTGATGAGGCCGGCGAGGGCGAGGCGGGGCAGGGATGCACGGTTCATGCGGTTCTCCTGGTGGCTGGGGTCGAGGAATCAGCGGCCGACGTCTGTCGGCGGCAGGGCCTCCAACGCCTCGCGCACCAGCGCTGGCGTCAGAAGTTGGGGCAGGACGACAGCATCGCCCTGGGGGGGGTACAGCACATACAGCGGCACGCCGCTGCGTCCAAAGGATTCGAGATAGGCCGTGATGCTGGCGTCCTGAAGAGTCCAATCCCCTTTCAGGTAGACCACGCCGCGATCGTTCAGTGCCTGCGTGAACTCTGCGGACGACAACGCCACGCGTTCGTTCGCCAGACAGGTGATGCACCAGTCGGCGGTCATGTTGACCAGCACCGGGCGGCCTTCGGCGCGCAGTGCGGCTAGCCTCTCCGGCGTCCACGGCTGAGACAGGGCCTGGGCGTTGCCCGAGGAAGCGCTCGAAGACTCGCGAGGTGCGACCGGCAGCGCGACTGCCGCGACCAACGCAATCAAGGCGATGCCCCGCAGCAGCCGCGCGTAGCGCGAGGCTGCCTGCGCCCGACGCAGCAACCAGAGCGCGAAGGCCACCGCGATGAAGCCCGCGCCGAGAGCCGTCAAGGCCAACATCGAAGTCTGGCGGCCGAACACCCAGGCCAGCCATAACACCGTGAGGTAGAGCGGAAACGCCAGCAGTTCGCGGAAGGTCTGCATCCACGCTCCGGGCCTTGGCAGCAACCGCGCCAGCGCAGGCACGTAGCCCAAGGCGAGCATCGGGAATGCCAACCCAAGCGCGAGGAAGGCGAACACCAGCAGCGCCTCATGCGTTGGCAGCACCAAAGCCGCGCCCAAGGCCGTGCCCATGAAGGGTGCTGTGCAGGGGCTGGCCACCACGCAGGCCAGTACGCCGGTGAAAAATGCCGCTCGCCGCCCGCCGCCCTCGGTCAGCTGCTGGCCAATGCCTGCGATGCCTGCGCCGAACTCGTACAGCCCCGAAAACGACAGCCCCATCGCGAAGAGCAGCAACGCGATCGCAGCCACGAAGCCGGGCTCCTGCAGCTGGAAGCCCCAACCAATCGCTTCACCGCCGGCACGCAAGGCCAGCAGGGTCGCGGCAACGGCGAGCAAGCTGGCTAGAACCCCCAGCGTGTACCAAAGCCCATGCCGGCGCATCTCGGCCGCATCGTGCGCGGACTCGATCGCACCCATTGCCTTCAGACTCAGTACCGGGAACACGCAAGGCATCAGGTTCAGGACCAGACCACCGGCGAAGGCCAGCAGCAGCGCCAGCAGCAGGCTGGTCGGTGCCGAGCGGGGCAGGTTGGTACCTGAGTCCGTACCCGAGCCTGAGCCTGCGATAGCGGGCAGGCTGTCCCAGGGGTGGTGCAGGGCAAACAGCGTGAAGCCGCGGTCACCATCGCTGAGCAGCAGCTCGATGCGCTCAGGCGCGCCGGCGAAAAACTCCGAGCGCGCCACATCGATCTGCAGCCGATCGCCTTCAAACCGGAAACGCGGCGGGTCGGCATTGGCGACGATCTGAGGCGTTGCCGGCAGCATCGTCCAGCCCTGCGCCCCCGCGGCCAGCGCTTCGGCGAGCGCACCGCGGGCTTCCACGTTGATGCGCACGCCTGATGCGTCGGCGCGGTAGCGGGCAGGCAGATCGAGCACGTTTGCCTGCCGCCCGGCCGCGCGCTCGAAGGCATCCACGTATGCACTCGGCGCTGCGCTGCTCGCCACCGGCAGGCGCAGCAGGTATTCGCCGCTGCCAGGAATGCATTCCAGCTCGCAGATCAGCCAGCTGGCCGAGAGGTTCACCTCAAGAACATCGCCGGAGAAGTCCGCCGGAACGCTGAGGGTGACCGGCAGGAGTTCGGTGTGGCTGTAGCCGAAGTTGACCAGGCCGCCCGCGGGCTGGCGTTCCGGCAGCGGCCACTCGATCTCACCAACCGGAACACCTTCTGGCAGATCGAAGCGCATCCGCGTGGGCAGGCCGGAATCGCCGGGGTTCTTCCAATAGGTGTGCCAGCCTTCATCGTGCTCCAGCAGCAGACCGAGCTTGAGTGGCTGGCCCGGCACTGCAGCGGTTTCGGCTGACACCAGGCGAGAACGCAGATGGTCGGTGCGCAGTGTCTCCGACTCGCCCGCCCACGCCGTGGTCGCGCACAGCAAGCTGGCGAGACCAAGCAGAGCGACCAGGCCGTACAGACGAGCGTTCACGCGGGCAGGTTTCCTTCGATGGTGCGGGTGACGTGGCAGAGTTCGACAGAGCCTACGCACGCGGGTTCCGCCATCGTGCATCGTGTAAGCGAATCCGATCGTCCGATGCGGCCTGCCGACGGCGTCCGCTGCTCTGCTGGCGGTGTCATGGCCTGATGAGAGTGCACCGGGCGCTACACTTCGCGCCTATCCCGTTGGTCCCGGTTACGCGCCGATATGAGCGATCTCAGGCCGGGCCTTCGCGCAGTCTCGACCCTGTTTCCACGGTTTTTACACATCCACAGCCATTCGTCCCGGAGCCCTGCATGAGCGACCTCTACGCCGAAGCCCTGATCACCTTTCGCGACCTGCTGGAGGAAGCGAAATCCGCCGGCGACCCCGAACCCACCGCGATGACCGTCGCGACCTGCGATGGCGCTGGCAGGCCGTCCGCACGAACCGTATTGCTGAAGGAATTCGACGAGCGCGGCTTTGTCTTCTACACCAACTTCAACAGCCGCAAGGGCCAGCAGCTGCAGGCCAATCCGCAGGCCGCCCTGCTGTTCCTGTGGAAGACCCTGCGCCACCAGATCCAGGCCAAGATCGAAGGCGCGGTGCAGCCGGTCAGTGCGAGCGAAGCCGACGCCTATTTCGCTTCGCGTCCACGCGCCAGCCAGATCGGTGCCTGGGCCTCGCTGCAGTCGGAAACGCTGGATTCGCGAGCGACACTTGAGCAGCGCATAGGCGATCTCGAGCGTGAGTTCGAAGGTCGCGAAGTCGCGCGGCCGCCGCACTGGTCGGGGTTTCGCGTGGCGCCGGACATGATCGAGTTCTGGTACGGCGTGCCCCATCGCCTGCACGATCGCGTTCGCTACGAGCGCGTGGATGGCGAATGGACCCAGCGCCTGCTGTACCCGTGAGCGCGCGCCTGCCGTGCGGCCCGCGCCGCATCGTCTGCCTGACCGAAGAACCGACCGAAACCCTGTACCTGCTCGGAGAACAGGACCGCATCGTCGGCATCAGCGGCTTCACGGTCCGCCCGAAGGAGGCTCGCCGCGACAAGCCGAAGGTGTCGGCCTTCACTTCGGCCAAGGTCGAGGCCATCCTTGCCCTCAAGCCCGATCTCGCGATCGGTTTCTCGGACATCCAGGCCGACATCGCCGCCGAGCTGATCCGCCGCGGCGTCGAGGTGTGGATCGCCAACCATCGCAGCATCGACGAGATCCTCGACTACGTGCGTCGACTTGGCGCATTGGTTGGCGCTGCGGCCAAGGCAGACGCGTTGGCAGACCGGCTTGCGGCCGGGCTCGACGCCATCGCGGCTCGTGCCGTCGCGCTACCGCAGCGCCCCCGCGTCTACTTCGAGGAATGGGACGAGCCCCGCATCAGCGGCATCCGCTGGGTGTCCGAACTGATCGGCATTGCCGGCGGCGACGACATCTTTCCTGAACTGGCGGCGGAATCACTGGCCAAGCAGCGCATCCTCGCGAGTGACGACGCGATCATCGAGCGCGCGCCGGACATCGTGTTCGGCTCGTGGTGCGGCAAGAAGTTCCGGCCCGAACAGGTCGCCGCGCGTCCAGGCTGGGACACGGTGCCGGCGGTGCGCAACGGCTTTCTGGTCGAAGTGAAGTCGCCGCTGATCCTGCAGCCGGGGCCGGCGGCGCTTACGGATGGCATAGTGGAACTGCAGCGACACGTGCTGCGTTGGTCCGATCTGCGAAACCAGGTGGACTTAAAAGGTCGACGATCGGACTTTCGTCCAATTCCGCTGTGACCGGCTGCACACGGATAGGCCAGAGCTTCCGTGGCATGATTGCTGCATCGCAACAGTGATCGCGATTCCCATCGCCCGGTTTCCAGTTGCTGCGCAAGCGCCCGCCTCTCGAGAGGGAGAGTTCACACGAAGGCGCATCGCACCGGGCACGCTGCGGCACGAGGAGGTTTCCATGCTCTACCACCTGCACGAATTCCAGCGCTCGCTGATGAGCCCGCTGGTTGCCTATTCCGAGGCCACTGCCCGCATGTATGGCAGCAGCGGCAGCTGGATGTCCAAACTGCCTGGCGCCGACCGCATGGCCGCGGGCTTCGAGCTGATGTACCGCCTCGGCAAGGACTACGAAAAGCCCGAATTCGACATCCGCAGCGTGGTCGCGCACGGTCATGAAGTGCCGATTGTCGAGTACTGCGTGATGGCCAAGCCGTTCTGCAAACTGGTGCGGTTCAAGCGCTTCTCGGACGATGCCGATGTCGTCAACGATCTGAAGGACGACCCCATTGTGCTGGTGGTGGCGCCGCTGTCGGGCCACCACTCGACCCTGCTGCGCGACACCGTCAAGACCCTGCTGCAGGACCACAAGGTCTACATCACCGATTGGATCGACGCGCGCATGGTGCCGCTGTCGGCCGGGCCGTTCCACCTCGATGACTATGTGGGCTACATCGAAGAGTTCATCCGCCACATCGGCGCGAAGAACCTGCATGTGATCTCGGTCTGCCAGCCGACCGTGCCGGTGCTCGCGGCGGTCTCGCTGATGGCCAGTCGCGGCGAGGTGCTGCCGCGCACGCTGACGATGATGGGCGGGCCGATCGACCCGCGCGAATCGCCGACCAAGGTCAATGATCTGGCGGTGAACAAGCCGCACAGCTGGTTCCAGAACACGGTCATCCACACGGTGCCGCCGAACTATCCGGGCGCGGGGCGCCGCGTGTACCCGGGCTTCCTGCAGCACGCCGGCTTCATCGCGATGAACCCGGGCCGGCACATGAGCTCGCACTGGGATTTCTACGAAGACCTGGTCCGCGGCGATCTGGAAGACGCAGAAGGCCATCGCCGCTTCTACGACGAGTACAACGCCGTGCTCGACATGCCGGCCGAGTACTACCTCGACACCATCCGCGTGGTCTTCCAGCAGCACCTGCTGCCGCGCGGTGAATGGGACGTGGCCGGCGAGCGCGTGCGCCCGCAGGACATCAAGGGCGTGGCGCTGATGACCATCGAAGGCGAGCTCGACGACATCAGCGGCATCGGCCAGACCCGCGCCGCGCACGCGCTCTGCACCGGTGTGCCGGAAGCCATGCGCGAGCATTACGAAGTGCCCGGCGCCGGTCACTACGGCATCTTCAGCGGACGCCGCTGGCGTGAGACGGTGTATCCGAAGCTGCGCGAGTTCATTCGTCTGCATGTGGCCGCGGCGTCGACCGCTGCGAAGAACGGCGCCAAGGCCAGCGCCAAAGCCTGACGGGTCTGCTTCTAACGCTGTTTTCCCCTTCGCTTTGACCGCATCATTCGGGTCCAGTGCGGACGGGGTGGCTTCAAATGGCGAACGAGAACGGGAACAACCGTGACGAGGGCGACAGCCTGCCGATCAAGGGCACGCTGTCGCCTTTTCGTTTGCCAGGAGACACCGCGCCGACCTGGGAAGTCGAGTTGCTGCTCTCCGGCGCGACCGTGTTCGCGCTGATGCAGGTGCCGGCCTGGCTGAGCACGCAGCTGCTGTTCTGGGACGTCCGGCTCGGCGGCGACCTGCAGGAGTTCGTCGGCCTCGCCGGCATGTTCGCCAAGGTCATCGCCTACACCCTGATCTTCACCCTGCTGGCTCACCTCATGACGCGAGGGTTGTGGGTTGCAGCGATCGGCCTTCGCTCGGTGTACCCCGGCGGCATCCGCTGGCGACGCCTGCGCTACGGGCCGCGTTTCCGGGCAGTGGCGCGCCGCGAGCTTCCGACCCTGAAGCGTCTGATCGATCGCAGTGACGACATCGCCAGCCAGATGTTCGCGGTGGCGGCGCTGATGGTGGTGATGACGCTGTTCTCGCTGCTGATGATGGCCCTATTCGTACTGGCGGCCTGGCTTCTGGCGCTGCCCTTTGGCGGCCGCTACTTCGAGTGGATATTGATCGCTCTGGTAACGGCCTGGATCGGACTGAGCCTTCTGGCCAACTGGCTCGACAAGAGGATCGCCCGGCGCGATGCCGCAGGGGCTTGGGTGCGCTGGGTCGCGCCTGTGCAGCGCGCGCAATTGTGGATGCCGCTTGCACGCATGAGCACCGGCCTGATGCTGGTCTTTACCAGCCGCTTCGGCGTTGTGCGCGGCACTCTGGTTCTGCTCGCGCTGCTGTACGCCCTGATGGGAATCGCCGTGCTCGACCTGCTCTGGGACCGCACAAAGCTCTCGGCCGGCGAGGCGCGCTTCATTGCCCAGCTCGACGGTGCGCATGCGCTGGAGTCTGCCCACTACGCCGACCAGCGCGATCCGCTGCTGCATGCGCTGCTGCCGCATATCCCATCGATGGTTGTACGCGGCAACTACCTGCGGCTGGTGATTCCCTACCAGGTGCAGCAGCACCCCGCGGCGCTGGAGTCGATCTGTCCCGGTGACGAGCCCGCCCTGCGCGAGGCGGCCTACGAGAGCCAGGCAGCCTTTCGCGCCCTCGGCGACCAAGCGGCCTCGATGCAGCGTGTGCGTGACGCGGAGGCAGCGGAAGCTGCGGCCGCCGCGCGCGCACTCGATTGCGCCGCGCGTCTGCACGCCTTGGCCTTGAACGGCGAGCCGCTGCAGGTGCCGCTGAGTTTCCAGACCCGTCCCGAGCCGGAGCTGCCGGCGTATCTCGCGATGATTCCGATCGGCCATCTGCCGCCCGGCCAGCACGTGCTGGAAGTGGCGCGACTGCCGACCGCAGCGCGCGACGGCCTGCTGGCCGACCGCGAAGCGCGACCTGCAGGGCCTCCGCGTCGGATCACGTTCTGGAAGTAGGGAGCTCCTGCCGTGCCCCTGCCGAGTCCCGCCTTCGCCACATCCGCGCTTGGTCACGCCCTGCATGCGCTTTGGCGCCCGTGCGTCTGCGCCTTGGCGAGCACCGCGCTGTGGGCCAGTTGCATCGCCCCGGTTTTGGCGAAGTCTCCGGTCAAACCACTGGACCTCAACGTACAGGACCTCAACCCGTACGCCATTCGCCTGAGCTGGCAAGCGGCTGATGCGCTCGCCGACGGGTTCGAGCTGCGGGAGTGCCGTGAAGGTGACCCCAGGCCCTGTCAGCGCGTCGCCCTGATGGATTCCGAACAGTATCAGTTCGACTACACGCACGCAGCGCCCGGAGAGGCACGCCGCTACGAACTGCGAGCCTTCAATGTGGAGGGCGTCAGCGAGCCTGCTCACGCTGAATGGATCGCTGAGCGCGATCGCGAGTTCGAACGACTGCATGCGGCCTGGCGGCTTCGTCAGCCGCAGCGCGATGCGGAGGCCGAGGCGATGGCAGCCCGGTCATCAGCGGTGTTGGAACTGGCATCCCACGTGTCCAGCCTGCCCAGCGAGCCCTGGCGGCTGTACGCGCCGAATGCAGACCTGCCCGTGCAGCTTCAGCCGGACCCAGGTGCCGGAGCGCTGTGGCAGCCGATTGAGTCCACTGTCTGGGCCGAGCGCTGCACCTCTCGTGACGAGCTCGTCGCGCTGCCCTGGGAAACGTTCAACTTCCGCCTGGAGTGGCAGGGACGGGTGCGGTTGGAGCAGGGGGATGAAGTGGATGTCTTCATCATCACGGACCACGATACCCAGTGTGACTTTGGAGCCTGTCGGGGGTGGGTCGCGTTTGGTGCACTGCCTGGCACGGAGTGCTATGCGCACCGAGGTTGGGCTGCTCCTGTACCCCCGGATTCAGAGCCCGTACTTGTCACCGGCTGGGAGCGGGGCACTCGCGGAGAGAAGGCTTACGTGTGGTGCAGCCAGCGCGGACGCGTACACATGTTCTCGACCTGCCACCTTCCTGACGGCGCCCTGCAATCGCTGCAGCCGCCGCTTCTGGATCTTCGGGGACGCAGGCTGGACGCATGCCAGAGCTGGCCCCTGGCAAGAGATCGGCAAGACTTCTGAAGGCGACACAAGGGATTCGTGTGGCCCGCGCCGGCATCTGCGCGCCTGCGGTTCGAGCGCTAGTAGATTCGGCATCCAAGGGCTCACACCTCCCGGATCAGGCATCAACGAGCCCAGACCCAACCTGCGGGCGCTGAAGCTGCCCGTCCGCAATCGGGGCGAGGCTGAGGCTCTCGGTGGGCCAGGGCCCACCCTATGGAAACGGGGCAGCCGCACCTGCATAGGGTGGGCCCTGGCCCACCGTGGCGCTTGGGCTCGCGCCTTGCCCCGAGTGCGCGAGCTTGTCTCGGGCGAGCGGTTGCCTGCGCAGCGTCCTGGAGCCCCGCTCCTGCTCGTCGCACGCTGCGCACTGGCCCCGGCCTGTGCGCAATGAGCGCCGGCCCCAAGCATGGCATCACCCCGCGCCTCAACTCGCCGCGCGCCGCTCCGGCATTGGCATCGGCTCGGGTCTCTGCAGGCGCAGCTCGACCTCGACGCCGGGGATCTCGCGCAGCAGTCGAGGCAGCAACGGCGTCGGCCGTACCGCGAAGCCGCCGTCGCCGTACAGGCGTCCGCGAGCGCCGGGGATCAGCAGTTCGATCTGCACGCCGGTCTGGCCTGGGCGATGACTGGCGAGCAGCTCCTCGACCTTGGCCAAGGCATCATGGCTGCGGTTGTCGACCTTGAGCAGCAGGTGGCGGCTGTGCTTGGCGCAGAGCTCTTCCAGCGTGAGCAGACGTCGCAGGCGCAGGCTGTAGCCGTCGCCCATGCGGTCTTCCTGCAGGCTGCCCTCGACCAGCACGATCTCGCGGCTCTTGATCAGCGGCGCGTACTGCGCACAGGCCTCGGAGAACAGCGCGGCTTCGATCTGGCCGCGGCCGTCCTGCAGTTGAACAAACGCCCGGCTGTCGCCGCTGCGTCGTACCTCGCCGACCACGCCGGCCAGCAGCACGCTGGCCTCGGTACCGCGCGCGAACTTGCGCTCCGAGTAGGCCTTGTCGAGGCCGCCCAGGTCGCAGGTGACGACCTGGCCCAACAACTCGCGCCACGGATCGATCGGGTGGCCGCTGATGTAGTGGCCGAGCACGCGGTACTCGTCCTCCAGCAGCTTCTCCAGCGGAAACTCGGCGACGCCCGGAAACGTCGGCAGCGCCGGTTCGGGCGCGGCGCCGCCGATGTCGAACAGCGAGACCTGCCCCACTTCGCGCGCCTTTGCTTGCTGATCGCAGGCGCGCAGCACGTCGGGCAGCTGTTCCATCAGGCTGGCGCGGTTCTCGCCGAGGCCATCCAGTGCACCCGCGGCGATCAGGGTCTCCAGGCTGCGGCGATTGCGGCGCAGCACCTCGACCCGTGAGCACAGGTCGTACAGACTCGTGAAGTCACCCTTTGCGCGCGCTTCGACGATGGCCTCGCAGGCCTGCCGCCCCATGCCCTTGATCGCGCCCAGGCCGTAGACGATCGAGCGCGGCGTATCGGCCTCGAAGGCATAGCTGCTGCGGTTGACGTGGGGCAGGGCGACGTCGAGCTTCATCACCCGGCATTCGGCCAGGAAGGTCACCACCTTCTCGGTCTTGTCCATGTCGGAGGACAGCACCGCGGCCATGAACTCGGCCGGGTAATGCACCTTCAGCCAGGCGGTCTGGTAGGCGACCAGCGCATACGCTGCCGAGTGCGACTTGTTGAAGCCGTACTCGGCGAATTTCTCCATCAGGTCGAAGATCGAGGTCGCGGTCTGCGGATCGATCTGGCGTTCGGCGCAGCCGTCCTCGAACTTGGCGCGCTCCTTCGCCATTTCCTCGGGCTTCTTCTTGCCCATCGCGCGACGCAGCATGTCGGCGCCGCCCAGCGTATAGCCGGCCAGCACCTGCGCGATCTGCATCACCTGTTCCTGGTAGACGATGACGCCATAGGTCGGCGACAGAACAGGTTCGAGCAAGGCATGCGGATAGGTGACGGCAGTTTCGCCGTGCTTGCGATCGCACCATTCCTTGTCCATCCCCGAGCCCAGCGGGCCGGGGCGGAACAGGGCGGCGAGCGCGATGATGTCTTCGAAGCGGTCGGGGCGTGCGCGTTTGAGCAGCTCACGCATGCCGCGCGACTCGAACTGGAACACCGCCACCGTGTCGCCGCGGGCGAACAGCTCGTATGTGGCCGAGTCATCGAGCGGGAGTTGGGTGATGTCGAGTGGGCCGGGATTCGGGATTCGGGATTCGGGATTCGTAGCAGCCGGCCGCGCCGTACCGGCTACCGAGGCCTGTCCCGTGGCGCCAAGGCCAGCGTTACCCTGATTGCGTGCCGTGCCCCGCTCTTGCAAATCCCGAATCCCGAATCCCGAATCCCGGCTGCGGTTGATCGCCTTCACCGCCCAGTCGATGATGGTCAGCGTGCGCAGGCCGAGGAAGTCGAACTTGACCAGGCCCGCCGATTCGACATCGTCCTTGTCGTACTGGGTGACCACGCTGCGCAGCGCGCCCGGCTCTTTCGGCGGCGGTTCGGCGAACAGCGGGCTGAACTCGGTCAGGGGCTCCGGTGCGATCACGACGCCGCCGGCGTGCTTGCCGGCATTGCGGGTCAGATCTTCGAGCTTCAGCGCGAGATCCAGCAGGTCGCGGACTTCGTCCTCGTGCTGGTAGCGATCGATCAGCTCGGACGAGCTGAGCTCCTTGTTGTCCTGCGCGGCCTTGCTGCGGCCGAGCGCGTCGTCGAGTGAGACCCCGAGCGTGTTCGGAATCAGCTTGGCGACGCCGTCGACGGCGGGGAACGGCAAGCCCTGCACGCGGCCGCAGTCGCGCACCGCCGCCTTCGCTGCCATCGTTCCAAAGGTGATGATCTGGCTGACCCGGTCGCGCCCGTAGGTGCGCGCCACATAGTCGATCACCTCATCCCGGCGGTCCATGCAGAAGTCGATGTCGAAGTCGGGCATCGACACGCGCTCGGGGTTCAAGAAGCGCTCGAACAGCAGGTCATAGGGGATCGGGTCGAGGTCGGTGATGCCCAGCGCCCAGGCCACCAGAGAGCCCGCACCGGAGCCGCGGCCGGGGCCGACCGGAATGTCGTTCTGCTTGGCCCAGTTGATGAAGTCGGCGACGATCAGGAAGTAGCCGGGGAAGCCCATCTTGCAGATCACGCCGAGCTCGATGTCGAGCCGCTCGAAATAGCCCTCGCGCGTATGCCCGGGCGCGATCGGCGCTTTCTCCAGGCGCTTGTTCAGGCCCTCATGCGCGCTGCTGTGGATCCAGCTGTCCAGGGTGTGTTCGGAGGGCACCGGAAACGCCGGCAGGAAGTAGGTGCCCAGGCGCAGTTCGAGGTTGCAGCGGCGGGCGAGCTCCAGCGTGTTGTCGAGCGCGGCCGGCAGGTCGGCGAACAGCGCGCTCATCTCGTCCGACGACTTCAGGTACTGCTGATCCGAATACTCACGCGGGCGCCGCGGGTCGCCCAGCACGCGGCCGGTCGCGATGCAGACGCGGGCCTCGTGGGCCTCGTAGTCTTCGGCTTCGAGAAAGCGCACGTCGTTGCTGGCGACCACGCCCAAACCGTGGCGGATCGCGAGATCGCAGGCGCCGGCGATGAAGTCTTCCTCGCCATCGCGACGGGTGCGCACCAGCTCCAGATACAGGCGATCGTCGAAACACTGCTGCAGTTCGTTGATGCGCGCCTCGGCCAGCTCGGGCTTGCCCTCGCGCAGCAGTTGTCCGATGTCGCTGCCGGGCCCCGCCAGCGCGAACAGGCCGCCGGCGTGTTCCTGCAGCCATTGCGGGCGCACGCAGACGTGGTCGCCCTGGTGGCCGTCGAGAAAGGCGCGAGAGAGCAGGCGCGAGAGGTTCAGATAGCCCTCGCGGTTGCGGCACAGCAGGGACAGGCGCGAGAGCGTGCCGTCCTCGGCCTGCACGATCACATCGCTGCCGGCGATCGGCTTGATGCCGGCCTTCTGCGCCTCCTTGTAGAACTTGATCAGGCCGAACAGATTGGACAGGTCGGTGACCGCGACCGCAGGCAGTTCCAGCGCCGCGCAGCGCTTGATCAGCTGCGGCAGACGAATGGTGGAATCGACCAGCGAGAACTCGCTGTGCAGGTGCAGATGGACGAAGCGCGCGGGCATGGCTGGTGAATCCGGCAGGTCGGCCAGCCTACGGCCGGGCGGCAGACCGAACAAGCCTTGACAGCATATGGTCGAGCCCGTGGCCGTGGCCGGGCTTCACATCCGGTAGCATCCGCGGCGTCTCCCGCACCGCAGCAAGCCATGTCGCGCCAGCGCATCGTCGTCAAATTCGGCACCTCCACGGTCACCGCGGGTGGTCCGGGCCCGGATCTTCCGCGGCTCACGGACTTGTGCCGCCAACTCGCTGCGCTGCGCGCGGCAGGACATGACCTGGTGCTGGTCAGCTCCGGAGCGGTCGCGACCGGGCGCAGTGCCTTGAACGCAGCACCCGCTCGCGATGTGCCGGTGAAACAGATGCACGCCGCGGTCGGGCAGCCGCGTCTGCACGCGCTCTACCAGCGCCTGTTCGGCGAACACACGATCGAGGTCGCGCAGGTCCTGCTGACCCGCAGCGATGTCGAAAACCGCAGGCGCTATCTGAACGCCCGCGAAGCCCTGCTGACCATGCTCGCGCACGGCGTGCTGCCGATCGTCAACGAAAACGACACGGTGGCCACGGAAGAGCTGCGATTGGGTGACAACGACATGCTGTCGGCCCTGGTCTGCAGCCTGGTCGATGCCGATCGCTTGATCCTGCTCACCGATCAGGCCGGCCTGTACGACAGCGACCCGCGCAGCAACCCTGCAGCGCAGTTGATCCGAGAGGTCGGCCCCGGGGCGTTGCCGGAGCAGCTGCGCGCGGCTGCGGGCGGCAGCGGCAAGCTCGGCACGGGCGGTATGGCGACCAAGCTGGGCGCGGCCGAGCTCGCGCGTCGCGGCGGCGCTGTCGCCCACATCGCTGCCGGCAGCGAGAGCGATGTGCTGACGCGGCTGGTGGCGGGTGAGGCGATCGGCACGCGCTTCGCGCCGCAGGGCGAGCGCCTGGCTGCGCGAAAGCGCTACATCACAGGCGGCACCGTGCGCGGGCAGCTCAAGATCGATGCGGGTGCCGCGGCTGCGCTGGCCCGCGGCGGCAGCCTGCTGCCGGTGGGTCTGGTCGAGGTGTCCGGCAGCTTTGACCGCGGCGACGCTGTGCAGGTGCTGGATACTGAAGGCGCCGAAGTCGCGCGCGGCATCGCCGCCTACTGCGCGCAAGACCTGACCCGCCTGTGCCGCCGCCGCTCAGAGGAGATTGAAACCCTGCTGGGCTATCGCTATGGCGACGAGGTGATCCACCGTAGTGATCTGGTGCTGACCCCGCGCGCTTCGGAGAACGTCGCATGACTGAACAACTGACGCGGGCGGAACGCCTGGCCCTTCAAGCGCGCGCGGCGCGTATGGCGCAGCCCGCGCTGGCGCGACTCGACGGCGCAGCACGTGATGCCCTGCTGCTGGACATCGCCCACCGCCTCGATGCGCAGCGCGCGCCGCTGGCCGCGGCCAATGCGCTTGATCTCGATGCCGGGGAAGCGGCCGGGCTGAGCGCGGCTTTGCTCGATCGCCTGCGTCTGCACGCGCCGCGTCTGGACGGCCTGGCTGCCGATGTGCGCACGGTCGCCGCATTGCCCGATCCCCTGGCCGGCGAATTCGATTCGCGCGAGTTGCCGAATGGCCTGCGTGTCGCCCGCCGGCGCGTGCCGATCGGCGTGGTCGGGGTGATCTACGAAGCGCGCCCGAACGTGACCATCGACATCGCCGCGGCCGCGCTGAAATCCGGCAATGCAGTGGTGCTGCGCGGTGGCCGCGAGGCGCGCCACACCAATCTCGCCCTGGTCGATCTGCTGCACGCGGTCCTGCGTGCCGCCGGGCTGCCCGAGGCCGTCGTCAGCTTCATCGATGCGCCTGAGCGCGAGGCCGTGGCCGAGATGCTGCAGCTGGCTGACTGCATCGACGTGATGGTGCCGCGCGGCGGCCAGGGGCTGATCGACCTGTGCCGGCGCGAGAGTCGTATCCCGCTGATCGCCGGTGGGGTTGGCGTGGTGCACATCTATGTTGACGCCAGCGCGGACGCGGAGCGCGCTCTGGCGGTCATAGAGAACGCAAAAGTCCAGCGCCCGGCGGTTTGCAACGCCCTGGACACCCTGCTGGTGCAGCAGTCGGCGGCGGAGCAACTGCTGCCGGCGCTGGCCCAGCGCCTGTCGACGTTTGGCGTGGTCTTCCACGCCGAAGCTGAAGCCGCGAGCCTGCTCGCAGCGGGCGGCGCGACGGTCGAAGCCCTGGCAGAAGGCGATTTCGACCGCGAGTGGTTGGGCCTGCATCTGGGTCTGCGACTGGTCGCCGATGTCGATGCAGCGATCGCCCACATCGCCGCCCACGGCAGCGGGCACTCGGAGGCGATCCTGAGCGAAGACCCCGACGCCGTCGCGCGCTTCCTGAACGAGGTCGACGCCGCGGCGGTGTACCACAACGCCAGTACACGCTTTACCGACGGCGGCCAGTTCGGGATGGGCGTGGAGGTCGCAGTCGCCACCGGTCGCCTGCATCCGCGCGGGCCGGTCGGGCCGGCCGAGCTGACCACCTTCAAGTGGGTAGGTCGCGCCGGGTATCTCGCGCGCAGCTGAGGCGGCGTCCGCTGCGGGTCTCGCCTCGCGCCGTCGGGCTGTCCTCGCAGCGTTCCTCCGCGGAACATTGATCCGGGTTGTTAGCGGCCAGCAACGGTGTCGCGCGGCACAGGCTTTGCCTCTCGGTTCGAGTCCCTTCCGAGGCCATTGCTTCTGGACGCCCGCTCGCACCCATCGCTGTTGAATTGGCTTTGCCTGCTGCTGGCGGTGTTCGCGTGCACGCGGGTGGCAGCGCAGCCCGTGGCGGCCGAGGCCCTGAGCGCGCAGGAAGAAGCGACGCTGCTGCAGTCGCTGGAGATCGAGGATCGCGAGTGGTCGCGGCCGGTGGAAGCTGCGGAGCGATTGCGCGCCCTTGTCGACACCTTGCCCGAGGACTCACCGCTGCGGCGGGAGTTGCTGGGTATGGTCGGTCGGCTGTATGCGAATGCCGATATGCTGGAAGCCGCAGAAGCGGTCGCGAACGGTCTGGATGCGCGTCACCAGGCGCGCGGCGACGGCAGCGATCTCGTCGCAATCTCGATCCGCATGCGCCTGCAGTCACGTCAGGGCGGCGTCTCTGGCGTGCTGGCTCCGCTGCAGGCGATGGCGCCCCGGGTCGAGGCAGAACTCAGCCCGCGCGAGCGTCTTCGCTACTGGTTCAACGTGGCCGGTGCCTTGGCCAGCCAGGCCGAGTTCGGCGAAGCCGTGCGCGCCTACCAGACCGCGAGCGAGCTGGCTGATGAACTCGGGCGCCCAGGCTGGCGCTCGACCGTGCGCTCCTCCCTGGCCGACGTGCTGTCGCAACTCGGCCAGCACGAGCGTGCGGTGGCACTGGCGGGTGAAGCCCTTGAGCTTGCCCGCGAGCTGGGCGACGACACGCTGTTGAGCGATGCCTACACCACGTTGGGCGTAGTGCTGGAAGCCGGCGGTGATTCCGAAGGCCTGCTGCAGGCGATGCAGTCAGCAATTGCTCATGCGCGTCGGGCCGGCAACGATATCGGTCTGGCCGTTCTGCTGGGCAACGTTGCCCATTACCATCTTGTGCGACTGGAGTTTGCCGAGGCTGAGCGCTTCTCGCAGGAAGCGCTGGACGTGGCTGAGCAGGCCGAAGACATCCGTGGCCGCGCGCTGGCGCTGGCCAACCTGGGGCTTTCCAGAATTGGCCTCGGGCGGATCGAAGAGGGCAAGGCGCTGGTGGCCATGAGCCTCGAATACGACCAGCTGCAGGGCCTGCGCAATGAGATGGCACTGACCCAGGCCGAGTTGGGCGCCGCCCTGGAGCGCGCAGGCGACTTTGCAGGCGCCGTGCAGGCTCTGCACGCGGCGCGCAGACTGCAGGATGAAATCTTCCGTGAGGACCAACAGCGCGCGGTGCTGGCGCTGCAGGAGAAGGTCGAGGCTCAGCGCCGCGAAAAGGTGATCAAGCAGTTGGAGGCGGAGAACGCGCGCAAGGCCGCTGAGGTCGAGCGCAGGCAGCTGCAGCAGTGGGTATGGCGCCTGCTTTCGGTGCTGCTGCTGCTGGCTTTGATCTTGGTGGTGATCGGCCTCAGACGACTGCGCGCCAGCAACCGTCACCTCGCCGGGGTCAACGCCCAGCTGCGCCTGCAAAGTGAACGCGATCCGCTGACCGGTCTGGCCAATCGGCGCCACGTGCAGGCGGTGGTCCAGCACGCCCAAGGCGGGCCCGGCTTCAAGGGCACGCTCATGCTCATAGATCTTGACCACTTCAAACTCATCAATGATCGCCATGGCCACGCGGTCGGCGACGCGCTGTTGGTTGAAACGGCACGCCGCTTGCGCGCGCTTAGCCGCGGCGACGATCTCGCGGCGCGCTGGGGGGGGGAAGAGTTCCTGCTCGCCTTGGACTGGATGGCCTCGGCCGAGGCCGCGCATCTGGCTGCTCGTCTCCTGGTGGAATTGTCGCGACCGGTCACTGTGGAGGGCGTGCGGATTCCGGTCAGTGCTTCCATCGGTTACGCCGCGCTGCCCTTGCCTCCAGCGGGGCTGGCGCTGCCTTTTGAGCAGGCCATGAGGTTGGTGGATGCAGGCCTCTACCTCGCCAAGCTGCGCGGGCGTCATCGGGCCTGTGGAATCACCTGGATCCGCGAAAGTGCTGCTACCAGCCTTGAGTCGGTGATTGCCGACATCGAACATGCCGAGGCCATGGGTCGCATCGGACTGGAGATCGTACTGGGCGAGGGCGAAGCGGCATGAGCGCGCGCAGTTTCCCGCGACCCGCTGCCGCTGCGCGCGCTCGCAGACTGAACTCTGCGTGGTCAGCCGTGCTGCTGCTGACCGGGGTGTTCAATGCTGGCCTTGCCTGCGGCCAGGATTTACCCGAGGCAGTAGCGCTCAAGCAGCAGTCGGGCGTGGAAGCTGGCGCTCCGTCTGCGCTGGGATTGAACTCGGCCGACGCCAAGCTGCCGGCAGGCCGTCTCGATGCAGCGGTGCGCCTGGCCAGCGAAGACGCGCGGCAAGCGCTTGCCGCTCTCGACCGAATTGCCGCGGAATGGAGTCTCGGCACCGACGAGGCCCCCTCCAGCGCGGTCGCCGCTGCCGATCAGCGTCAGAGATCCGAGTTGGAGCGGCTGATCACACGCGCGCGGCTGCAGGTGCACGTCGAGGCACACAATGTGTCGGAGCTGGTGCAGGCGCTTAGCAGCACCGCCCCGCCGACGCAGGCACTTTCCGCGGAGTCCGCTGACCTGGCGCTGATGCAGGCGCAGTTGGCTGAGCTTCAAAGTCGCTCGATTGAAGCCGCCGAGCGGGCGAGTATGGCGCTGTCCTATTATCGCGCGGGCTGCCCGTTGCCTAAGCCCCAGCTCGGCGGCGCCGAGGCGTTGAGGGAGTTGGCGACACCCGATGTGGCGGCCCGTCTCGAAGCCTACCCGGGCTGCGACTACCGGGCGGTCTGGCAGGCGGAGCGGATTCTCGAACGCCAGGCCATGGCCGGCGGCGTACATGCGCAGGTGCGCGCCTTGGCGCACTCAAGACTGAATTTTGCTCTTGCCGCAGGCGACAGCTATCGCGCTGCACAAACGTGGTCGCTTCTGGGCTATCTGGCCGCTGTAACGGCCGAGCCCGACGCTGAGGTGGAGCGCCTGCTGTCACGAGCCCGCGAAAGCGCTCAACATGCGGGCGATGCGGAGCTCAGGATCCGCATCCTGGTGAACGAGTCGGCCGTTGCCAGCTTGCGCAGCGATGCCGCCACTGCGATCGCCCGCAATCGCAGCGCGCTTGCGCTGGCGCGCTCGGCTGGGCTGAAGCGTTTGCAGCCGATGCTGCTGAACAACCTGGCCGACTCCCAACTGCGTATGCGGCAGCCACGGCAGGCGCTGCGCACCACCGAAGAAGCGCTGCCGCTGGCGGAGCGCCTCGGCGAAACCCGTGTGCTGCACGCGCTGCGCAACAACGCCGGGCTGGCCCGGATCGGCCTGGGTCAGATCGAGGCCGGCAAGCGCGAGATGGAGCGTGCGGAGGCCTTGCTGGGCGATACAGGCAACAGCGGCCAGAGAGTGCAGATGCTGCGCGAATTTGGCGAAGCCCTGGCCGAGGCCGGCGACGCGCGCGGTGCGCTCGATCTTTACCATCGCGAGCGCGCGCTCGCAGCTCAGATCAGTCGGGAAAATCTGGAGGCCGCCCTGCGCGAGATCCAGGCCGGCTTCGAGGCCGAGGTGCGGCAGCGTGACATGGCGCTGCTGCAGGACCAGGTGGCCACCCGCAACGAGGAACTGGCCAGCCAGGACCTGACCCTGCGAATCTGGCTGCTGCTGCTGGCCCTGCTCGGCGTGCTGCTGATCTTGGGCGGCCTGCTTTATGGTCGACTGCGCGGGCGCGAACGTCTGCTCAGCGAACGCCGTGAGCGTCTGCGTCGTGAGTCAGAACAGGACCCCTTGACAGGGCTCGGCAATCGGCGCGCGTTCGAAGCGCGAATGCAGAGTTTGGGAGAGCCGCCGCCGCTGCCGGGCGCCCTGTTGCTGCTGGACGTCGATCACTTCAAGCGCATCAACGACCGCTATGGCCATGCCTCTGGTGACGCGGTCCTGGTTGAGGTCGCGCGCCGCATTCTCGGGTGCCTGCGTCGCGAGGATCTCGTGGTGCGCTGGGGTGGCGAGGAGTTCCTGATTCACGTTTCCGGCATGGACGGTGAGCGCGCGCTGGGCCTGGCGCGACGCATTCTTGAGCGCCTTTCCGGCCAATCGATCGAGATGCCCAACGGCAGTTTGCTCGTCACGGCCTCACTTGGCCTGTGTATGGATCAGCTGCCGAGCTGCCCGGTGCAGCTCGAATGGGAAGAGCGCTTGCGTCTGGCGGATCTCGCCCTGTATGCGGCCAAGAGTCGCGGTCGCAACCGAGCGGTTGCCGTGCTCGACAGCGCCGCCAACGCTGACACCCTGCACGCGCCGGAAATCGATTTCGAAGCCGCCGAACGCAGCGGCCAGCTTCGCGTGAAGAGTGCGGTGATCTCAGGCTGAAGGCTGGCACGCAGCAGATCCCAGGCTTGAGAGCTTCTCAGCCCCGCGTTGCGGTGCAGGTGTACTTGGAGAATCACCCAATCGTCGTGCCCACGAAGGTGGGCACCCCGTGTGGGACTGGGCCCCACCTTCGCGGGGGCGGCGATGGACGCGGTCGATAGGTTCGTTTCTTGAGAGCTTTTCTTCCCCCCTTGCGGGCCAGGTGTTCTCGAAGCGACAGGGGATTCGACTTCCCCGCGAAGGCGGAGATCCAGGGTTCTCGCGACCGAGGCCAGCATGTCCTGGGTGGCTGCACGACAGTGCAGCCGGCCTTCGCGGGGGCGACGAACATCGGGGCGCGAGACTCTCTCGACCCTCTTTCCCCGCCGCGTCGCGACGAACGCGCTTCAATACAATCAACCACCTACGTTTCTGTTTCTTGAGAACAGCGGTGCCTGGAGCGTGTCTCCTGCGCGTGTGTAGCGGCGTGGCGGAGGGAACTGAGTACTGAATCTGAACCGCGTCACATCGATCTGAGCGGCAGGCGGAGAAGGCGAGCTTTGCCCCTTGACAGCCGTCGCTCCAAAAATAGAATGAGCGTTCACTCATTTTTTGGAGGCGATCGCGCCTCCAGCCTCGAGGCCGTCATGCGCGCTCCCGCCTTTGCTTCCCTGTCGATTCTGCTGTTCAGCGCCCTCGCGCTATCGGCCTGCAGCAGCCCGGAGGCGCCGCCCGTGCCGCCGATCCCCGAGGTCAGCGTGGTGACTCTGAGCACCGAGCCGGTCAGCCTGACCCGTGAACTGGCCGGGCGGACCGTGCCCTTTCTGGTCGCGGAAGTGCGGCCGCAGGTAACCGGCATCATCAAGCAGCGCACCTTCACCGAGGGCTCGCGGGTGGAGGCTGGTGACGCTTTGTACGAGATCGATGACGCCAGCTATCGAGCCGCCCGCGACAGCGCGCGCGCCGCCCTGGCCCGCGCCGAGGCTTCATTGAACTCGACCCGGCTGTCCGCCAATCGCGCCGCCGAACTCTCCGAGCGACGCTTGCTCAGCGCGCAGGACAACGAACTGGCCGCCGCCGCCTATCAGCAGGCCCAGGCCGATGTCGCCGCCGCTCGCGCGCAGTTGCAGGCCACTGAAGTGACGCTCGGCTATGCGCACCTCGTCGCACCGATCAGCGGCCGCATCGGCAAGTCGAGCGTGACCCAGGGTGCATTGGTGACTGCCAATCAGGCCGAGGCGCTGGCAACGATCCAGCAGTTGGATCCGATCTACATCGATCTGGCGCAGTCCAGCAGCGAGCTGCTTGAACTGCGGCGCGAAGTGGCCGCCGGCACGCTGGAACAGGCCGATGGCGTGCCGGTGACGATCCTGCTCGAGGACGGCAGCGCGTATGCGCAGCAGGGCCGCCTGCAGTTCGCTGATGTCACCGTCGACCCGCGCACTGGCAGCTACGCCCTGCGCGTGCTGGTGCCCAACCCGGACGGGCTGCTGTTGCCGGGCATGTACGTGCGTGCCCAGGTCGACATGGGCCAGCGCCCGCAGGGCCTGCTGGCCCCGCAGCAGGCGATCACCCGCGACCCGAAAGGCCAAGCGGTGGCGATGGTGGTGAACGCCGAGGGCGTGGTCGAAGCGCGCGTGCTCAGTGCCAGCCACACTCATGGCGATCAGTGGCTGGTCGACGACGGCCTGCAGGCCGGCGAGCGCGTGATTGTTGAGGGCTTGCAGAAGGTCAAGCCGGGCGATCAGGTGCGCGTGATCGAAGCCGGCACCACATCGCCGCAACAAGCGCCGGCGGCCACCACCGCCAGCGTCGAATAGGCGGGGACTGACCATGGCTCGCTTCTTCATCGATCGGCCGATCTTTGCCTGGGTGATCGCGATCATCATCATGCTGGCCGGCCTACTCGCGCTGACCCAGCTGCCGATCTCGCGCTACCCGACCATCGCACCGCCGTCCGTCACCATCAACGCGACCTACCCGGGCGCCTCGGCGCAGGCGGTCGAGAACTCGGTGACCCAGATCATCGAGCAGTCGATGACCGGCCTCGATGGCCTGGACTACATGTCGGCCACCAGCGATTCCAACGGCAGCGTCAGTGTCACCCTGACCTTCGCCACCGGCACCGACCCGGACATCGCCCAGGTGCAGGTGCAGAACAAACTGCAGCTCGCCACTGCACTGCTGCCGCAAATCGTGCAGCAGCAGGGCATCAGCGTGAGCAAGGCCAGCTCGGGCTTCCTGCAGGTGCTGGCCTTCGTGTCCGAAGACGGCAGCATGGACCGCGGTGACATTTCCGACTACGTCGCCGCCAATATCGTGGATCCGCTCAGCCGCGTGGCCGGGGTCGGCAGCGTGCAGGTGTTTGGCGGCAAATACGCGATGCGGATCTGGCTTGACCCCGGCAAGCTCAACAGCTATCAGCTGGTGCCGGCCGATGTGGTCGAGGCGATCCGCGCGCAGAACGCCCAGGTCGCGGTCGGTCAGCTCGGCGGCACGCCGGCCATCGATGGCCAGCAGCTCAATGCCACCATCACCGCGCAGGACCGGCTGCAGACGCCCGAGCAGTTCCGCGGCATCGTGCTGCGCAGCGGTGGCGATGGCGCGGTGCTGAGGCTGGGCGATGTGGCGCGGGTCGAGCTCGGCTCCGACAACTATTCGGTGATCAGTCGCTACAACGGCCTCCCGGCTTCAGGCGTGGCGGTGTCGCTTGCTACCAACGCCAATGCGCTGGCTACGGCCGACCGCATCGCCGAGCTGATGGAGCGCATGCGCCCGGGCTTTCCCACCGGCCTTGCGGTCAAGATCCCGTTCGACACCACTCCCTTCGTGCGGGTCTCGATCAACGAGGTGGTCAAGACCCTGATCGAGGCCGTGATCCTCGTCTTCCTGGTGATCTACCTGTTCCTGCAGAACTTCCGCGCCACCCTGATTCCGACCATCGCGGTACCGGTGGTGCTGCTGGGTACGCTGGCGATCCTGCTGGCGCTGGGCTTCTCGATCAACATGCTGACCATGTTCGCGATGGTGCTGGCGATCGGACTGCTGGTGGACGATGCGATTGTTGTGGTCGAGAACGTCGAGCGGGTCATGAGCGAGGAGGGCCTGTCGCCGCTGGAGGCTACCCGCAAGTCGATGGATCAGATCACCGGCGCCTTGGTCGGCATCGGTCTGGTGCTGGCAGCGGTGTTCGTGCCGATGGCCTTCCTGACGGGTTCGACGGGCGTCATCTATCGCCAATTCACCGCCACCATCGTCTCGGCGATGGGCCTGTCTGTTCTGGTGGCGATCATTCTGACCCCGGCGCTGTGCGCGACCATGCTGAAGCCCCTGAAGAAGGGCGAGCATCACGGCGAGAAGGGTTTCTTCGGCTGGTTCAACCGCAACTTTGAAGCGGGCAACCGCCGCTACCAGGGCATCGTCGAGCGCATGCTGCGGCGGAGCGGCCGCTTCCTGCTGCTGTACGGCATGCTCGCTGCCGCGATGCTGTTCGTGTTCATGCGCGTGCCGTCCTCGTTCCTTCCGGACGAGGATCAGGGCGTGATGTTCACCATCGTGCAGACGCCCGTCGGTGCCACCCAGGAGCGCACCCAGAAGGTGATGGAGCAGGTCGAGCGGCATTATCTGGAGAACGAGGCCGATCACGTCGTATCGACCTTTGCGGTGCAGGGCTTCAGCTTCGCCGGCAGCGGCCAGAACAACGGCATGGTCTTCGTCAAGCTGAAGGACTGGGACGAACGCACCAGCGACGAGGCCAGCGTCAATGCGCTGGTCGGGCGCGCGATGGGTGCGTTCAGCCAGATCAAGGACGCGATGGTGTTCGCACTGGCGCCGCCGCCGGTCACCGAGCTCGGCACCACCGGCGGCTTCAATCTGTACCTGAAGGACAATGCCGGCGCCGGCCATGCGGCCCTGCTGGCGGCACGCAATCAACTGCTCGGTGCGGCCGCGCAGAGCCCGCTGCTGAGCGGCGTGCGACCCAACGGCCAGGAAGACACGCCGCAGTTCCGGCTGCAGATCGACACCGAGAAGGCCGCCGCACTCGGCGTGCCGGTGGCCAGCATCAACAACACGCTCAGCGTGGCCTGGGGTGGCCAGTACGTCGATGACTTCATCGACCGCGGCCGGGTCAAGCGCGTCTACGTGCAGGCCGACGCGCCGTTCCGGATGGTGCCCGACGACTTTGCCCAGTGGTACACCCGCAATGCCGAAGGTTCGATGGTCCCGTTCGCGGCTTTCGCAAGTACGCGCTGGGAATACGGCTCGCCGCGGCTGGAGCGCTTCAACGGCGCCTCGGCAATGAACATCACCGGCACGCCGGCGCAGGGCGTGAGCTCGGGTGATGCGATGGCCGAGATCGAACGTATCGCGGCGGAACTGCCGCAGGGCTTTGGCATCGAATGGAGCGGGCAGTCGTACCAGGAGCGCGCAGCCAGCGCGCAGACGCCGATGCTGTATGCGCTGTCGGTGCTGATCGTGTTCCTGTGTCTGGCAGCGCTGTACGAGAGCTGGTCGATCCCGACCTCGGTGCTGCTGGTGGTGCCGCTGGGCATTCTAGGCACCGTGCTGTTCACCTGGATGCGCGGGCTGGAGCGCGATGTCTATTTCCAGGTGGGTATGCTCACCACGGTGGGCCTCGCGAGCAAAAACGCAGTGCTGATCATCGAGTTCGCCAAGGCCAATGTGGAGGCCGGCATGGAGCTGGTCGAAGGCACGCTGGCGGCAGTGCGCGATCGTCTGCGGCCAATTCTGATGACCTCGATCGCATTCGGCTTCGGCGTGTTGCCGCTGGCGCTGGCGACCGGTGCGGGCTCGGGCGCGCAGCGCGCGATTGGCACCGGTGTGGTCGGCGGCATGCTGGCCGGCACCTTCCTCGGCATCTTCTTCATTCCGCTGTTCTTCGTGGTGATCCGCCGCCTGCTGCAGCGCAGCCCGGTGACGGCATGAACACCACCGCCGAGCGCAGCAGCCCCAAAGCGATCGCGCGCGCGGAAGCTCAGCGCGCGCGCATTCTGGACGCCGCCCGCGCCTGCTTCGCCGAGCGCGGCTTCCACGGCGCCAGCATCGCCAACATCGCCCAGGTCGCCGAGATCAGCCAGGGCCTGATCTATCGCTACTTCACCAACAAGGCCGCGATCGTCCACGCCATCATCGACGAGCAGCGCAGTCGCCGCAGCGAAACCCTGGCCGGCATCGCCAGCTGCGAGGCCCTGGTCGATGTGGTGATGCTCAAGCTGCAGAACTGGCGCGCGCGCAGCGGCGGTCCGGATGGCGACTTCGACCCGGCGCTGTTTCTGGAGATCACCGCTGAAGCGACTCGCGATGCGGAAGTGGCCGCGGTGCTGGCCGAGCATGAGCGTTCGATCTGGAGTGACTTGAAGGAGCTGATCCGGCGCAGCGCCGAAGCGCGTGGTCTGAAGCTGACTCCGGGCGATCTGCAGCAACGAACTCTTGTACTGCGCTGTCTGATTGACGGCATGGTGCTGAACTGGGTGCGCGACCCGGCTATCGACGCTCAGCAGATGCGCAGTAGTCTGCATGCGGTCTGCGCCCGCCTGTTCACCGATGGGACGGAGTGATCCAGCACGCATCTGGAGCGACCTCACCCATCGGCGCGGCGGCGATGCGAGTGCTTTGAGCAGAGCGACCCGACGCTCAGCCTGCAGCCACGGCCTCGCTGCGACGCGAAGTGGCGCGGGAAGCGCCCGCAGGGTCGGACTGCACGCGGTTGCGGCCCTCGGCCTTGGCGGCGTACAGGGCCTTGTCGGCACGCGCCAGCAGCGAGGGTTCGTCGCGGTCGAGTGAGGCCTCGAAGCTGGCTACGCCGACGCTGATGCGGATCCGCGACTCGGCTTCTACTGCACGCCGAAGGCGCTCGGCGAGGCCGACAGCGTCTCGCAGACCGCTGGGGGAGATTACGGCGAACTCTTCTCCACCGTAGCGCGCGACCACCGTATCGCTGCGCACCGCGCGCTGCAGCAGCTGGCCGAGTTCGCGCAGCAGGTTATCGCCAGCGAGATGGCCCTCGCTGTCGTTGACCTGTTTGAAATGGTCGACATCGATCAGCAGCACCGAAAGCCGGCGCCCCGTCAGTAAGGCCCGTTCGAAGCCCTCGCGCAGCAGCCGATCGAAGTGGCGACGGTTGGAAACCCCGGTCAAGGCATCGGTATCGGCGAGGTCGCGCAGGGTGCGATTGGCGCTGACCAGGTCGGCGGTGCGCCGTGCCACGACCTGATCGAGCTCTTCCTGACGGTGGGATCGCAGCCGCTGCAGCAGGCTGCGATGCGCACGCCGCTGCAGCAGCAACGCGATCAGGCCGAGCGCGGCCGCGCAGGCGAAACCAGTCCAGAAGCCCGGGTAGTTTGCGGAGGTCTGGCTTGCACGCGCGAGCGCGCTGATCGGGAAGGGCAGGGCCGATGCCATCAACAGGATTTGAAGTGCGCGCTCGCGTGACACAAATGTCTGCAACTTCATGCTGCGTCCGTGACGGGCCGCACGGCGGCCTCGGGCTGTTCGCGATGCTACTCGGGCCAGCCCGGATTGACCATGCGCGAGCTTCAGCCCAACAGGTCGGCCTGCATCGGGACTGCAAGCGACTCCCGCACCGGCCTGAAGCTGCGTCGGTGCGCGGGGCAGGGGCCGAGTCGATTGAGCGCGTCGAAGTGCAGCTTCACCGGATAGCCCTTGTGAGCGGCGAATCCGTAGCCGGGAAACTGTTTGTCGAGCGCGATCAACATCCGGTCGCGGCTGACCTTGGCCAAGATCGAAGCCGCCCCGATCGCCGGATCGCGCGCGTCGCCCTTGATCCAGGCTTCGGCCGGGCAGGGCAGGCCGGGCGGGATCACATTGCCATCGAAGCGTGCCAGCTGCGGCCCCGTTGACAGTGCGCAGACGGCGCGGCGCATGCCTTCCAGGGTGGCGCGGTAGATGTTGAGCTGATCGATCTCAGCGGGCTCGATGATCTCGATCGTGTACGCCGCGGCGCGCGTGATGATCAGCTCGAACAGGGCCTCGCGACGCTTCTCGCTGAGCTGCTTGGAATCGCCGAGGCCCTGAATCGGACGCGCGGGATCCAGCACCACGGCGGCGACCACCAGCGGGCCGGCCAGCGGGCCGCGGCCGGCTTCATCGACGCCGGCGATGCCGGGCGTGCGCGCGCTGCAGGGTGGAGCAACTGCCGGCGGTTCAAGCGGCATCGATCAACTCCGCGATCGCGGCGGCGGCGCTGGCGCTGGCATCGCGTTTCAACTCGGCATGAATGCGTGCGAATTCTGCGGTCTGCGCGCGCGCGGCAGCGGGGTCATCGAGCAGAGCCGCGAGCGCGGCTTCCAGCCGTTCGGGTCGACAGTCGTCCTGCATCAATTCGGGCACCAGAGCGCGCCCAGCCAGAGCATTCGGCAGGCTGAACCGGCTCACCTTCAACAGGCCGAAGGTCTTGACGATCCAGTGCGTCAGCGCGCTGATGCGGTAGCCGACCACCATTGGCGTACCGGCGAGCAGCGCCTCGAGCGCGGCGGTGCCCGAGGCCAGCAGCACGGCATCGGCGGCGCGCAGAGACAACGCGGACTGCCCATCGAGAAGGCGGATGCGCGGCGGGTTCGCGCTGCTCGCAAGCAGAGCCTCAAAGGCCGCGCGGCAGGCCGAATTCGCCATTGGCGCGATGAGCTGCAGCTGTGGCCGTGTCGTCTGCAGCCTCGCGGCGGTGGCGATGAAGTCGGCGCCGATGCGGCCGATCTCGCCAAGGCGACTGCCCGGCAGCAGGGCCAACACGGTTGCCTCGCCGTCGATCCCCAGTTTCACACGCGCGGCGGCGCGCTCGTTCGGCAGTGGGTATTGCTCGGCCAGCGGATGGCCGATGAAGCGCGCATCGACGCCGTACTCGGCATAGATCGGTGGCTCCATCGGAAACAGGCAGAGCACGCGGTCGGCGGAAGCGCCGATCTTCGCTGCACGGCGGCGGCGCCAGGCCCAGACCGAGGGGCTTACGTAGTGGACGGTGCGAAGGCCGGCCTGCTTGAGGCTGCGTTCCAGACCGAGATTGAAGTCCGGTGCGTCGATGCCGATGAACACGTCGGGCCTGAGCTGCAGCAGGCGCGCGCGCAGCTGTCGGCGAAGCTTGAGCAGGCACGGCAGGTGACGCAGCACTTCGGTCAGGCCCATCACCGCCAGTTCGCCGCAGTCCCACCAGGCTTCGAAGCCTTCGCTGCGCATGTGCGGTCCGCCGACGCCGACGAAGCGCGCCTGCGGATAGTGCAGGCGCAGGCAGCGGATCAGATCGGCGCCCAGCAGGTCGCCCGAGGCCTCGCCGGCCACCAGCGCGATGACCGGAGCGGACCGGCCGCTGTCCATCAGCGGATCAGGCTGCGCGTGCTGCCGTCAATGAAGTCGAGCAGCTGTTTGAGGTCGTCCGAGTTCGCGGCCTCATCGGCGATCTTCGCGCGCGCCTCGGCCAGTGGCAGGCCGGCCATGTAGAGCGTGCGGTAGCCACGCTTGATCGCGGCGATTCGTTCGGCACTGAAGCCGCGCCGTTTCAAACCTTCGGCATTGATGCCGCGCGGCTGTGCGTATTCGCCGGCCACCATCACGAAGGGCGGCACGTCGCGATTGACCGACGCACCCATCGCGGTAAACGCGTGGTCACCGACCTTGCAGAACTGGTGGATCAGGCTGAAGCCGCCGAGGATCACCTGGTTGCCGATGTGCACGTGTCCGGCCATCGAGGCGGCGTTGGCAAAGGTGTTCTGGTGGCCGATCCGGCAGTCGTGGGCGATGTGCACGTAGGCCATGATCCAGTTGTCGTCGCCGATCGAGGTGATGCCGCCATCGTCGGCGGTGCCGCGATTGATGGTGACGAATTCGCGGATGGTGTTGCGGTCGCCGATCACCAGCTCGCAGTGCTCGCCGTGGAACTTCTTGTCCTGCGGATCACCGCCGACGGCCGCAAAGCTGTGGATGCGGTTGTCGCGGCCGATGCGGGTGGGGCCGTGGATCACCACATGCGAGTCGATGCGCGTGCCGGCGCCGATCTCGACGGCTTCACCGATCACACAGAAGGGGCCGATCTCGACCCCTTCGCCGAGCTTCGCACCCGTGTGGATGTCGGCGCTCGGGTGGATGCTCATGCTGCGCGCTCCGCGCAGAGGATCTCGCAGCAGGCGACCTCGCGACCGTCGACGGTCGCGATGCATTCGTATTGGCCCATGCCCAGGCGCATGCGCTTTTGCACCGACTCCAGCACCAGTTGGTCGCCCGGCACGACCGTGCGGGCGAAGCGGGCCTTGTCGACTTTGACCAGATAGAAGATCGGTTCTTCACCTTCGGGCTTGGGCGGCTCGGACAGCTGGGTCAGAAGGCCTGAAGCCTGAGCCAGCGCTTCGATCACGAGTACGCCCGGCATCACCGGATGGCCCGGAAAGTGACCCTGGAAGAAGGGTTCGTTGATGCTGACGTTCTTGATCGCGCGAATGCGCTTGCGCGGTTCCAGCTCGATCACCCGATCGACCAGAAGAAAAGGATAGCGGTGCGGCAGGATGCCCATGATCCGGGTCACGTCGACCGGAAGTTCGGGCAAGTAAGGCTCGTTCATGAGCTCGATGGGTCCTTGTCGTTGTTGTTGTTCTCGTCCGTTCCACTGCCCTTGCCCTCGCGCAGCACGCGGCGGGCGAGCTGATCGAGCTGGCGGAAACGGGCAGCATTGCGTCGCCACTGCCGGCTTTCCTGCAGAGGGACGCCTGAAGAGTACTGCCCCGGCTGCTCGATCGAGCTCGTCACCAACGAGCGCGCGGTCAGTGTCACTTTGTCGCAGATCGTGAGGTGACCCACGATGCCCACGCCGCCTCCGATCAGGCAGTAGCTGCCGATTTTCGCCGATCCGGCGATCGCGGCGCACCCTGCCACCGCCGTATGGTCGCCGATGACCACGTTGTGGCCGACCTGCACGAGGTTGTCGATGCGCACGTCCACGCCGAGTCGGGTGTCTTCCAGTGCGCCGCGGTCGATGCAGGTGTTGGCGCCGATCTCGCAGTCGTCGCCGATCTCGACGCCGCCCAGCTGCGGCACCTTGATCCAGTGGCCGGATTTCATCGCCAGGCCGAAGCCGTCCGCGCCCAGCACGGCGCCCGGGTGGATCCGCACCCGCTGGCCTAATCTCACCCGGGTCACCAGGGTCACGCGCGCCACCAGCACGCAGCCCGCACCGATGCTGCAGTCGTCGCCGATCACACAGCCCGGGCCCAGCACGGCGCCTGCTCCGATCCGCGTGCGCGCGCCGACGCTGCAGTGCGGGCCAATGCAGGCGGTCGGGTCGACCTCGGCCTGCGCATCGATGACGGCGCTGGAATGCACGCCCGTGATCGCCTCGCTGGCTGCCTCGAACAGGGCCGCGATCTCGGCGAATGCAGTGTAGGGATCGCGCGCGACAAGCACGGGGCAGGGCGCCTCCGCCGCGTGCTCTGAGCGCAGCACGACTGCGCCCGCACGAGTACCGCGCAGCTCGCGCCGATAGGCGGTGTTTGCGAGAAAGCCCAATTGGTTTGCGCCCGCACCGGCCAACGTGGCGACGCCTTCGATGCGGGTATCGGCGGCTCCGTTCAGTTCAAGCTCGAAGCGCTGCGCCAGTTCGCCCAGCGTAAATGCAGGCTCCCGCCTCACGGCTCGTTTTCCAAGCGGCGCTCGCGCTCGAGCAGATCAAGCACGCGATCGGTGATGTCGACACGTCCGGAGACGTAGAGCGCACCGCTGGACACCACCAGGTCCAAGTCGTTGGCGCGAGCGTACTGCGCGATGGCCTCATTGAGCACAGGCCAGGCGCGCTGCACTTCCTGTTCGCTGCGGCTTTCGAGTTCGCCGCGCAGACGCTCGCGAGTGCGCTCGACCGAGCGTCGCAGGGGCTCCAGCTCGGCGCGCAGGGCTGTCGCTTGATCGGCTTCAGCTGTGCGCAGCCGGGCCTGTAGCGCGCTGACGCGCTGCTCGTCCTCGCGCAGCAGTGCGATCGAGGCATCGAACTCACGCTGCAGGCGCGCTCGCGCCTCGCTCACCTGCGGTGAGTCATCGATCAACCGCTTCATGTCGACGTAGGCGATGCGGGTTACCGCAGTCTGCTGCGCCATCGTCATCGCGGGCGCGAAAGCCCCGACTGCGAACAGACTCAGCAGCAGCAAGCGGCAGCAGTGCCCACGCGCGCCCGCGGCATCGGAGAGCCTGTAGACGCGCGGGCGTCGGAGCATCGGCGGAAGTTCCGGCAGGTTTCCAGTGCCGTGATCAGAACAAGGTGCCGAACGTGAACTGCAGCTTTTCGACGCGATCGATCTCGCGGTCGTACTTGAGCGGCTGCGCCCAGCTGATCGTGATCGGTCCGATCGGGGCTTGCCACTGCAGGGCGATGCCCGCGCTGGCCCGCATCTCGCTGGCGCTGAAGCTCTTGGTGCCGTCGAACACGTTGCCGTAGTCAACGAAAGCGGACACGCGGGCGGCGTTGGAATCGAGAAGGGTCGGGAAGATGAATTCGAAGCTGCCTACGGTCTTCAGCGAACCACCCAGCGGCTGACGCGTGGTGGGCGCGAAGGTGCCGAAGCCGACTGGACCCAGGGTATTGGTCTCGAAGCCGCGAATCGAGCGTTCGCCGCCGGCATAGAAGTTCTCGAAGAACGGCAGGCCGTCGGCCACTATCAGGCGCTGTCCTGGTGTTCCGTCGGCGTTGACGATGTCGAGCCGGCGCTCTTTGGCCTTGCCGTAACTGTCGCCGTAGCCGACGTCGGCACGGGTCAGCAGCACCAGATGACGGCTGAGCGGCCAGTAGCGGTTGAACTCGTAGCTCAGCTTGTAGTACTCGACCGTCGAGCCGGGCAGGGTGACTTCCGCGGCGACGCGCTGGAAGGTGCCGCGGGTCGGATTGAAGAAGGCATTGGTGGTATTGCGCGCCCAAGACAGCTCGGAGCGCCAGGAGTTGAAGGTGCGGCGCTCCAGCGCATTGATGTAGTCGACGATGACTTGCGGAGTGAAGCCTTCAAACGGCGTGATGCTGTTGCTGTCGATGCCGAAGGACAGGCCGACGGTGTCGGTTTCTGTGATCGGCAGGCCAAAAATGGCTCGGAAGCTGCCCGAGTCGGAGCTGAAGTTGGCGAGATTGGCATCGCCCTGGTCGAGCTCGCGGTAACTCATGTTGTAGCCCACCGACACGCCGTCTTCGGTGAAGTAGGGGTCGAAGTAGGAGAAGTCCATCCGCTTGACGAACGTATTGTTCTGCACCGTCACGCCGATCTGGTTGCCGGTGCCGAAGAAGTTGCTCTGCTGTACCGAAACCGTGGTGATCACTCCCGAGTACTGCGAGTAGCCCAAGCCGAACTGGAAACTGCCCGAGGTTCGCTCGGTGACGCTGATCTCGACGTCGACCTGATCTTCCGAACCTGGCACCTGGGGCGTATCGATCGTGACATCGTCGAAGAAGCCGAGGCGCTGCAGGCGGATCTTGCTGCGGTCGATCGCGGCCTGAGAGAACCACATGC
The DNA here is from genome assembly GCA_964586455.1 of uncultured Aquimonas sp. Taxonomy (GTDB): domain Bacteria; phylum Pseudomonadota; class Gammaproteobacteria; order Xanthomonadales; family Xanthomonadaceae; genus Aquimonas. The sequence continues at coordinate 83,724 of CAZPHV010000010.1, forward strand.
CCTCGAACTGGCGCATCTCGCGGCGCAGCACTTCGTCCGAGGTGCGCGTATTGCCCTTGAACACGATGCGGCGCACGTTGACGCGCTTGCCGGGGTCCACCACGAAATTGATCGAGACCTTGCGGTTCTCGCGATCAATGGTCGGCACCGGGTTCACGCTGGCGAAGGCGTAGCCGATGTTCGACAGGGTGTTGGTCATCGCATCCGAGGTGAACTCGAGCAGCCGCCTCGAGAACGTCTGGCCTTCGCTGATGAAGACCAGCTTCTCCATCTCCTCGACCGGGATGATGGTGTCTCCTGACACCTTGACGTCGTCGACGGTGTAAACCTCGCCTTCTGCGACGCTTGCAGTGATGTACATGTCGCGGCGGTCAGGGCTGATCGAGACCTGGCTCGACTCGATGTTGAAATCGACGTAGCCGCGGTCCAGGTAGAACGAGGTGAGCTTTTCCAGGTCGCCCGACAGCTTCTCGCGCGAGTACTGGTCATCCTGGCGGTACCAGGAAAGCCAGTTGCTGGTGCCGGACTCCCATTCCGCGAGGATGTCGTCGCTGCTGAACGTGTTGTTACCGACCAGGTTCAGGTGCTTGATCTTGGCCGCGCGGCCTTCCTTGACGTCGATCTTGATGTCGACCCGGTTGCGGTCGAGCTGGCTGACCGTGGGGCTGATCGAAACGTTGTACTTGCCGCGATTGTTGTATTGCCGGGTCAGCTCCTGGGTGACCTTGTCCAGCTGCAGCTGGTTGAAAGTCTCGCCCTCGGACAGACCAATGCCGGACAAGCCCTTCATCAACTCTTCCGTCTTGATGTCCTTGTTGCCCGACAGCGTGATGCTGTTGATCGCGGGTCGCTCGGTCACCGTGACTACGAGGATGCCGTCGCCCTGACGGTCAAGTTTGACGTCACTGAAGAAGCCGGTGCGGAACAGAGCGCGGATAGCGTCGGCGGCCTCGCCCCTGCCGACGCGGTCGCCCATTTCGAGTGGCAGGTAGGTGAAGACTGTGCCGGCCGAGATCCGCTGCAGGCCATCGACACGGATGTCGGAGATGACAAAAGGCTCGAAGCTCTGGGCCTGCGTCGGGCCTGCCAGCAGCAGGGCCAGCAGGGTCAGCGGGGCGTATCGGTTGCTCATCGGGTCCGTTTCCGTTCAAAGGCGCCCGTCCGCGACTCGAAAGCGCAGCAGCAGGCATACACACCCTCGGCGAGGAGTTCCGTTGCACGGACGCTCCCCTGAAAGGGGCTGGGGGGTGCCGGGCGGGTAGGGCAAGCCCGTACGGCGGAGGCGTCTTTCCGGCTCAAGAACTGAACAGGCGCAGGATGTCGTTGTAGAACGCGAGCGCCATCAGGCCGCCCAACATTGCCAAGCCGACGTACTGGCCCAGAATCAGGGATTTCTCGCTGACCGGCGCGCCTTTGATCGCTTCGATAAGGTAATACAGCAGATGACCCCCGTCCAAGATCGGTATCGGCAGGAGGTTCATGATGCACAGGCTGAGCGAGAGCACGCCGAGGAAGAACAGGAACCAGGCGACGCCCCGCTGGGCGGAATCGTTGGCGTACTGTGCGATGGAGATGGGCCCGGACAGGTTCTGCAACGAGGCCACGCCGGTGACCATGCGGTAGAGCATGCCGAAGGTGGTCGTGGTCAGTCGCCAGGTTTCGCGAAAGGATGCGCCAACGGCTTCGATCGGGCCATAGCGCAGGATGGCGTCGTGCTTCGCGGTGGCTGCCGCGGGGCTTACGCCCAGCACCCAGGTTGCGCTTTCGCCTTCGCCGCGGGCTTCCGGCCGCAGGCTGTGCTCGATAAATTGTCCCTCGCGCTCGATCGCGACCAGGCTTGCGCGGCCTTCGGCGCCGGCAGCGCGCACGCGCGGGCCGATCTGGTCGAAGGAGGTCAACGCGTGGCCGTCGATACTGCGGATTCGATCGCCGGGCTGAAGGCCAGCCCGGCCGGCCGGCAGGCTGGGATCCACCGTGCCCAGTACCGGCGGTAGCAGGATCTGTTGCGGTACCAGTCCGATCGCCGGCATCAGCGCCGATTCCTTCAGGCCGGCAGGCAAGCGACCCAGATCGAGTTGGCGAGTGCGCTGATTGCCTTCGGTGTCGAGCACTTCCACCGCCACATTGCGGCGGTCGAGCGCGGCACCGATCAGGCCCATGCCGACATGGGTCCAGGTTTGCATCGCTTGGCCATCGATGCTGAGGATGCGGTCTCCCTCGCGGAAGCCCGCCTCGGCGGCGACCTTGTCGACGCGACCCACCAGCGGCTGGTAGTCGCCCTTGCCGACCAGAAACATGCCCCACAGCAACAGCAGGCAGAGCAGCAGGTTGAAGATCGGGCCGGCCGCAACGATGGCGACGCGCTGTCCGAGCGATTTGCGGTTGAAAGCCTGGTGCAGCTGGTCCTCAGGGACATCGGCCTCGCGTTCGTCGAGCATCTTCACGTAGCCGCCGAGCGGTAGGGCGGCGATCACGTACTCGGTGCCGTCGCGGCCGACCCGCGTCCACAGGGGTTTGCCGAAACCGACCGAGAAGCGCAGCACGCGCACGCCGCAGCGCCGGGCGACCCAGTAGTGCCCGAACTCGTGGAACGTCACGAGGATGCCGAGGCTGACGATCAGCCACCAGATGGAACCAACGATTTCCTGCATGTCCGGGCTGCGCGTCCTTCAGTGCCGTGGGCGGAGTCGACTGCGCGCATGTTCGCGCACCCGGGTGTCCAGATCGAGCAGGGCAGGCAGGCTGTCCGCACGCTCGCTCCCGAACCGCTGCAGGCAGGCTTCGATCAGTTCGGGAATGCCTAGGAAGCCCAAGTCGCCCTGAAGAAAGCCTGAAACCGCCTCTTCGTTGGCTGCATTCAGGCACGTGGTGGCCGCCGGCCCGCTACGCAGCGCCTCGAAGGCGAGGTCAAGACAGGGGAAGGCTTCGGTGTCTGGCGCTTCGAAATCGAGCCGCCCCAGCTTTATCAGATCCAGCGGCGCGACGCCGGCCTCGACGCGCTGCGGCCAGGCGAGCGCGCAGGCGATCGCGGTGCGCATGTCGGGCGGGCCGAGCTGCGCGAGCATTGAGCCATCCAGGTATTCGACCAGTGAATGCACGATGCTCTGCGGGTGCACCACTACTTCGATGCGCTCGGCCGGGGCTCCGAACAGCCAGTGTGCCTCGATGACCTCGAGGCCCTTGTTCATCAAGGTCGCTGAGTCCACCGAGATCTTGCGGCCCATGCTCCAGTTCGGGTGCGCGCAGGCCTGATCTGGCGTGATCGCGGTAAGTTCGCTGCGACGGCGGCCGCGAAAGGGGCCGCCGGAGGCGGTCAGCACAAGCCGGCGCAGGCCTGGTCCGAAACCCCGACCGACCGCAGGCTGCGGCAGACACTGGAACAGCGCACTGTGCTCGGAATCCACCGGAATCAGTTCCGCGCCCGAGCGATGCACCGCGTCCATAAGTAGCGCGCCGGCGACCACAATGCTTTCCTTGTTGGCCAGCAGCAGGCGCTTGCCTGACTCTGCGGCGGCGAGCGTGGAGTTCAAGCCCGCTGCACCGACGATCGCAGCCAGCACAGTGTCGCAGCGCGCGTCGCGTGCTGCGGCGTCCAGAGCGTCCGCTCCGGCAGCGGCTTCTGTCGCAAGGCCGCGCTGCTTGAGGCCCTCAGCCAGCGCCCGGTAGTGGCTGGGCTCCGCAATGATCGCCAGCTCGGGGCGGTGGCGCTCGCAGAGGTCGAGCAGCGCATCCACCTGGCTATGCGCGCTCAGCACACACGCACGGAAGCGATCCGGATGGCGGCCGATCACATCGAGCGCGCTGGACCCGATCGAACCGGTAGCGCCGAAGACAGCGATCTGCCTCACAGGCCCAGCCAGAACTTGCCGACGGCGAACACGGGCAGGGCGGCGACGACGCTGTCGACACGGTCGAACACGCCGCCGTGACCTGGAATCAAGTGTCCCGAATCCTTGGCGCCGCCCTGGCGTTTGATCACGCTTTCGAACAGATCTCCGAGCACGGACGCCAGGGCGGTAATCAGAGCCAGCAGCAGCAGCGCCGGCAGCTGGGCGAGACTCAGGCCGAGCAGGGCGAAGCAGGCCGTTGCCAGCAACAGGGCCGCGACCACGCCCCCCCAGAACCCTGCCCAGGTCTTGCCCGGGCTGATCGTCGGGCAGAGTTTGCGGCCGCCGATACGGGTGCCCGCGTAGAAGGCTCCGGTATCCGCTGCCCAAACCAGCGCGATCGCGAACAGCGCCCATCGGGGGCCTAGCGCGGGGTCAGCATGCAGCAGCGCCAAGCCTGCCCAGGCTGGCACGATCAGCAGCATCAGAATGCCCAGCTTCAAGGCGCGCGCAATCGGCGTGTCCTGGGCAAGCAGGCGCGGCCGCACCAGCCAGAACAAGGCGGCCAGCCACCAGACGCAGCCGATCAAGGCGACCAGCGGAAACAGATTCTCTAGATGCGCGCTCTGGTGGGCCAGCCAGGCCATCACGGCAGCGGGAGGCAGCAGCACGGCAGTACGGCCGACTGCGCTGTGGATACCGATCAGCACCGCCCATTCCCAGGCGGCCAGAAGGAACACGATCGCCACCAGCGGCAGCAGGAACGAAGTGGGCAGCAGCAGCACCGCGCTGATTGCCAGCGGTGCCATCAGCAGCGCGGTAATCACGCGCTGGTTCATGCGGGAGTCTCCTTCAGCTGTTCGCTGGTTCGGCCGAAGCGGCGTTCGCGGCTGGCAAAGGCAGTAACGGCCTCTTCCAGCACTGCACGGCTCAAGTCGGGCCACAGGGTCTCGGTGAAATACAGCTCGGTGTAAGCGAGCTGCCAGAGCAGGAAGTTACTGATGCGCTGGTCGCCGCCGGTTCGCAGAAACAAATCCGGCGCCGGCAGCTCGGACAGGCTCATGGCGCTGTCCAACTGCGCCTCATCGATATCGTCGACACCCAGCTCGCCCGCAGCGACCCGTGTTGCCAGCCGGCGCGCTGCTTGTGCAATGTCCCAGCGGCCGCCGTAGCTGGCGGCGATCGAGAGGTTCAGGCCGGTATTGGCGGCGGTGAGGGCCTCGGCCTGCTGCATGCGGCGCTGCAGGTCGGGCTTGAACTGGGCGCGTTCGCCGATGAAGCGCAGGCGCACGCCGCGCCGGTGCAGTTCCTCGACCTCGCGGTCGAGCGCGCGCAGGAACAGGCTCATCAGCGCTGAGACTTCCTCGGCCGGGCGCTGCCAGTTTTCGCTGGAGAACGCGAACAGGGTCAGGGCGCCAATACCGCGCTCGATACACCAGTCGATACAGAGGTTCACCGCGCGCGCGCCGGCGCGATGGCCGAGCGTGCGCGGCCGTCCACGCTGCTTCGCCCAGCGGCCATTGCCGTCCATGATCACGGCGAGATGGCGCGGCACCGGCACGCCGGCAGCATCGTCAGGGGGTGCGGCACTCATGCCGGTGCGGGGGCCTGGGGCGCCCGCTCAGACCGCCATCAGCTCGTCTTCCTTCGCCTTGACCACACCGTCCACGTCTTTGACGAAGCGGTCGGTGAGGGTCTGGATGTCGGTCTCGGCGCGGCGCTCTTCGTCCTCGCTGATGGTCTTGGCCTTGAGCAGCTCCTTGACCTGCTGGATCGCGTCGCGGCGGATGTTGCGGATCGCGACCTTGCAGTTCTCGCCTTCGCCAGCGACGTGCTTCGAGAGCTCCTTGCGGCGCTCTTCGGTCAGCGGCGGCAGGTTGATGCGGATCACCGTGCCCGCGGTGTTCGGCGTCAGGCCGAGATCCGAGCCGTGGATGGCTTTCTCGATCGGACCGACCATGGCTTTTTCCCACGGTGTGATGGTGATCGAACGCGCATCCGCGATGGCCACCGAGGCGACCTGGGTCAGTGGCATTTCCGAACCGTAGTAGTTGACCTTGAGGTGGTCGACCAGGGCGGTGGTGGCGCGGCCGGTGCGCAGCTTGGTGAGCTCGAAGCGCAGCGATTCCACGCTCTTCTGCATGCGTTCCTGGGCGTTCTTCTTGATGTCGTTCAACATGGCAGGGGCCTCGTGAGGTCGGCGGGAGTTCCGGCCGGCCTGATAAAAGTAAGTGGTGGTTTATAGGCGCCCGGGCGTGGGCTGGCAATTCGCGCCGCAACGCGAGCTCAGGCGCCGCGGTCGACCAGGGTGCCGATCGGCTCGCCGCGCAGGATCCGCATCAGGCTGCCGGGCACCCCCATGTCGTAAACGCGCATCGGCATGCCGTAGTCGCGACACAGCGCGATTGCGGCGGTATCCATCACCTGCAGGTTGCGGGTGATGACATCTTCGTAGCTCAGGCGCTCGTAGCGCTTTGCATCCGGATTTTTCTTCGGGTCAGAGTCATAGACACCATCGACCTTGGTGGCCTTCAGCATCAGGTTTGCGCTGATTTCGACCGCGCGCAGGGCTGCGGCCGAATCGGTGGTGAAGAAGGGGTTGCCGGTGCCGGCGGCGAAAATCGCGATGCGACCCTTCTCGATGTGGCGCACCGCACGGCGGCGGATGTAGTCCTCGGCGACCGCGTTGATCTTGATGGCGCTCATTACCCGCGCATAGCCGCCGATCTTTTCGATCGCATCCTGCATGGCCAGCGCGTTCATGATCGTCGCGAGCATGCCCATGTGATCGCCGGTGACGCGATCCATGCCGGCCGCGGCCAGGCCAGCGCCACGGAAGATGTTGCCGCCGCCGATCACCACGCCGATCTCAGCGCCGGCACGACTGGCGTCGAGGATTTCCTGCGCCAGCCCCTTGATGACGTCGGGGTCGATGCCGTAGTCGAACTTGCCCATCAGGGCCTCGCCGGAAAGCTTGAGCAGGACCCGTCGAAACTTCAGGGGCGCGGTGTTCATCGTTGCTCTCCGGCGGCACAAAACCGCCGCATTCTAGCGGTTCGCGACGATCTCTGCTGCACAGTGGTGCAGGGAATGCGAAGAAACAGCCGGCTCGCACGCGATTCCGCCGGGCCGGCGAGCTGCTGCGGCTCACCCTGAATCTGCGTCGTGCCTGCGGTGGGGTCTTGAACCACCCCAAATCTGCGTCGTTCATAGGGTGGGCCCTGGCCCACCGTTGGCTCCGCGCCGCCACGGTTCACGGTCCTTCGAACCACAGCGCGGGACGAACCACCCGGCATTCGGCCCGAGGGCCTTGATGCAGGTCCCTTCCACCGCGGGATTCATCGCCGCTTGCGGTGCGCAACGGCCCGCCCTGTGCGTCTCCGCGCATTCCGCAGGGTCTCAGATAGTGGGGCGAGGCTTGAGCTCACGGTGGGCCAGGGCCCACCCTACAGCTCACGGCGGGCCAGAGCACACCCTGCAGCTCACGGTCGGCCAAGGCCCACCCTACAGCGCACGGCGGGTCAAGACCCGCCCTACAGCATCTCGATATCGCCCAGCGCGCGGATCAGGCGGCGAGCCTTCTTGCTGGGTTTGGTCCCGGGCGGCTGGTAGCCGGCGCGCTCGGCGGCACGCAGCGCGGCCTGTTCGATGCGGCGCGCTTTCGAAGCTTCGGATTCGAGGTATAGCGTCTGCGCCACCGAGGCCGGGCCGCGGGTGTTGGACAGGCCCAGCACCTCGACTTCGTGGCGATCGCCGCCGCGCTCGATCATCAACCGGGTGCCAACACGAACACCGCGCGAGGGCTTGGCCGGCTGGCCATCGACCTCGATCCGATGCGCTTCGATCTGGGTCTTGGCCAGCGCGCGGGTCTTGAACCAGCGCGCCGCCCACAGCCAGACGTCGAGACGGACGCTGTCCGCCTCGGCGCTGGTCGGCGCGCCCGGTCCGCTCACGCGGACAGCAGCAGACTGTTGACGCGGCGGATGAAGCCGGCCGGATCCTCCAGCGGCGCGCCTTCGGCCAGTTGCGCCTGCTCGAATAGCACCAGGGCCAGTTGCTCGCGACGCTCGCCCTCGGGCTCGGACTCGAAACGCTTCAGCAGCGCGTGCTGCGGATTGATCTCCAGGCTGGGCTTGGGCGCAGGCACGTCATGGCCGGCAGCGCGCATCATCCGCTGCAGGTGCAGGGCCATGTCGTACTCCTCCAGCACCAGGCACGAGGGCGACTCGGTCAGGCGCTGCGACACCCGCACCTCGCGCACGCGCTCGCCCAACGCGGCCTTGAGCGCTTCGACCAGCGGTGCGGCGGCCTTGCTGGCTTCCTCGTGCTGCTTCTTGGCTTCTTCGGCATCCGGCAGGTCGCCGAGGTCGAGCTCGCCCTTGGCGATGTTCTTCATCGGCTTGCCGTCGAACTCGCGCAGATAGCCGCTCATCCATTCGTCGATGCGCTCGTGCAGCAGCAGTACTTCGACGCCGCGCGCCTTCAGCGCTTCGAGCTGCGGGCTGTTTGCTGCTGCAGCCCAGCCGTCGGCGGTGAGGTAGTAGATCGCGTTCTGGCCGGCCGGCATGCGCGCGACATAGTCCTCCAGCGAATGCAGCTCGTCGGCCTTGGCGCTCTTGGTGCTGGCGAAGCGCAGCAGCTTGGCGATGCGCTCGGCATTGGCGGTGTCTTCACTGACGCCTTCCTTCAGTACGCTGCCGAAGGCATTCCAGAAGCTCAGGTACTTCTCGGCGTCCTCGCGCGCCAGACGATCCAGCAGGTCGAGGGTGCGGCGGGTGACCGCAGACTTCAGCTTGTCGATCTGGCGATTGTTCTGCAGCAGTTCGCGCGAGACGTTGAGCGGCAGGTCGTCAGAGTCGACCACGCCGCGCACGAAGCGCAGGTAGCTCGGCAGCATCTGCTCGGAGGCGTCCATGATGAAGACGCGCTTGACGTAGAGCTTCAGCCCCTTGCGCTGCTCGCGGTCGTACTGGAAATCGAAGGGTGCGCGCTCGGGCACGAACAGCAGGCTGGTGAAGTTCTGGTTGCCCTCGACGCGGTTATGGGTCCAGGCCAGCGCATCGGCGAAGTCGTGGCTGATGTGCTTGTAGAAGGCCTGGTAGTCCTCGTCCTTGATCTCGGCCTTGGGCTGGGTCCACAGAGCCTTGGCTTCGTTGAGCGTTTCCAGCTCAGGCTGTGCAGCCTGCGGGCTGTCCTCGGCCTCACCGTCTTCGACTTCGGCGGGCGGCTTGGCCATGCGGATCGGAAACGCGATGTGATCGCTGTAGCGACGCACCAGCGACTTCAGCGTCCAGGCCTGCAGGAACTCGTCCTCCTCGGGCTTGAGATGCAGGATCACCGAGCTGCCGCGCTGGGCGCGTTCGGCCGGCTCGACGGTGAACTCGCCGCTGCCGTCCGAGCTCCAGCGCCAGGCCTCGTCGCTGCCGGCGCGGCGGCTGATCATGTCAACGCGATCGGCGACGATGAAAGCCGAATAGAAGCCCACACCGAATTGGCCGATCAGCTGCGCATCGCCCTTCTGAGCTTCCGACAGCTGCGCCATGAAGGCGCGCGTGCCGGAGCGGGCAATGGTGCCGAGGTGCTCGATCAGCTCCTCCCGGCGCATGCCGATGCCGGTGTCGCGGATTTCCAGCGTGCGGGCTTCGGCATCGACCACCAGCTCGATTGCGGGATCACCATCGCCGCCGAGCAGGCTGGCGTCGGTGACCGCTTCGAAGCGCAACTTGTCGCAGGCATCCGAGGCGTTGGAGATCAGCTCGCGCAGGAAGATCTCCTTGTGCGAGTACAGCGAGTGGATGACGAGTTTCAGGACCTCGCGGGTCTCGGCCTGGAAGGCATGGGTTTCGACCTGGCTCATGGGGGCTCCGAAAGGGATGGGATCAAGGACGCGTCAACGCGCCGGCTGCCGGGGAATGGGGTGGGCGAGGGGGCTTTTCAAGTCGAGCGAGTTCAAGCGCGAGTCACGCAGTTCGCGTCTTGAAGCCCTTGCACTCACCCGCGCGGTGCGCCAGCCCACCCGCGCCGCATTGAATCGGACGCCCAACACCGGCATCAGACTGGTGAGCTCGCTCGCCGGGCAAGCCCAGCAAGCCCAGGCCGCGCGTGAGACTGTCGGCTCCGGTTCATGCTTCCGCGTTCACCGCGGTCTTAGGTGCGCGACACGCGCACCCTACAACCACGAGTGCCGCCGCCGACGCCTCGAAGCCCAGGCGCCGATTCGCATACCGTGCGCCTGCGGCGCACCACTTCCCATCGAAGCGTCGGAGTCACTCCAACGACAGCAACGCGCAAGGGACTGCCGGCTTCGCTTCGCTCAAGTCGCCATTCGCGGGAACAGGGTGCGCCTGTGGCGCACCACCTACAGCGCCTCCAGCCCAGCCTCGTCCTGCCGTCGCAGCAGCACCAGCGTCTCGAAGTGCGCCGTATGCGGAAACAGGTCCAGCACCTGCGCTTCGACGGGCTCGAACGAGGTCAAGCGGCCCAGGTCCGCGGCGAGGGTGTCGACGTTGCAGCTGGAGTAGATCAGCATGCGCGTCGCGCTGGATTCGATCGCTGCGCACAGCTCCGCGCCGATGCCGCGCCGCGGCGGGTTCACGATCACTGCTTCCGCCCCGCCTGCGAGTGCGGCCGCAGCGCTGGCATCGGCGACTTCGAAGCGGACATTGGTCAGACCCAGCTCCTGCGTCGAACGCTCGGCGCTGGCGATGGCTTCTGCGCTGATTTCGCGGCCGATCACCTGCTGCGCATGCGGTGCGCAGTGCAGGGCGAAGCCACCCACGCCGCAGTAGAGATCCAGCAGGCGCTGCGGTTTGCAGTCGGCGATCCAGCGCGCGGCCTGCGCATACAGCGCTGCGGCCAGTTCCGTATGGGTCTGGAAGAAGCTGCGTGGCTTCAGATGCAGCGGGATGCCGTTGACCTCCATGCGCAGGCTGTCGGGCCCGGGCAACAGCAGTTCGACATCCCCCTCCAGCACCGCCTTGTGCTCAGGCTGCAGATTCACCGAAACCGGGCCCAGCATCGGCAGGGCTTCGCGCAGCCCTGGCAGGTGCTTCTCGATGCGTGACAGCGGCTCGCGCGAGCGGACCACGAAACGCAGACCCAGCGCGCCGGACGGGGCAAGCGTGAGCAACAGATACTTGAGTTCGCCGCGGCGCTGGGCCAGCGAATAGGGCGTGATGCGCGCCTGCCGAATGAACTCCCGCAGCGACGCGAACGCAGACTGCAGCGCGGGCGGATACAGCAGGCAGTCGGCCAGATCGACCGCACGATCCTGCAGATCGACCAGCCCGAGCAAGGGCGAGTCAACGCTGCCGCCCACCGCCATCTTGGCCTTGTTGCGGAAACCCGATGGAGCGCTCGCCAGCGGGCTCAGCCAGCGCAGGCGGGCGCCCTGGATGCGCGCCTCGGCCAGCGCCTGCTTGTCCGCGAGCTGCTCGGCGTAGCCCCGCTCGATCCATGCGCAGGAACGACAGCGCGCAGCGGCGAAGTGGGGGCAATGGGTGCCGGGATTGAGGGTTGCGGATTCGGGATTCACAGCCAGCCAAGGTCGCGAGTGAGGGCCGCGTCGGAGCGCGGCGCTCAAGTTCAGTCGCGGGCGGGCGTGTCCGGCCCGTCTTCGTCTTCCGCATCCGCGTCGCCGGCTTCCCGGGCGTCGTCTTCAGCGATCTTGATGCGCGCGTCGTCGAGGCCGCGCAGCACCTTGAACAGTTCGCGATAGGCGGCGGGCGGGCGTTCGGCGGCGCGCTCGTCGCGCGCCTTGCGGATCAGCTGGCGCAGCTGCTGACGGTCGGCCTCGGGATAGGTTTCGATGGCTTCGGTCAGCGCGGATTCCTCGTCGATCATGCGATCGCGGAGGTTCTCCAGCCGGTGGAAGCGGGCGTTCTCGCGGCGCTGGCTGTCGCGGTCGATGTCCATATGGGCCCGGATCGCGGCCACGGCGTCCTCGTCGCGCCGCAGCAGCTTGGCCAGGAACTGGATCTCGCGCTTGCGGGCGATGTGCTGGGTGATGCGTCGCGTATGCTGCACGGCCGCGCGCAGTGCATCGTCCATCGGCACCTTCTTCAGCTGGGTGTCGGACAATGCCACCAGCCGCTCGGCCAGCTCGAACACGGCCAGAGCGTCGCGGCGCTGCTGGCTGCGGCTCGGTCCGCGGTCTTCCAAATCAAATTCTTCGCTATCGTCGTGGCGGTTCATGGCGGGCGCTGGCGGGGTTTCAAAACGCAAGGATACGTGAGTGGGCGCACAGGCTCTTTCCAGCGATGAATCCATGGCCCATCTGGCCCAGTTGGCCGAGGACGCACTCAAGCGCTGCAGGGCGCTGGGCGCTGAGCAGGCGGAAGTCGGTGTCAACGAGAGTTCCGGCCTTGCCGTCAATGTACGCATGGGCGAAGTCGAGACGGTCGAGCACACCCGCGACCGCGGACTGTCGATCACGGTCTACGTTGGCGGCCGCAAAGGCAGCGCCAGCACCGCCGACCTCGATCCGGCAACGATCGAGACCAGCGTTCTGCAGGCGATCGCGATCGCACGGCATACCGAGGCCGATCCGTGTTCGGGCCTTGCCGATGCCGAGCGGATGGCGCGCGAGTTCCCCGACCTCGACCTCTGGCATCCATGGGCGCTGTCGGCGGATGCCGCGGTCGAACTGGCGCTGGCCTGCGAGGCGGAAGGCCGGGCGCTGGATGCTCGCGTGTCGAACTCGGATGGCGCTGCTGTCAGTACCGGCACCAGCCTGTCGGTGTATGCGAACACGCACGGTTTTGTCGGGGCGGAACGCAGCACCAGTCACTCGATTAGCTGTTCTCTGATCGCGGGCACCGGTGAGGGCATGCAGCGCGACTACTGGTTCAGCGCCGGCTGTGCCGCAGAGGATCTGGAGGATGCCGCCAGCATCGGCCGGCGGGCGGCCGAGCGCGCGCTGCGCCGGCTCGACCCGCGCGAGGCGCCGACCGGCGATTTCCCCGTGCTGTTCTCGCCTGAAGTGGCGCGCAGCCTGATCGGGCATCTGCTGTCGGCCGCCTCGGGCGGCGCGCTGTATCGGCGTGCGTCCTTCCTGCTGGATGCCTGCGGCGAGCAGATACTGCCGGCCTGGATGCATCTGCGCGAACGCCCGCACCTCACGCGTGGCCCGCGCTCGGCCAACTTCGATGCCGAAGGCGTGGCCACCGTCGATTCCGATCTGGTCAGCGACGGCGTGCTGACGCGCTACATCCTCGGCAGCTACAGCGCACGCAAGCTTGGCCTGTCCAGCACCGGCAATGCCGGCGGTGTGCACAATCTTCTGGTCGAAGGCCGCGGTGAGCGCTTCGAGGATCTGCTGGCCGGAATTCGTCGCGGCGTGCTGGTCACCGAACTGATGGGGCAGGGCGTCAGCACGATCACCGGCGATTACTCGCGCGGTGCGGCGGGCTTCTGGATCGAGAACGGCGAGATCGCCTGGCCGGTAGATGAGTTCACCATCGCCGGCAAGCTGCGTGAGATGTATTCGGCCATCGAAGCCGTGGGCGCGGATGTCGACCTGCGGTCACATATCCGGACCGGCTCCATCCTGATAGGGCGCATGATGGTCGCGGGTGGTGGAGAGGCGAGCTGAGCTTTCCTTGACATCCGTCGCCGGCAGCGCGACAACGTGTGGGCTGAATGGACACCGCCCGAACCGAATCACCCTTGCAAGGAGCTGACCATGAGTGACACGCCTGAATCCCCGTACATCCCTTCTGCGCAGCCGCCGGAGCCGCCGCCGGGGCTGAACCCGGACGCCAACGAAAAGCAGTTCGCGCTGTTCGTGCATCTGTCGGCGCTGTTGGGCTTCTTCATTCCGCTCGGCAATGTGATCGCCCCGCTGGTGATGTGGCAGATCAAAAAGAACGAGTCTGCCTTCATCGACGACCAGGGCAAGGAAGCGGTGAACTTCAACTTGACCCTGCTGCTGATCGGCCTGGCGCTGATTATCCTGACGGTCATCACGTTCGGGCTCGGCATTTTCCTGACCGCGCCGCTGGGTCTGGTGCTTGGCGTGGCATGGCTGATCTTCGCCATCCTCGGGGGCATCAAAGCCAACGAGGGCGTCGCCTACCGCTATCCGTACATCCTGCGCCTGATCAAGTAAGCGCAGGGGTCAACCGCAAACGCCCCGCCTCAGTGCGGGGCGTTTGCATTTCTGACGACCGCGCCTGCCGCTATGCTTGCGACCCGTCGTCGTTGCAGGAACGAAAGCCGCATGCCCTACACCCCCATCGTCGCCACGCTCGGCTACGTGCTCTCGCCCGACGGCCAGCGCGTGCTGATGATCCATCGCAATGCGCGCGCGGATGATCAGCACCTCGGCAAGTACAACGGCCTTGGCGGCAAGCTCGAACCGATGGAGGACATCGCCGCCGGCATGCGCCGCGAGATTCACGAAGAAGCCGGCATCGAGTGCCTGTCGATGCAGCTGCGCGGCACCCTGAACTGGCCGGGTTTCGGCAAGCAGGGTGAGGACTGGTTGGGCTTCATCTTTCTCATCGATCGCTACAGAGGCGAGGTGCCCGCCTCGAACGCTGAAGGCGACCTCGTGTGGGTGGAGCGCGATCGGCTGATGGAGCTGCCGATGTGGGAAGGTGATCGACACTTTCTGCCGCTGGTGTTCGATGCCGACCCGCGTCCTTTCCACGGCGCAATGCCCTATCGCGAAGGCCGCATGCAGAGCTGGAGCTACAGCCGTTTCTGATCAGGCTCGCCGAGGCCGCACTTCCTTGTTCAGGAATTGCTAAGCCTGGGGGCCTTGGCTATAGTCGCCGCGACATGTCACACGCGCTGCGTGTGTACTAGGGAAGGCCGGCATGGCCGTGGGGCGACGCAAGGCACCGCGCTCTGAGTGGCGCTTCGAGAGTGTCGCGTCGAGGGGTGAGGCGCCCAAGGCCCTGCGAAACAGGCGCAAGGAGAGGTGGCATGCTGATTTTGACTCGCCGCGTAGGCGAAACGCTGATGATTGGAGACTCAATCACCGTGACCGTGCTCGGCGTCAAGGGCAACCAGGTGCGCATAGGTATCGGCGCGCCCAAGGACGTCGCGGTGCATCGAGAGGAGATCTATCAGCGCATCCGCTCTGAAGGCGCCGAGGGCGCGAAGCCGGATGTGGACAGCGAACAATCGGCTTGAGCGGGCTTTACCAACGCACGGCGCTCGTCTATAGTTGCGCGCTCTGCGGCGGCGGGCTCACAAGGTCCGCGGCAGCAAATCCGGAGAGATGCCCGAGAGGCCGAAGGGGCTCCCCTGCTAAGGGAGTATAGGGTCAAAAGCTCTATCGAGGGTTCGAATCCCTCTCTCTCCGCCAGATGCACAGCCAAGGGGGCCGCAAGGCCCCCTTCGGTTTCCGAGTTGGACATTGTTCTGGTTCGGATGCATCGGGGACTGCAACGCGCGAGTGGTCGGTTTCAGAAAGTTTGAAATCAACGGCTTGACGAGGCAGAAATCACCCCGCATAATTTCGCTTCTACGCGCCCGTAGCTCAGCTGGATAGAGCACCAGGCTACGAACTTGGGGGTCGGAGGTTCGAATCCTTCCGGGCGCGCCATCGAAAGAACCAAGAAGCCAGCAGCTCGCGCTCGCTGGCTTTTTTGTTGCCTGTGATTTGCTGTTGCCTGCGAACTGCGCGCGAAGAATCCGCATGCTTTGGAACTATCGTGCGCGACTCCGTCCATGAGTTGCCAAGGGGTCGAGCGTCTGCGGCAAATCCAGACCCCGTCAGGTCGAGTCAAGCGTTCGCGTGCTCGATCCTCTGGCGCTGAATCCATGCCGCGCGGAGTGCACAACCAAGTCTGGGTCGTCGCGCTTGGCTGTGGGTACTCCGGCTTCTTCGGACAGCGCGGCCAGCAAGCCGGCGATGATCCTGAGTTTGCGGCCAGCCTGGTCGTGGTTGCCGCAGGCGTTGCGTTGTCGGCCTCGCAGCCATTGTTGCCCCGAACCCGATCGGCCCGCCCCGCTCCAGATCGCTGAGCGCCAGTCTTTGCGCTGAACTACGAAAGCGAAGGGCGTCGGGGGACAGCGGCTCTGCTCGATAGCCTGGCAAGGGAGGAGATCGAGAAAATCGCTTCGATCGGATGGGGCTTCAAGCCTGCCAAGGCGCCTCTCGCAATCGCCGGTGCGCGACACGCGCACCCTACAGCCACGAGCGACGCCGCCTCCGCATCGAAGCCCGGGCGCCGATTCGCATAGGGTGCGCCTGTGGCGCACCCACGAAGAGCGAAGAGCGATGAGCGCCCGAAGGTCCTTGCGGGGGTGCAGTCACCCGCCCCATCCACGGAGACCGACAAGTCGGAGCCTCCCGTGCGTCGAAACATCCGTTGCATGCGGCGGCTAGACCGCTTTGTCGCCTCCCGATTCCGGCAGTTTCCAGCCGCGGCGAATGGCAAGCAGACGCAGGCCGAAGCACAGGATCGCGCCGGACACTGCCACCGGGGCTGCCGGAAGCTGCAATGCTTCGCCGCCGACCACCACCAACGCTGCCGCCATCGCTGTGACCGCATACAGTTCGTGGCGTCGAAGCACGTTCGGTATCTGGGCGACCAGCATGTCGCGCACCACGCCGCCGCCCACGCCGGTCAGCACGCCGATCATCACCGCACCCACAGGCCCCAGCCCGGCTGCGAGTGCCTTGCTGGTGCCGAGCACCGCAAACAGGCCAAGCCCCGCCGCATCGAAAAACTGCACGGGGTTGCGCATGCGTTCGACGTCGGCGTGGCGGAAGAAGGTCAGCAGTCCGGCAGCACTGGAGACGGCAAGGTAGCGCCAGTCGACCAGCGATGTGGGCGGCGTCGCGTCCAGCAGCACGTCGCGCATGATCCCGCCCGCGGTGGCTGCGGCGAACGAAAGCACCAGCACACCGAACAGGTCCAACCGATTGCGCACCGCCACCACCGCACCGCTGATCGCGAACGCGAAGGTGCCAATGAAATCCAGCAGCGTGATGAAGGCAGCGGTCATCTGGAATGCCCCATGGGGTAAGTGTGTGGCGAGAGCGGTCGAACGGAGAGGCGGCATCCTCTGGACGCGCGCATCGCCTCGACTCGCGTTGCAGTGTTGTGTTCGCGCATCGGCAGTGACAAGCCCCGGCGCTCGGGGCGCGCGTCAGCGCGGATCGACCAGGCCGCGGCGCGTGGCTTCCAGCGTGGCTTCGGCGCGCGAGTTCACGCTGAGCTTGCGGTAGATGTCCTTCACGTAGCCCGATGCGGTGTGCGGCGACAGCCCCAGTGCGGCGGCGGTTTGCGGCACGGAGTAGCCCTTTGCAATCAGCTGCAGCACTTCGGTTTCGCGAGCGGTCAGGCTTTCCGAAGGGAGGGCAACTGCGGCCGGCGCAGGAGCTTGGAATTGGCGCAGCAGGCGTCGCGCGATACTGGGCGACAGCGGCGGTTGTCCGTCGAGAATGCCGCGCAGCATTCGCGTCAGCGCGGCGGTGGGAAGGTCCTTCAGCACATAGCCCTGGGCACCTGCGCGCAGGGCAGGGAATACGTGCGCGTCATCATCGAACACGGTGCTGACCACGCACAGCGTGCCGGGTGATGCGCGTTGGAGGGCTTCGATGATGCGCAACCCGCTGCCATCGGGCAGGCCGAGATCGATCAGCGCCAGGTCAGGCGGCTGCGCCAGCGCGGCGAGCATGGCCTGGGCCTCGGCGATGCTGCCGGCTTCGTGAACTTCAACCTCAGGGAAGGCATCGATCAGCGCGGAGCGCAGCCAGGCTCGCGCTGGGACGAGGTCGTCCACCAGCACCGCAGTGCGCGGGGCCATGACCGTCGGCGCAGTCATGGTCAGCGCTCGCCCTCTGACAACGGGAAGCGCAGCACGATCTTGGTGCCGCCCAGGGTGCCGGGCGTCCAGTCGATGCGGCCCTTCAACTCGGCGGCGCGCGTGCGCATGCTGTCCATGCCGCGGCCCTCGCGAATGCTCTCCGGCGTACCAAAGCCGTCGTCGGTGATGTCCAGCAGCAGCTGCGCGCCATCCGGGCGCACGCGCACGCGCAGGCTGCGCACATGGGCATGGCGGATCGCGTTGCTGATGCCCTCTCGAACAATCCTATGCAGATGCAGGGCCTGACCCGAGTCCAGCGAGGGATCCGGCAGCTCACCTGTCTGTTCCCAGACCAACTCTGCTTCGACTGCCCACAGGCGCTGGCGGGCCTCCGCCTCGATCTCCGCCAGAACATCCGACAGCCGCCCCGGTTCACCGCGCGATCGGCTGACCACGTCGCGCAGGTTCTGCAGCACGGCGCGTGCGCGATCGGCGTATTCGGGCGAGGGCGCGGTGTAGATCATCTGCAGCAGCTGCGAGCCAAGATCGTCGTGGAGGTCGCGGTAGATCCGTTCGCGCTCCTCCAATGCAGTCTGCTGGCGGATTCGGGCGCGTTCGGAACGGGCCTGCTCGGTGTGCAGCGTTTGCTGGGCGCTGAGTCGGTCACGCAGCCGCTGGCGCTCGCGCCACAGCCAAGCGCAGGCCGCGACCGCGAGGCCTGCAATCGTCCACGCCAGCCAGGCCATTTCAGCCACCGCGCGGCAGCGCGTCGTACTGGGCCTGGACGCGCTGGGTGCGAGGGTGCGCCTCGCCCAGGGTGGCGCGCAGGATCGTGAGGCTGTTCTCGAACTCGCCACGCGCCGCCTCATGGCGCCCGAGCTCGGCGAGGCACTGCGCGCGGTTGCCGACGAACATGCCTGTGTACACATGTTCTGGCCCCAGCGCCGCGCGGGCGCGCTCGACCAGTTGGTCGAAGTGGTTAAGCGCCTGCGCAGGCTGCTTCGCCTCCATGCGCAGCATGGCGAGGTTGTTGAGCACACCCATCGCCTCCGGTGCATCCAGCCGACCGAGGCGTTCGTAGAGATCCAGCGTGCCGGCGTGCATGGCAGCGGCGTCCTCGGTCCGACCCTGCTTCTCCAGCGTCAGGGCCAGGGTATCGCGGGCGTTGAGTGCCAGCCGGTGGCTGGGGTCGAAGCGCGTGCTCAAGCCGTCCAACGCCGCGCGCGCCAGCGTCTCGCTGCGCTCGGCTTCACCCTGATTGACCAGTGCCGTGGCCAGGTTCAGACCGCTGCTCAAGGTGGACGGATGGGTTTCGCCCAGTACCCGCTGTCGTGTCTCGTGGATGGTTTCGAGGTCCGCCAAGGCCCCGGCCTCGTCGCCCAGACGGAACTTCAGCGTCGCCGCCAGGTTGCGTGAATACAGAGTGTGTGGGTGTTCCGGGCCGAGCACGCTCGCGCGTCCAAGCACGACCACGGCATTGGCCTCGGCGGCTTCCTTGAACTTGCCCAGAAGCTGCTGCACCGAAGCGAAATCGTGGCGAAGGGCGAGGCTGATGCGATGCGTGCCGCCGAGCTCGGATTCGGCGCGATTCATTGCTGCCTCGATATCGGCAAGCACGCTCTCGCGCTCGCCCTTCTCGATACGCGCCCGCAGCAGAACCTGTTCGACATCGAGTCTGGTCTCCGGCGAAGCACTGAGTTCGGCTTCGTCAAACAACCGCGACGCCCGCGATTCGATTTCGTCGAATCGACCGCTTGTCAAATCCGAATTGAGGCGCTCGACAGCGATGGAGGTACGCAGCTCTGGCGTCTCCTCCAGGTTGGGCAAGGCGAGCGCTGTCTCCAGCAGCTCTGTCGCGCGCGCGCCTTCGGCAAGCCCCAAATGCGCCCGCGCCAGCGCGGAAAGCAGCCGTGCCCGTGTGGCTGCCGGCATAGCGCTGTCGTCCAAACGCAGAGATTCTCCTGCGGTGTACAGCACCTCGCTGACACGCAGCTCCGTGCCCAGGCTGCGCTCAGGGTCGGCCGACTGCAGCATGTAGGTCAGGAACCGGCTGATTGCCTGCGCTTCGGCCGAGAGCGCGTGGGCATGTGCGAGCGCTCTGGCCTCGGTC
>CAZPHV010000011.1:0-7691 GCA_964586455.1 uncultured Aquimonas sp.
GCTCTGACACCGACACGACCAAGAAGTTCAAGCTTCTTCGTACCGAATCAATAGGCGACTGGCCTGCGGTCTGCGGATGCTTGCGCGGAACTGCTGGGCTTCACTGTGGGCGAGTTCGGTGCTGATTCTCGATCTTCGTCCTACGAGTGTTGGCGTTTGCGAAGCGGGGGCGCGCACACAAGCCTGTGATGTCTACCAATTTGCCCCGACCTTCTTCGGGTCGCGGGGACCGGGGCGGGTGTCCAGCTCCGGTGGGTCAAGACCCACCCTATGAAGAGCTACATGCTCGCTTTGCTGATGCATGGCCGCCAAGTTCCGCAAGCGCCGTTCCCCAGACGTTTTCGTCTTGCACTCTGTCGGTCGCTCGGGAATCCGCAGCGCTTATGCTTCGCGGCTTCTTGGCTGGCCGTGCATTCATTGGGGAACATTCAATGCGTCGTTTTGAACTGGTGGAAGGGGCTGCAAGCAAGTTCTGGGAAGTCGAGGCCTTGGCCGATCACTCGCTTTCGATCCGCTGGGGGCGCATCGGCAGCGCAGGCCAGAGCCAGATCAAGCCGTTTGCCGATGCGGGCAAGGCGCAGGCGGCGCTGGACAAGCTGGTGAAGGAGAAGACTGCAAAGGGCTACCAGGAAGTGCCCACCGATGTGGAGGCTCCACCGCAGTCCAAGGCCTCAAAGCCTGCTGTCGACACCAGCCCGATCGCCGCCGCAGAGCCTGCCGCGCAGGCCGCGCCCGAGGTCCCTAGGCCGATGCCTGCGCAGGCGCCTGTAGAGAGTCTGGACGCACAGAGTGACCGCGCATTCGAGGGCGTGCGTGCGGCGATTGCGGACGGTCGGCTGGTGCCGGACGACCGGTTCGACGCGTCCCAGCTCGCCCAGGAGCACGGCATCTCCGAACGCGCCGCTGCGATGACGGTCGAGCGTCTTGGCGCAGTCAAGCTTGTGTGGGCTTCCTACGGCAGTGCCACGGTCCGCAAGGAGTCGCAGGCGCTTGCGCAGACGCTCGCCGAGTACGCATCGCGACTACCCCGCAGCGAGCAGGGCGTGACGCCGGCCGAGGACGTGGCGCCCTGGCTTGCGCAAGGCGAGCCTGTGTACCTCCCGGTGGACCTGCGCTTCCGAGCGTTCGCCTCGCGCCGGCATCCCAAACCGCTGCCGGTGCTGGACGTGCAGGCCAGCTGGGCTGAGCTGCATGCAAGTATTGATCTCCGAGTGGACAAGCAGCACAGCGACCCGACCTTGGGACAGGCCCTGAATCGCATGATCCTGCGCGCACAGTCGGCTTCGCCGCCCTCAGCGGGCGATGCCGAAGCGGACGCGATGCTGCTGGCCCTGGCTCTCCGAAACCCGTATAGCTTCCAAGGCGAAGCGGGTATTGCAGCCATCGGGTTTTTCCTCGCCTCTGCGGGCCTTGCTGCGACGGTCGATCTCTACATCGAAGCCCAGCGTTTCGAGGTGGAGCGCGACTGGCTGGGCGACAAGTCGGCCGATACTTTCCGGCTGACGCAGACAGTGGTGTCGACTTTGGGGCGCAGCTTGGATGGTCCTCTTTGCGAAGCGGAGTACCTGCTGCGCGCGCATCTTGCCGCTGCGCCCGAAGAGCTTTGGGCCGCCTGCGCTGCACGGATCGAGGCCGCTCTGCCCAGCATCGCGCCCATCCGCCAGCCCTCGCTTGCCCTATTGCTGCCGGATCGAGCCGACATCTCCAACGCTGTCGCGCTGCGTCTCGCCGGGCATACAGAGCCGCTGTATTCGCTGCACTACCTGCTGCAAACCGTCACGGATCCGACCGCACAATCGGTGACAGTCAAGGCACAGCGCGGATTGGGTTCAGTCTGGAGTTCGAAGCCGACCAGCCTGACTCTGGTGATGGAGCGCGGTGTGGCCGCAGCCGATGTGCTGGCAGCGTACCCGGACAAGACGGCGGCCGGCGAGGCCTTGACCTTGATAGGCATGCCAAAGGCCGTCGGGGCACTCGCCCGCGTCGCCCACACCTCCGGCGTCGCGATGGAGCGCCTCAAGCTGGCCCTGGAGCGCTGGCCACTCGCCGGCGTGACCGCGCTGGCAGGCCTGATTGCGCAGGACGGCAGAGAAACCGGCCTGCTGCTCCCGCATCTGCTGCGCCTGCTGCGCACGCATCGCGCAAACATGGATGCCCTGCGACCCTGGCTGGACCGCGCCGCGCAGGCGTTGTTCGACCAGCGCCTGGCCCTGATCGACGGGACACTACCGATGGCGCCGACCCAGGCGCTGCCCTCGGTGCTGGTGGCACCGCCTTGGCTGGCCAAGGTGCAGAAGAAGGCGCCTGCAGTGTTGGCGCTTCAGGCTTTGGATCTTCCTGCGATCGAGCGCTGGCGCGAAGGCGCGCGCGAGCAGGCGCTGGAGCTAGTGGGCGGATACCGCGACGGACTGGCCAAGGCCCGTTCCGATGTCGACGCGCTGCTGGAGCTCATGGGGCTGGAGCGAACGCCCAAGCTGGGCACTCTTTCCAACGAGTTCAAGCTGCGCTGGCAGCAGGACATGCGGCTCACGCGAGAGGCCGCGATTACCGCAATCCGCGATGAAAATGCCGATGCCCTGGTCGCGGCCTGGGGACAGGGCATGGCGCTGCGCCGCGAGGCCGGCCGCCCGCGATACGGCTTCGATGGTCGCGTCGCTGTCGCGTTGCCTCCCGCGCTGGGTGCGGCGCTGTGGAATGCGGCCACTGAAGAACTGGACGCGAGCCACGCCGAGCTGGTGATGGCCACCCTCGGCCTGCCGGCAATGCCAGGCCTCATGGCGCTGGTGCGCGCCAGAACGCTGGACCACATCGATCTGGCGCTGAACTTTGCCGCCGTCGAACTGGCACTGCCGGCCGCGCGGGCCTTCGTTGCGCTCAAGACGCAGCGCGAGGCCGGGCGCCGATGGTTGCTCAGCTGCCCTGAGCACGCGGCCTGCGGCCTGATCGCAGCGGCGCTGGGGCGCAAAGGCGAAGAGCGCGACTGGGCGTGCGCGGCACTGCGTCTGCTGCAGGCCCAAGGGCATGGCGAGCTCGTGCTGTCCGTCGCCGGCCGCTATGGAGATCCCAAAGTGGTGGATGCCCTGCGTGCGATGCTCGATGAGGATCCGCTCGACCTCTTCCCCGCAAAGCGCGGCAAGCTGCCGGACTGGTGGCAGCCGCAGGGCTGGCGCCGACCGCTGATGCTCGATGGCAAGGCCTTGCCCGACGCGGCCTTGGAGCACCTCGGGCAGATGCTGATGTTCCCGACCAATGAGGGTGTGTACCCCGGCGTCACCGAGGTCAAGCAGGCCTGCCAGCCGGGCTCGCTCGCCGATTTCGTCTGGGACGTGTTCGTCGCCTGGCTGGATGCCGGCGGCAGTGGCAAGGAGAGCTGGGTGATGGTCGCCCTGGGCCTGCTCGGCAACGATGACACCGCGCGTCGGATTACGCCCTTCATCCGCAGCTGGCCTGGCGAGTCCCTGCATGCGCGTGCCCAGCTCGGGCTGGATACGCTGGCCGCCATCGGCAGCGATCTCTCGCTGATGCTGCTCAATGGCATCGCCCAGAAGCTCAAGTTCAAAGGCCTGCAAGACAAAGCTCGCGAGAAGATCAATGCCATCGCCGAAGAGCGCGGGCTGAGCGCCGAGGAGCTGGATGATCGCTTGGCGCCCGATCTTGGCCTCGACGAGGACGGCAGCCTGGTGCTGGATTTCGGCCCGCGCGCCTTCCATGTCAGATTCAACGAAGGGCTCACGCCCTGCGTGCGCGAGGTCGCCGCCGACGGTGCGCTGGGCCCGTATCTGGCCGATCTGCCGAAGCCTAAGAAGAGCGACGATGCAGAGCTTGCCAAGCAGGCGGTCGAGCGCTTCAAGCTGCTGAAGAAGGACGCCCGCAGCATCGCCAGTCAGCAGCTGCAGCGGCTGGAGCTGGCCATGTGCAGCCGCCGACGTTGGACGCCTGAACTGTTCCGGCTGCTGCTGGTCGGGCATCCGCTGCTGCGGCATGTGGTGCAGCGCCTGGTCTGGGGCGTCTATGCGGTGGGCGAGGGCGCCGGCCCCGCTGGCGAGCTGCGCTACTGCTTCCGGGTCGCCGAGGACGGCAGCTTCGCCGACGCCGAAGACGCCTTGTTCCAACTGCCCGACGACGCGCGGCCGTGCATCGGTCTGCCGCATGTACTGGAGATCCCGCCAGAGGTGGCCGCCGCCTTCGGCCAGATCTTTGCCGACTACGAATTGCTGCAGCCTTTCGCCCAACTGGGCCGCGACAGCGATGCACTGACTGCGGCCGAGACAGCTTCGAAACGACTCGAACGCTGGAAGGGCCTGAAGGTGCCGACGGGCAAGGTACTGGGCCTGGTTAACCGCGGCTGGCAGCGCGGCAGGGCGCAGGATGGCGGCAGCATCTGGCACTTCAGCAAGCTGCTGGGCGGCAGCCGCAGCATCGAGCTGCACTTCTCACCCGGCATCATCGTCGGCTTGGTCCAGGAATTTCCCGAGCAGACCCTTGAAGAGGTGGTCGTAGGACCGACGTCCGCACGCGGCGACCTGCAGGCGTTGGAGACCTTCGATGTGCTCGATGCCATCACCGCCAGCGAGCTGATTCGGGATCTCGATGCACTGAGGGGATAGGCCCCGATCGTGAGGCCGATCAGATCAAGTGCGGCGTGGGTCGACTCAAGCTTCGCAGCCTCGCGCTGGCGCCATCGCGGGCCGAGGGCTTGCAAGGACGTGCTTGATTGCTGGGTCGATGAACGGACTCAGGTCGCGTGCTTGGCCTTGATGGAGCTCCGCACCCCAGTCGCCTCCGCGGTGTCGGCGCAATACCGGGGCGACCCTCGCGCGGCACGTGACCCGTACGTCGCTGCCGTTCGCCCTCGCTACGCGCGAGGCGGGTAAGCGGCTTGGTCACGCGTTCGTCGGTGCTGCAGGTCAGGGGCCAGGCCCTTGGCAAGCAACTGCTGGTCTGTCCGCGTCTGACTGCGCGCGCTCACGCATGCCTCTGGCTGAGTTTGCTGTTCCTTCGTGCCGGCATTCCACTTCGAGAGGACCGTTCATTCGCGCACTCAATGCTCAGCGGGTGCCATTTCGACGAGGGGCACATCCAGCCGCACCACCAGGTAAGGCAGAAAAAACTGCGTCACCGGGCCGACCGCGAGCGCGAACACGACAGTGCCGACGCCGACGGTTCCGCCCAGGGCGATGCCTGCGATCAGCACGTTGACTTCAATCAGGGTGCGCACGCGCCGGATCGACCATCCGGATTTCCGAGCCAGCCCGGTCATCAGGCCATCGCGTGGTCCGGGCCCGAGTTGCGCGCCCACGTACAGCGCTGTGGCGAAGCCGCAGACCAGCACGCCGCCCAGCATGAAGGCGATTTGCGCGGCCCAGCCGGAGGGCGCGCCGAGCAGGGTCAGGTTGATGTCTGCGAAGGGTCCGAGCAGCAGCGTGTTCGCCAGCGTGCCCAGGCCCGGCATCTGGCGCAGCGGAATCCAGGCCAGCAGAACGGCCAGTGCGGCGATCACGATCACCGTGCCCAGCGACAGCGGCACATGCAGGGCGACGCCGAGATGGAAGACATCCCAGGGCGAGGCGCCCAGCGCGCCTTTCACCATCAGGGCGATCGCCAGGCCGTACAGCCATAGCCCCAGCAGCAGCCGGAGCAGGCGATGCGGCAGGTGGCGCGCCTTGAGTTGATCGAGTGGGCCGAGGTTGGCCAGTCCGGAAACGGGTGTGGTGGTTTTCATGGCGCCACGATCTCGATAATTGGCTCTTTGATACAGAGCCAATTCTGCGATAGTGGCCCGATGCAACGATCCCTGAGCCCAGACCGCCTGGCCGCCCTTGTCGGCGCTTTCAATCGCTCCCCGGCCTACCGTGGCCTCTGCCTTGCACTGCAGGAACGCATTGGCGACGGGCGCATCCCGCTTGGCTGTCGCCTGCCCAGCGAGCGCGCGGTGGCGCCGGTGTTGGGCGTGTCGCGCAATACCGTCACCCGCGCCTACGCCGATCTGGTCAGCGCTGGATTCGCCACCGCCAGGCAAGGCTCCGGCACCTTCGCCGCGGTGCCGGTGGAACGCCGCCGCGCGCACGATCACGTGCTGCATCCGCTGGTCAACGGACAGCCCGCCGAGGGCGCGATCGATCTCAACTGCGCGGCCGGCGCTGCGACGCCCGGTGTCGCCGCCGCCTACGAGCGCGCGCTGGCCGCGCTGCCGGCCTACCTGTCCAGCGATGGCTATTTGCCCTCGGGGCTGCCGGTGTTACGTGCACTCATCGCCGACACCTACTCGAACCGGGGCCTGCCGACCCACCCCGAGCAGATCGTGATCACCTCCGGCGCGCTGGCGGCCATCGGTATCGTGGTGCGGGCGCTGTCGCGTCCGGGCGACCGCATCGCGGTGGAGTCGCCGGTGTATTCGAACGCGATCGAAGCGTTGCGGCTGGGCGGTGGGCGGCTGGTCTGCTCGCCCTTGGGTGACGCGCTCGGCATGGATGGCTGGGACATCGACGCCATCGATGCCACGCTGCGGCAGACCTCGCCGCGCCTTGCCTATCTGATTCCCGACTTCCAGAACCCCACCGGTTTTCTGATGAATGATGCGATGCGCGCGGACTACGCCCGCGCCCTGCGCGGCGCGCGCACCATGGCCATCGTCGACGAGACGCTGCAGCCGATTCAGTTGTCTGGCCCGCCGATGCCCGCGCCCTTCGCCCGCCACGCGAGCGATGCCATCACCGTGGGCAGCGTCTCCAAGATGTACTGGGGTGGCCTGCGCGTGGGTTGGCTGCGAGCGCCGCATGAGCTCGTCCCGCGCCTGATCCGCGCGCGCGTGCAGAGCGATCTGGGCAGTTCGCTGTTCGACCAATTGGTGGTCGCCGAACTGCTGCAGGCGCCCGAGATTCTGCTGCTTCGACGCGAGCAACTTCGCCAGCGCCGCGATGTGCTGGTGCAGGCGCTACGCGAACAGCTGCCGGACTGGCGCCTGCGCGTGCCCGGGGGCGGCCTGACCTTGTGGGTACAGCTTCCGCACGGCAGTGCGACCCGCCTGGCCGCCGATGCCGAGCGCGTGGGTGTGCATGTGGCGCCGGGTCCGGTGTTCAGCGTGGAAGGCGGCTCGGACGCGTGGTTGCGGATTCCCTATGCCAAGCCGGAGGCCGAGCTGTTGCTGGCGGTCGAAAGACTGGCGCGGGCATGGCTCAACCTGGCTGCGGAATCACCACGCCGGCGCGAGGCCACACGGGTGTTGATTGCTTGAGGGGTGAGGGTGGGCCCGCGAGCACGCACTCGACAGGACGTCAATGGTCGCGACAACGGCAAACTGCATTGGCGCACTCGCTGCGCTGGGCTGGACAGCGTATCCACGGAGGCTGTGCCGGTTCCGTGCGGTGGCCGTCGGCGGAGGACAGCGCCGGGTTGCAGTGGCGATTTGGTGCGGAGCGGGGTACCGGACTCGATGTGTTGTGGATCGCCGAGCGCCGGTAGAGCCGAGCTTGCTCGGCTGAAGGCTTGGTGCGGAGGGGGGGTACCGGACTCGATGTGTTCTGGATAGCAGAGCACCAGTAGAGCCGAGCTTGCTCGGCTGAAGGCTCTGAAGGCTTGCAGGGCAGAGGCGAGCCTGCTTGGCTGAAGGCTTGCAGGTGGCGGCAGACGAAGGGAAAGCAGCGGAGCAAGCTCCGCTCTACAGGCCCGAGGCGATTCCAGGGCCGTACGCT
>CAZPHV010000011.1:7791-96845 GCA_964586455.1 uncultured Aquimonas sp.
GCTCTACAGGCCCGAGGCGATTCCAGGGCCGTACGCTTTTCCGCGCATGGTTGTGGAGTATTGAGCGTGCTACCGACCTCATGCGTTGTGGATCGCCGAGCGCCGGTAGAGCCGAGCTTGCTCGGCTGAAGGCTTGGTGCGGAGCGGGGTACCGGACTCGATGTGTTGTGGATCGCCGAGCACCAGTAGAGCCGAGCTTGCTCGGCTGAGGGCTCTGAAGGCTTGCAGGGCAGAGGTGAGCTTGCTCGGCTGAAGGCTTGCAGGTGGCGGCAGACGCAGGGAAAGCAGCGGAGCAAGCTCCGCTCTACAGGCCCCGCTCACGGCCCCAGCGTCCGGCTACTTGCTGAGCAGCTCCAGCAGAGCGCGCTTCTTCGCTACGGGCAGGCGCGCGATGGCTGCGCGCAGGGCTTCGTCCAAGGGGTCGGCTGCGGCATAGGCGGGGCGTGGCGGTTCTTGCACCATGGCTGCGTCGTCCAGAGTCTGGGGGCCACGGCCGGTTGCGAGCCATTCGAAGCCCACCCCGCTGATCGATGCGATCTTGATCAGGTTCTCCACGCTGGGCGCGGTGCCGTTCTGCATTTCCCATTGGGCGACCGCGCCGCGGGTCACCCCGGCCTGCGCTGCCAGGCTTTCCTGGGTCGCATTCATGTGCTTGCGGGCTGCTCGCACCCGCTCGTGCAGATTCATCAGCTTGCCCGCCCGCCTCGGTTGTCGGGCATGTGTATAGCGCTACGAGCATCGGGGCGGTGATAGTATGGCTTGCATTCCGTGCGGCGATAGCAATACTGTCGGGAAATCCAGTCTCGGGGCAACCCGCATGAATTCCGACCACCCCGATGCGCAGAGCAACAAGCGAGCCTGCTGTGCCGCCACGCGGCGCGCAGCGCTGGAAGAAACGCTCAGCCTGCTGGCCGAGATCCGCAGCGATATCCAGGCCGGTGCCGATCCGGTGGCGCGCCTCGACCTTGCGCGGGCTCGGCTGCACCAGCGCCTGCGTGAATCGGCCGGCTGATCGGCGCCGATGCGGAGCATCAGCAATCATTGCGGCACATCCCGCTGACGGCGTATCGGACCTTGCCGGGCGCTAGGCGTATCGGCTCCGAGGGCAGAACAGGATCGGGACGGCGCGGCGTGCTATCGCTGCATTTGGTCCGATCCGATTGGCTGCCCCGGGCGGCGACCAAGAGTTCCCCGCGATCTACGCTTCGCTCGTGGTACCACAGGCGCTACAACTGCGGTGCTTGCGCAGGGGCCACAGCGGCAGGCCGATCAGCAGCCAGGTCAGAAAGGCCGATCGACGCCCGGTGGGCTGCGGCTCGCCGAGGGTTCCGCCGCAGCGGCTGCAGCGTTCGGGTTCGGGTTCGACCTCAGGCGCCTGTTCGGCCGCTTCCTCGAACTCAGCCGGGTCGAAATCATCCGGTTCGTCCAGCAGACGGAGGGCGTCGTCGGCGAACTGTGCAGGCACCTGCAGGCGAACGCCGCCCATGGCGTTGGAGTACAGCCACTGCATGTTGATGGTGTGTTCGTCGGCGATGAAGGCAGGAATGCCTTCTGCGTCCAGCCGCATCTTGGCGAAATGCGCCTCGTGCGGAAACGAAAAGGTGGCGACGGTGACGAGCATCGTAGGTCCTGAGGAGGCGACCGGCTAAGCAGCCGTGTGAGCAGCCGTGTGTGCAGCCAGCCGGTCGCTTCGCGTCTGCCGGATTCTTGCGCTGATACGCCTGCAGTCGCTCCCGTGCTCGCCCGCGACTGGATCGCTGGCGCGCACAGGCACGGGCGCTTAGCGGCACTGCGCCGGCAGCAGGCGGGGCTCGATGCTGGCGAGTTCCACCTGCGCGGCCAGATCGGTCAACGCTTCGGCGTCGCTGTTGAGAGCCGCATGGCCACAGCTCCAGATCAACTGGCCGCGGGCGTCCAATTCTGGCAGCAGGTACAGATGCTCACCGGCCAGATCAATCGACTCTTCATCGTCGAAGTAGATCAGGATTGCACCGTCGGTGAACTCGATGCTGGCCGACCCATCGGCGGTCTGCAGCGGCAGCGGCAGACCGAGCGCATCGGCATCCTCCGGCAGGGCGCCCTCACTGCGGTAGTGCTCGGCAATCGCGGTTTGCAGTGGGCGCGCGGCGCTGACCGCAGCGCCAATCCGGGCGCGCTGCGTGTAGTCCTGGTAGGCCGGCACAGCGATTGCGGCGAGCACGCCGGCCGCCGCGATCGCTGCCATGCCACCGGCCGCGCCCAGGCCTTCCAGTGGTGTGTGCCCATAGTTCAGCTGCAGAGCCAGCTGATTGGAGTCGAGCACCAGTTCGACCCCGATCGGGCTGTGCTCGGGCAGCGCCAGCTGCTGCGCAGTCGGCAGCTTGAACAGATCGATCGAGCCCCCGGTGAGGTCGCTGAAGCTCTGAAGAACCTCAAGATTCACCGCGTACACGTTGCGCGATACGTGCCGCAATTGGCTGGACGCCGACAGCAGCGCCTGCGCGCGGTCGTTGCCCTGGGTGCGTGCCAGCCACTCACCGACATCGGTTTCGGCGCCGCGGTCGAGCCGCTCGATCAAGGGCTGCGGCAGTGTGGACACGTACAGCCAGCCGCGATCTTCGTAGTAGTACAGATGGGTGCGAAGTCGGCCGTACAGACTCAACCAGTCAGAAGCAGAAGTCGCAGGCATTTGCGCATCGTCGCCGCCGAGGGTCTTCATCAGATCGGCACTGGAGGGCAGGCGCAGGTGGTGCAGTTCGGTGCCTGCATGGCTGTGGACCGCATGCTCGGCGCCAAGACGCTCGACCAGAGCGTTTACCACTCGATCAAGTGCTGTGCGGTCAGCCAGCTTCACGGCTTGCCATGAGCCACTGGCGTCGCCGACCAGCGCAAAGGGCCCAGCCCAGGGCGCAAGCCACTCGGCAAGGCTGAGGCCGCTGTGCTTTTGCAGCTCGGCTTCAAATTCGGCGAACTCGCTGGCGCTGGCTGCCGAGCCCGACTGGGCCTGAGCCAGATCCATCATGGATCGCACTTCGGCGGCACCCGGCGCCACACCTGTCATCACCCAATCGGGGTCGCCCGCGGCAGTGGCATCAAACCGGTGCGGGCCGGTCGGCAGCAGGCCTGCCCAGGGCGCAGCCTGTTCAAATTCCATGCGCAGGGCCAGGCGCCCGTGCCCGTCCGAGTGACCCCAGCCCAGGGCCAGCGCCTTGGCGCCCGCGAGAGTGGGTGAAAGCCAGGCGTGTTCGGGCGGCAGGCTGGACAGCAGCAGCGGGCGAGCTGCGGCCATGTCGAACCACAGCACGCTTCCCTGGCCGCCGTCGTCGATGCGGCGCTCAAGGCTGCGCATCGCGTGGGTGTCCTTGGCAGCGTCAACGTCACGCATCAACAGCTTCAGCTGATCTTCGGTAGCGAACATGCCGGCGAGCACGAACAGGCGCTGCGCGTCGACGCGATAGTGCAGGTACAAGGGTGCACCGCCCGCATCGAGGCTGGCATTGCCCGCGTCATCGAAGCTCAGTGCGCCCAGGCTATCGCCCGTTACGGCGTTGATCAGCTGCGCCGCGGCGGCCGCATCGGCCACTTTCAGTCGAACGCTGAACAGTGCGCTGGCAGCTGGACTCGCAGCCTTGCCCGGCGCCACCACGGCCAGTTCGATCGGTGAGGCCAAAGCCTCGATCAACTGCAGCGGGCCGTCGCCCAGCTTCAGCATCAGTTCGTCGCTGACGAAGGCCTTGCGCAGCGCCACCACCGCATCGACAGCCGCCTGATTCGAATGCATGGCGTCCCCGGCGCGCCCACCGGGCGCAGCCAGCACACCCCACAGGCTGGGCACGCGCGCATAAGCGATCGTGTCGGCCGGCAGACGCTCGCGCAGCCAGGGCGGATGCGCGCTGGCTTCAGCAATTGCCGCCGCACTCGCCATCGCCACCGAGGGGGTGGACACCGTGGCCGGGTCTTTGGTGCAGGCGGAAAGCGTGAGCACAAGCGCACAGGCCAACAATCGCATACGCATAGGTGGAACCTTCAGACGTGGGTTGGCCGGTAATTGTTTCACACGGAGAACACATTGGCTTCGGGAGCGGCGGTCGAAACAGTGCCGCTCCAACAGCAGGGCTGCTGCCTCGCTGCGTGCCTCCAAACTGCGTCGAGTACCCAAGCATCGCAGCCCCAAGCCCTTGCCGAGCGCGCGCAGCATGTCAGAGCGCTGCGCCGCAACCGCTTCCGCCGGCCCCGATCAGCCGGCTCCGTACCAGATCGTTGACCAGCACACTGGCTGCTAGCCACGAGAGCGAGGTGGGTCGCGGGGAGCGCTACCGCGCGATCAACCGCCACCGCAGGGCCGAGAACAGCGTGTCGATCGGGTGGGGCTTTGGGCCTGCCACGGCGTCTCTCGCGATCGCTGGTGCGCGGCACGCGCACCCTATGATGTGCGCGCTGGTAGGCCTCAGGCTCGGGCGAACCGATCGACCGCATAGGGTGCGCCTGCGGCGCACCAACACAGGCGAAGAGCGCTGGCGCGATCGCTGGTGCGCGGCACGCGCACCCTACGAAGCGCGCGATGGAAGGCCTCAGGCCCAGCCGAACCGATCGACCGCATAGGGTGCGCCTGCGGCGCACCGACACAGGCGAAGAGCGCTGGCGGAGCCATGCAGGGATGTGGGTACCACCCACACGAATCCGCGAAACCCGTTTCCAGGGGAGCTACCCGCTCCTTTGCATCGTGTGGAGGGTCGCTTAAGGCTCCACTGCCCCGCGCATGCGGCCTTCCTGCAGGGCCGAGGTGTCGCCCTGGATGCCGCCTTCGGTCACGAGGTGCACGGGGCCGGGGCAGGGCATGCGCACGGCACTCGCGTCGCGGCAAGCGTAGGTGCCCAGCACGATTTTGAGATCACTGCAGGCCGTGGCGTGGCCGGCCAGAGTCTTGTCCACGCGGCGGCCGGGGCTGAGGCCCTCCTGCAGGGTGCCGAACTCGCCCACGGCCTGCAGCACCTCGCCGTCCTCGCCGTGCCAGGCGATCTGGATCAGCAGTCCAGGGATGTCGACAGCAGTCTGGTTGGCGATCGACCACTCGGGCACGCAGAACGTGTCGGCGCGGCCGCCCGAGGCGAAGCGCAGCACGATGCCTTCAAGGTTGGCGCTGTTTTCGTTTGCAGTGGTGGGCGCCGTAGCTTCGGCGAAGCTGCTGGCTGCGGCCGTGCCGGAAGCTGCATTCGAGCTCGCGTCGTTCTGCGAACCGCAGCCGGAAAGGAGAAGAAGGCCAAGCGAAAGGGTTGCGAAGCGCGAGAGGTTCATGGGGCGGGTCTCGATTGGGCGCGGTTGAGTGGCTTCATGACTGGGATGATGCCCGGCATCGCGTCGTGCGACGGGCTCCGTGGGCAAGCTCCAGAAGCAAAGGGTACGGTGCAGAGCCAGCGAACTGGACACGGCTGCGGAGCGCTCAGCGTTCGCGTGTCGATTGCGGCGGTTGCCTTGCTGCCTGAACGATCCGCTACGTGCGCGATAGCCGCCAAAGCATCAGCAGCAGCACCACGACGCCGCCCAGCAGGCCGATGCCAAAGGCCAGCTGGGCGCGGGCTGGGTCGGCGGCGAGCTGATTGATCGGGATCTGCCAGGGCAGGACTACGCCGATCTGTGCGGACGTCGCGACCACGGCGAAGAAGGTGCCGCCAATGCCCGTGGCCAGCGCCGGCACAAAGCTGGTGAAGCGCAGCGCGATCCACAGTTGCACGGCGATCAGCAGCCAGGCCGACAGGAAGATGCGCCCGAGTAGCCACAGAAAGCCGGCGATATCGGCGGCCCCGGTGGCCGCCATGTCGGGCTTGATCCAAGCGGCGAGGTACACGGCGAGCAGGGTCATCGCAAACAGCGCCAGGCTCATCGCTGCCACCACGGCGAGCACGCACACCGCCTTTGCGGCGTACAAATGCCAACGCGGCAGTGGCAGGGCGCGCAGGTAGTCCCAGCTGCGCACGCCGTGTTCGCTTTGCGCGAACAGCGCGGTCAGCGCAGTCACGCTCATGGGCAGCATGAAGAAGGCCCAGATCGCCGCAGCACCTTTGTAGCTGATGTCCGCGCTGGGTGCTGCCTGCATGCGCAGCAGGTTGAAAAAGACGAACGCTGCGATCAAGGCGGGTGCGACTAGGGCCAGTAGCAAAGTCAGAGAGCGCTGCAGCTTGATCGTTTCAACCGCGACTGCGGTGCGCAGGCGAGGGCGGGGCGAGCTCATGGCGAGGCTTCTCCGGCAAGCCTTGTCTGGGGCAGCCCGGCTTGCTGTGCAGCTCGGTGGTACAGGATCTCCAGGCTCAATTGGCGTGTGGCCAGGCGATGCACAGGCACGTCGGCCAAGCACAGCGCGCGGTTCAAGGCCGCGCTGGCGCTGCGGTGGTCGGTGCCTGCCGGAAAGCGCGCGATCAGCGCGTCGCCATCGCGAATCAATGCGTAGCCCTGGCCGCGCGCGATCTCGGTGGCGCGCTCGGGTTGTTCGGTTTCGATACAGACCTCCGTGTCGAGGCGGGCCCTAAGATCCTGCAGCGCGCCTTCAAGCACCAGCCGCCCTTCGTTGAGGATGCCGACATGGCTGGCGACGTGTTCGACCTCAGCCAAGAGATGGCTGGAAACCAGCACGGTGGCGCCGGTGCGAGTGGGCAATTCGCGTAGCAGCGCGCGCATTTCGGCGATGCCTTCCGGGTCCAGCCCGTTGGTGGGTTCGTCGAGCAGCAGCACGGGCGGTGCACCCAGCAGCGCGCGGGCCAGGCCGAGCCGCTGGCGCATGCCCAGCGAGTAGTCGGAAACGCGCCGGCGCCCGTGTGCGCTGAGCCCGACGATCTCCAGCACGCGGTCGACTTCGGTGGCGGGCAGGCCGAGCAGTCTGCGGGCGAGCTCAAGGTTGGTATGCCCGCTGAGGTGGGCATAGAAGCCATGCGCCTCCAGCAGCGCACCGATGCGGCGGGCGGCGGCGATGCGATCGACGCTGACATCGATTCCATCAATCCAGATCTGTCCGGCATCGGGACGCAGCAGCCCAAGCAGCAGCTTGATCGTTGTCGTCTTGCCGGCGCCGTTGCGTCCGAGGAAGCCGTAGATGCTCCGCGCGGGCACGCACAGCGATATCGCATCCACCGCGGTGCGCTCACCGAAGCGCCGGCTGAGGTTCTGAGTTCGTATGGCAGCGTGCATGTGTACGGGCTGGAGGAGGGGCGGCGCCATTGATGGCGGAACGCAGGTGAGCGCGCAAGTCACTCAAGTAGCGGTTGCCTGGATGAGCAGTCTGACGACCGCCGGGCACTCCGGGGCGGCCAAGCTCGTCCTGCTTTTTGCGTCCACGCCTGCGCGATTTCCCGCGGGCCGAGGCGCTCGGTTTCGGGGTATCCCAGCGCCGGTCTTCTTCAGCGAGGCACGGCTCGGTGAGTCTGGTCTGCAGGGGCGTGATCGAAAGGGCGGCGTCGACGCGCTGCTCGATCGAGCGCAGATCGGACAGGGCGAGGCTGGGATCCAGCTGATGGACAGCGGCGCGCAGCGTGGCAAAGCCAGCGGCCTCGTCGCCGCGATGGCGCAGCAGGATGTACAGATTGCGCCGAGGGACGGCCTCCAGCGAGAGGTGGACGGCCGGCGTCTGCGCATGCTCGATGCCGAACTGGCGCATGTCTTCGACCACGCCGACGATGCTGTGGTGGCGGGTCACATCGCTCTCGTCGGTCTGGATCCGGACGCCCAAGGGGGCTGTCGCTGCTGAAGTGCTCGCGCGCAAACGCAGCGTTACCAGCACCGCGTGCGCCTCGCCATAGGCGTCGGCCGGGCTGGCATAGCGGCCTTTGCGCAGGCGTGTGCCCAAGGTGTCGAAGTAGTCGAACGCGACCCATAGCATCCAGCTGTGGGCGAGCCCATCCGGTCGCGCGGTGGGGCGGCCTTCAGCGCGCACGAAGCCATCGCTGAAACTCGTGCTCAGCGGAATGCGGGTGGCGAAGGAAACGGCTTCGATGCCGGGGTCGGCCCGCAGATGTTCGCGCAGACGCTGCTGGGCATCGCGCAGCTCGGAGTCGCCGGACAAGGCATCAGCGCGGCCGAGCCGGGGTGACCGGGGGTAGCCCGGCTTTTGCATGCTGGCAGCCTTCGAAGCGAAGCGCGTGTGCACACGAGTGCATGGTTGTAAGTTCGCTCGACGAATTGATCGGAACTGAGACAGGCACGGCCTGCAGCCCCAGCTACCGGAGCTTCAGCTTCCCGGTCGCAGGCTGGATGCAATTCGCAACGCTCACGCCCGGGGATGAGTGATGTGCCTTGCGTCGAGACGCTCCATGAGGAGACCACACCATGTCGAACAATCCAGTAACCGGCGAAGTATCCAACAGCAAGGTCGCGGCGGTCTTTGCAAGCCGTGGCATCGCGCGCAGCGCGGCAGACGAGATGATTGCGGAACTGAGCCTGCAGCCCGCGCAGGTGAAACTGATCGGTCCGGGCACCGCGGATGTGGGCATCAAGCTGCAACCTGAGGGTGGAGGCATCCTGAGGACCATCGTGACCGCGCACCTGAAGCTTGGCATCGCGGGTGCTGTGCTCGGGTTGCTGGTTGTTGCCGTGATGTTCGGCCTTGATGTGCGCTTCGTATCGAGTTCGCCCCTGGCGGCGGGGCTTAGTGCGGTTGCGTTCGGGGCGGTCGCCGGCCTGCTGCTGGGTGGGCTGGTATCCCTGCGGCCCGATCAGGACGCCTACATGAATGCCACACGTGAAGCTGCGGCGGAGGGCCGCACGACGGTGGTTGTGCATGCGCTGTCAACTGAACAGCGAGCGCTCGCAGCGCGCTTTCTCAGCACGCAGGGGGCCGAAGTAACGCAGAGTCTTTAGGCAGGCGCTACCCGCTCTATCTGAGCGTGAGCTCGAAGCCATCCTTGAAGATTTCGGTGCTCCCGCCACACGTCGCAGGAAACGCTCCCTCGAACTCGCCCAGCGGAGAGTTTTCGACGAGTGTTGTGAATGCGCCGGTCGCAAGGTCGAAAGTGCCGAAGCGGTTGGTGCCGCCGCCGGTGTAGATGAAGGCGTAGAGGGTGCCGTCCGAGTTGTCGAAATCCATGCCCTGCGCGAAGTTTGCAGGCAATCCATGGGTACCGATCAGCGTGGCCACGCCCGTGTCGGGGTTGATCGAATAGAGCGCGTCATCTGAGATGTTGTGGCCGTACAGATCGCCCTGGCAGTTGATCGCGATGTCGATGAAGATCGTGCCGGTGGGGTCGGTCGGGCCCGACAACGGTCCGATCAGGGTGAGCTCACCGGTGCTGAGATCAATCGTGTACAGCCTTGAGCTGATTGGCGAGCCGCCTGCCGCGGAGAAGTAGGCCATGCCTGACCTGGGATCGATGGCGAGACCTGATGCGCTGTCACCTGCAGCAAGGCCAGAAAGTGCAGCAACGCGTGTCGCAGCCGCGTTCTCTGTATCGATGGTGAAAAGAGTGGATGGATCGCTGACGGCAGAGGCACCGCTGATGCCGTACAGCGTGCTCCCATCGGGGCTGAAGTCGAGCGCGAACAGCGAGGGTTGCGTCACACCCCGCGAGGTCTGCGCCGCGAAATCGGGAAGGGTGAATTTGTAGAGGGTGTTCGGCAGTCGTGAGCCATCGCCGCGAGTGTCGACCGTGAATGCGATAGCGCCCAGAGCTTCTATGCCGGAGGGTCGCCGGCTCGGCGCGGCAAACTCGGGAACGTCTGTGCACTGCTCGTCATAGCCTGGCGGAGCGGCTTCGGCGCTGTTCGATAAGCCAGTGCAGTCAAGAGGTTCGGCAAACGCGTGCGCCGTCACCAGCAACAGACTTAGACCGATCAGGAAGCGCGTCATTTTGAATCTCCGACAGGGTGATGCTGCGATGGGCGACAGCCCTTGCCGCTGTCTTCCCTGCGCCGATAGAAACACAGCGCAACCTCGGCCGCAATGCGGGCGCGTAAGCGCTCCAGCACAAGCTGATTCCAGGCTGCTTCGAGGCTCTGGCTTCAATGAGGAAGGGGCAGTCACTCAGAGACGCCACGCTCCGCTCAATCCGCGGCGGCAAAGAATCGCTGGCGGGGCGTGACGCACGCCAACCGCGTTGGCCTGGCACCCGTTTATGCGGACGCGAGCTCCACAATGCGTATTCGGCGGGGGCCTGCAGCCGTGGTTGCTGCGACCTCGCTTCGGAATCCGTTTGTGGGCTCAGGGCTGGCGCAGAGCCGTGCGGGTGGGTGTCGTGCCGATTCGATCTGCCGGCTCAGCCCAATCGCTCCAATATGGACAGGGTCGGCTTGGCGAGATTCAACGAGTAGAAGTGCAATTCAGGCGCGCCACCGTCGATCAGGCGCCGACACAGCTGGGCGACTGCGTCGGCGCCGAACTCGCGAACGGCCGCGGCGTCGTCGCCATAGGCCTGCATGCGCTTGGCCATCCAGCGCGGGATTTCGGCGCCGCACATTTCGGAAAAGCGTCGCAGCTGGCTGTAGTTCGAGATCGGCATGATGCCGGGCACGATCGGGATGTCGATGCCCTCGCGCCGTACTGCTTCCACAAAAGCGAAGTAGGCATCAGCGTTGTAGAAGTACTGCGTGATCGCGGAGTTCGCGCCCGCCCGCACTTTTGTGCAGAAGTGCTTGAGGTCGGCCACCGCGTCATCCGCCTGCGGGTGCACCTCAGGATAGGCGGCGACTTCGATGTGGAAGTGGTCACCGGTCTCCGTGCGGATGAATTCGACCAGCTCCGAGGCATAGCGGAAGTCGCCGGCGCGGGCCATGCCCGAGGGCAGATCGCCGCGCAAGGCGACGATGCGTCGACAGCCGATCTCGCGGTAGCCATGCAGCAGTTCGCGGATCTCGTCGCGGGTGCCGCCCATGCAGGACAGGTGCGGCGCCGCCGCCAGCCCATGGCGCTCGTGCAGGCCGCGCACGGTATCTGCGGTATAGGACAGGGTGGATCCGCCGGCGCCGAAGGTCACCGAGACAAAGCGCGGCGCGTAGTCCTTGAGCTTTTCGGCGGTGCGGTCGAGCTGGGCGCGCTGCTCGTCGGTCTTGGGCGGAAAGAATTCGAAGGACAGCGAGGGCAAGGCGGGCATGTATCGCTCTATCGCGATGGAAGAGGGTGCGATGGTAGCGGCCCACGCGACGAGGGGGAAGCTCTGGAATCGGTGGCTTCGGTTTGGCTGTGCGCGAAGCGACACCGTCCATGCGCAAACAGGACGGAGCGCTTGACCTTTAAACGCGAATCATTATCATCCGCAACCACGGCGCCGATCGCGCCGCACCGGGAGAGCCGCCATGACTTTGAACCCTGCAGTGTCCGAACCCGCTGTTGCCCATGAGCCGGATGCTGCGAGCGCGCCTGTATCGGCGCGCAGCGCTTTTCGTACCCCCGTTCGCGAAACCATTGAAAGTCACGCTTTGCTGCGCGGCGGTCGTGAACTGACGATCCGCCACGGCGAGCACGAGTACCGTTTGCGTCTGACTCAGAACGACAAGCTGATTCTGACCAAGTGAGATCGTCGCCAAGCTTCTGACGGAGCTCACCCCGTCGGTTCGCGCCGTTTGAGCCGGAGCGACTTGGCATTGCCTGTGGCGGCACGCGAACTCCAGCCGCGGGTCGATCCGCATCGCCTAGCAACACCCGCGCCTCCGCGCTCAGGCTCGCCATGCGCGTGGGCAAGACGTTCCCATCACTAAAGCCGCCAGCCAGCGCCCGAGGCGCGAGCCCGCTCCGTACGAATCATCGCGGAGTTCAGATGTCCACCTCGTGCTCGCGGGCCCCACTCGGCCCGACCCTGGTCAGCGCGATCGCGCTCGCCCTTTCCACAGCCTCACCTGTCGTCGCAGTTGCCGCTGCAGCGCTGTCTGCTGACGATGCATCCAGTGACGACGCGGCCGTTGCCTTCGACCGTCTCGACCGCGTTGTTGTCTCTGCCACGTTCACTGAAGCAGCCGCCTCCAGCCTGCCCAGCGTGATCAGCGCCATCGACCGCGCGCAGCTACAGCGGGAGCTGGTGATGAACTTGCGCGATGCCGTGCGCTACGAGCCCGGCGTGTCGGTGCGTTCCAGCTTTGGCCGCTTCGGCCTCGGCGACTTTCGCATCCGCGGCCTGGAGGGCAATCGCGTATTGATCGAAACCGACGGCATCGCAGTGTCGGACTCGTTCTCGATCGGAAGCTTCTCCAGCACCGGGCGCATCAGCATCGATCCCAGCACCCTGAAGGCGATCGAGATCGTGCGCGGCCCGGGTTCATCGCTGTACGGATCGGATGCGCTGGGCGGCGTGGTCGCGATGCAGACGATCGACCCGGAAGACCTGGTGCGCGAGGGCGAGCGTCGCGGCATCCGCCTGCGCATGGGGTATTCCGGCGAGGACTTCGGTGCCTTCGGCGGCAGCTCCAGCGCCTTCGTGGGCGAGCGCTGGTCCGGCCTTGCGGTGCTCAACCGCAGAGAGGGTCGCGCGCCGCGCAATCAGGGTGAGGTGGGAGGCGAGGGCAGTGCGCGCACGCAGCCCAACCCGCAGAGCACGGATCAAAGCAGCCTGTTGGCCAAACTCGGCTTCCGGCCGGATGCCGACCAGCGCTGGTCGCTGACGGTCGAGGGCAATGAGGCGCGTGCGCGCACTGACGTGTTGACCGCCCGCACGAGGACGACAGGCTTTGGGCTGCCGGTGCAGGTACGTGATCTCACGGGTAATGACCGTCAGACCCGAGCCCGGGTGAGCCTGAGTCACGCATGGCAGGACCTCGACAGCGTCGTCGCCGACCGCCTGCGCTGGCAGATCTATCGCCAGGACAGCGAAACCACCCAGCTCACCTTCGAAGAGCGTTTCAGCCTGGCGGCGACCGGGCCGATCAACCCCACCCGGCGCGAGCGTGTATTCAACTTCGACCAGCGCGTGTATGGCGCCGAACTGACGGCCCATCGCACGCTGCAGACGGCCGCTTGGCGTCATCTTCTGACCTGGGGCCTGGACCTCGGTCGTACCCAGATTCGACAGAAGCGCGACGGGCGCAGCATCAATCTCGTCACCGGTGCAGTCAGCAGCGTGATCTCGCCGGATGCCTTCCCCGTGCGCGACTTCCCGGTCAGCCAGACCACCCGCGCGGCGCTCTACCTGCAGGACGAAATCAGCACGGCCGACGGTCGCTGGCGCCTGATTCCCGGTCTGCGCGTCGACCACTACGCGCTCGACCCGGAGCAGGACGCCATCTTTGCCGGCGACAACCCCGGGCTGGCGCTGTCGGAGGTGCGCGAAACCTCGATCGCGCCCAAGTTCGGCGTGGTGCGCACGCTTGGCGAGCGCTACAGCGTGTTCGCGGGCTATGCGCGCGGCTTTCGCTCGCCGCCCTACAACGATGTCAATCTGGGCTTCACCAATCTGCAGTTCGGCTATACCGCGATTCCGAATCCGGACCTCAAGCCCGAAACCTCGGACGGCATCGAGCTCGGTCTGCGCCGACAGGATGCGGATTTCTGGTGGAGCCTGTCCGGCTACGCCAACCGCTATCGCGACTTCATCGAATCGCTGCGCAGCATCGGCGTGGATCCATCCACCGGCCTGCTGGTGTTTCAATCGCAGAACGTTTCGCGTGCGCGCATCCACGGCGTCGAGCTGAAGGGCGGCTGGGCGCTGGGCAGCGTCTGGCCATCGCTTGAGGACGTCGAGCTGCGCTTTTCTGCCGCGCAGTCGAAGGGGCGCGACACCACGGCGGATCGTCCATTGGCCTCGGTCGATCCCTTGAACGGTGTGTTGGGCCTGCGTTGGACCGGTGCGCGAAGCTCGGCGGAGCTGGTGTTGCGTGCCGCCGCCGGCAAGACAGGCGCAGGCAGCGTGCCAATGTCGACCGCTGAAGAGGCTGCGTTCGAGGCCCCGGGCTATGGGGTCTTTGACCTGCTCTACGAAGTGCAGCTGGGCGGCCAGGCCAGCCTGCAGCTCGGCGTGTTCAACCTCGGCGATCGCCGCTACTGGGAGTGGGCAGCGGTGCCGCAGGTCGCCGCTTCCAGCACCCTGCTGGATCGCTACACCGCACCAGGCCGCTACCTCAGCGCACAGGTGGAAATCGCGTTCTAACCCTGACAGTTCACCGCGGCGCCCGATCATGCCCTGAATCTCTTGCCGCGAGCGGCGCGAGACATCCGGGCGAGCCGACATCGCGGGCCCTATGCATCGCTGTCATCCAGGAGTCAGACCATGTTCGAAGTACCGCAGAGTGACGATTCCAGCGCCTGTGGCGAGGGCACCCCCACTGCGGCCGCACTGCGGCGTGCGGAATGGGAAACCGGGCTGGTCGCACTCGGGCCTCTGGTCTGCCTGCATCGTCGTGAAGACTTCGAGTGCCTGCGGGAGGATGCCTTGCCCTTGCTGGACTGGAATCGGGCACGCGCCTTGAGCGAGGTCGACAGCGATGGCCCGCGCGAAGCGCTGCGCTTCCACAGACAGGACGGCGCAGTCGTGCTGCAGCTGTGTTTGCTGCCCGATAGCGATTT
Organism: uncultured Aquimonas sp.; assembly: GCA_964586455.1. Classification (GTDB taxonomy): domain Bacteria; phylum Pseudomonadota; class Gammaproteobacteria; order Xanthomonadales; family Xanthomonadaceae; genus Aquimonas. The sequence continues at coordinate 22,238 of CAZPHV010000011.1, forward strand.
CCTCGCGTGGGAGCGGCTGCTGCAGCGACTGCCACGGGCTCAAACACCGACCACACCGCTGTGCCGCCCGTCCTGGCTGGCCTGGCTGCGCTGGCGCGCGCGCATGGGTCGCTTCGTGGTGTGGAAGGGCCGCCTGCGCTTCGAGCCCTGGGCGGCGATGTCGCCCTGCGGTGAGCGCAGCGCGGACGGCTGGAGCGCGCGCTGTCATTGCGGTCCCTGCCAGCGTTGATGCCGAGGTGGATCGCAGGGCCTCGGCCCTGTCTGCAGTTCCTTTCAAGTTCGCTGTTGCGCCTTGCCGTCATCAGTGGCTGCTGGACGCGTGGCGTTCGTGAACCCTTACTTGGCCTATCAGGCCCCTGACTTCATTGGAGGTTTCCATGCCCTCTCACTCGCACCGCAGTCCGCTGCGCTCCCCTCTTCTTTGCTGCCTGTCAGTAGTCGTGCTGTTGTCAGGCTGCGCCAGCCCGCTGACACGCGAAGGGCGGCTTGTGCAAACCCAGGCCGCTGATGCAGTGGCGGCCGTCGAAGCTTCTTCGGCGACGCCGTTCGCCGAAGACTTCGAGCGTGACCGCGCCGCCATTCTGGCGATGGCGGGCGAGTTCAGGGTCAATTTCAACTTCGCCGAAACCGTGGCCTTGAAGTCGGGCTACGTGCCGCGCGAGAGCTCGCGCTCCGGCGCCTTCGAGCTGGTTGAGCTGATCGAAGACCGCAGTGATTTCATTTCGCTGCAGCACATTCTGGTGATGGGCGATGAGGACGAGCCTCGGGTCATCAAACACTGGCGGCAGGACTGGCAATACCAGCCCGACCAGGTGCTGCGCTACCGCGGTGCGCAGCGCTGGGTGCCGGAACCGGTTGATGAGGCGGCAGCGCGCGGCGCCTGGTCGCAGACGGTCTATGAGGTCGATGACGCGCCACGTTACGGCGGCATCGGCCGCTGGCAGCACTCGGATGGCGAAGTCGTGTGGCAGTCGGACTACAGCTGGCGCCCGTTGCCCCGCCGCGAGCACACCACTCGTGAGGACTACCACGTCATGGGGGCGATCAATCGGCACCTGCTGACCGCGGAGGGCTGGGCGCATGAGCAGATCAACACCAAGCTCGTGGTCGACGATTCCGGGGCTGCCCGCCCGCTGGTGCGCGAGCAGGGCTTGAACACCTACCGGCGGATCAGCGACCGGGATTTCAGCGCCGGACGCGAGTATTGGAAGCAGACGTCCGGCTACTGGGCACAGGTGCGGGACTTGTTCGACAGCGTGCTGTGGCGGCCGCAGGGCCTGCACTTGAAAGGCACGATCGACGGCGCGCCCCGCTATGCGCCAAGCTTCGAACTGGCCGAGCGCACAGCGAAAGGCGAGCGGCTCACGCCACAGCTGATCGAAAGCACGCTGCGACAGTATTGGAATGAGGGGTGATAAAAGCTCGACATCGAGTCGCGTGTAGTCGGGTATCGCATTGAGATGACTTCTGCTCGACACCCACTCGTGCGCGCTCCAGTTTCGCGTTGAGGCGGGTTCTCGTTGGGCATCGCTGCGCTCCGCCCAACCTACGGAGATCGATGCTCGCCCGCGTCGGGGGCGCGCGTTGGGATGCGAAGTCGAACGGCTGCCTTGTCGGTTCGCCAGAGCGCATCCCTGTAGGTTGGGCGGAGCGCAGCGATGCCCAACGTCGCAGCACTGACGATCGCCGCGCCGCTGCAATCGAGCGGCGCGGCAGTTGCATTCGCAAAGCGCATGAGGCCTCGAAGCGTCTCGAAGTTTCAAGCCGACTCGATCAGCACCGCGGCGTTCTCGATCAAAGCTCTCGCCGTCGATGCCTCGATCTGGCCGACCAGACTGGCAGCCGCGACAGCCGTGCTGAAAGCCAGCAGGGTCGCCCGTGCGGGCGTGCTGCGGCCCGCCTGCAAATGGCGCTGCGCGGAATCGAGCAGGGCCAGCAGCCCCGACACCCGCTGCGCCCGGATCGCACCGCTGTCGCGGCCGGCTTCGACATCGCGCACGAGCAGGTCCAACTGCTCCAGCACCGGGCGAGCTTCGACAAACACAGCACTCGTGCGTGCTTCGAGATCAAAGCGACCGGCAGCAAAGCGGCTGCTGCGTGTACGTGGATCAGCCGAGCTCCGCAGCACCGGGTGCAGCTGCAGGCCGCGTGCGGCGAGGGCAGGTACCTGCAGGCTGGCCGCTTCAGGCCGTACGTTCACGATCGCAACGATGCGCCGCCAGCGACGTTCGATCGCACCGCCCTCGTCGGCAAGCTCCATCGCGATCAGGCCAGGCAACTGCTCGGGGCCGGTGTTGACGAAGCCGAGATGGCGCTTGATCTGCTCACCCGTGCGCAGCCGGAACAGGCGCGAGCTCATGCGCACAGCGCTCATCTCGGTCACGTGCTGCAAGGCCGCGTCCATCTGCGCGCGCTGCGGGCGCCGCGAGAGATCGGCCAGCAGCGGGCGCAGCAAGGGCCACACGACCTCGTTCTTCTCCGCCGGCGGCAGGCCACGACCCCAGCCATGCCAATTGCGACTCCAGTCGATGGCATTGAACCAGTCGCCGCTGTTGTAGCTGTCGCGGTCGCCCGACTTCGAGCGCAGGATCTCCTGGCCGGCGTGGAAGAACGGAATGCCCTGGCCCAGCAGCAGCAGACTGTGGCCGAGGTTCTGTACGCGTACGCGCTCAGCCAGCGGCGTGTCGATGGCCAGTTTCAGCTGCAGCACATCGAACAAGGTTTCGTTGTCGTGCGCCTCGATGTACCCGATGTGCTCGGCGGGGTCGCCGGTGTAGCCGGCGCGCTGGCCGAAATAGTCGACCTGGTCGGCACGCACGCGCTGGCCCTGCGCATTGATGAACTCGAAATCGGCGAGGTCGCCGGCCAGGCCGATGCGGGTCAGATCACTCAGGTGCAGCAGCTGGGCAAACTCGCCGGGCCCCGCGCCCTGAACGCCGTTGGGCGCCAGCGCCAGCCCGGAGATCAGGCCCTGCTCGCGGATATCACCGAAGGGATTACCGCCGCGGATCGCATCGCGCGAGCGGTCGCTGAAGGTGCCGATGCCGGTCCCTGCGAGATTCGCCTGGGTGGCCTGCACGAAGCGCGCGTTGTTGGCGACCTCGCCGAAGTTCCAGCCTTCGCCGTAGAGAATGATGCTGCGGCCGTCGACACCGTCACGCGCCAGGGTCAGGCCATCCAGTGCGGCGCGCAGCTTCAGCATGTTTTCGCGGCTGTGGTGGCCCATCAGGTCGAAGCGGAAGCCGTCGACGCGGTAGGCCCGCGCCCAGGTCAGCACCGAATCGATCATCAACCGTTCCATCATCGCGTGTTCGCTGGCGGTGTTCGGGCAGCAGCTGCTCTGCTCGACATAGCCGGCGTTGTTCAGGCGGTGGTAGTAGCCGGGCACCACGCGATCCAGCACCGACTTGGCGTTCTGGCCGGCGGCGTTGGTGTGGTTGTAGACCACGTCGACCACCACGCGCAGACCGGACAGGTTCAAGGCCTGAACCATCTGACGGAACTCACGGATGCGCGCCGGGCCATCCGGGTCGGTGGCATAGCTGCCCTCGGGCACGGTGTAGTGCCAGGGGTCATAGCCCCAGTTGAAGCCGTCGGCATCGCGGATCGCGCCGCTCAGCGCCTGCTGCTGCTCGGAATCCGGGGCCAGGGCCTCGAGTTGCGCGAACGACAGGTTCTGCTGATCGCTACGGCGCTCCGGGATGTTCGCCTGGTCGAAGACCGGCAGCAGATGCACATGGCTGAAGCCGGCCTTCGCGAGCGTGCGCAAATGGCGCATGCCGGTCGAATGCGAGCGCGCGAAGGCCGCGAAGGTGCCGCGCTCATTGACGGGCACGCTGCTGTCGGTCCAGCTGAAGTCGCGCACATGCAGCTCGTAGATCAGGCTGTCCTCATGCGCACGCAGCTCGGGCTTGGGCGTCAGCTTGAACATCGGCGGCATCAGCGAGGCGTCGTTCATGTCGACGATCTGCGAAAGCACGCTGTCGGCAGCCAGGCTGAGGCTGTAGGGGTCGGTGACGCGATTGATTTCGATGCGGCGCGTGCTGGGCGCGTAGACCTCGACCTCGAAGAGGTAGTAGCGACGGTTCCAATCGCGTGGCCCGCTCACACTCCAGATACCACTGGCGGCGTCGAAGCTCATCGCATGCCGACTGGGCGTGGACGCAGGATCGCTGCCGTTGAACAACAGCAGCTCGACGCGCCGCGCGGTGGGTGCCCACAGGTGCAGGTCGATGCCGTTGCGGGTGCTCACCGGCCCCAGCGCGCGATCGGTGGTGTAGAGCGTGTCCAGCACGCCGGGAATCTGTACGGCGGTGGCGTCCAGCGGTGCATCGGCGGCGCTGCGTGCGGCCAGCGCGATCTGCGCACGCAGAAGTGTGGCGAGTTCAGCGCGTGGCAGCTCCGGCAGGCGCAGGGCGCGGTAGCCGGCGAGATGTGGAAAGCGCGCACGCTGCTCGGCGGTGAGCCCGCCGGGGATGAGTTCCAGCGCGAGGCTGGCGCCGCCCTCGATGCCATCGCTGGTCAGACGTAGCGCCGCGTCTGCGCTGTGGTGCAGGGCGAAGCGCGCGTCGTCGCCACCGGCGTTCCAGGCCAGGGTGCGGGCGTCGATGAAATGGGCGCGCGACTCCGCCAGGTTGCCGCGCGGCGCGACCGCGCTGCTGGAGATCGTGAGGACCTTGCTGTCCGCATCGAAGCTGAAGTAGGTCAGCCCACAGCCCTCGGCCACGTCAAAGGCGATGTTGGCGCCCCCTGCAGCGCCACCCGCGCCGTAGTTCTCGTCCCAGCTTTCGTTGATCGCGACCTTGGCCTCGTAGCTGCCGGCAGGCAGGCGGGCTTCGAAGACTGCCAAACCGTCGCCGTCGGCATCCTGCAGCCAGGCGGCGAGGCAGTCAGGCTGCCAGTCGCCGGCGCAGCCCAGTGCGCTCTGGAAATTGCCCACCGCGACCGCGATCGGTGTGTTGCGACTGTCGGTGATCCACTTGGTTCGGTTGGAGAAGTAAAAGCGCAGCGGCTGGCCGTCGGCCGCCAGCGCGATGTTGGCACCGCCGGCCGCGCCGCCTGCACCATAATTTTCGTCCCAACTGCCGTTCAGTGCCGCCTTGTACTCGTAGTTGCCCGCGGCCAGCGCGAACTCGCCGCGCCAGACATCGCTGGCAGCGGAGTAGCTCAAGCGCGAGGCGGTGCATTCGGGTGCCCAGTTGTCGCTGCAGCCAAAGGCCTGCTGCAGGTTGCCAACCAAGCTGACGCTGTTTGGCTGGGTCGCGGGCGCGGCGGGTGCGATGTCGAGCTGGTTGCTGATGCCGTCGAAACTGAACTCGTGCAGGGCACAGGCCTGGCTGACCTCGAACTCGATGTTGGGGCCGTTCTGCACGCCGCCAGCACCGTAGTTGAGATCCCAGGATTCATTCATGGCCACCTTCGCCTCGAAGGTTCCAGAGGGCAGGGCGGCGCTGGCGCGGTAGATGCCGTCGCGGTCGGGGTCTTCCATCCAGGCGCGCAGGCAGGTCGGGTCCCAGTCGCTGCCGCAGCCGATCGCACGCTGAAAGTTGCCGACAGCGACCGGTATCAGCGAGCTGACTGGCTCGGTGATGAAGTTGGTGCCCGTTCTGAAATAGAACTTCAGCGAGGCAGGGCTGGCGAGATTGAGCGCGATATTGCCGCCGCCCGGGGCGCCGCCTGCGCCGTAGTTGGTGTCCCAGCTGCCGTTCAAGGCGACCTTGTACTCGTAGTTGCCGGCTGGCAGGTCGAAGCGGCCCTGCCAAACACCGTCTTCCTCATCGAAGGCGAGGCTGGATGCCTCGCAAGGCGGCGCCCAGTTTTCGCTGCAGCCGATTGCCTGCTGAAGGTTGCCGACCAGGGTGACGCGGTCGGGTTGTGGGCCTTGCGCGTGCAGGGCGCTGGCGGTGACGAGAGCGAGGGTGAGGGCGGCGGCTATGGGGGCGGCTGATCGGTACATTCGGGAGGCTCGAAAGAGGGGCATGAGAGATTCGTGATGTGTGCGCTCAGGCATCCGGCGCCTGCCTGTTCTTGCGATCTCCGCTCTACGAGGCGCGGAGTTGACAGATGTTCGGCGCGATAGCCCCTCTCCCACAGGGAGAGGGGCTTGACCCGCTGCGCGCGCGCGGCGGCCGGAGTCGAGGCTGGAGTCTTCGGCCGGAGGTGAGAGTGGGCACGCGAATCCCAATCCCTCAAACCTCAAACCCCACCTTCAACGCATCCACATCCGCGCTCTTCGCGCCGGCAGGCTGAAGGTGTAGTTGCTGCTGCCGATGTTGACCACGCTGTTCGAATCCAGAACATCACGGTAGACGGTGTTCCACCAGAGCACGCTGTTGTTCATGTTGACGGTGGTGTTGACGGTGCTGCCGCATTTGTTGATGCCGACGATGCCGCGGTTGCCGCGGCGGAACAGCAGGTGGCAGTCGCTGTAAGACAGCACCTGCATGTCGCTGCCCTGGGTCGTGTTGTGAAAGCGGATCATCGCGGCAAGGTCGCTGCGGCGATAGGCGTTGACCCAGCGGTTGTCGCCGCTTTCGTTGTTGTCCGAATACAGCAGCGGGCTGCCGCCGTCACGTCCGAGCACGTAGGCGTAGGCCAGGGTCTCGTCGGTGGGGTCGAGGATCAGGTAGCGGAAGCCGCCGTTGTTCGGGATGTCGTGGGTGACGGTGAAAGTGACCGCACGCGCATTCGGCAGCGCCTGGCCGACTGCGGCTGGATTCACCAGGGCGTTCATGCTGCCGCCGAAGCGCAGCGCGTTGCGGATGCTGCCGAACAGTGGAAAGTCGTAGGCGCCGTGGTCGGTGCCGTTGAGGTAAGGCAGCAGGAAGCCGCTGTATTCGCTGTCGCCGGCGCCGCCATTGGTGATGACTTCTCCGAACACATGCACGCCGGATTTGATCTCGGGCGTGAGCACCGCATTGATGTGCGATAGCGGCATGTGTTTGGCGGCGTCGATGCGGAACCCGGTAACGCCCAGCCCCTTGAGAGCCGTCAGATAGCTGCGCTGCTGGCCGACCACGTAGCTGCTGCCGAGCAGGTCCGGCAGGCCGGCGTCGCCCGGTCCGCCGCACAGGCGCCAGTTCTGCACCTGCCAGACATCGTTGTAGTTGTTGATGCAGTTGGCCGGACCGAAGTCCCACTGCGACAGGAAGTTGAAGCGCAGGTCGCCGAACAGGCGCTGATTGTTCCAGTACGTGGTGTTTGCGGCGTAGGTGTTGAGGATGCGCTGGCCCGGATAGTTGAGATCGCCGCGCTGGGCCGCCTCGTTGGCCATGTGATTCAGGATGATGTCGGCGTAGACGCGGATGCCGCGAGCGCGCAGCGCGTTCGACATGCGCTGGAAGCTCTGCCTGTTGCCGAGCGGGTGGTCGATCGTGCGAAGGTCCTGCGGCTGGTAGCGCGCCCACCAGGCAGCACCTTCCGACTTCAGTGGCGGCGCCACCAGCACGGCCCGGTAGCCCAGCGACTGGATCTCCGCCGCACGCGCTTCGACGGTGTCGTAGCGCCAGTTGAAGGCATGCAGGATGACGTCCGCCTTGGCCGGTACGCTGGCCGCCGACAGTGCGCCCAGGGCGGCAAGACCGGGCAGGGCGGCGAGCGCGCCGCGCAGGATCTGGCTCAGTCGCGAGTGAAAACAATCCGCCAGGCGGCGGGCAAGACGAGGCTGCTGCGGGTGCGTGAAAGCACCCGTCGTTGAACGGTTCATGGCTGACTCCCTCCCCAGAGAGTGTTGCGTGCACCAAGGCTGCCGAGCGCCGCACCATGCGGACGCCGGCTTCGTTCCAGCGCGATCAACGCGTCTGCTGCGCGTTTGTCATGGATCGACCGGTGCGGTCACGACCGGGCAGCGGCCAGATCACTCCAGGAGCGTCAAGGCTTCAAACTGCCGCGTTGTGCAACCGCGGACTGCAGCCTAGGCCTGTGCAACGCAGCATAACAATCCCATGCATACGTATTCAGGGGCGGGGATTCGGGATTCGGGATTCGTGAAGAGCGTTCACGCGACACGCGCCGCCCGCAGGAACGACACGGGCTTCGCTTCTCGCCTATTGCGAATCCCGAATCCCCAATCCCCAATCCCAGCTCTCAAGCCCTGAACAAACGCATGTACAACGCCACACCCAAGCCCCAGAGGCCGTTCAACAGCAGCGCGCCGACCACGATCGCGCCGCTGACCGGGATGCCTTTGATCGGGAACACCACGAACCAGGCGACCAGGCTGGGCAGCAGGGCGCCGAGTACGATCGCCAGCATCCAGAAGCGCGCGCCTGTGCTCGAACGGATCAAGGCCCATAACGCGATGCCCCAGAGACCGCCCCAGAAGGCCAACGAAATGACCGCGGGGATGCCGATCGGTGGCACCGGCGTCATGTTCCACGGTGCGGAGGCGACCCTGCCTGCCATGTGCAGCAGCCATAGCCCGCCCTGATGGAAGAACAGGGTGGCGAGAAAACCGGCGGCGAAGGCAAGCATCAGCGTTTTCGGTTTGAACATCGAATGGCACTCCCGGGCGCGTGGCGATGCGCGAATATACGCGGCCCGGCTGTCGCGGCCGTGTGCCTTTCGATGTCCCTCCCCCAGTCAGACGAGAACGACCATGAGCCAACCTGTCCTCTACATCGGCAACAAGAACTACAGCAGCTGGTCGCTGCGGCCGTGGCTGTTGCTGGCCCAGTTCGGCGTGGATTTCGCCGAGCGTCTGCTGTGGCTGGACACGCCTGAATTCGCGGTCGAGGTGGCCAAGGCCTCGCCGAGCCGGCGGGTGCCGGTGCTGCACCACCAAGGCCGGGCGATCTGGGATTCACTGGCGATCTGCGAGTACGCGAACGAAACTTGGCTTGACGGCCGCGGCTGGCCGCAGGATCCGACCCTGCGCGCGTTGGCGCGATCCGCGGCCTGCGAGATGCACTCCAGTTTTGGCGCGCTGCGCACGCAGCTGCCGATGAACTGCGACCGCCAGCCGGGTGCGCGTCACTGGAACGCCGAGGCGCAGGCCGACATCGACCGCGTGCAGGCGCTGTGGGTGCAGTTGCGGGAGGCGTCGGCGGGGCAGGGGGATTTCCTGTGCGGTGAATTCGGCATCGTGGATGCGATGTTCGCGCCCGTGGTGATTCGCTTCCGCGGCTACGGGCCTGAGCTGAACCCCACCAGCCAGGCTTATCTGGAAGCCATGCTGGCCCTGCCGACGCTGCAGTCATGGATGGAAGCCGGCGTGGCCGAGCCGCAGCGTCTGGCCAAGTACGAAGCCCTCAAGTGAGCGCAGGCGACTCCGCCGCCGCCCTTGCAGCGCTGACGCCGCAGCGCGAGCGCAGCCCTGTGTTGGCGATGTTGATGGGCGCGGTGCTGATCAGCAGCACCAGCGCCTTCGTGCGCATCGCCGACGTCGCGCCCACGGTGTCGGCCTTCTACCGCATGGCCTTCGGTGGGCTGATGCTGCTGTTCCTGCTGCGCGCAGTGAACGCGCCCTGGCGACCGCGCACCGCGTTGCTGCTGGCGCTTTCGATACCGGCCGCGGCGTTCGCACTCGACCTGATGGCCTGGCATCGCAGCATCCATCTGGTCGGCCCTGGTCTAGCCACCCTGATCGGCAATCTGCAGGTGTTCTTCATGGCCCTGGCGGGGGTACTGCTCTACCGCGAACGCCTGGGGCCGCGTTTTCTGATCGGCGTGGCGCTTGCGTTCGCCGGACTGTGGCTGCTGGTGGGACGCAGCTGGGCTGATGTCGGCGCGGGCTTCCAGTGGGGCGTATGGCTTGGGGTATTCACCGCCTTCATGTACGCCATTTACATGCTGAGTTTTCGCCGTATCCAGCATCGTGAGCCCGCCGCCAGTCCGATGTACCTGCTGTGCTGGTGCTCGCTGGTGTGCGCGCTGATGCTCGGTGGCGCGGGCCTGGCGGAAGGTCACAGCTTCGCGATCCCCAACCTCAAGACCTGGTCGGCCCTGATCGGCCTGGCGCTGTTTGGTCAGGTGCTGGGCTGGCTGCTGATTTCGTACGCGCTGCCGCGGCTTGACGCCTCGATGGTCGGGCTGTTGCTGCTGCTGCAGCCGCTGCTGGCCTTCGGTGTTGACGTCGTCCTGTTCGATCGTGCCACCGACGTCCTCGACTGGGCGGGGCTGCTGCTGTCCGCGTTTGGCATTTTCATCGGCAGCCAGCGCGGGCGCGCGCCGGTGCCTGTGCAGGGGTCCGCATGAACACACGTGCAGGTATCGAAGCCCTGATTCGTCCGGTCGCGGATTTTCCGAAGCCCGGCATTCTGTTCCGTGACATCACCCCGCTGCTGGCCGATGCGCAGGGCTTGCGTGACGCCGTGCAGGCTTTGGTCCACCCCTGGCGTGAGCAGCCGCCGCAGCTGTTCTGCGGGGTCGAATCGCGCGGCTTCATCTTCGCCGCCGCGATGGCACAGGCCCTGGGCTGCGGCTTCGCTCCGATCCGCAAACCCGGCAAGTTGCCTGGCCCGGTGCTGCGCGAGCCCTACAGTCTGGAGTACGGCGAAGACTGCCTTGAGCTGCGTGCGGATGCGCTGGCGGCCGGTGCCGAGGTGGTCATCATTGACGACGTGCTGGCCACCGGCGGCACCCTGGGTGCAGCGGCGCGGCTGGTCACGCGCAGCGGCGCGCATCTGCTGGGGGCGGGGGTCTTGATCGAGCTTGCGGGTCTCGGCGGTCGTGAGCGCCTGGTCGAATTGCCGGCACTGCATGCGGTGCTGAGCTACTGAACTCGACCGCATCCGTGCGACGGATCAAGGCGGCGGACTGCGCGAATACGGGTTGCACTGAACAGGCTGAGCCATTACTGCGCGCGGCGTCGGCGGATGCTCCTGCGCTCTTCGGGCTCAGCGATCGGTGCGCTCGCTGGCTCCGATTGCTTCTTCGAACCCGTCGGCGAACAGTCCGGCCTCGATGAACACGATCGGCGTCAGCGCCTGCTGATCGCGGCATCCGGTCGGGCTGCTGCAGTCTTCGATGATGAAGGCGCGCAGGATCGCACCGGGGCCGCTGTCTCCGGTCCATTCGAAGACGAGCTCATTCAGTGATTTCGGCAGCGAATCAGTGTGCGAGAGCGCCCAGGTGCCGCAATCCGTAGGGAGAGGAATGTAATCCCAGCGACCGTTCTCCGGCACGGTGAAACTGCCCGCGCCGGCCGTTGGCCCCGACTTTGCCCAGATCAGCACGCCGCGCGCGCGGCGCTGCGAGTCCGGATGCCGAAGCCGCAGCTGCACGGGCTGGCCCGCGAAGAAGCGCGAAGGCGATTCGAGTGTCCAGCCCTGTGGCGCGGGGTTGGCCAAGGTCGGGCTCATTTCCACCAGCGGCAGCGAATTGACTTCGCAGATCGGCGAGCCCTGGGAGTTGCCGAAGGCAGGCGGAGCCAGCAGGCTCGCCGCGGCAAGACAGGCTGCACGTGCTGCCCTGTCAAATTTCGGCCGCAGGCGGTGCGTCTGACCGGGTGTCTCGGAAATGTCCCGAGCATCGGGCGAAACGTAGGCATTTGCGTTGAGTGGTTCGGAGTTCATGGTGCGCATCTTTCCGACAGACGGTCAGGGTCTTCCGTGAATTCGCTCACGGTAGGCTAGCAGCTCGGTTTGCGATTGTTTGCAAACTGCTGCCCGGTCCGGGAACCGACCATGAACTCCACCATTGCCAAGCCTCGCTTCCTCGGGGCCCTTGTTTTCTTTATCGGCCTGATCTCAGCCGGTAGCGCGTCCGCGCAGCTCATCTTTCGCGATGGCTTCGATCCGCCGCCGGAGGGGCCCTTCAACGAGGCCGAGGCGTCGCGCTTCCTGAGTCAGGCCACCTTCGGCCCTACGCTGACCGAGATCACGCGCGTGCGCGGGATGGGCTACACGCCCTGGTTGAACGAGCAGTTCAACCGCTCTGCTTCGCTACAGCTGCCACACCTCGACCAGCTGATGACGGTCGACCCCAGCGTGGTCTGGCAGGACAAGCGCAACGACATCTGGTTCCGCAATGTGCTTTACCGCGACGACCAGCTGCGCCAGCGGATGGCCTTCGCGTTGTCGCAGATCTTCGTGGTGTCTGACCAGAACGGCTCGGTCGAAGGCAACCCGAACGCGCTGGCGCATTACCACGACATGCTCAGCCAGAACGCGTTCGGCAACTTCCGCACGCTGCTTGAGAACGTCACCCTGCATCCGGTGATGGGCCACTACCTGTCGATGTTCAAGAACCGCAAGCCCGACGAGGCGGCGAATATCCGGCCGGATGAGAACTACGCCCGCGAGATCATGCAGTTGTTCAGCATCGGCCTGGTGCGCCTGAACCCGAACGGCACCGTGATGGACGGCGACCTGATGACGCCAGGTGTGCAGCCGATTCCGACCTACACCCAGGACACCATCCGCGGCTTTGCGCATGTGTTTACCGGTTGGAACTGGTCCACCTGCAACCCGCCGGTCGCCGCCGAAACCGCCGGCAATTTCAACTGGTGGGACTGGCTGTACTGCGGCCCAGGCCCTGGCAGTGTCGACTGGCGTCTGCAGGCGGGCTGGCGACAGCCGCTGCGGCCTTGGGGCGAAGGCACTCCGCACGGCTCGATCTACCACGCCTCCGCCGGTACCAAGCAACTGTTGAACTATCCGGGGGTCGCCCTTTCGGGCGGCGTGCTGCCGGCCGGCGGCCAGGCGCGGGCGAACATGTCGGCGGCGCTGGACAACGTCTTCAACCATCCGAATGTGGGCCCCTTCTTCGGGCGGCTGCTGATCCAGCGCTTTACCACCAGCAACCCATCGCCTGCTTATGTCGGCCGCGTGGCCGCAGTCTTCAACAACAACGGCAGCGGCGTGCGAGGCGATCTGCAGGCGGTGCTGCGTGCGGTGTTGCTGGATCCCGAGGCTCGTAATCCCGCCCAGGCGCCGGCCAATGCGGGCAAGCTGCGTGAGCCCCTGCTGCGCGTCACCCAGCTGTGGCGTGGACTCAACGCCAGCTCCAGCGACGGCGCGATCCGCGAGTGGCCGGACCAATACGGCGCGCAGGCAGTGCTGAGCTCGCCGACGGTGTTCAATTTCTTCCTGCCGAACTACCAGCTGCCGGGTGAGCTCGCCTCGCTGGGGCTGTACGCGCCGGAGTTCCAGATCACGACGGACACCTACATCACCCGCATGACCAACGAGATCGGCGCCAAGATCTTCTGGGCCTGGCAGGGTTCGAATACCGGCACCTGGAACCCGGTCAAGGTGGATCTGTCTCGGGACATGCAGATTGCGCACGACTCCGCGGCTCTGATCGACCGCTACAACCTGCTGTTCATGGGCGGCGGCATGAGCGCGCAGATGCGCACTTTGCTCATCAATCATCTGAATGGCATGGGCAGTAGCAACACCGAGCAGCGACGTCAGCGCGTTCAGGACGCCCTGTGGCTGATCCTGACCTCGCCCGAATACATGGTGGAGAAGTGATATGAGCCGCAACGATCGACGTGAATTCCTGCACCGCGCGCTGAAGGCGACCGCGGCCAGTGCGGCGTTCGGCTCCTTGCTCGGGAAGCTGGAGCTGGCCCAGGCAGCAAGCCCGAAGCTGCTCGGCAACGACTACCGCGCGCTGGTCTGCCTCTATCTGCACGGCGGCAATGACTGCTTCAACATGGTGGTGCCGCGTGACGCCGGCCACACCGCCTACGCGGCTCGCCGCGGGGCATTGGCCGTAGCCCAGAACCAGCTGCTGGCGCTGAACCCCAGCGTGGCCCCGCAAGGCGGCGGTCTGTACGGCCTGCACCCGCAGATGACCGGCACACAGCAGATGTTCAACGCCGGCCGCGCCGCGATCGTGGCCAATGTCGGCCCGCTGGTGCGGCCGATGAGCAAGGCCCTGTACCAGCAGGCCGGCACGCCGCGGCCCGCCCAGCTGTTCTCGCACTCCGACCAGACCGTGCTGTGGCAGACACCGCGTGCTGATGCGGCCGACCGCACCGGCTGGGGCGGGCGCCTGGCCGATATCTTCGCGGCCAGCAACAGCAACCAGGTGCTGTCGATGAACGTGTCGCTGGATGGCGACAACGTGTTCCAGTCCGGCGTGCAGGTCTCGCCGTATTTCATGTCATCGCAGGGGGTGGAGCAAGTCAGTTTCATCCAGACCGGTGCAGCCAATTGCGCCGACGGTGGCCAGGGCTGGAACCGGCGCCGCTGCCTGGCCTTCAACGGTCTGCTGAACCAGACCCAGAGCCACGCCTTCGAGCGCGCCTATGCATTGAAGACCCGGCGCACGCTGGAGACCACCGACCAGGTGATCGCAGCCTTGGCAACAGTGCCCGCCAATGACTCGATGTTCCGACCGTTCTGGGACGCTTTCGGGCTGGCTTGGAACCCGAACAATCTGGTTGCGCTGCCTCGCCTGGGCGCACAGCTGCTGATGATCGCGCGCATGATCCGTGCGCGCGACACCCTGCAGATGAGTCGCCAGCTGTTCTACGCCGGCCTCGGCGGTTTCGACACACATGACCGTCAGCTTGAGGATCATCCAGGGCTGCTGCGGCAGATTTCGCAGGCCGTGCTGGCGTTCTATCAGGTGCTCGACAACCCGATCATGGGCCTGGGAAGCTCGGTCACCACCTTCACCGCCTCCGAGTTCGGACGCACGCTGTCGATCAACGGCGACGGCACCGACCACGGCTGGGGTGGACACCACCTGGTGTTCGGTGGCGCGGTCAACGGCGGTCGCATCTACGGGCGCTTTCCGAGCCTGGCGGCCTCCGCCAGCAATCCGGACGACGCTGGTTGGGGCCAGGTCATTCCCACGCTGTCGGCAGATCAGTATGCGGCGACGCTGGCGCGCTGGTACGGACTGTCGGACAGTGATCGCGCCGCGATCTTCCCGAACCTGCAGCACATGTCGGGCAGCCTGCTGTCGATCACCGGCCCGAACCTGGGCTTCATGGCCTGACCCGGCCTTGGCCAGGTCGTTCGCGGCGGTGTCGCCGATCTTTGGCTCGCTATCGTACGGTTGGGGCTATCGACCGCGGGTAAACTCGCACGCTTTCCCGCATGAGGTTCAATCCTGAAATGATCCGCTCACTGCTCTGTGTTCTCTCGCTCACGCCTGCGCTGGTCATGGCCGGGGGTGATCCCAACCCTCCCCAGTTCCAGACCTACCTCAGCACGGGTTTCAGCAGCCCGATCGGATTGACCCACGCCGGCGATGGCAGCGGTCGCCTGTTCGTCAACCAGCAGGGCGGCGCGTTGCGGGTGGTGCGGAACAATACTCTGCTGCCTACGCCCTACTTGACCATACCGGTCGGCGCAAGCACGTTTCAGTGCACCTATCCGGGCAATGCCACTGCAAGCTCGGTGGGTTTTACCAGCGGCAACGAGCGCGGTTTGCTGGGCGTGGCTTTTCATCCGGAGTACGCGGTCAACGGGCGCGTGTTCCTGAGCATCACCGATGGCAACGGCGACACCATGCTGCTGCGCATGACAGCGTCCAACCCTGCTGCCGATGTACTGAGTGGCGCGGACCTCGCCACCTGCACGGTCATCCTGCGAGCGGATCAGGACTTCAGTAACCACAACGGCGGACACATCGCTTTCGGTCCGGACGGGTATCTGTACTTCGGGCTTGGCGATGGAGGCAGTGGCAGTGACCCATGCAATCGCAGCCAGACGCTGGCGCCGTCGGCGCTGCTCAACGGCACCCAGAACGGCGAAAACTGCGATGCCGATGCTGCGTTCACCGGTAACGGGGGCAGCCCGGATTCCCGCGCCCTGCTTGGCAAGTTCCTTCGCATCGACGTGGATGCGACGACGTCAGCGGGTGTGGGGCAGCTGTGCGGGCGACCGCGTGCAGGTCACGCGGCCGCCTACGCCATTCCCGAAGGGAACCCTGGCGCCGCCGGGGTGTTGAGTGAGGCCTGCGACGAGGTCTGGTCCTACGGCGTTCGGAACCCTTGGCGGTTCAGCTTCGATCGCGACACCGGCGACATGTGGATGGGGGACGTGGGCCAAGGCGCGCGCGAAGAAATCAACTTCGAGCCCGCGGGCACCGCTGGCCGCAACTACGGATGGAAGTGCCGCGAGGGCACTGTCTTCCATAGAACCTGCGCGACACCGCTGGTGGCGTTTACCGAGCCCGCGTTCGACTACGCGCGCAGTTCGCCGCAGTGCTCGGTGACCGGCGGCTTCCGCTACCGCGGGCCGGTGCTGGCGGCGCAGGGACAGTATTTCTATGGTGATTACTGCAGCGGTGACGTTTGGGTCGCGCTGGAAAACACGCCCGGAGCTTTTGCCCACCCGCCGAGCGCCCGCCAGAACGTCGCGTTCGGAATAACCAGTTTTGGTGAGGGTGAGGATGGCGAGTTGTATCTGATGAAGTCGGGAGGCAGTCTGCTGCGCCTCAACGGCGTGCGTGCGATCCCCGACGCCATCTTCGCCGACGGCTTCGAAGCCACGCGGTAAGCGTTGAACTGCAGACCGCCCTCAAGTTTCGGGGGCGGTCTGCCGATACTCTTCCGGAACGCCCCGCGACCGGCAGGAACCCATGAGCGACATCGCCAGCATTGCCCGCTCCGGCATGGCCGCCGCGCAGACGCGGCTGACCGCGGCGGCGAGCAACATCGCCAACCGCGACAGCGCAGACTTCCGTCGCTTCCAGGTGGACAGCCGTGAACAGCTGGGGGGCGGGGTCAGCGCGCAGCTGACGCGTGAGCCCGAAGCACAGCGCGGCGACGCACTCGCCACCGACCTCGTCTACTCGATCGAGGCGCGCCAGGCCTTCGAGGCCAACATCAAGGTGCTGAAAACCCAGGACGCCCTGCTCGGCAGCCTGCTCGACATCCGCGCCTGAGGGCCGGCGAGACTGACCCGCCCAGCGTCGCTTGCGCGAAACGTCCGTAGTGCCTCGGATTGAGGCCCAGCAGGGCGGGCCCTGGCCCACCGAAGCGCGATGCCTGCTACAACCTGTGCCCATGCTTGTGCGAACGATGGCAGTGCCTTGCGCTGGCCGCCGGTAACTGGGCGTGACGCTCGTTCGAGCCGATGGTGGGCCAGGGCCCACCCTATCAGTGGCTCAGGTTGCGGTATGAGTGGCTCACGTCGCGGTCTCGATGCCGCCGCGTCGCCGCGCCAGCAGCGCTTGTCGCCCCTGCGCGCGCGCGCGTGCGCGATCCGCGGCGGTCTCGGCGGGTTCACTGTCGCCGAGGAAGCGCGCCAGCGACTCCACCGTGGTGTAGCGGAACAGGTCGGTCATCTGGATCGGCTTGTCGAAGCGCTGGCGCAGTTCGGCCAGCAGCTGCACGACCAGCAGCGAATGCCCGCCGAGGTCGAAGAAGTTGTCGTGGCTGCCGACGCTGCCGCGTCCAAGTGCTTTGCACCACAGCTCGGCGACCACCGCCTGTGTGCCCTGCAGCGGTGCCGCGGCGGCGACTTCGATGGCCGGCACGACAGGGGCGGGCAGAGCGTGGCGGTCGAGCTTGCCATTGGGCGTGCGTGGCAGCTCTGGCAGGCCCAGAATCGTGCTGGGGCGCATGAACTCGGGCAGCTGGGCGGACAGTGATTCGCGATGTCGTTCAAGCGCCGAATCATCGAGCCCCGGCGCACGCACGTAGGCGACCAGACGCTGGTCGCCGGGCGTGTCCTCGCGCAGCAGCACCGCGGCTTCAGCGATGCCGGGAAGTGAACACAGCCGCGCCTCGATTTCGCCCAGCTCGACGCGATAGCCGCGGATCTTGACCTGCGAGTCCACTCGGCCCAGGCATTCGTAGCGGCCATCCTCGCGCAGCCGCCCGAGGTCGCCGCTGCGGTACAGCTGCGCGTCCGCCGACAGCGGTCGGAAAGGGTCGGTCAGGAAGCGCTCGCGGCTGAGCTCGGCGCGCTTCCAGTAGCCGGCGCTGACTCCACCGCCGCCGATCACCAGCTCGCCGACTAGACCCTGCGGCAGCGGCTGCTGGCGCGGATCAAGCACATACAGGCTCTGGCCGCGCAGCGGGCGTCCGATCGGCGTGCTGCTAGCCAGCGCCGAGCCGTCCACCGTATCGGCGGCTGACCATACTGTGGTTTCGGTGGGGCCGTAGACATTGCTGAGCTTCGCGACCCCCAGCGACTGCAGGCGTTGTGCAAGCGCTGGCGGCAGCGCCTCACCGCCAAGCAGCAGGTGCTGCAGGCCGGCCAGGCCCTGCCTGCAGGCAGGATCTTCGACCAGCATCGCCGCCATCGACGGCGTGCACTGCAGGTGGGTGATGCCTTCGCGGTCCAGCAGGGCCGGCAGGCTGTAGTCGGCGCGGTTGCCTAACGCCTGGATTCCGCGCTGTGTACTCAGCGCGCGCAGACGATTAAGCATCGGCAGATGGTCAAGTACGGTCTGCGCGTCGATCCCGAAGTCGATCAGGCAGGCGATTTCGTCGATGTCTGCGCCCGCCACGCGCTCGACCATGCCCAGCGCATCCTCGGGTGATCCAAACAGGCCGCTCTCACTGAAGTAGCGCTGGAACGCGAACTCCAGCAACGCGTCCATGTCGGCCTCATCGGCCTCGGCGAAGAAGGCATCGAGGCTCTTGCCCTGCTCGCTGCTGATCTGCTGCTTGAAGGTCGGGAAATGCCAGGCCGCTGCCTTGACGAGGGCCATGGCGCTGCGCAGGTAGTCCTTCATGGGCCCGCGCACCGTCGCCTCGACCTCACTGCGGCTGTCGCCGATGAAGGTGTGCAGCATCAGGGTGACGGTGCCGCGGCCGGCATGGCCGGCCTCGCGGCGGGCCCGACGGTAGGCGGCGATCTTGGCGCTGACTTCTTCGACGCTCTGGCCCAGCAGATGAGTGAGCACGTTGGCGCCCATGCGGCCGGCTTCAGCGAAGGTCTCGGGGTTGCCGGCGGTGGTGACCCAGATCGGCAGCTCGGGCTGCACGGGCCGCGGCAGGGTGCGCACTTCGACCTCCCCCTGCGGGCCGGGAAAGCGCAGGGTTTCGCCGCGCCATAGTCGCCGCACCTGATCCGCGGACTCGAACATCACCTGCTTGGCGTGGGCATGGTTTTCCGGGCGCAGCGCGAAGTCAGGCGCGGCCCATCCGGCGGCGATCGACAGACCGACGCGGCCGTTCGACAGGTTGTCGACCACCGCCCATTCCTCGGCGATGCGGATCGGATGATGCAGGGGCACCACACAGCTGCCCGCGCGCAGGGCGACGCGTTCGGTGATGGTGGCGAGTGCGGCCGAGGTCACCGCCGGGTTCGGGTAGAGGCCGCCGAAGCTTGCGAAATGACGCTCGGGTGTCCACACCGCCGTGAAACCGTGCGTATCGGCAAAGCGCGCGGACTCCAGCAGCAGGCGGTACTTGTCGCGAGCGTTCAGATCGGCCTCGCCGGCGACGTTCCAGAAGAACAGGCCGAACTCGACGACTTGGGCGCTGCGGTCGGTGGGCTGCTGCGCGGTGTCTCGCTGCACCTTTTGCCGACGCGCATCGGCGTACAGCACGACGCGATAGCCGCGCGCCAGCGTCCACAACAGTTCGAGCACCGAAATATCAAAGCTGATGCTGGTCACCGCCAGCCAGGTGCCGGAGCCCTCGCCCAGCACGGCATCCATGCCGTCGAAGAAGCGCAGCACGTTCGCGTGCTGCACCCTCACGCCCTTGGGCTGGCCGGTGCTGCCGGAGGTGTAGATCAGGTAGGCGAGTGCGTCCGCACTGTTCGCTGCCACCGGCAGGTCGGCCTGCGCGGAATCGGCGTGGATATCCAGCGTATGGGCGTGCTCGATCAAGTGTGCCGATTCGGCATCGGTCAGCAGCAGCGCCAGATCGGCGTCCAGTGCCATGAAGCGCAGGCGCTCGGGTGGGTAGAGCGGGTCCAGCGGCACATAGGCCGCGCCGGCCTTGAGCACGGCGATCAGGCCGATCACCAGCTCCACACCGCGCTGCAGCAGCAGGCCGACGCGGTCGCCGGGCTCGACGCCGGCGCCACAGAGTCGCCGTGCCAGCGCGCTGGCGCGGGCGTCCAGATCGGCGTAGCTCAGCCGCTGGCCTTCGAAGCACAGGGCCTCGCGTTCGGGCGTGCGTGCTGCCTGTGCTGCCAGCAGGCTCTGCACGCTCGCATAGGAGACTGGGCCGCCCGGGCCCTGTGCATGCGGCTCGCCTTGAGCGAGTTCAAACAGCCGCGCGCGCTCGTCGGTGGAGAGCAGGCTGAGCGCGGCGACCGGCGTGTCGGGCTGCGCCTGGGCGTGTTTGGTCAGCGCTTCAATCGCGTCGGCAAGCCGGCCCAGCGCCTGTGCGGAGAGCGTGCTGCCGTCGCTGCGCAGGGCAAGCCGGTTCTGCGCGTCCCACTGCAGGGTGAGCGCGGCGTGCAACTGTGCGTCGTCCGAAGTCAGCTCGTCGGGCTCGGCCCGTTCGATCGACGTCACCCGCTGCAGACGGATCGCCAGCCGTTGCGGAGGCGTCTGCCCGCGCAGGCCGGGTTCGCGCGCGAACAGATCGCTGAACACGCCGCCGACCGCATCTGCGCGCTCGACGGCAGCGCGCAGCTGCTCGGCGAACTTCGCCAAGGGTGCTTCGAAATCGGGGTGCAGCAGGCTGGGCCACAGCGGTGTGATCAGGCGTGGGTCCGGGCCGGGCGAGGTGGCGATCGCCATCGGTAACGCATCGATGCAGGCGCAGCGCGCGATCGCCAGCAGCGCGGCGGCGGCGCCTTCAAGACCGCGTCCGCGAAGCTCGATCAGCGATGCGTTCGAAGCGACCGCGGCATCCGCGCGGGTGTCTGTGACGTCCATGCGGGAGTTCGCGACGTCGGCCCGGTCCGCAAACGGCAGCGCCAGCGGCTCAATCGCGCGCAGCGTCGCCAAAGCTTCGCGCTCCCCGCGTGCAACCTCGCGGACAAAGCTTGGGCCTCGACCCATCGAAGCTTGGACCGTCCCGCGCCCATCAACGGAGCCTTCATGGGGTGGGTCTTGACCCACCGAAGCTTGAACCGTGCCGCGCCCATCAACGGAGCCGCCATAGGGTGGGCCCTGGCCCACCGAAGCCTGCGCCGTGCCGCGCGCATCAACGGAGCCAAAGGCAAGCACTTCCCGCGCCGCAGACGTCGGCACGTGTGGTTCATCGTGGTGACCGGGGCGAGATTTGAGCACCGGTGGGCCAGGGCCCACCCTATGGACGTGCGGAGTCTGTTCCAGGCCTCGATGCAACTCTGCATGGATCGCCTGCAGATCAATCGGCCCGCCCTCCAGACAGCTCAGCGCCTCGATGCACAGCGCATCTTCACCGCAGGCGATCACGATGCCGTCGGAGTCAGTGCGCAAGATTGCGCCAGGCGCGCCTTGGCCATCGACTGCACGCGCGCGGCGCACCAGCACATCGCGTTCGGCAAGCCGCAGCCGCGGCAGCAGCAGCGGGTTGGGGTAGGGGCCAAAGTCCAGTGCGCGCACCTGCCGCTCCAACGCGCCGGCGCTGCGGCTGAAATCCAGCACTGCGGCATCTGCGGGCCGGGCGTGCGCGCCGAAGTAGCTGCGCTGGCGGAAGTCCTGGGCGATGGGCTGGAGCTGACCATCCTCGAGGGCGTCGAGCAGGCGCTCGAAGCTTGCCAGTCCGGCCTCGTAGCAGCGGGTATTGAGTTCAAACGCGGTGCTGCCGGCTGCGATGTCGAAGTGCTCCTGCACCAGCAGTTCGCCGGCGTCTGCGCGTGCGGCCATGCGATGCCAGCTGACGCCGTGCCGGGTCTCGCCATGCAGCAGGGCCCACACCGGTGCATTCAGGCCTGCATAGCGTGGCAGCGGACCGTCGTGGAAATTGATCGCAGCGATCTGCGGCCGGGTCAGCAACGCGTCCGGCAGCATCCGCAGCCAGGTGATGTTGAGCAGCAGATCGAAGTCGCCTTCGTCGCCGGCCTCAAGCTCCGCATGGTCCGAGTACAGCGCGATGCCCTGCTGCAGCGCCCAGGCGCGCGCTCGCGGCTGATCGCTGACCACTGCCAGCACGCTGTGGCCGCGCGCGCGCAGGCGTTCGCCGCATTCGATCATCAGGGACTGCTCGCCGAGCAGGACACAGCGGAAGGATGGAGTCTCGGTCACGAATGAGTTCTCGGTTCGGCAGTGAGGGCAGCAGTGGACGGGAACGACAGAGGTCGTCAACAGAGCAGGGGCACGGACGGCAGGCGACGGACCGAACTCCGGCATCGGTACCTGGACGATCCTCCGCGGTGATGCTGGGTGCTTCGAGGTGTCAAACACTCGGGTGCAAGCAGACGGCTCCGATCACACACTTCGTGAGTTCAGCCGGGCCGCCAAAGCCACGGGAGCTGGCCTGCAACAACTCGCATCCGATCCAAGCACCGCCCCGAGTCAACCCCACAGCCCCGGTGCGATTTCGACGGGTGTGCAGCATTTACCGAGAATCTAATCACACTTTCACGCAGAATTGTCGTAGATTTGTGATGCGCAGCACGTTGCGCCAGATCCTTGACCTATGCGCGACCTCGATCCCAACACCCATATCGCCATCGTCGGACTCGCCTGCGATTTCCCGCAGGCGGCCTGCCCGTCGCAGTTCTGGTCCAACCTCGTCGAGGGCCGCTGCGCGGTCGCGGACCTGGACGAGCCCGCGCTGCGCGCCGCTGGCGTCTCGGACGCCGAGCTCGCTCAGCCGAACTACGTGCGCGCGGGCATTCGCCTGGACGGCTTCGACGAGTTCGATGCGGCCTTCTTCGGCCTTTCGCCGCGCGAGGCCGCGGTGATGGACCCGCAGCATCGGCGCTTTCTGCAGTGCGCCTGGAACGCACTGGAGAACGCCGGCTACCGGCCCGATGCGCACGACCGCCAGACCGGCGTGTTCGCAGGCTCGGGCATGCACTGGTATCTGCTGCGCAACCTGTTCGGCCAGCGCGAGCTGCTGGCCGACATGGGCGAGTTCCTGGTGCGACACCTGTCGAACGACAAGGATTTCCTGACCACGCGGGTGTCCTACCAGCTCGACCTGCACGGGCCCAGCCTGAACGTGCAGACGGCCTGCTCGACCTCGCTGGTGGCGGTGCATCTGGCCTGCCAGAGCCTGCTGGCGGGCGAGTGCGACATGGCCCTGGCCGGCGGCTCGACCATCGAAGTGCCGCAGGGTCAGGGCTATGTCTACCGCGAGGAAGAAGTGCGCTCGGCCGACGGCCGCTGCCGCGCCTTCGATGCGGATTCCGGCGGCACTGTGTTCGGCAGCGGCTGCGGCCTGGTGGTGCTGCGGCGGCTCGGCGATGCGCTGCGCGATGGCGACCGCATCGTCGCGGTGATCCGCGCCACCGCGATCAACAACGACGGCGCCGGCAAGGCCGGATACCTCGCGCCCAGCGTCGACGGCCAGGCCGAAGCGATCGCCACCGCGCTGACACTCGCAGGCGTGGACGCTGACAGCATCGGCTACGTCGAAGCCCACGGCACCGGCACCCGCCTGGGCGACCCGATCGAAGTCGCCGCGCTCAGCCAGGCCTTCGAGGGCGCCGCGCGCCAGGGCTGCGCGCTGGGGTCGGTCAAGACCAATATCGGGCACCTCGATACCGCCGCCGGCGTGGCCGGGCTGATCAAGACCGCGCTCTGTCTTCAGCATGGCGAGCTGCCGCCGTCTTTGTTCTATCGCCGAGCGAACCCGGAGATCGACTTCGCGCGGAGCCCGTTCTTCGTCGTATCCGAGCGCCGCGCGTGGCCGAAGACGCAGGGCCCGCGTCGCGCCGCCCTGAACTCACTCGGCGTCGGCGGTACCAATGCGTTCGCCGTGCTGGAACAAGCGCCTGAGTCCGCCGCGCAGGCCGATGCGCGCGATGCCGCGGTGCCCTTGACCCTGCTGCTATCGGCCAAGACTCCGGAAGCCCTGCGCCAGCGCGCGGCCGAGCTCGGCCAGCACCTGCGCAAGAACGCTCCAGATCTGGCCGATGTCGCCTGGACCTTGCGCGAGGGCAGGGTGGCGATGGGGCAGCGCTGCGCACTCGCGGCGTGCTCGCGTGAGCAGGCGGCGAACCAGCTCGCCGCGCTGGCCTCGGACGCGCGCGCCGTAGTCGCGCCGGCCAAGTCCCCGCCCGCTCTGGTGTTCGCGTTTCCCGGCCAAGGCGCGCAGCGGATCGGCATGGCGCGCGCGATCGCCAACGTGGACTCGGGTGTTTCTGCGGCGCTTGACGAATGTGTCCTTGCGCTGCGCGGGCTCGGCCGCGAGGACGTGATCGAACTGCTGTTGCAGGCGGACGACAGTCCCGAGTCGGCAATGCGTCTGCGTCAGACCGAATTCACCCAGCCTGTCTTGTTCTGCGTCGAGTACGCGCTGGCGCGCGGACTGATCGCACGTGGACTCAAGCCCGCTGCGCTGGTGGGACATTCACTGGGTGAGTACGTGGCTGCGACCCTGGCCGGAGTGTTCGCGCTGCCAGCCGCGATCGAACTGATCTGCACGCGCGGTCGCCTGTGCGCGCAAGCCGGCGCCGGCGCGATGCTGGCGGTGAACGCGGGGCTGGAAGCGCTGCGTCCGCTGCTCGATGACAGCGTCGATATCGCCGGCCTGAACTCGCCGCAGCAGACCGTGCTGGCCGGCAGCGTCGACGCCATCGACGCGCTCGCGGCACGTCTGGAATCCGCCGGCCACGGCCTGCGCCGTCTGCAGACTTCGGGTGCCTTCCACTCGCGTCTGCTCGATCCGCAGCTGGACGCGTTCCGGGCCGCGGTCGAGCGCGCGCAGCCGCGCGCAGCGGGTGCCGGGCTGCGCGTCGTCTCCAGCCTGAGCGGTGAGTGGCTGAGCGCCGAGCAGGCCGCCAGCGTTGGGTACTGGGTGCAGCACCTGCGACGCCCGGTCGATTTCATCGGCGCGCTGGCGCGGCTCACCGAGCTGGGCGACTACCTGCTGATCGAAGTCGGCCCCGGCCGCACGCTGGCGCGGTTTTCGGAGGCTTCCAACCCGCAGGCGCGCTGCGTGGCTACGCTGGAAGCGACTGCGGGCGGCGACGAGGCCTGCGCCTGGTTCGCCCTGCCGGGCACGCTGTGGGCGCATGGGCTTGATGTCGACCTTACGCGTTGGCAGCAGCCCCAGCGCGGCGCGCGCATACCACTGCCGGCCTATCCGTTCGCGCGCACGCGCCATTGGATCGAGCCAGCCAAACCGCGACTTGAAGCCCCCGCCCGCAGCGAGACTGCGTTCGGCGACTGGCTGCAGGCGCAGGACTGGCGCAGTGCGCCGCTGATCGCAGAACAGTGCGTGCTGTCGGGTGAGGCGCTGGTGTTGCTCGATCGGCACGGCCTTGGCGCGGCCTTGGTCAAAGCCCTGCGCGCTGTGGGCATGATCGTGCGCACGCTTGAGCGTGACCACGCGCTGCAGCTTGAAGGCGCATCGATGCGTCTGGATCCGAACGAAGACGCGCACTGGCAGGCGCTGGCTGCATTGCCCGCCCCCGCGCTGCTCATCGACCTGTGGTCGCTGGATGTGCCGGACGCCGATGCGGCTGATGCCGACGTGGCCGAGCAGCAGCGCCTGTGCTTCGAGTTCCCCCTGCGCATGGCGCAGGCGCTCATCCCCTGGTGCGAGCGCGAAGGTGGCCTGCAGTGCCTGGCGGTAAGCCTGCAGGCCCAGGCGGTGGCAGATCCTTCCGCACTGCAGCCGCTGCAGGCCCTGCGCGCTGGCCCACAGCGCACCTGGCCGCAGGAAGCCCCGGGCTTGCGCGCAGCCTGGGTTGATCTGGACACGAATCATCTGAATCAGCTGGCGGCCAGCGCTGAACTGCTGCTGGCCGAGCTGCGTGCCGGACTTCCCGACGACACCGTCGCCTTGCGCGGGCGACGCCGCCTGCTGCCGACCTGGACCGCATTGCAGCTGCCGCAGTCGGAGCCGCGCGCGGCCTTCAAGCCGGGCGGGCGCTATCTGATCTCCGGTGCCTTCGGTGGTGCGGGTCAGGCCTTGGCCGAGCATCTGGCGCGCCTGCCGCAGGTGCAGCTGATCCTGATCACACGCAGCGAGCTGGCCGCCGATGCGGCGCATCCGCGCCAGCGCTGGCTGGCGGCACTGCGCGGCCTCGGCGCCAAGGTCGAGGTGATCGCAGCCGATGTCTGCGATGCAGGCGCGTTCGCTGCGGCGACTGCGGACCTCACTACGCTTGACGGCGTGTTCCACGCCGCTGGCGTGCTCGACGATGGCCTGATCGCGCGCAAGACCATGGAAGCCGCGCGGCGTGTACTGGCGCCGAAGCTGGCCGGCGCCGAGGCCCTAGCGACCTTGGGCGAGCGCTGTGGCGCCGACTTCGTTCTGTACTTCTCGTCGCTGAGCGCGCAGATGGGTGTGTCGGGGCAGGTCGACTACACCGCCGCCAATGCCGCACTGGACGCCTTCGCCGCGCGTGCCGATGCGCGCAGCGCGCACACGCGGCACCTCGCCCTGGCATTCAGCATCTGGCGCGAAGCCGGCATGGCCGCGCGTCTGGCTGCCGAAATCGGGCTCGCACCGGCACCTTTGCCCGAGTCGGTGCCGACCGGGCACCCGCTGCTGGCGCGACGCCAGGACGCCGCAGGCGGTCACGCACGCTTCGCTGGCGTGCTCGACGAGCACAGCCATTGGGTGCTGGACCAGCACCGCCTGGCCAGCGGCGAGGCCCTGCTGCCAGGCACAGGCTATCTGGATCTGCTGGCCTGGGCGCTGGCCGAATACACCGGCGCTTTCCAAGCCTTCGAACTGCGCGATCTGCGCTTCGAAGCACCCTTCAAACTGGGCCGGAGTGAGTCGCGTCGACTGGAGCTGGAAATCAGGCCCCGCGGTGAACTGACCTTCGAGATCAGCATCGAGAGTCAGGGGCCCGCCTCCGATGACCGCATTGAGCATCTGCGCGTCACGCTCGACTGCGCGCAGCACGCAGAACTGCCCGTGTTGCTGCTGGCGCGCCCGCGCGAAGCACGCGAGCCGCGCTACGCGCACCCGCAGCTGCGCTTCGGTCCGCGCTGGAACTGCCTGCGCCGTTTCGAGGTGGGCGAGGGCGAGGCAGAGCTGCAGTTGGCGCGCGACGATGCGTCTGCCACCGAACTGCATCCACTGCATCCGGCCCTGTTCGACATGGCGATCGGCGCTGCCCAAGCCGCGCTTGCGCCGGCGGGAGTCGATGCCGCGCGCCTGCTGCCGTTCCGCTATGGCTGCCTGCAGGTCTACGCACCGCTGCCGGCCGAGCTGATCAGTCGCCAGCGCGCACGGGCGGAAGGTGCCGACCTCGTGCTGGACATCGACCTGCTCGACACCAAAGGGCATCGCGTTCTCGCCCTGCGCGACTTCGTGCTGAAGCCCGCGCGCGCGCTTTCGCGGGCGGCAGCGCCGCCGCCACGCCCGCGCCCGCAGGCCGCCGCCAACCGGATTCTCGAGGTCGGTTTCCGCGAGGGTTTCAGCCACTCCGATGCGCTGGCGGCGATCGAAGCCGCGCTGCTGCACGCCGGCCCCGCGCAGATCGCGCTGGCGCGGCGTCCGGTCGCAGATCTGGTTGCCGCCACGCGCGCACCCAGCACAGTCGAGGTCGTCGATTCGGAACAGGCGATCGCGGCGACAGCGGTGCAGCGCATCGCCGGCGGCACACCCTACGTGGCCCCCGAGGGCGAGCTGCAACTGCAGCTGGTTGCACTGTGGGAGGGCCTGCTGGATCTCTCCGGCATCGGTGCGGCCGACGACTTCTTCGCACTTGGCGGCCACAGCCTGTTGCTGACTCGCGCACTGTCGCGATTGAAGCGCGAGCGCGGCCTGGTGCTGCCGGTCGAAGCGGCATTCGAGACGCCGACGATTGCTGCCTGGTCAGCACTCGCACCGGCCGCCGCGGCGCCGGCGGGCCCACAACTCAAACGCGTTGATCGCAGCCGCTTCCGCGCCGACGCGGCCAGCCACTGAACCCCATCCCTTCACCCCTCCGATGACTTCCGCATGAGCGAAGCCCGCGAGCTGTACCGTTTCCCCACCACGTTCAGTCAGCGCCAGCTCTGGTACGTGCAGGCCACCGCAGCCGAGACCACGGCCTACAACATCCCCTTCGCCTTCACCCTGCGCGGTGTGCTGCACATCGCGGCGCTGGAACGTGCCGTGGCCGAACTGGTGGCCCGACACGACGCTCTGCGCACCGTGTTCGAGGTGCACGGCGAGGAGGTCCGGCAGGTGGTCGACATGGGCCTGCGGGTGCCGCTGGAACAGATCGATCTGAGCGCGCTCGACGCTGATGCGCGCGCTCGCGCCCTTGCCGATGCGCGCGCGCGCATCGCCTGCCATGTGTTTGATCTGGCGCAGCCGCCGCTGCTGGTGCTGCGCCTGCTGAAGCTTGGCGAACGTGAGCATGTGCTGCTGCTGTGCGTGCATCACATCGTGATGGATCACCTGTCGGTACTGGCGTTCGGGCGTGAGCTCGGCGAGCTCTACGCAGCCTTCCGCAGTGGCCGTGCGCCTGCCGCGCATTCCGAGGGACTTCAGTACCCCGACTTCGCAGTCTGGCAGGCGGAAGCGCTCGACACCGCGGCGATCGAAAGCCGGCTTCCGCACTGGCTTGAATCACTGGCCGGTTTTCCGCACCAGCTCGAACTGCCAACCGACCACGCGCGCCCGCCGCTGCAGAGTTTCGAAGGCGAGGAGCTGCGCGTGGCCTTCAGTGCTGACAGCAGCCGCGCGTTGCGAAGCTTCGCGCAGGCCGAGCAGCAGACCCTGTTCACCGTGGTGCTGGCGGGCTTGGGCCTGCTGCTGCGCGGCTATACGGGGCAAGACCGCGTCATTGTCGGGTGCCCGTTCGCCAATCGCGGCGCGGAGGAGCTTGAGCAGGTCATGGGCCTGTTCATGAACCTGCTG
This sequence comes from uncultured Aquimonas sp., assembly GCA_964586455.1. Lineage (GTDB taxonomy): Bacteria > Pseudomonadota > Gammaproteobacteria > Xanthomonadales > Xanthomonadaceae > Aquimonas. The sequence goes on from CAZPHV010000011.1 coordinate 50,967, forward strand.
CCGGTCGGGCTGGCGATCGATCCGCAGCAGAGTTTCAGCGCGCTGGTACGCGATGCGCGCCGGCAGATGATGAAAGCCCAGGGCGTGCAGGACACGCCATTTGAAAAGATCGTGCAGGCGCTCGGCGTGCAGCGCGACGCCGCGCGCAACCCGCTGGTGCAAGCCTGGTTCACCTTCCAGGACGCGCCCATGGCGCTAACGCTGGAAGGCCTTGAGGTGGACAGCGAGCCGCTGCCGAACGGTGGCGCCAAGCTCGATCTCTCGTTCTGGTTCTGGGACGACGGCACGCAGATCCAGGGCCTGATCGAGTACGACAGCGCACTGTTCGAGCGCGCCCGCATCGAGCGCCTGGCCCAGCGGCTTGAGGTCGTGCTGATGCAGGCGGTGTCCGCGCCACAGCGGCCGGTCGCCGGGATCAGCCTGATCGCCGAGGCCGAGCGCGCCGAGCTTGATGCTGTGAGTCGAGCGCCTGCGCCCGCGCGCGACTGGCGCAGCCCGCATACGGTCTTCTTCGAGCGCGCACTGAGTACGCCTGAGGCGCTGGTGCTGGAGGCCTGCGACGGACACTTCACGGCCGCGCAGCTGGCCGCGCGTGCCGATGCCATCGCGGAAGCCCTGACCGCACGCGGCGTCGGTGCCGGTGATGTCGTCGGCGTCGCAGTGGGGCGTCATAGTGACTTGATCGCAGCACTGCTCGGCGTGCTGCGCGCAGGAGCGGCCTGGTTGCCGCTCGATCCCGACCTTCCGGCCGAGCGTCTGCGCTACATGCGCGCAGACTCGGGCGCGCGCTGCGTGCTGGTGGATGCCCACAGCGCAGGCCTGTTCGATGCGGTTGATGGCTTGAGCCTGGCCTCGCTGCCGCGGACGCCGGGCGCCGGCTTCGTGCCCGCCGAGGAGTCTCCCGATAGCCTGGCCTACGTGATCTACACCTCCGGCAGCACGGGTCGCCCCAAGGGCGTGCGTATCGCGCGCCGCGCGGTCGGCAACTTTCTGGCCGCGATGGCGGAAGTGCCCGGCTTCGCGCCGGGCCAGCGCCTGCTGGCGCTGACCACCTATGCCTTCGACATCAGCGTGCTGGAGCTGCTGCTTCCGCTGAACGCAGGTGGCTGTGTGGTGCTGGGTGAGCGCGCGCTGCTGGAGGCGCCCGGGCGACTGGCTGAGGCCCTGCGCGATCAGCGCATCAACGTATTCCAGGCCACGCCCTCCACCTGGCGATTGCTGAGTGCTGAAGCCTGGGTGGGCCAGCCTGACCTGATCGCGCTTACCGGTGGTGAGGCCTTGACGCCCGAACTTGCGCAGTGGCTCAAGCCGCGGGTTGGCGCGCTGTGGAATCTGTATGGCCCGACCGAGACCACGGTCTGGTCCAGCCGGCAGCGCATCGATGAGCTTGAGCCGCAACGCTGCCCGATTGGCCTTCCGATCGCCAGCACCGGCCTGCATGTCGTCGATGCCCAACTGCAGCGACTGCCCTGGGGCCTGCCCGGTGAGCTGCTGATCACCGGCGCGGGTCTGGCCGAGGGTTATCACGCCCGGCCTGAACTCACCGCCGAGAAGTTCGTGACCTTGCCCGAGACCGGCGAACGCGCCTATCGCACCGGCGACATCGCGCTGCGTCTGGCTTCCGGCGAACTGGTGCATCTGGGACGTCGCGACCATCAGGTCAAGCTGCGCGGCTATCGCATTGAGCTTGGCGAGATCGAGGCCGTGCTGTGTGCGCATCCGCAGGTCGAGGCCGCGGCGCTGGCCGTGCATGGCGATGAGGAGGATCAGCGCCTGCTGGCATGGATCGTGGCGGGTGCAGCAGTGGCGCCCAGCGCGGTCGAACTGCGCGCGTACCTGGCCGCGCGGCTGCCGGCCTACATGCTGCCTCAGCAGTTCTCGTTTCTGCCGGCACTACCCCTGCTGCCGAACGGCAAGCTCGACCGCGCCCAGCTGCCACTGCCGCTGCAGTCCTCCGGTTCGCAGGCCTTGGGTGTCGCCGGATCCAATCCAAATCCCGAGGCCAATCCCAGTCCCACTCCCGAACCCAGCGCGGCCGCTGCTACGGTGCTGCAGATCGCGCGCGAACTGCTCGGCAGCCCCGAGGTGCACCTGAGCGACAACTTCTTTGAAGCCGGCGGGCACTCGCTGTTGGCCCTCACCCTGGCCATGCGCCTGGAGAAAGCGCTGGGCGTGAAGCTCTCACTGTTGGCGATCGCACAGTCCAGCCTCGGCGCGCTGGCCCTGCAGGTAGAGGCGACCGAGTTCGGAGATTTGCCCACGCCCGCCGCCGCCGAAACCCAGCGCTCGCAGCGGTTGAGCGCGCGGGTGGCGCGCTTGTTCGGCTTCAGTCGTTGAGCAGACGCGCTCGCTTCTGCTCGTGGTTCGCTCGCGCCCAGCTCACCCTGTTCGCCGACAAGCCTCAAGCTTGAAGCCCCTCTCCCCTCGTGGGAGAGGGGTTGGGGAGAGGGGGGGGCACTCCGCCTCAGGAACAGCGCTTTCCGCGCACCGGATCTCAGCTCGCGCGCGGCGCCTTGGTCAGATCCAGCAGGGTGATCACGACCCCGTCGATAAGGTTGTCGATGCGACGGTAGGGCATCACCCGCACCTGGAACTGGCGGCCGTCATCGGTGCGGATTTCCTTCTCGGACGGCAGCAGGGTGCGCAGCGTTTCCAGTGCATCCTCGTGCAGCGCCGGGTACTGCAGGCTGCTGGTGAGGTCGCTGAGCGGGCGGCCGATGTCGCTTTCGCGCAGATTGACGAGCTTGGCGGCGCGATCGGTATAGCGCCTGACATTGAGGTGCTGGTCCAGAAACAGAATGGCGATCTCGATGCTGTTGAGCACGTTCTTCATGTCGCTCTGGGCCAGCGCGAGATCGTCCAGCTTGGTCTGCAGCTCGCTGTTGATCGTCTGCAGCTCTTCGTTCATCGACTGCATTTCTTCCTTGGACGTGGTCAGCTCTTCATTGGCTGACTGCAGCTCCTCGTTGGTGGACTGCAGCTCTTCGTTGGACGACTGCAGCTCCTCGCGGGAGGCGCGAGCCTCTTCGCGCAGCGACTGGATCTCATCGTGACACTTGCGCAGTTCAGCCTCGTGCGAGGCGGTCAGCGTGCCCTTCGGTCGACGTCGGGTACGGCCGGCGGGCGCGCGCGTGACATCACGGAACACCACCAGGGTCATGCCGCGCAGAGGGCCCGGCGCATCGAACGCCTGCAGGGTGACATCCACCACCTGCGCGCCGGCTCCAGTCTGTATGTGGAGCTCGTTCAACTGCAGCGGTTCGCCGCGCTCCGCGAGCCCCCGCAAGCCGTCGACCAATGGTCCGCGCAGGCCTTCGCGGGCCATTGCGTGAATGTTCCAGTTCGCCTTGCCTGCGGCAGGCTCCAGATAGTTGCCGGTGCGACCGCTGATGTAGACGATGTCGCCATCGCCGTTGATGAGCACCGCGGCGGGGGCGAAGTTCTGAAGCAGGACATCGTCTGCCGACTTCTGCAGGCCATCGGTGCTGGGTTCGGGCATGGGCGGCGCTGGCATGGGGGATTCCTTGGACGGGCCGCGCAGCGGCGGGAAAGACTTCAACAGCAGGTCGGGACCGCGGATCGCGCCGTCGTCCTGCCGTTCATAGAGCCGCAGCCTCGCGTTGAGCGGAGCAAACAGACGGGTCAGGCGCCCCACGGTTTCAGAGCTGCCCAGCAGCAGCAGGCCTCCGCGCCGCAGGCTGTAGTGAAAAAGTGGCAGCAGCTTGCGCTGCAGCTCCGGCACGAAATAAATCAGCAGATTGCGGCAGACGATCAGGTCGAGGCGGGTGAAGGGTGGGTCCAGCGCCACATCGTGCTGCGCGAACAGCACCATGTCGCGGATGCTCTTGCCGATCTCGTAGTAGCTCTGATGCGCTACGAAAAAGCGCTCCAGCCGAGCCGGCGAGACGCTGTCTGCGATGGACAGCGGATAGCGGCCTCGCCGCGCGGCCTTGATGGCGTCCGGGCTGATGTCGGATGCGAAGATCTGCAGGCTCAGGCCGTGCGGCTGCGGCAACTGATCAAACGCCTCGCTGAAAGCGATCGCCAGCGAATAGGCCTCTTCGCCGGTGGAACAGCCCACGCTCCAGACCCGCAGGTGCTGCTCGCCGGTGCGTCGTGCAAGCAGATCGGGCAGGGCGGTGCCGGCCAGATACTCCCAGACCGGCGCATCGCGAAAGAAGCTGGTCACGCCGATCAGCAGCTCCTTGAACAGCAGGTCGGTTTCCTGCGCGTTGTTCTCAAGAAACTCTGCATAGCCGTCCACCGAGTCGATGGCGTGGATTGCCATGCGCCGCTCGATGCGTCGCTGCAGGGTGCTGGCTTTGTACAGGGTGAAGTCGTGCCGGGTCCGGCGTCGCAGCAGATCGATGATTTGCTGGAAGGGTGCCGCTTCCGTGCTGGTCGGGGCCGACGTGCGTGGGCCCCGCTGCAGTCTTGATGAGCGCAGGACCACTTCGAGTATTCGACGCGGCAGTTCCCCCGCTGGCGCAACGACATCAGCGCAGCCCGCGGCGATGGCGCTGCGCGGCATCGAGTCGAACTGCGCATTGGCGGGTTCTTGAGCGGCGGTCAGCCCACCCACGGCCTTGACCGCCTGCATTCCCAAGGTGCCGTCCGAGCCCATTCCGGACAGCACCACCGCCACCGCCTGCTCACCCTGCACGCTGGCCAGGGAGGAGAACAGCACGTTGATTGGCAACCGCATGCCGCGCGGTTCGGCCGGGCGGGTCAACTTCAACGTGTCGCTGACCATGCTGAGTTCGGTATTGGGCGGGATCACATAGACACTGTTCGCATCGATGTGCATGCCATCGCCGGCCTGACGCACGGGCATGGCGGTGATCCGCTGCAGCAGCTCCGGAAGCAGTGCCTTCTGCGTCGGATCAAGATGCTGCACCACGATAAAGGCCAGCCCGCTGTCGATCGGCATCGCGCAGAAAAACAGCTCCAACGCCTGCAGACCACCCGCAGAAGCGCCAATACCGACCACCCGCACCGGGGCCGGCGACGCATCGTCCAGCGCAGGCGCCGCGGCGGGCGCGCTGGCAGCTGCAGGGTCTGGGGGGGTCATCTGCTCTCGGGCGAGGCCGGGCCAGGAGTGGCCGCAAGCAGGATTGCTCCGCTGGTTGGCCCTGCGCTTGCTGACAGCTGCCAGCTCTGGCGGTCGCCGGACGCATTGCCGAAGTGGACAGTGCAGTGGGCGTTGTTCGCATCTGCTCGCCGCAGCGCAGCCACCATCGAGGCGAGCTGCACTTGGCCGTCGTTCGTGAGGAAGGCACCGAAAGCACGCCCGCACAGTTCTTCGGCGCGGATTCCCAGCAGCTCGGCGCCGGCTCGATTGGCCTCCTCGATCTGAGCACGTGCATCAAGTACGAAATAGGCGACCGGCGCCTGTTCGAAAAGGGCGCGGTAGCGGGTCAGCTCTTCGGTCAGTTCGCCCTCACTGGCTTCAAGCTGGGCCTGCTGCAGATCCAGCTCAACCTGATGAACCTGCAACTCGTGCAGCAGCTGCAGTGCATCGGCCGCGCTGTCGGGTGCACTGGCAAGTCGGTGCAGCAATGTCAGGGCTTCGACGCTGACACCCCAGCCTCGCGTGGGCGGTGCGCTGCCTGCACTCAAGCGCTGCTGCGCGTGCTGACGAAGGCTGGCTTGCTCGTCCGACGTGGCGATGATCCGGGGCATGAGTCTCCGATAGCGGTAAGGAAAGCAGATCGCATAGTAGCCCCCGCGGCTGAACCCGCCACTGTGGCCGCGGAAGTGCGCTGCGAGCACCCGCGCTCTCGGACCTGCTTCCCCCGCGCCTCCTGAGCGTGCTGGTGCTGTCGCTGCAGCCGAACGTTGGGCCAGGCCGCGCGAAACCGGCGCACCCGAACGAGCGCGACGGCACCCTGGCTGGCGTGTGCATGCGAACGTGCTGGGCGTAACCGTTGAGGCTTCAGGGGCTGCTCACAAGAAGCAGAAACGTAAGCAGTTGTTTTTCCAAAGAATGCCTGACACGCGACGCGGGGCTGAGAAGCTCTCAAGAAACGGAATCTCCGTCCCAACATCTTTCACCCTCGCCCCCGCGAAGGCCGGCTGCACTGTCGTGCAGCCACCCAGGGTGGCTTGGAACAGAGGCGAGAACCTCTGGATCCCCGCCTTCGCGGGGATGACGAACCCATGCTTCTTCGAGAACACCTGGCCCGCCGCGCGGGGCTGAGAAGCTCTCAGGCCGTTGGTTGTCGTCCGAGAGCGGTTGAGTAGCCCGAATGTTCATCTGGGCGACAATCGTGGCGAGGTCGGTGTCATTGCGTTGTCTTGCCCTCATCCGGGCCAACCGCAGCGGGAAGCGCATGAGGCGAGGCGGTCGCTGCGGGCGATCGAGCTCCCCGGTCTGGCCGCGCTGTCTCGAATTCCGTCAGGAAAGGTTCGTCGTAGGTCGGATCTTGATCCGCCGCCGCGCGGGCTCGAATGTGAGCACTACCCGGCGCGACCGGTTGAGGCGACGTACGGCAGCCGCTTCCGGATTGGCCCAGAGCGCGCATGCGCGATGGCGGCGGGTCAAGACCCGCCCTACCCAAAAGACTCGCGTCGGGCCAAGGCCCTCTCTACCCAAGAGACTCTCGGCGAGGCAAAGCCCGCTCCACCCCGGAAGAACCTCGGTGCGAGATCAAGTGCGGTGAGCAAGGCTCTTCGTAGGGCGGATCTTGATCCGCCGCCGCGCCCGCTCGAATGTCAGCACTACCCATCGCGACTGGTCGATGTGGCGCGCGGCGGCCGATTCTTGATCCGCGGCCGCCGTCGCGCAGGCGCAGATGCGAAGACCACCCAAGCGCAACTACAGCAGCGCGTGCGGAATATCGTCGTAGCGCTTGGAATAGGCGAGGCGTTCGGCGCGGCAGAAGCCGCTGCCCATGGTGAAACTGCGGCAGATGGTTGGGCGCTGGCTGTAGATGCTGCAGCACATGTCGATGCGATCCACCGCCACGCACCAGCCGTCCTCGTCGCGCGCCATCACCTCCAGCCCCTCGGGCGTGTGCGTGGTCAGGTGACGCGGCACGATGTCATCGGGCATCACCACCACAGTCAACCGGCAGCACACCGCCTCGCAGGCGTCGCACTGCACCGTGGGGTCGACCAGGTGGTCATCAGGGAGAATTTCGAAAGGCATTGCGGCTCCAGCGGGCGTCTGCGTGTCCGGCCCGGTGCCGATCGCGGCGCGCAGGATCGCACGCCCTGCTGAGCCTTGCATGAAGCGACGACGCGTGGAGCCCAGCGGTAGCCGCTGGAATCCACGCGCAGTCACCGCGTGATGGTCAGGCCTGCGCGGGCTGTCAGCACTCGCGCAGCACGACCCGACGCAGCAAGCGTCGTGAAGCCTCAAGGCCAGGCAAGCTGGGGCGAATGTCGACGTCGACCTGATTGCAGTCCAGCCAGTTGAGCTCGAACGCGCCAAACGGCGTGGTCTGCACCTCGCTGGGGTCGAACTCTCGGCCGAAACCGCTGCCTCGCGCGATGACCGCATTGCTGACGCTCAGGCGCTCACCGTCGAATGCGCCGGCACCGATCGCCCAGAGCTGGGCCCCGTCGTTGTAGGTGTACCAGGCTAGGGTCGCCAGCTCGCCCGTTGCTTCAACCGCGATCTGCACGCCCTCACCGGAGCGCGTCGGATCGTAGTAGCTGCCGGACAGGCTGCGATCGGACAGATGGCTGCTCAGAGTCTGGCAGTCGCCCTGCACGATCTTGCGCAGTGCTACCTGGAACGGCTCGAAGCCGGCCTGATCGGGCCAGACGTCGAGCACGGCGTGGTTGCAGTCGGACAAGCTCATACGAATTCGTCCGAAGTCTTCACGGACTACGTCGGCTGGGTTGAAGTCAGCGCCATAGCCGCTGCCGCGGGTGATCTGCACCGGCGCGAATTCCAGCGCTTCGCCGCGCAGTTCGGCGGTGCCGAGCACCCAGATCTGCTCGCCCTGATGGTGGAAGTAGCAGCTCAGGGTGAACAGAGTGTCGTCGCCTTCCAGGCTGAGCACGCAGCCCTCGCCTGAGCGCTCGGGCTGGTACCAGGCGCCGACATACATCGACCGACGCGCATCGGGTCGCGGCCAGCCGATGTCGTACAACGCATCGGCCGTGAGGTCGGTGAATCCGAATCGGCCGGAGCCGAAGCTTCTCCTGCTCATCAACAGGCGCAAGTCGGTGGAGTCGCTGAAATGACCTAGATCTGAAATGGCAAGACGTCCGTCGAACGTGCCGCGGGGGTCCTCATCCTCCTGAAAGCCCAGCTCGATCTGCGCGTCGCTCTCAGCAAGAGGCCACAATTCGGCACCGGCGCTGGGGCCGACCGTCCACAACATCGCGTCGTGACGTTCTCGCAGCGGCAAGCCGATACGGGTCGAGGATCGAGGGTCATCGGGTTCGCGGCTGTCGACCATCAGCAGGGCGGTCGCACCTGCGTCAGCGGCATGCTTCCACTTGCGGTCGACGCTGCATCCGCCGACCACGGCCATCACCACAGTGTCCGGCGGCAGCGGAGCGTCGAGCAGAGGTTCACAGGCATCGCGGACGCTGCGGGGCAGGGCATCGCTGCTTGCCAGTCCGGTGTTATTGCGCGCGCTACGCAGGTTCGCCGAGAGATCCAGCGGGCTTCTGAAGGGCAGGAACTCGTGACTGAAGGCCGGCCAGGAAACGGCCGAACCCGCGACCATGCCGCGCACCTCCCGGGGACGTCCGAGTGCTTCCGTGAGTCGCTCCTTGACTGCAGTGCCGTCCCAGACGACGTCGTTGGGCTGGGCCAGTGCAGCAGCACGTTCGGGTACCGAAAGCGCGTTGAGATGTTTTTGTTGACTCCTGCTGTAGAGATTCCGCGAGAACGCGTCGAGGTGCTGGAAACCATTCGGCATGCTGCCGTTCTCTTCCAGAAGCCCGACAATGCCGAGCCCGTGTCCGAGTTCGTGTAGCGCCAAGTTGAAAAACGAGTATGCGGTGAGCGGTGAGGGTGCATGGCGATCCAGGCCGTACCAGAAACCATCGGGCACCACCCCCTGGAAACACGCGAGGTTGAGGATCTCGGAATTGAACCCGACCTCAAGCTCTGCGCGCTCCGGGTTGATCCTGCGGCCGGTGCGTGCAGCGACCGCCGGGGCCGGGTAGTAGGTATCGTCGAGCGGCATGCCGTCGACATTGCTGACCCAGCCTCCAGGCCCCGCAAAGCCAGCTCCGCGGCATCCGAAATCAGTGAACGAGGCGGTGACTCTTATGGAGATTGCGCTGTCGACCCGCATGGCCCAAACGTCGGCAGCCGCACGCAGCACAGCCTGTCTCTGCTCGCCGAGCGTCACAGCCGGGTTGCCAGGCAAAGGCGCCACCGGCGTTGGATCAAAGAAGCCCGTGCCGGGCGCGTCGTTGTAGATGATTTCGAACAGCGTGGCAGCACCGCCGTTCACCGCGGTCGCGAAGGCCTGCGTTTGACTCTTGGAGCGGTTCGGGAGTCGCGGTGCGAACTCCGGCAGTGCGCTCGCACTTGCAAGCCCGCATTCCAGGGAGGGATTGCCGTGTTCATCGAGCACGAGCTGACTAAGCGAGGTGCCCGCAGGCAGGTGGGCTTCGCGAACGCGTTCAGAGGCGTCGCAGACTGAAGCACCCAGTAGCAGCAGAGAAAGTAGCCCCATCGGGGAGATGAACGAAGAGTTCGGGGTCATGGCAGTTCACAGAGATGGGAACCCTGGGAACCCTAGCCGCGCATAAGCTGCGTGGCAAGCCAATGCGGATGTTGCGTGCAGTGGCTGGGTGCAGCATCTCGTGCGTGCAAGCAAACCGACCGGCACCCGGCAGGCGAGTAGCTAGCCATAGGTTGAGCTCAGGCAACGGCTTGGTTTGGCGTTGGGAGTCAGGATCCGCAGTCACTGCGAGGCCAACGGTGCAGTTGCGAAGCACCCATCCCCATATAGCGCGGGCTTGCCATGATCGGCCTCAGCGACTCAACAGGGTCAGTGGCGCTGCCTGCATCGAAACCCGCTTTCCATTGGCCATCTGCCGACCGACTTCGTTGAAGCCGAAGCCCGTATGGAAGGCGGCCGACACCGGGTTCGGAGGATCGAGGTCGTACTCGCAGACCACTTCGGCGAAGCCTTGGGCGTGCGCGAACGCGAACAGGGCTTCGTAGAGTTTGCGTCCGTAGCCCTGGCCTTGCGACGACGCGCCTACGACCACGCGATCGATGTACACGAGGCGCCCGCCGCGGGCTTCGAACCAGCGATAGTTCGGGCTGTCGTAGTTCGCGCCCGGCGCAAACGCCAGCAGAAACGCGACCACGCCGCCGTCGCGCTCGATCACCTGATGCCAGCACGCCTGTGCGTGCAGATGCGTCAGCCGCGCCTCATCGAGCGCACTCAGAAACCGCACTTGCTCGTCGTTGAGCGCGAGCAGAGCGGGGAAGTCGTAGGGTGTGGCTGGGCGGAGCTGCATGGCCTGATTCAAAGCCTCGGGTCGACCGGTTCGCTTTCGAGCGCCAGGGCCCCCAACACGCATTCGTGGACTCGGTACAGCGGCTCGCCTTAGACAAGCCGATGCAGCGCTTCGTGCCCCAGCGCGAACTCGCGGAGCGCAAGCGCTCGCTTGGGTCCCAGTCTACGTTGACGGGGACCTTCGAGGTTTTCCGATTCGGTGTAGGTCCGGCCCTGGATGATGCGCAGAGACTCGCGCCCCCTGCAGTTGATGGCGGGCTCGGCCACGCCCTTCCGGCCCTGTGCGATCTCCGCCACGGGCTTGATGACCATCCCCTCGCCGCGGGCATTGGTGATCGAAGCCCTCCACTGAGCGGCGCCCTGCCGGGCTCACCTGGACCGGAAGCACGGCCGAGCAGCGCTCCACGATCGCTTCCGGATAGAACACATTCGCGGTGCCGAAGCTGAGGTTCAGGGATTGCGGACGGTCTGGATGCTTGGCGAGCAGATAGCCGAGATCGGTGGCAGGCGCGTGTCGCGTTGTAAGGCGTAGAAGCATCGCCAAGAGTTGTTGAAGAGCGCTCGCGAATCTAGCCCCGCACGGATCGATTCGAGGCCCGCTGGCGGGCTGACAGCCGCTTGTGACATGGCTTGTTCGAGGCGATTCGGAAAGCTGGCCTCCAGGCCGCGAGTGTCGATGGCGCCGCCGGCATCACCTCTGACACCGAATCCTCATTCGGCATCGTGTTCGTTGGGCAGCGCACGATGCCCCGTACTAGCCCAAGTGATCCTTCTTCGGAGGGCCTCGTCCCGAGCTTGGAAAAACTGTGTCGCGGCATGACAAAAAGTGCAGGGTACGATCTGAACTGGTTGCGGAGGCTGGAGTTGGCCGAACCGGTTCGACGGTCGGGATACCGCAGGCTCGCGCCCTAGGCATCGAACAAACAGCCATCTGTATGGGCCACGCCCGTCGTCTGGTGTTGAGTGATCCGGCGCGGGCCAGGCTGATCTGGCAGAGCCGTCGCGGCTGCAAGGAGGCGACGACGTGTTCGACAGGTTTCACCTCACTGGTTATCGCCTCTTGGGATGCGTTGACGGACCGGCTCTACGCTTGTGGTGTTTGCTCAGTGGTTTATGTCGAAGACTTGCGCGAGCGCGATGGTGGAAGTGTGCTGAAGTTGAGGGCGCAGTGTTGACCGGGGACGGCGGAGCAAGGGCCGGCCAGTGTCACGCATCAAAACTGGGTGGATCGCCTCTGGAAATTGCAAAACCCGCCCCAACTTGCCTGATCGAGCGCTTCCAGCGGTCATGGATTCGCTGAGCGCAGCTCGCTACCGCACTGTTGTCAAAACGCCACAGTGCGTGTTTCAGCGGCTGCCTTTCCCAACCCAGCGACCTGGCGGTCGCGACATCGGTACCTTGTATGCTCGAGTTTGCTCGTTGGAAATACGCATTGGCGGTACTGATCTTCCTGCTTGGAATCCTGTATTCCCTACCAAACCTGTACCCCCAGGACACCGCGATTCAGATCACCGGAACCCGCGGCTTTGCTGTTGACAGCGCATTGGGGAAGCGGGTCAGCGAGATCCTCGATGTCGGCGGCATCAGCTATAAGGCAACCGATATCGAGCAGGGCAACCTGCTGGTCCGACTGGTTGACCCCAACGCCCAGACCCGTGCCGCCGATCTGGTGCGCGAGTCGCTCGGAAACGACTACATCGTGGCCCTGAACCTGGCCTCCACGGTTCCAGAGTGGCTTGACAGGCTTGGTGCATCGCCGATGGTGCTCGGCCTTGACTTGCAGGGCGGCGTGCAGTTCACGATGGAAGTTGACCAGCAGGCCGCGCTGGAAAAGCGCGAGGACGGCCTGGCTGAAGATATCCGAGCGCTACTTCGCGATGAGGGTGTGGCCTACATAGCGGTCAATCGCAGCGCTTCGGGCATCCACGTGCAGCTGCGCGACGCTTCAGATCGCAGCCGCGCCTCACAGCTGCTGGCGCGCGAGTTGCCCGAGCTGTTGGTTGGGAATGGCGACACCCCAGACAGGCTGAGCGCAGCCGTCCGCGAAGCGGAGATCACGTCGATCGCTGAAAAGGCGCTTGAACAGAATATCGGCACCTTGCGAAACCGCATCAACGAACTGGGTGTTGCCGAGCCTGTGATCCAGCGTCAGGGCGAAAGTCGCATCGTGGTGCAGTTGCCGGGCGTGCAGGACACAGCCCACGCCAAGAAGATTCTCGGATCTACCGCCACCTTGGAATATCGCGCAGTGCTGGGGGATGGCGCAGCGGCTCTCGAAACGATGCGGACGGGGCGCGCACCACCGGATGCGAGACTCTACTACCACCGTGATCGCGGACCGAATGGGGAGCGGATTCCGGTGTTGTTGGCGCGTGGTCTGATCGCGTCTGGCGATCAACTTATCGATGCAAGCTCGGGTTTCGATTCTGAGGGCGGCTCGCCGATGGTCTCGGTGCGTCTAAACGCCATCGGCGGACAGCGTATGCTCGATTTCACCACTGAAAACGTGGGTCGAGGTATGGCGGTGGTTTTCATCGAGCGCACCCCTGAGACTCGAATTGTCAACGGCAAGGAAGAACGCACGACGCGCATTACCGAGGAAGTGATTTCGGTTGCCAACATTCAGGGCGTGTTTGGTTCGCGCTTTCAGACCACTGGCCTCAGCAGCAGTGAGGAAGCCTCTGAACTGGCACTGCTGTTGCGCGCGGGTTCGCTGGCGGCCCCCGTCGACATCGTTTCTGAGCGCATCATCGGCCCGAGCCTTGGAAAGGCGAACATCGAGCGTGGCTGGCAGGCCGTCGCGTTTTCCTTCCTGTTCGTGCTGGTCTTCTTCATCGTGTACTACCGTGTGTTTGGCCTCATCACCAATGTCGCTCTGCTGGTGAACATGCTGCTGGTGATTGCCGTCATGTCGCTTATTGGCGCCACCCTGACGCTGCCTGGGCTGGCCGGCATCGCGCTGACCGTGGCATTGTCGGTGGACGCAAACGTGTTGATCAACGAACGCATACGCGAGGAATTGCGCGCGGGCAATTCGCCGGCGGCGAGCATAGCGACTGGCTATGACAAGGCCACCGGTACCATTCTGGACGCCAATGTGACCGCGTTGCTGGCCGGCATAGCGCTGTTCTCCTTTGGTACGGGGCCGGTCAAGGGGTTCGCGGTCTCGATGTGCCTGGGGATTCTGACGTCGATGTACTCCGCTGTGTCTGTTTCCCGCGCTATCGCGACGCTGGTGTATGGCCGCCGTCGGCGTCTCAAGAACGTTTCAATCTAAGGAAGTTCCCGTGTTCCGAATCATCCCCCACGAAACAAAGATCGACTTCCTCAGATTGCGCGGCGTCACTGTGTTCTTTGCCGCTTTCCTGCTGCTGGGCGCATGCTTTCTGCTGGCAACCAAAGGCCTCAATTACGCGCTCGACTTCACTGGCGGAACGGCCACCGAGCTGAAGTTCGAGCGACCTGTCGATATCCAGACCGTGCGCGAAAAGCTGGATGCTGCCGGCTACCGCGGCGCGCTGGTGCAGAATTTCGGGTCCGAATCGGACATCGTGATCCGCCTCCAGCCGCAAACTGATCAGGACAATGCCGCGCAGACCGGCGGGGCGATCCTTGAGGCTGTGGCGATGCCTGACAATCCCGGACACGTGACGAGCAGCGAGTTCATCGGCCCGCAGGTGGGCAAGGAGCTGGCACAAAACGGTGTTCTCGCAGTCATTTTCGTGATGGTCGGATTTGTCATCTACATTTCGATGCGATTCGAGTGGAAGTTCGCCATTGCGGCGATCATCACCACGAGCTTCGACGTAATTGTCACAACTGGACTGTTTGCGCTGACACAGCGCGATTTCGACCTGACAGTACTTGCCGGCATCATGTCGGTAATGGGATTCTCGATCAACGACACGATTGTGGTGTTCGATCGCGTGCGTGAGAATTTCCGCCAGCAGCACAAGATTTCGGCATTGGGTGTTCTGAATCTTTCGGTAAACCAGACCCTGTCGCGCACGGTGCTAACCTCAGTCGTAGCGCTGCTGACAGTAACTGCGCTTTACCTTTACGGCGGTAGTTCGCTGGAGGGCATGGCGGCAGCGCAGATCTTTGGCATCGTGCTGGGCACCGTGTCCACTGTCTTCGTTGCATGTCCGATGCTTTACTGGCTTGGAACCAGCAAGCACGACCTTATGCCGCGCGAGCGCGACGACGCCGAACTGGCGCGTCGCCCGTGAAACATTGAAGCTGCCGGGAATCGTGGTCCAGCGACACGCAGCATGAAGGTGCGCTGGATTGAGCCCGACGCAAAGGAGTAGTGACCTCGTCCGAGGCGTAGCTGAGCTTCGCAAAGTGATCCGGGGCAGGCTGCGCTAAGGTTGGCAGCCTTCCGCTGCGAAGCGCTTGCAGATGCAACCTTGCGAAACCACGCTCGATCCGCATCGCAAAACACGGTGGGGTCGGGCTGCAGGCCTCGATCATCACACTTACCCCTCCTCCTGCTGACGACTGGACTCATGCCTCCTTCCCCGCCCCCGGCTGCTGCCAGTCCGCCTGTTCCAAGCGAGCCGCCCCCAGGCCTGCAAGGGACGATGTTCGGGGCGCAGTCGCTTGCTCGCCTCTTGCTGGTGCTCGTTCTTTTTGCGGGCATCTACTTCTTCATCGGTTTCCTCGTTCCGGTGCTTGCGGCACTGATAATCGCGTTTGCCAGTTGGCCGCTGTACCAGCGTTGGGTCAGAGCGTGCGGCGGCCGCCGCACGCTCGCGGCGAGTGGCGCGCTGCTGTTGGTGATAGCGCTGCTGGTGCTTCCGCTGGGGCTTGCGTGTTGGTATTCGATGGAAGAGGCGGGCGAGTTCGTAGCTTGGGCTGTGGCGGCCAACCGCGACGGCTCGGCGGTGCCTTCTTGGGTCGCTACTCTGCCAATGATCGGTCCACGACTCGCCAGCTACTGGGACGTCCACCTGGCTGCACCCGGCGCGATCGGAGAGTGGGTTCGCTTGTTCAGTGGCGAGCACCTGGGCGACATCTACAGGTTCGCGCTGCTGACCACGGGCAGTCTGTTCAACCTTGGGCTGACCTTGGTCTTTCTGCTGATTACGCTGTTCTTCGTGTTTCGCGATGGCGATCGGGTAGCTGCGCAGCTTGATGTGGTCGGCGAGCGTGCATTGCCAGCCCGTTGGCAGCGCTTCTCGCGGGTGGTGCCAAACACCATCAGCGCAACTGTGACCGGAATGGGGCTGATTGCGATCGGCGAAGGCGTGATCCTGGGTGTCGCTTACTGGATCGCTGGAGTGCCTTCGCCAGTGCTTCTCGGCGTGATTACCGGCTTTCTCGCGCTAATCCCTGGCGGCGCGCCGCTGGCAATGACCCTGGTGTCGCTGTACTTGGTGGGAGCGGGTTATCCAATAAACGGCATTGCGCTATTCACATGGGGTGTAGTTGAACTCTTCATCGTCGACAAGACATTGCGGCCGCACCTGGTGGGTGGCCCGGTCAAATTACCGTTTCTGCCCACCCTGTTCGGATTGATCGGTGGAGTGCAGACGATGGGCCTTGTCGGTCTCTTCATCGGACCGGTGCTCATGGCACTTTTGGTATCGATCTGGCGAGAATGGGTGCACGATGCGACGCTGTCGGCGCAGACGATCAACGATTGATGCCGGGTTTTTGGTGAGCAGCGGCTAGTGAAATGGCCGACGGAAACGTTCTTACCAGGACCCGACACTTACGTCGCTGCGACGCTCGGCGCGGTGCAAAACCTTGCAATGCAGTCGTGCCCCCGCTGCCGCCTACTTCACCTGCGCGCCCGCCGCAGCCCCCGTGTCGACATCCAGCAGGAACAAATCCTCGCCGCCGGTGCCGGCGGAAAGAATCATCCCTTCACTGATACCGAAGCGCATCTTGCGCGGGGCGAGGTTGGCGATGAAGACGACGCTGCGGCCGATGAGCTTTTCGGGCTCGGCGTAGGCGGCGCGGATACCGCTGAAGATCTGGCGCTCACCCAAGTCGCCAGCGTCGAGCTTGAAGCGCAGCAGCTTGTCGCTGCCCTCGATGAAGTCGCACTCGATCACCTTGCCGATGCGCAGGTCGAGTTTGGCGAAGTCGTCGAGAGCGATGGGATTCGGGATTGGGGATTCGGGATTCGCAGCCGGCGGCGTTGAGGCTGAGGGTTGGGCTGTGGGTGCCGCTGGCTGGGTGTTGGCCTTGGCGGCTTCCGGTGTGGGGGCGAGGCTGTCCTTGCTGTTCTCGATCATGGTTTCGATGTGTTTGGGGTCAATGCGGGTGGCGAGTGCGGCGTAGGGCGCGATCGCGTGGTTCAGCAGCGGCTGCGCCAGCGTGTCGAAGGCGGCCAGCGGGCTCTGCAGGAAGGTTTCGATCTTCGCCACTGTGGCCGGCAGCACGGGGGCGAGGAAGCCGGCCAGCAGGCGGAACATGTTGATCGCCAGCGTGCAGATCGCGTGCAGTTCGGCTTCGCGGCCGTCCTGTTTGGCCAAGGACCAGGGCGCCTTGGCTGCGATCAGTTCGTTGGTGGTATCGGCCTCGGCCATGATCCGGCGCAGGGCGGCGTTGAAGTCGCCGCTGGCGAACGCGCCGTGTTCGCCCAGGCAGGCTTGGGACAGACGATCCCAGGCGCCGAGGTAGTACTCCAGATCGGCGTCGCTCAGCGACTCGGCCAGCTGGCCTGCGAAGCGCTTCTCAATGAAACCGGCGCAGCGGCTGGCGATGTTGACGAACTTGCCGACCACATCGGAATTCACTCGCAGGGCGAAGTCTTCGAGGTTCAGATCAAGATCGTCGACGCCGCCCGAGCTCTTCGCGGCGAAGTAGTAGCGCAGGTACTCCGGGTTCAGGCCGGCGTCCAGATAGGTACGCGCCTGAATGAAGGTGCCGCGCGACTTCGACATCTTGGCGCCGTTGACGGTCAGGTAGCCGTTGACGTGCAGCTTGTGCGGGGTCAGCAGACCTGCGCCCTTCAGCGTCGACGGCCAGAACAGGCCGTGGAAATTGATGATGTCCTTGCCGATGAAGTGGTGCATGCGCACGCCGCTGCCGGCGGCTGTCAGCGCATCGAAGTCCATGCCGCGCTGATCGCACAGAGCCTTGAAGCTGGCCAGGTAGCCGATCGGCGCGTCCAGCCAGACGTAGAAGAACTTGCCCGGCGCATCCGGAATGGCGAAGCCGAAGTAAGGCGCATCGCGCGAGATGTCCCAGTCGCGCAGGCCGCCGTCCAGCCACTCCGCCAGCTTGGCGCGCACGCCCGGATGGGCGACGTCGCCGGACAGCCACTCGCGCAGGAAGGCCTCGAACTTGGGCAGCTCGAAGAAGTAGTGCTCGCTCTCGCGCAGCTCGGGCACGGCGCCCGAGACCACTGAGCGCGGGTTCTTCAGATCAGTCGGCGCATACGCAGCGCCGCAGACTTCGCAGTTGTCGCCGTATTGATCGACCGCGCCGCACTTCGGGCAGTCGCCCTTGATGTAGCGGTCGGGCAGGAACATCTGCCGCTCGGGGTCGAACAGCTGCTGGATGCTGCGGCGGGCGATGTATTGATCCTTGATACGGCCGTAGATCAGCTCGGCGAGCGCGCGGTTCTCGTCGGAGTGCGTGCTGTGGTAGTGGTCGAAGGCCACGCCGAATTCGTCGAAGTCGCGCTCGTGGCTTTGCTGGATGCCGCGGATGAACTCCTCGGGCGCCATGCCGGCCTTCTCGGCCGCCAACATGATCGGTGTGCCGTGGGCATCGTCGGCACAGACGAACCAGGCCTCGCGGCCCTGCATGCGCTGCGCGCGCACCCAGATGTCGGCCTGGATGTAGCCGACCAGATGGCCCAGGTGCAGATGGCCATTGGCGTAGGGCAGGGCGCAGGTGACGAGCAGCGGAGCGTGGTCGGACATGGATTCGATGCGGCCAGGACAAACGGGCGCGGATTATCCCATGGCAGGGTGGGGCGCAGAGAAAGGAGATATTGGAGGCCGCGCTTCGCAAAGGCGTTGCGGCGACTTGCGCGGGGTGCGCAGGTCGGGTGCGGGCTTTGGTGAGGCTTGATGCGAGCGGCGAGATGGGATTCGCGTGACGCTACAGCGCGGCGGATCAAGATCGGCCCTACGGAGTGTGGTGAATCGGGGTTGGCGTTGCGGCGCCGCGGGTGCGGATTTGCGTGACGGCACAGCGCGGCGGATCGAGATCCGCCCGACGGAGCGTGGTGGATCGGGTTTGGCATTGCGGCGCGGCGGATCGGGATAGGCGCACCGATAGGTTCGGGTAGGGCGGATCTTGATCCGCCGCCTGCGATTTCGCCGAATCGCCTGCCTGCCTGCCTGCCTGCCTGCCTGCCCGCCCGCCGCCGCGCAGCGCTGCCCCGCATTTCGCACCGACCGTTCGCTGCCGCGACCCCGCGAGCGCGCCGCACCCCCGCCGCCCGCGAATTGCCAGATCGCGCCGCACGCATGGACAGCACCGCGGCGTGCAATGCCGGCTCCCAGGCTTTCGGAGTTCGCCATGCGACTCGGCATCAAGATTCCCCTGATCGGCCTCACCATCCTGGTGCTGCTGATTCCCTTGCTGTTGCTGCGCGGACTGGTGTTCGAGCGTCAGCAGCGCGTGCTTGAGGTGCGCGCTGAGGTGGCGCAGAGCAGCAGCCGCGCGCAGCGGCTGGTCGGCCCGCTGCTGCGCGTCGAGATCGAGCGCGAGATCGAAGACAAACAGCTGGTGATGGAGAACGGCGTCCAGCGCGAGGTGATCTCGACGCGTCTGCAGCAGGACATTCGGCTGCTGATGCCCGAGCATCTGCGCTGGCAGGGCAGCTTCAGCAGCGAGCGGCGCGGGCGGTCCTTGTTCACCGCGCTGCTCTACCACCTCGACCTGAAAGCCGAGGCGCAGTTCCGACTGCAGGGCCTGCTGCAGGAAGGCGAACGCATCAAGCGCGCCGACCTGCTGCTCGGGGTGGGCGACAACCGCGGCATCCGTTCGGTGAACCTGCGCGCTGCTCAGCACACGCTTGCGGTCGAGCCGGGTGCGGCGCTGCCCTGGCTTGAGTCCGGACTGCAGGCCTGGCTGCCGCGATCAGCGCTGTCGGCTGCAGATCTGCAGGTCGAGCTGGAACTCCAGCTCAGCGGCACCGAGTCGATGGACTTCGTGCCGGTGGGCGCCGACACAGAAGTCGCGCTGAGCGGCGACTGGCCGCACCCGTCGTTCCGCGGCGCTGTGCTGCCGTTGGCGCCGGAGCTGCGCGAAGACGGCTTCACTGCGGGCTGGAAGGTCTCGCGGTTGGCCAGTCAGGCGCAGCAGGCAGTGGTTCAGTGTGGGCTTGAGCTGACCCACTGCCATAGCCTGCAGCAGCATGCGTTCGGCCTGGCCCTGGTCGACCCGGTCGACCGCTACCTGATGACCGAGCGCGCGATGAAATACGCGCTGCTGGTCCTGGTGCTGGTGTTCGGCGCGGTGTTCTTCGTCGAGGTGCTGGGCGGCGGCGAATTACATCCGTTGCATTACGGTCTGATTGGCCTCGCGCTGGCGATGTTCTTCCTGCTGCTGCTGGCGCTGAGCGAACACCTGGGTTTCGCGGTGGCTTATCTGATTGCAGCACTCGCCTGTGTGGCCCTGATTGCAAGCTACCTCGCCGGCGTGCTCGACAGCCGGCTGCGTGGCTGGATCAGCGCCGGCCTGCTGTCAGGACTGTATGCGCTGCTGTATTCGCTTCTCAAGGCGGAAGACCATGCCCTGCTCGGCGGTGCGGTGGTTTTGTTCGGCTGCCTTGCGGTATTCATGCTGGCGACGCGGCGGGTGCGCTGGGGGTCGCTGGGGCGGGCGCACACGCAGCAGCCGTGACGGAAACGGAAAGGGCGGCCCGAGGGCCGCCCTTTCCTTCAGTCGAAATTGTGGTCCAGCGATCAGGCGGGCTTGCGCAGCTTGCTGTGGCGGTAGCCGTAGAACAGGTAGATCAGCACGCCGAGGAATGTCCAGCCTACCATCAGGCTCCAGTGCGCCTTGAAGGGCTGCCAGAACAGGTAGAGGCAGGCGGCTGCGCCAGCGATGCAGACGAACCAGGCGAAGGGCACGCGGAAGGGGCGGGGCAGATCCGGGCGGGTGCGGCGCAGCACCAGCACGCCGATGCAGACAGTCGCGAAGGCCAGCAGGGTACCCATCGACACCAGCTCGCCGAGCAGGCCGATCGGCAAGAAGCCGGCGAGGCAGGCGGCAAACACGCCGACGATGATCGTGCCGACGTGCGGGGTCTGGAACTTCGGGTGGACCTTGGCAAAGAACTTCGGCAGCAATCCGTCCTTCGACATCGAGTAGAAGATGCGCGGCTGGCCCATCAGCATGACCAGGATCACCGAGGACAGGCCGGCGATGGCGCCGATTTCGATCAGGGTCTTCAGCCACAGCAGGCTCGGGTAGGCCTCCAGCGCGGTAGCGACCGGCTTGGGCGTGCCCAGCTCGGCGTATGGCAGCATGCCGGTCAGCACACCAGAGACGATGATGTAGACCAAGGTGCAGAAGAACAGCGAGCCCAGGATGCCGATCGGCATGTCGCGCTGCGGGTTCTTGGCCTCGCCGGCCGCGGTCGAGACCGCATCGAAACCGATGTAGGCGAAGAACACCACGGCCGCACCGCGGACCACCCCATCCATGCCGAACTGGCCAGGGCCGGTATTCTCGGGGATGAAGGGAATCCAGTTCTCGGGGTTGATGAACTGCACGCCGAAGGCCACGAACAGCAGGATCACGACCACCTTGATCGCCACGATCACCGCATTCACCCAGGCCGACTGGGTGATGCCGGCGTAGCAGAGGCCGCTGACCGCGGCGACGATGGCCACGGCCGGCAGATTCAGGAAGCCCCCGGTGTAGACGATGCTGCCGTTGACGACGTTCAGCGGCGCCGAGGCCAGCGCCGCCGGCAGGCCGATGCCCATGCTGGTCATCAGGCTGTTGAAGTAGCCCGACCAGCCCACCGCCACGGTGGAGGCCGCGAACATGTACTCCAGCACCAGGTTCCAGCCGATGAACCAGGCCACGCCCTCGCCGAGGGTGGCATAGGCGTAGGAGTAGGCGCTGCCGGACACCGGCATCATCGCCGCGAACTCGGCGTAGCACAGGCCTGCGAAGGCGCAGGCGATGCCGGCCAGCACGAAGCTCAGCACGATCGCAGGACCGGCGTGTGCTGCGGCCGCCTGGCCGGTGAGCACGAAGATGCCGGCCCCGATCACCGCGCCAATGCCCAGCATGACCAGCTGGCGCGCCCCAAGCACGCGCTTGAGCGAGGCCTCGCCTCCGAGTGAGCCCTCGACCGGTTCGCCGGCATCGACGTGTGGCGCCGGCGCTACGGGTTTGGTTTGCAGCAATGCCTTCAACATGGGTGCTTCCCCGCGATGGATGTGAGTGAGCGGCGGTCCGGTCGCCGCGGATGCCTGCCTTGGCCCTGGATCGGGCACGCCCCGCAATGAGCGCGGCCGACGCGCAAGCTGCGCGCCGGCCACGATTTACAGGAGTGCAGGAAGTGCAGGGGCCCCCCGGCCGTCGCGGAGTCTAGGGAAAAGACCCGCGCCAACGGCAGGGCCATGGGACAGGGCGGACTGCGCTGCCTGGGGTGGTCTGTGGTGCGTTGGACGGTGTGCGACCTGTTGCTCATAAGCACCCACGGGAAGGGGCGCCTCGCCAGGGCGCCGCGGCGCGACAGGGTGTCGAGCCGCGAGCCGAGCGGACGCGTTGGTGCGTGGGCCGGTCAGTGCGGGCGCCTCGGCCCGAGGCGCGCCTTCAGTCGCCGAGGCTGCTGCTGGCGTCGCGCTTCTCGCGGGCCTGCAGCGGCGTCTCGCCATGCTCGATGAACCAGACGTTCTCGGCGATGTTGGTGGCGTGATCGCCGATGCGTTCGATGTTCTTGGCCATGAACAACAGATGCGCGCCGACTCCAACGTGCTGATTGTTCTGGGTCATCCAGTCAAGCAGATCGCGGAACAGCGCCGTGTGTAGACGGTCAAGTTCGACATCCCGTTCGCGCACTTCGATAGCGAGCTCACTGTCACGCAGCACGTACGCGCGCAACACATCACGCAGCTGCTGTTTGGCCAGTTCAGCCAGCGGCCGAAGCGAAGCGCTGGTGCTGACGACGGGTAGCGAGTTCAGCACCCGGCTCCGCTTGGCGATATTGGCTGCCAGGTCACCCACGCGCTCGATGCAGCTGGCGATGCGAAGAGCGGCCAGCACTTCGCGCAGGTCGCGCGCCACCGGCTGGCGCAGCGCGACCAAGCGCATTACGTCATGGCCGATGTGGCTTTCGCATTCGTCGATGGCAGCGTCGGCGGCGATGACCTGTTCTGAGGCTGCATCATCGCGTCGCTCCAGTGCCGAGAGCGCTGCCTCGAGCTGGCCTGCTGCTGCTTCGCCCATGGCCTCAAGTTCGCGACCAATTCGCGCCAGCTCGACGTCGAAATCCCGGTGGGTATGTGGCTCTTGCATGGCGCTGCTCCTGGTCAGCCGAAGCGGCCGGTGATGTAGCCTTCGGTCCGCGGGTTCGAAGGGTTGGTGAAGATGCGATCGGTTTCACCGTGTTCGATCAGCTCGCCGAGGTACATGAAGCCGGTTCGATCCGAGCAACGACCGGCCTGCTGCATATTGTGGGTGACGATGACGATGGTGAACTGCTGCTTGAGCTCAGCGATCAGCTGCTCGATCTTGCCGGTTGCGATCGGGTCGAGCGCCGAGGTGGGCTCGTCCAGCAGAAGCACCTGCGGCTTCAAGGCCACTGCGCGGGCAATGCACAAGCGCTGCTGCTGACCACCGGAGAGGCCGAGTGCGTTGTGCTTGAGCTTGTCCTTGACTTCGTTCCACAGCGCCGCCTGGCGAAGCGCTGCTTCCACGCGATCGTCAAGCTCGGAGCTGGACATCCGCTCATGATGCTGGATGGCCCACGCGACATTCTGATGAATGCTCATCGGAAAGGGCACGGGTTTCTGGAACACCATGCCGACCTTGCTGCGCAGTCGGTTCAGCGGATACTTCGGATCCAGAATGTTTTCGCCGTCAAGTTGAACCTCGCCGCTGGCCACCTGCCCCGGATACAGCGAATAGATTCGGTTCAGGCAACGCAGCAGGGTCGACTTGCCGCAGCCCGAGGGTCCGATCAGGGCGGTGACCTGCTTTTCCGGAATCGGTAGATCGACCTCTTTCAGGGCCTGGGTGGTCTTGTAGTGGAAGTTCAGGCCGCGCACGTCCATCTTGAGTGCGGGGGTCGACGCATTGCTGTCAGTCATGGCCAGTGGACTTGCGGGGCAATAGAGCGCGCGCGGCCAGACTCAGCAGCAGCACGAACAGGGTGATGACGAGTGCGCCGGACCAGGCCAGTGCCTGCCAGGCGGGGAAGGGGCTCATTGCGAACTGGAAGACGACCACCGGCACGTTCGCCATTGCCCCGGTCAGGTCGCTGCTCCAGTACTGGTTCGAGAATGCGGTGAACAGCAGCGGTGCGGTCTCTCCGGAGATTCGTGCCAGCGCCAGCAGCACTCCCGTCAGGATGCCGGGCGCGGCTGCCCGGTACAGCACGTGGACGGTCACCTTCCACTGGGGAATACCGAGACTCAGAGCCGCCTCGCGCATCTGCGAAGGCACCAGCCGCAGCATTTCGTCGGTGGTGCGTACGACCACCGGCAGCACGATGAAAGCCAGCGCCAAGGCACCTGCCAGCGCTGAAAAGCGCGTGTGCTGGACCACCAGCGCGTACACGAAAAGGCCAATCACGATCGATGGCGCTGACAGCAGGATGTCGTTGACGAAGCGGATCACTTCGCCAAGCACGCGGCGGTTGACGACCTCGGCCAGAAAGGTGCCGGCGGCGATGCCGATCGGCGCTCCGATCAGGATGGCCAGCAGGCTGATCACCACGCTACCGAACAAGGCGTTGGCCATGCCACCGTCCTGTCCGGGGGGTGGGGTCATCTGGGTGAACAGGTCCAGATCGAGCGCCTGCATGCCGCGTCCGAGTGTGGTCCAGAGGATCCAGATCAAAAAGAAGAGCCCGAACACGGTCGCCAAACCCGCCAGAACCATCGCGAAGGTATTTGTCAGGCGCCGCCGCAGATACAGCCCGCTGGACATCAGTTGCCCTCCCTTCGCTTGAGGCTGAGCAGCATCAGCTTGGCGATGCTGAGCACGATGAAGGTGATCACGAACAGAGTGAAGCCCAGCATCAGCAGCGAGCCAAGGTGCAATGGATCGCGCGCCTCGGCAAACTCGTTCGCAATGGTGGCAGTGATTGAATTGCCTGGCTCGAGAAGGCTGGCGCTGATTCGGTTGGCGTTGCCAAGCACGAAGGTGACCGCCATGGTCTCGCCCAGCGCCCGACCCAATCCAAGAAAAATGCCGCCGATCACGGCCGAGCGCGTATAAGGCAGAACGATGTGCCAGGCGACTTCCCAGGTAGTGGAGCCGAGCGCGTAGGCCGACTCCTTGAGGCGGGTCGGCACCGTCAAGAACACCTCACGCATCACCGAGCTGATGAACGGGATGATCATGATCGCCAGCACCAGGCCGGCGGTAAGGGTTCCCAGTCCCAGCGGTGGCCCGGTGAACAGCGCACCGAGCACCGGCAACTCGCCGAGCGTAGCGTCCAGCCACGGATTGACGTAGGTCGCCATCACCGGCACCAGCACGAACAGACCCCACATGCCGTAGATGATCGAGGGGATGCCAGCCAGCAGTTCGATGGCCGAAGACACGGGCGAGCGCAGCCACGGCGGCGCGACTTCGGTCAGAAACAGAGCGATCCCGAAGCTGATGGGGACCGCGATCAGGATCGCAATGCCCGAGGTCACCAGAGTGCCGTAGATCGCGACGCCGGCGCCGAACTGATGTTCGACGGGGTTCCACTCGGTGGATGTGAAGAAACCCAGCCCAAAGGCCTGCAGCGCGGCAAACCCGCCCCAAAGCATCGACGCGGCGATACCGGCCAATGCAAGCAACACGAAGCCGCCGGCCGCCGCCAGTGTCCAGCGGAACAGCCGGTCGTTGCGGGCGTCCGCGCGGGCCCTGCGCTCAGCTCTGTGGCCCGCGTCTGGAACGATCGAAGTGTCCATGCGATTGGGCTTGATCGATCAGCCGGCGGTGGTCGGGAACTGCGCGCTCCAATAGGCCTTGACCTGTTCGGTCAGGGCCTGTGGCAGCGGCACGTAGTCGAGCTCAGCGGCCATGGGCTGGCCGTGGTCAAGCACCCACCCGAAGAAGTCGATCACACCTGCGCGTGCCTCCGGCTTGCCCTGCTTGGGCATCAGCACGAAAACCGAGGCTGCGATCGGCCAGGCGTTCTCACCGGGTGCGTCGGTGATCATGAGGTTGAAATCTTGTGCTTGGGTCCAGTCAGCGTTGGCAGCGGCCGCCTGAAAGCTCTCTGCACTCGGCTGAACGAAAGTTCCTGCCGCGTTCTGGACGGCGCCGTAGACGCCGCCAGTCTGCAGCGCGTAGCTCAGTTCGACGTATCCAATGGAATTCGGCAGCTGCTGAACGAAGGCGGCGACGCCTTCGTTGCCGCGGCCACCGACGCCCTTTGGCCATGACAGCGACGTGCCTTCGCCTACCTTGGCGGCCCAATCTGGGCTGACCTTGGCGAGGTAGTTGCTGAAGTTGTACGTGGTTCCCGATCCGTCGCTGCGATACACCACCTGGATTTCAGCGTCCGGAAGCGCTACGCCCGCGTTGATTGCGGCGATCCTGGGGTCACCCCAATGGGTGATGTTTCCGAAGTAGATGTCGGCGAGCAAATCGCCGGTGAACCGGATCTGTCCGGGTTGAACGTCCGGCAGATTCACCACCGGCACCACCCCTCCGATTACCACCGGGAACTGGACGAGCTCTGATTCGGCAAGTTCGGTGCTGTCCAGCGGCTTGTCGGTAGCACCGAAATCGACGGTGCCGGACTTCACTTGGGCGATGCCGCCACCGGAGCCGATCGACTGGTAGTTGACCTGGGCGCCGGTCAGTCGGTTGTGTTCAGCGGACCATCGAGACATCACCGGAAACACGAAGGTCGAGCCGGCGCCGGTGATCTGCTGCGCTTTGCGTGCGCTGGCTGCAGCTGGCGCATTCGCGCCGTCGGAGGTTCCGGTGCCCGGCTGCTGGGAGCTACCGCAGGCGGCCAACAGGGTAGTCAACAGGGAAACAGCTAGCAGTCGGAGCAGGGCGTGAGGGCGCATGGAGCGGGCTCGTGTAGGGGTTTGTGGAAACTGCGGACTTTTCGCGACATCTGTATGACATCGGTGACTCGATCGACTCTGCAGCGTCTCCCGCGGTTGCCAGGCGGCTGCCACCCAGCGCAGCGCGTGTGCGCAGCTCAACTGGCTGTCGGATCTTTGGGTCGATGATGTGGAGAATGCGGCGCGTCCTGTGCCTGCTCGCCAGACTTCCACAGCGAATAGGCGACGCCGCCGCCGAGCAGCAGCACGGTCACACCGAGGCTGATCTCAGCCGGCATCTTGCCGCCGAACACGAAGTCTCCGGCGAACACCTTGAGGCCGACGAAAATCAGGACCAAGGCAAGCGCGTACTTGAGGTAGTGGAATCGGTGAACCATCGCCGCCAACGCAAAGTACAGGGCACGCAAGCCTAGGATGGCGAAAATGTTCGAGGTGTAGACGATGAAGGGGTCGGGCGTGATCGCGAAAATCGCCGGCACCGAGTCGATCGCAAACACCACATCGGCCAGTTCCACCAGCACCAGGCAGAGAAACAGGGGCGTGGCGAACCACACGAGGGGACCGGAGTCGGCACTCTTCGGCAGCTTCACGAAGAAGCGCTCTCCGTGCAGAGACGGCGACACGCGTATTCGACGCTTGAGGAACTTGAGGACTCGGTTGTTCTCGATGTCCGGTTCTTTGTCGATGGACATCCACATCTTCACGCCAGTGGCGATCAGTACGACCGCGAAGACGTAGAGGATCCAGGCGAAGTTAAGAACCAGCGCAGCGCCAACGCCGATCATGATCCCGCGCAGCACGATCACCCCGATCACGCCCCAAAAGAGGGCGCGGTGCTGATAAGCACGCGGGATGGCGAAGTAAGTGAAGATCATTGAAATGACGAAGACGTTGTCCAGCGCCAGCGCCTTCTCGACCAGGTAACCGGTGAGGTAGAGCTTGACTGCGGTCCAGGCCTTTCCCTCCGGCGTGCTCTGGGCGGCAATCTGCGGGTCCAGGGCATGGCTGTCGGCATAGGTGTAGTACGCCCACCAGACGGCCAGCGACCACAGCACGCCGAGGCCTATGTACAGCGCCGACATGTTCAAGCTCTCGCGCACGCCAATCTCGTGCGACTCGCGATTGAGCACACCGAGGTCGAAGGCGAGGATCAACAGCACAACGAGGATGAAAGACAACCAGACCCAGACCGGCAGGCCGAGCCACACGTGCAGCAGCGCTTCCATGGGTGGAGATTCCGACCGCGTAGGAATGAGATCAGCTACCGGAATCCCGCGACGAAGCGCGAGAACAACGGGCCCAGATGCCTCAAAAAAACGACTCCGACATCGCCGTGCCATTGCAGCACGACCAGAGGGGCCCGCAGTCGATGCCCAACTCTCCTCCTGGAATCCTGAAGGGATTGTGAATGCGCTCAGCGGTCCCTTTTCCCCAGATTTGCCCCGGGAATTTGACGCTTGCGAGCGCTACGGCCGTCTTGTTCTCAACAGCCAGCGGCTAGGTGCTGCTTAAACCGGAACTTGCAGAGATCGCCCACGACGCACAGCCCGCAGTCGGGCTTCAGCGCCTTGCAGACATAGCGGCCGTGCAGGATCAGCCAATGATGGGCATCCATCAGGAATTCGGCGGGGACGCGCTTCAGCAGGGCGTCTTCCACCGCGCGGACGTCCTTGCCGGGGGCCAGGCCCGTGCGGTTGGACACCCTGAAGATGTGGGTGTCGACCGCCATGGTCGGTTGTCGAAACCAGGTGTTCAGCACGACGTTGGCGGTCTTGCGGCCGACTCCGGGTAGTTGTTCAAGTGCCTCACGATCGCCGGGAACTTCGCCGCTGTGGCGCTCAAGCAGAATGCGGCAGGTCGCGAGCGTGTTGGCGGCCTTGGCCTTGTACAGGCCGATCGTCGAGATCGACTCCCGCAATCGCTCCTCGCCGAGATCGAGCAAGGCCTGCGGGGTGTTGGCGATGGGAAACAGCCGGCGTGTGGCTTTGTTGACGCTGACGTCGGTGGCCTGCGCCGAGAGCAGCACGGCGATCAGCAGTTCGAACGCAGTCGTGTATTCCAGTTCGGTCTTGGGCTCCGGATTCAGCTCGCGCAGGCGACGGAAGAACTCGAAGCGCGCCTCGGGCGCTATCGGCCGGCTGGGCGGCGTGTCAGCGGTTTTCGGAAGCGCGGGTTTCACCGGTTTCTTCAGCGCCTGCGGTGCGGCCACGGATGTCGATGTCCCCCGCGTCCGGATTTCACCGGAGTGCTTTCCCGCCTTTGGCGGACGAGTTCTTGAATCGGAGGTCGGCGTGCGTGGGCTCATGGGCGTCGGTCGGGGTCGCGGTGGAATTCGGTGGCAGGCAGCAGTGCGGATCGATGTCGTGCGCGGGGTGGGCGGCGGATCAAGATCCGCCCTACGGGAGCCGGGCATGGCCCCCGCGGTGGGTGGGGCTCTGGTAGGGCGCATCTTGATGCGCCGGGGTCTTGCGGCGTGGTCCGGCGGATCAAGATCCGCCCTACGGGCGCTGGGCGTGGCTCCCGCGGTGGGTGGGGCTCTGGTAGGGCGCATCTTGATGCGCCGAGATCTTGCGATGCGGTGCGGCGGATCAAGATCCGCCCTACGGGCGCCGGGCATGGTTCTCGTGGTGGGTGGGGCTCTGGTAGGGCGCATCTTGATGCGCCGAGATCTTGCGATGCGGTGCGGCGGATCAAGATCCGCCCTACGGGCGCCGGGCATGGTTCTCGTGGTGGGTGGGGCTCTGGTAGGGCGCATCTTGATGCGCCGAAGTCTGGCGGTGCGGTCCGGCGGATGAAGATCCGCCCTACGGGTGCGGGGCAGGATTCCGATGTGGCGAATGGTGCTGCGGTCGAACCGCGCGCTGCTGCAGCGCGAGGAGCAGGTAGGGCGCATCTTGATGCGCCGCCTCGACTCTTCGCGCACATTCCTTGAGTCATGCCGGGGGCCGCGCGGCGCTGGCTCTCTCGCGCCGCTGCAGCCACGCCTGACGCGCGGCGATGAGCAGACCGAGTAGAACGAAGGCGCCGGGTGGCAGGGCGGCGATCAGGAAGCGGTGCGCGCTGAAATTCAATTCCAACGCGGGCAGGCCCAGTAGCGCACCCGCACCGGCAAACAGGCTGCCCTGGCCCAGGCCCTCGCGCAGCAGTCCGAGCAGCAGCAGCACGCCCAGAAAGCCCAGGCCCATTGCAAATCCGTCAAGCGCTGCACGAACGGGGTCGGTGCGGCTTGCCTTTGCCTCGGCGCGGGCGAGGATGGCGCAGTTGGTGACGATCAGCGGCAGGAAGATGCCCAGCACCGCATGCAGGGCCGGCAGGAAGGCGTGCATGCCGAGCTCGATCGAGGTGACGACCGCCGCGATCACCATCACGAAGCCGGGAATGCGTACCTCGGTCGCGGTCAGGCGGCGGATCAGCGAGATCGCGGTATTGGTGGCAGTGAGTGCAAGCAGGGTCGCGAGCCCGAGGCCCAGCGCGTTCACCGCCGTGCTGCTAACCGCCAGCAGCGGGCACAGGCCCAGCAGTTGCACCAAGCCGACGTTTTGACTCCACACGCCAGATTCGACCGTCGCGGTGGTCTCGGCGCGGTCGGGTAGCAGACTCAGGCCGCGCAGTCCGTCGCTTCCTTGCACCGCACTGGATTGGGCGGGAGCTGAAGCGGCGTCCGCGGGTACGTCCGCCGTCGATTGGACGCCGGCTGGCTTACTAGCAGAAGTGTCGACGCAAGCAGATTCGGGAGCAGAGGATTCGACGGCAGAAGATTCTCGGGCAATCGATCCACGCCCGCCGAATCCGCTCCCGAGGGCGTGCGCGGGCGCGAACACCGGCCCCGCGCCCAGCCGCACTTCGGAGATTTCAGTCGGAGCGGGCAGGGGCATCGTTGAACTCCAGTCGTGAACCCGCTTCAGCCGCCCAGATCGCATCGCCATGCCGCTGCAGGAAGGCCAGCGTGCGACCCAGTCCGCGCGCCACCGCGCGTGGGGTAATCGTCGCGCCACTGAACTGATCGAACTCGCCACCTTCGCGCCGCACCGTCCAGCGCGCCAGCGGTGGGTCATCCAGGGCGCGGCTTTCGAAGGCGTCGATCCAGTCGCTGCGCTCGCGTTCGATCGGGTCGCCCAGCCCCGGTGTTTCCGCATGGCGGGTGACGCGCGCCGCGGTTACCCGACCATCTGCGTCGACACCCAGCAGCAGCTCGATGCGTCCGCTATAGCCCTCCGGCGCGGTGGTCTCCAAGGCCAGCGCGCTGGGTGCTGCGCCGAAGCGGCCGCGCCAGATGCGTGCAGGTTCATCGCGGCCCAGCCAGTGCGGCGCGCGAACGAGTATCGAATCCTCGATCGGGTCGTTGTCGTACAGCGCCGGCGGCAGCACAACGGCCAAGGCAGCACGCTCGGCTGCCGCGCGCACTTTGGCGATCGGTGTCTGGGTGAGGTAGTCGACCACGGTCAGCGCGCCGATCGCGAGCAGGGCGCAACTGCCCAGCAGCACTGCGGCGTGACGCAGACCGGCGGGGCTCATCGGGGTGCTCCGTAGACGCGCGGCCGGGTGAAGCGATCAATCATCGGTGCCGCACAGTTCATCAGCAGCACCGCGAACGCGATCGCATCCGGATAGCTGCCCCAGCGCCGGATCGCGAGCGTCAGCACGCCCACGCCCGCACCAAAGATCAGCCGCCCGCGCGGCGTGCTGCAGCCAGAAACGGGATCAGTGACGATGAAGAATGCCGCCAGCACCAGCGCACCCGAAAACACGTGCTGCAGCGGGAACGGATGCACGTCGGGTGCCAGCGCCCAGAACGGCAGGCTGAGCAGGATCACGCTGGCGAGTGTCGCCACGGGCGTCTGCCACGGGATCTTGCGGCGGATCAGCAGCCACAGGCCACCGAGCGCGTAGAAGTTCGCGATCCACTCCCAGCCGCGACCGCCAAAATCGCCGAACAGCGGATCGCTGCGAATCTCGACCAGCGTCTGGCCCTGCAAGCTGAGCTGTCGCACGGTGTCCAGCGGCGTGGCCATGCTGATCGCATCCCAGCCGGCGGCAGGTGTCGCGCCTACAAAGATGATCCCCACGCTCTCGATCAGGCCCGGCGCCTCGCTGCCCAGTCCGCGCGGTGCCAGCCATTGGCTGAGCTCCAGCGGAAAGCTGATCAGCACCGCCGCATAGCCGACCATGGCCGGGTTGAACAGGTTGTAGCCGAGCCCGCCATAGGCATGCTTGGCCAGGCCAATCCCGATCAGCATGCCGAGCGCGCTGACCCACCAGGGCGCCAGCGGCGGCAGACAGAGCGCGAACAGCACCGCGGCCAGCACCGCGCTGCCGTCGCCCAGAAACGGAGCAAGTGCGCGCCCGCGTAGCTTCAGGCAGGCGGCTTCGACGATCAGCGCAAAGGTCGCCGCAAGAACGATCTGCACCAGCACGCCCGGGCCGAAGAAGTAGACGTGGGCGAGCACACCCGGAGTCAATGCGGCCAGCACTTCGAGCATCAGCCCGCGCACGCTGCCCTGTGGCGGCAGGTGCGGCGCAGGTGCGGTGTCGAAGGTTCTCACGGCGTGTCGTCCTCGCGCGCGGCGTCGCTGCTGCGAGCGCTTGCTCGCGCCTTGGCCTTGGCCTTGGCGATCGCGGTCGCGATCGCAGCGCGACTGCTGGCTTGCGTGCCGGCTTCGGCGCGGCGCGCAGCGAGTTCGTCCTTCTCGCGCTGCAGGCGGAGCGCGCGCGCCTCAAAGCGCTCGCGCGCCTGCTGGGCCTCCAGCGCTTTGCCCCGCGCGATCCGCAGTCTCGATTTGCCCTCGCGGAAACCTTGCACCAGTGGGATATGCGCGGGGCAGGCGAGGTCGCAGAGGCCGCACTCGATGCAGGCTGTGAGGTCGAGCGCGGCGGCGTCTTCGATTTCCGTCGAGCGCAGTGCCTCGTGCAGAAGCTGCGGCAGCAGTCGCGGCGGGCAGACCTCGGCGCAGTCGCCGCAGCGGATGCAGGGCATGGGCGCTGCGATGGGACGCACCTGGGCGCCCTCCAGCACCAGCACGCAGGTGCTCGCCTTGACGATCGGAAAGCCGTCATCCGGCAGGCTGACGCCCATCATTCCGCCGCCCATCAGCAGTCGCTGGGCCTGTTCGGTATAGCCGCCGCTGGCCGCGATCAGTTCTGCGATCGAAGTGCCCAGGGCTACCCGCCAGTTGGCGGGATGGACCACGCCGGGGCCGGTGACGCTCACAACGCGCTCGACCAGCGCCTCGCCATGTACGACGGCGCGCCAGGCGGCGGCTGCGGTGCCGACGTTGTGCACGATGATGCCGAGATCCTGCGGCAGGCCAGCGCGCGGCACCTCAAGCCCGGTCAGCACTTCGATCAGCTGGCGTTCGCCGCCCTGCGGGTAGCGCGTGGGCACTTCGATCAGCTGGACATCAGGCGCATCGACCTCAGCCAGCGCCTCACGCAGGGCTTCACGCGCCGGCGTCATGCTGTCCTCGATCGCGAGGATCACGCGGGTCGCTCCGAGCATGTGCTGCAGCAGCAGGCCGCCGCGCAGCACCTCGTTCGCATGCTCGACCAGCAAACGCTCGTCGCAGGCGATCCAGGGTTCGCACTCGGCGCCGTTGAGGATCAAGGTCTCGCAGGGCCGTGCGAGCTTGTCGGCGGTGGGAAACACCGCGCCGCCCAAGCCCACCACGCCGGCATCGATCAGCCGCAGGCGAAGCTCAGCGGGGCCGCGCTGCGCCCAGTCGACGACGGGCGCGAAGGGCAGGGCGTCGAGCGGGTTGTGTGGATCGACCCGCAGCACGATCGCCAGGTCGACTTCGCCCGGCGCATGCGGCAAACCGCGCGCTTCGATGGCTTCGATGACGCCGGCGGCCGGTGCGTTCAGGCACGCGCCGCCTGCGGAGTCCGGCCGCGCCAGAATCTCGAATCGACGCACGTATTGACCGGGTCTAACGCAGGGCTCAAGCCGCCCGCGTGCATGCATTCGGAGCGGCAATACCAGCTCTGCGGGCAGCGGCGCCGCGCGGATCGGCTCGAACGGTAGCCGGCCTTTGCGGCCGTCCAGCGGCAGCCCACCGTGGAAGCGGTAGAGCTGCGCCATGGACTACGCGCCGCGCACCCAGCCCAGCCGCTGGCCGACGCGTACGGGGTTCTCCGGGAACAGACCGTCGTCGAGCTCGAAGCCTTGCTTGGGCAGGCACACGATCACGGTCGAGCCCATGTTGAAGCGCGCCATCTCAGCGAAGCGCTCCAGCGTGATGTTCTTATCGCGCAGGTCGCGGCGGACGATGCCCGAGCCGTAGGGCGGAATCTCGACGCCGCCCCAGACGGTTTCGACGCCTGATACCAGCATGGCGCCGACCATGACCACGGCCATCGGGCCTCGATCCGTTTCGAAGCGGCAGACCAGGCGCTCGTTGCGCGCGAACAGCCGCGGAATGCCGGACACCGCGAAAGGTGCGACGCTGAACAGTCGGCCGGGAATGTGCACGGTCTCGACCAGGCGGCCCGTGCACGGCATGTGGGCGCGGTGGTAGTCACGCGGCGACAGGTAGACGGTGATGAACCAGCCGTCGGCAAACGCGGCTGCGGCTTCGTCACTGCCGAGCAGCTCGGCCGCGGTATAGCTCTGACCCTTGGCCTGGAAGATGCGCCCCTGCTCGATACGTCCGAGCTGGCTGATGCGGCCGTCTGCCGGCATCAGCAGGGCATCAGCGGCCGGATCGGGCAGGCGTGCACCGTCTTTCAGTGCGCGGGTGAAGAAGGCATTGAAGTGTGCGTAGTCGTCGAGCCGGGACGACGCAGCCTCGCTCCAATCGACCTTGAAGCGCGAGCTGATCTGGCGAATCAGGAAGTTCTTCCATGGCCGGATGCGCAGGCGTGTCGCCCACATCACCAGTCGCGACAGAACGCGGTGCGGCAGCAAGTGCTGCATTAGCAAGGACAGCGACATCGGCTCAGCCCGCCTTTGCGCGGTGCGCGGCCAGCGCGCGCAGGTCGGAAGCGATCTTGGCGGGGTCCAGCGGCGGCCGTACCAGGCCGACCTGCAGGCCTTCGGGATTGATGATCGCCACCGAAGCGCTGTGATCCACCGTGTAGCCGCCACCGTCGAGCGGGCTCTGCATGTACACCATGCCCAGGCTGCGTGCGAACGGCTGCAGGGCGGTGTGATCAGCGGTCACCCCGCGTGCGCTGGGGTCGAAATACTTCGCGTAGTCGCCGGCGAGCTTCGGGCTGTCGCGCTCGGGGTCGACGCTGACAAAAACGATCTGCGGGCGTTCGAGTTCGGGCAGGTCTTCCATCGACTTGCGCGCCTTGGCCAGGTCGGCCAGCGTGGTCGGGCAAATGTCCGGGCAGTGGGTGAAGCCCACAAACACCAGGGTCCAGCGGCCGCGCAGGTCGGCCTGGGTGAAGGCGCGGCCGTCGTCGGCGGTGAGGCTGAAGTCCGGAATCTGCTTGAACTGCGGATACAGCAGGCTGTTCTGCATCTGCGGCAGGTCGACTGGCGCGAAGAAGCGCTGACCTGCATACAGGCCGACGCCAGCGGCCAATGCTGCAATCAGCACGGCGATAACGGGCAGCTTGCCGCTGCCGGAAGGGGCGGTGGTATTCATGGGCGCGAAGTATACGGGCTCGTGCGTGAGCCCCGGTCGTGGGCCGCCCGCGGCGTAATGCGCACCAACGTAGGGCACGGCGAGTGCCTTCATGCGCTCTTCGCGGAATCTGCATTTCGGCTTCATTGGAAGTAGCCCAGTCTCGCCGGCCGAAAAACCACGAGGCGGTGTCCATGCAGGGCAGCTACGAGATCCAATTGGTGCTGTTGTCCGTGTTGATCGCGGCGGTCGCAAGCTACGTCGCCATTGAATTCGCCGGGCGCGTCGACGGCCCCTCAGGGCGCCGCATCGGCTGGTTGGCTTCGGGCGCGCTGGCGATGGGCAGTGGAATCTGGGCCATGCATTTCGTCGGCATGGCCGCGTTCGAGTTGCCGGTGGCGATCAGTTTTGATTTGGTCATCACGGTGCTGTCCTGGGTCGCTGCCGTGGCTGTGTCGGCGCTTGCGCTGGTGCTGGTCACGGGCAGCGGCCTGACCAACCAGCGGATTCTGGTCGGCGCCTTGGCCATGGGCGCTGGGATCTGTGCGATGCATTACGGTGGCATGTGGGCCATGCGCATGGAGCCGGGTATTGGCTACGACCCGCTCTGGTTCGCAATTTCGGTGCTGATCGCTGTTTCGGCCTCGGCAGCGGCTCTGTTCGTGGTGGCGCGACTGAAGACCGTTGCGAGCTGGCGCGACATTGGTTTGCGCCTGGGAGCCGCGGCCATCATGGGGCTCGCCGTGGCGGGAATGCACTACAGCGGCATGGCCGC
Organism: uncultured Aquimonas sp.; assembly: GCA_964586455.1. Lineage (GTDB taxonomy): Bacteria > Pseudomonadota > Gammaproteobacteria > Xanthomonadales > Xanthomonadaceae > Aquimonas. Next base: position 86,929 of record CAZPHV010000011.1, read on the forward strand.
AGCGCGCTTTGCACCCGACGCGTTCTGCGCAAGCGGCAATACGCTCAGCGCGGACTTCATGGCGGCGCCCGTGGTGATCGTGAGCCTGCTGGGTCTCGCGATGGCGATCGCCTTCGCCATCGCAGATGCGCGCTCCGTGCTGGCCCGAGATCGGGCCGCGCGGGCGGAGACCGCGCGGGTGACCGACCTCGCTTTCATCGATGCTGCGACCGGCCTCGCCAACCGCCCCCGTCTGAGTCAGTGGGTAGCCGCCCGGATCGGTCGAGGCGACACCTTTGGCTTGCTCAGCGTGGGGCTGGAGCCCACGTCCAGCACAAACGAGGCCGATCTGCAGGCGCTGGCGAACCGTCTGGGACGCGGCCTCGGCGGAGGCGCCCAATTGGCGCGAAGCGGCAGCGAGCAGCTGACGCTGCTGTTGGATGCCGCCGACCCGAAAGCGATCCTCGCGTGGTATCGCGCCCATTTGGCGTCGCTGCTGCAGCCGATGCAGGCCTCGGGCATGCGCCTGCAGTGGGGATTGGCCACCGCACCGGCCGATGGCAGCAATCCGCAGATGCTGCTGCGCGCGGGCGCACGCTCGGGCTCGTTGGAATGGCTGGTGGAACAGGCGGCGAACGCGGGTCAGCCCGCTCTGGCTTGAGCCTGTTGGCCCCTTGGCTTCGTGGAGTTCGTGCAGGGCAGCTCCAGGCCCAGCCGCTATACTCCGCGCCCGCCCTCAAGCACCCGCCCACGCCATGCCCGCCGAACTTCGCAGCCTCATCGACTTCATCCGCTACGGTGCCACGCGCTTCGGCCAGGCCGGGCTGAGCTTTGGCCACAGCTATGACAATGCACTGGATGAAGCCACCCAGCTGGTGCTGCATGCCTTGCACCTGCCGCACGACCTGTCGCCGACCTACGGCGCGGCGCGGCTGACCGCTGAAGAGCGCGATCTGGTGTTGAGCCTGTTCGAGCGTCGCATCCGCGAGCGGATTCCGGCCTGCTACATCACTGGCGAGGCCTGGTTCGCGCAGCTGGCTTTCAAGACCGACCCGCGCGCGCTGGTACCGCGCTCGCCGATCGCGGAGCTGATCGAATCGGGCTTCGAGCCTTGGCTGGGCGGGCGCTGGGTTCAGCGCGCTTTGGACCTGTGCACGGGCTCGGGCTGCATCGGCATTGCTACGGCCGTGCACAATCCGGAGTGGCAGGTTGACCTGGTCGACATCAGCGAAGATGCGCTCGATCTTGCGCGCGAGAACATCGAGCGTTTCGAAGTCGGTGAGCGCGTGCGTGCGATTCGCAGCGACCTGTTCGCGGGCCTGGACGGCGAGCAGTACGACCTGATCGTCAGCAACCCGCCCTATGTCACTCATGACGAGGTCGCCGCGCTGCCGGCTGAGTACGCGCATGAGCCTGAGCTCGGCCTGCGCGCTGGCGACGATGGGCTGGATCTGGCCTTGAAGATCCTGCGCGACGCGCCGGAACACCTGACCGAGAACGGCCTGCTGATCGTCGAGGTCGGCGAGAGCGAACGCGCCCTGGTCCGGCTGCTGCCGGAAGTGCCTTTCGCTTGGGTCGAGTTCAAGGTAGGACAGATGGGCGTTTTCGTGGTCGAACGCGGTGATCTCGTGGCCCATGCCGCTACGATCAAGGCGCTGGCGGACGCGCGCTGAGGGCGGATGCCTCCCCTCTCCCGACGGGAGATGGGCTGGTACAGGGGCGCTACAGGGCGCGGCGTTCCAATCTCACCCTTGCATTGACCGATGCCTTCCAATGACGGCTGGGCTGCGCTTCGCCCAGCCCCTCACCCCAACCCCCTAACATCGGGAGAGGGGCGCGAAGCGAGTTGATAGGGTGGGTCTTGACCCACCCACCTTTCCAGCTCATAGGGTGGGTCTTGACCCACCGTCCGCTACGGTTTCGGTGGGTCAAGACCCACCCTGTATCGGGCGCGGTTCTATGGTTGGCGCGGTGCTGGTGGGCCAAGACCTACCGAATGTTCGCCACAGTTTCGGTGGGCCAGGGCCCACCCTATGGGATAGCGATGTCGCACAACACGTTCGGCCACCTGCTGCGCGTCACCACTTTTGGCGAGAGCCACGGCCCGGCCATCGGCTGCGTGATCGACGGCCTGCCGCCGGGTATCGCGATTTCGCCCGAGGACTTCCGCCATGACATCGAGCGGCGCGCCACCGGCAAGTCGCGCCACACCTCGCAGCGTCGCGAGTCCGATGAGGTCGAGATCCTGTCCGGCGTGTTCGAAGGGCTCACCACCGGCACTTCGTTGGCCCTGCTGATCCGCAACGTCGATGCGCGCAGCAAGGACTACGGCAATCTGGTCGACGTGTTCCGGCCGGCGCACGCCGACTACACCTATTTGCAGAAGTACGGCATCCGCGATCATCGCGGCGGGGGGCGTTCGTCGGCACGCGAAACCACGGTGCGCGTCGCTGCCGGCGTGATCGCGAAGAAGTGGCTGGCCGAGCGCTTCGGCGTGCGCGTGCGCGGCTATGTCTCGCGGCTGGGCCCGCATCAACCGGCCCGGCTCGACTGGGATGCCGTCGAAGACAACCCCTTCTTCTGGCCCGATGCGGGCTTCGTGCCCGAGCTCGAGGCCTACATGGACGCGCTGCGGAAGGCGGGCGATTCGGTCGGCGCGCGGGTCACGGTGGTCGCCGAAGGCGTGCCGCCGGGCTGGGGTGCACCGCTCTACGCCAAGCTCGATGCCGAACTCGCTTCGGCCTTGATGGGTATCAATGCGGTCAAGGGCGTCGAGATGGGTGACGGCATGGCGTCGGCGGGCCAGCGCGGCACCGAGCACCGCGATGAGATGAGCCCCGAGGGCTTTCTCAGCAACCACGCCGGCGGCGTTCTGGGCGGCATCAGCACGGGTCAGGATCTGATCTGCCATCTGGCACTGAAGCCCACCTCCAGCCTGCGCCTGCCGGGGCGTAGCGTGGATCGCCATGGCAACGCGGCCGAAGTGGTCACCCACGGCCGCCACGACCCCTGCGTCGGTATCCGCGCCACGCCGATCGCCGAGGCGATGGTCGCGCTGGTGCTGATGGACCAGGCCTTGCTGCATCGCGCGCAGTGCGGCGACGTGGATCCGCCGCCGCGTGTGCCAGCGAGAGTCGTCTGAGTCGCCTCCCAACCCGCCCGATCGCGCCCGCGAATCGCCTGCGAATCGCCAGCAGGCCACATGAACATCTGTCAGCGCAGCACCTGCTGCGTTGCATCCGCCGCTTTGCGCGCTAGAGTGCGCGGCCTGTTCCAACCCCCTCGACCACGGAATTCCCTCGATGTCCAAGCCCCTGAAGATCGCAATGGCCGGCGCCACCGGCGCTGTTGGTGAGACGCTTCTGGAGATTCTGGGCGAGCGCAAATTTCCGTTCACCGAGCTGATTCCTCTGGCCTCCGAGCGCTCGGCGGGCGACCTCGTGCGCTGCGGCGAGCGCAGCTACACCGTGCGTGAGCTCGCCAGCTTCGACTTCACTGGGGTCGACATCGCCTTCTTCTCGGCCGGCGGCAGCGTTTCCGCAGAACACGCCCCGAGGGCCGCCGCCGCAGGCGCGATCGTCATCGACAACACCTCGCACTTCCGTCGCGAGGCCGATGTGCCGCTGGTGGTGAGCGAGGTGAATCCGGAGGCGATCCGCAACCGTCCGCGCGGCATCATCGCCAACCCGAACTGCTCGACGATGCAGATGCTGGTCGCGCTGGCCCCGATCCACCGCAAGTACGGCATCACCCGTATCAACGTGGCGACCTATCAGTCGGTGTCGGGTGCAGGGCGTTCGGCCATGGAGGAACTCGGCAGGCAGACCGCCGCGATGCTGGCGTTTCAGGACCCGGAGCCGAAGCGCTTCCCGGTGCAGATCGCCTTCAACCTGATTCCGCAGATTGATGACTTCCTCGACAACGGCTACACCAAGGAAGAGATGAAGCTGGTCTGGGAGACGCGCAAGATCCTCGGCGACGACAGCATCGAAGTGAACCCGACCGCTGTGCGGGTGCCGGTGTTCTTCGGCCATTGCGAGGCGGTGCATATCGAGACCCGTGAAAAGATTACCGCCGAGGCCGCGCGTGCGCTGCTTGAGCAGAGCCCCGGCGTGGTGGTGGTCGATGAGCGCAAGCCGGGCGGCTATCCAACGCCAGTGACTCACGCTGCCGGCAAGGACCCTGTCTTCGTGGGCCGCATTCGCGAAGACATCAGCCACCCGCGCGGTCTGAACCTCTGGATCGTTGCCGATAACATTCGCAAGGGTGCGGCCTTGAACGCCGTTCAGATCGCCGAGCTGGTGCTGGCTGAGCGGGGCTGATTGGCGACTGCGGAAGGGGTGGCGGTCGATCAGCGTCGCTCCAATGTCACAAAGTGTGATCTCGTTCACCTTCGGGCCTGCGTCGGAGCGATACCGACGCAGGCTTAATTGTTGGTGAAATGTCACCGTTGACCTATAGTTAGCGCGCCGTTGTCATGTCGTTTCTAGGATTGGGCCGTTCAGCCAAGGTTTGGCGGGGACGGTCCGGGACTGTGCGAAGGGCCGGTTACACGCCCGGGTACAGCCCAAAGTGGTAATCACCAGACATCCGCCGCGGATGGGGGACAGAGTCCAATGAACAAGATGCTCAGACTGCCGGTTGCGCTCGCTTTTGCGCTCGGTGCCTCCAATGCATTCGCCCTCGGCCTGGGGCAGGTGCAGGTCAAGTCGACCTTGAACCAGCCCTTGCTGGCTGAAATTCCAGTGCTGGAGAACGCCCCCGGCGAAGCCGCCGACCTGCAGATCCGACTGGCGTCGTCCGAGGCGTTTGCGCGCATCGGGCTTGAGCGCCCCAGTGCGGCGTTGCTGACCTCGCTGAGCTTCGAAATCGTGCAGGGCGCAGGCGGCAAGCCTGTCATCCGCATCACCACGCCCAATCGCATCAATGACCCCTTCGTCAGTCTTCTGATCGAGGCCGAGTGGGCGCGCGGCAAGCTGCTGCGCGAATACACCCTGTTGCTGGACCCGCCAGTGGCGGTGCCTTCGCGCGTGAACCCGTCACAGACCCAGGCCCTGCCGCAGGGCGATGTGCGCCCGGCGCCGTCCGAATCGCTGTCAACGCCTCCGCCGATGGCAACGCCGCGTGCTGCGGCGCCGTCGGCTGCCCCCAGCTTCGCGCCCGGCGAGAGCTACGGCCCGGTCAATTCCGGCGATTCGCTCTGGAAGATCGCGAGCCAGTCGATTCCTGACAGCTCGGTCAACATCAACCAGATGATGGTGGCGATCCAGCGCGCCAATGCTGATGCATTCATCGGCGGGAACATGAATCGGCTGCGCACCGGCGCGGTGCTGCGAATCCCGTCGCGCGAAGAAATTTCGGCCGTCGGCGCGCGCGAAGCGTCCCAGCTGGTTCGCGATCAGACTTCGACCGACACTCCGCTGCAGCCGATCGAAACCGACCGCAGTGCCACTCGCGCTACGCCCACGCCGGCGCCTGCGCCGCCTGCCGATTCGCGGCTTGCCATCGTTCCGCCGCGTGGCGATCAGCCCGCTTCGGCGGCGCAAACGGGCGCCTCCTCGGGCGGGGAAGGGCGTGAACTGCGCGCCGATCTGGCGCGCGCCCGTGAGCAGAGTGAGGCCCTGAATCAGGAAAACCGCGAGCTGAAGTCGCGCGTGCAGGAGCTTGAGAAGATCCGCGGTGACAGCGAGCGTCTGCTCGAACTGCGCAACAGCGAGCTGCAGGCCCTGCAGCAGCGCCTGGCCGAAATCGAGGCCCAGCGTGCCGCCGCCGCCGCGCCGACGCCGTCGGCCGCCCCGGCCCCTGAGGCCGCAGCACCCACTCCCGCGCTGGCACCGCTCGATCCGGTCACCGAGACGCCCGCTCCTGTCGAGGTGCCCGATCTCGATACGGCGGCCAGCACGCCGACGGAGTCGACCGAAACCGAGACCGGGACTGAAACGCTGGTCGACGAGCCGGCTCCGGCCGAGCCACCGGTGGTTGCGCCGACGCCGCCCGTTGCCGAGCCGGCAGCGATCGCGCCGGCCGATTCGATGCCGCCCCGGCCACCGCGCCAGGAGTGGTACGAAAATCCGCTGGTTCTGGGCGGTGGCGGAGCCCTGGTCATTGGCCTGCTGGCCCTGCTTGGGCTGCGCGGGCGCGGCAAGAAGAAGGCCGCGGCTGCGGCCGCAGTCGCCGCTCCCTCGCGCTTCGAAGGCGCCGACTTCGGCGTGCCGGGCGGCGCCGCTGAGGCTGAGCAGGACCTTGCCGGCTACGAGGATGCCGAAGAGCGCGAACTGCTCGACCGACTCGCCGAGCAGCCCGATGATCTCGAACGCCATATTGATCTGGTCCGCTACTACTACGGCCTGAATGATCCGGCGCGCTTCGAGGGCGCCGTCGAGGCGATGTACGCGCAGGTCTACGATCCCGACGACAGCAACTGGCAGCAGGCTTTGCAGATGGGCCGCGAGATGCTGCCCGACCATCCGCTGTTCATGGACCTGCCGGCCCAGGACACCTCGGTCGGTGGCTGGGAGCCGGCGGCCGATGCCAGCCCGCAGGCTACGGCCTACGACACCAGCGCCTACCGCGCCGATGTGGGCGTGCCGCCGGTTCCGGCGTCTACGCCGCGCTTCGACGATGAGCCTGAATTCCGGATCGATCTGTCCGAGCCTGAGCTTGTGGTGCCTGAGGTCGAGCGTTTCGTTGAGCCGGAGCCGCTGGCGTTTGAAGCCCCGCCCGAGTTCGCCGCACCGTCGGCGGCTTCGTCGAGTGGCGACGCCGGGCTCAACGCGGACGCCATCGAGGCTGCCGCCACCAAGCTGGAACTGGCTCGCGCCTACCTCGACATGGGCGATGTCGAAGGTGCCCGCGGCATGCTGGAAGAGGTCGCCCAGGAAGGCACAACCGAACAGCGGCAGGACGCCCGTCGACTGCTCGACGAAATCCGCTGATCCAGCGGTTCGCGTGACCCACAAGGGCCGGCTTGCCGGCCCTTGTGCGTTCTGGGCCGGGGATTTCGCGCGCCGGCGGCCGCAAAACCGCTACCTTTGTCGGCCTCGCACGCCGCAGTCGATACGCCTTGAATTCCGACTCCCTCATTCCCGCCGCTGATCCTGATGCGCACGCCGCGCCCCGTCGCTATGCCGCGGCCGTCGAATACGACGGCGGAGCATTCTTCGGCTGGCAGCGCCTGTCGCATGGCCGCACCGTGCAGGCCGCCGTCGAAGAGGCCCTGTCGTCGGTGTGTGATACGCCGGTGTTGGTGACCTGTGCCGGACGTACTGACAGCGGCGTCCATGGCCGCGGCCAGGTCATCCATTTCGACATCGCCGCCGAGCGCAGCACGCGCGCGCTGTTGATGGGCACGACTTCGCGCCTGCCGGACGCCGCCGCGCTGCTGTGGGTGCAGCCGGTTGCGTCCGATTTTCATGCGCGCTATTCGGCGCTTGCGCGGCGCTATCGCTATCGCATCCTCAACCGCGGCGTGCGTCCGGCGCTGGATCGCGAGCACGCCGCCTGGGAGCGCTTGCCGCTGGATGCCGAGCGCATGCACCGCGCGGCACAGGCGCTGGTGGGCGAGCACGACTTCAGCGCCTTCCGCACCACGGCCTGCCAGGCCAAGCATCCGAACCGTCATCTGCATCGCATCGAAGTCGAACGCAGCGGCGCCTGGATCGAGATCCGCGTGCAGGCCAATGCCTTCCTGCATCACATGGTGCGCAACATCGTCGGCAGCCTGCTGCCGATCGGTCGCGGCGACCGGCCTGAAGCCTGGATCGCCGAGCTGTTGGCTGGACGCGATCGCAGCGTCGCGGGCCCAACCGCACAGCCGCAGGGGCTGGTGTTCGAAGGGCCGTTGTACCCCGCGCGCTTCGCGCTACCGCCAGAATTCACATGGTCGGATCTGTCCTGATCGCGTGCTTTTGACGTGTGGGCCGGCGTGATGCTCCACACTACGCGGGTAATGAATGTTTCGATCCGCCAACGTACCCGCATCAAGTTTTGCGGCATGAAACGCGCAGATGACGTGCGCGCTGCCGTTTCACTGGGTGCTGACGCAATCGGTTTGATCGTGGTGCCCGGAACGCGTCGTGGCCTGTCGATTGAACAGGCCTCGACGCTGCGGCGCGAAGTCCCCGTGCTGGCTTCGGCCGTGCTGCTACTGATGGACGCGGATGCGGAGCTCGCGCGTGCGGCGATCGAAGCGGTGCGGCCTGACCTGGTCCAGTTTCACGGCGCCGAGTCGCCGGAGTTCTGCGCGGGTTTCGGCCGCCCTTGGATCAAGGCCGTACCGATGGGCAGTGTTGACGATGTGCAGGCCTATCTGGGTCCCTACGCCCAGGCTTCGGGCTTTGTGTTCGACAGCCACGCCACCGGTGGGCAGGGCGGCAGCGGTCATGGCTTCGACTGGGCACGGCTGCCTGCGGACAGGCCGGTGCCACTGCTGCTGGCGGGGGGCTTGAAGCCCGACAACGTTTTTGAAGCCGTGCGGGCGGTGCGCCCGTTTGCGGTGGATGTATCGAGTGGTATCGAAGATGCGCCGGGCGAGAAGTGCCTCGCGCGCATGCAGGCTTTCGTAAATGAGGTGGAACGTGCAGACCGCGGCCAAGCGTAGTGAACACATCGAAGTCAGCGACTTCTCCCAGTACCCCGACGCCCGCGGCCACTTCGGCCAATTCGGCGGCAGCTTCGTCAGCGAAACCCTGATCGAGCCGCTGCGCGAGCTGGAGGCCGCCTACGAACGCTACCGTCACGATCCCGAGTTCATCGCCGAGCTCGAGTACGATCTCAAGCACTACGTCGGCCGGCCCTCGCCGATCTACTTCGCCGAGGGCCTGACCGCCCACGTCGGCGGCGCGAAGATCCTTTTGAAGCGCGAGGATCTGAACCACACCGGCGCGCACAAGATCAACAACACCATCGGCCAGGCCATGCTGGCCAAGCGCATGGGCAAGACCCGGATCATCGCCGAGACCGGCGCTGGCCAGCACGGCGTGGCTTCGGCCACGGTGGCTGCGCGATTGGGTCTGAAGTGCGTGGTCTACATGGGCGCAACCGACATCGAGCGCCAGGCCATCAACGTGTTCCGCATGAAGCTGCTCGGCGCGGAAGTGGTTGCGGTGACTTCGGGCTCGAAGACGCTCAAAGATGCACTCAACGAGGCCATGCGCGATTGGGTCTCGAACGTGCACGACACCTTCTACATTATCGGTACCGTCGCCGGCCCCAGCCCGTACCCGCGCATGGTCCGTGACTTCAACGCCGTGGTCGGCCGCGAGGCGCGCGTGCAGATGATGGAACAATACGGCCGCCTGCCGGATGCCTTGGTCGCCTGCGTCGGCGGCGGCAGCAATGCGATCGGTCTGTTCCATCCGTTCCTGAACGATCGCGAGGTCAAGATTTTCGGCGCCGAAGCCGCCGGCGACGGCATCGAAACCGGCCGCCACTCGGCCTCGCTGGGCGCCGGCCGCCCCGGCGTGCTGCACGGCAACCGGACTTATCTGCTGTGCGACGACGACGGTCAGATCATCGAGACCCACTCGATCTCGGCCGGCCTGGACTATCCCGGCGTCGGCCCCGAGCACGCATTCCTCAAAGACAGCGGCCGCGCCCAGTACGACGGCATCACCGACACCGAATGCATGGAGGCCTTCCACCTGCTGGCCCGCACCGAAGGCATTCTCGCCGCGCTGGAATCCAGCCACGCGATCGCGCTGGCTGTAAAGAAGGCGCGCGAACTGCCAAAGGACGCCTTGATTCTCTGCAACCTTTCTGGCCGCGGCGACAAGGACATGTACACGATCGCCAAGCGGGAAGGCATCAGTATTTGAGGCCGGGACTCGGGATTCGGGATTCGGGATTCGCAAGAGCAGAAGCCTTCTCCCCTCTCTGCGTAGTAAGTCGTCACTCATCAACGCGAAGCTCTTCTCCCCTCTCCCCTTGTGGGAGAGGGG
>CAZPHV010000012.1:0-41316 GCA_964586455.1 uncultured Aquimonas sp.
TATCTAACGGAATCGAAAAGAGAAATTCTGGGGAGACCTCAGGCCAGGGCCCACCGGAGCTCGACCCTCGCCGCGGTCACCGCGACTCGCCTGGCAGCACACCGCACGGTTGCCCCATAGGGTGGGCCCTGGCCCACCGGAGCTCGACCCTCGCCCCGGTCACTGCGACTCGCCTGGCAGCACGCCTCACGGTTGCCCCATAAGGTTGGGCCCTGGCCCACCGGAGCTCGATGCTCGCCGCGGTCACCGCGACCCGCCTGGCAGCACGCCTCACGGTTGCCCCATAGGGTGGGCCCTGGCCCACCGGAGCTCGACCCTCGCCGCGGTCTGTCAACTCCGAGGAGTTGCCTTCAGCACGGCCAAGGTCTCTGCGGTGCCAGGCGTCTTCGCAACGCTGTCAGAAAGAGGGCGAGGCGAGTAACGAGACCACGGTGGGCCAGGGCCCACCCTATTCGGGTTGCAGGCGACGCGAGGCGGCGTCCACGTAGAAACGTGTGATCTGCGTCTGTGCGCGCAGTGCAGTGGAATCGTCGTAGGCGGGCGTGCGGCAGGCCTGGGGCGGCAGGCAGAGGAAGCGCGCATCGAGGTGATCCATGTGCGCCTCGATCAGGGTCACGCCGTGCAGGCGGGTGCGCGCGTGTCGCACGCACGGATCGCCATGGACGATCAGCGCGTCCAGCTGTTCGACCATGCGCCGACTGACTTCGGCGGTGTTCGGATCGCGCTCGACTTCGCTGCCGAGAATGTCGGCCAGCGTGGTCGAGGACACCGCTGGCGTGGTCAGCTCAATGCTGCGACTGCTGTGCTGGGTAGCAAACGCCGCGTGGATGTCGCCCGACAGCAGGACCGTGCCGCCGGCGGCATCGAAGGCATCGAGCAGTGCGCGACGCGCCAGCGGAAAGCCATCCCAGTGATCGACATTGAGCAGGAAGCGGCGCGCCAGCAGCGCAGGCGCGCCGAGCTCGGGCAGTGACAGGTCCAGCTCGATCGGCGTGAACGAGATCGAGCTGGCGACGGTCTTCCACACCGCATCGCTGGCCTGCAGACGCTGCAGCAGCCAGTCGCGCTGAGCCGGCGACAGCGGTGAATCCTCGGCGCCGCGCAGTGCGGCCAGCGCCTGCCACGGCGCCTGCAGCACGAAGTAGCGGGAACCTACGCTGCTGAACAATCCGGTCTTGCCCACGCTGGCCCAGCACAGGCCGCGGCCTGCAGCCGCTTCAGCAGTCGGGATCTCAGCCCGCATGGCCTCGGGCGCGCTCGCGTTCCAGCGCCGCAGCAGGGCATCGAGCACCGGCAGGGCGATGCGACCGCGTGCGCAGCGCTGCGCGTAGGCCATCGCCGCCTCATTCGACAGGCCTTCGCCGAGCGCGGCGGCGCTGAGCAGGCCGACCAGGGTAGGTTTCAGCGCGGCGTGTTCTGCGGAGTCCAGATCGACGTAATGCAGCAGGCTGTCTTCAAGCGTCACCGGATCGATGCCCAAGCCCGGCAGTGCTTCGCCCAGTTCGGCTTCGGTGTAGAGCAGCTCGCCGGGGAAGGCGTCTTCAGGCACCAGATGGTCGGGACGCTCGCTGCGGGTGTCGATCAGGGCGAGGTCCAGCACCTTGCCGAAGCGCAGCCCGCGCCAGATCCGCGTGGCGGGAAACAACGCCTCGCGCGCCGGCATCGCGCCCTGTGCGTCCAGCATGCCCTCGGGGTCGGCCGGCAGATACTCGAACCAGGCCTGCTCGGCGTTGCGGCGACGCTCGCGGTCGCGCTCGTCGAAGCGGGCGTCGTGGTGGGTGGCGACGTCCTGCCAGCTGTCGTCGGCGAACTCGTGGTCGTCCCACATCGCGATCAGTGGGGCACGCTCCAGCAGCTGCTGCAGCACGGGATCGGTGCGCACCGTGCGGTGCAGCTGACGGTAGTTGTCGAGCGATCGCGCGGCGTAGTACGGCCGCTCGGTGCTGCCGAGCTTCAGCGCGCCTTCCAGGTCGTCGAACACGATGCGGCGCTCGGCGCTGTCACTCTGGAACTGCGGGTCGCCGGCGGTCTCGTAGATGAAGTCGCCGACGTGCAGGATGAAGTCGAGCTCCTCATCGAGCAGCGGCAGCAGGCTGTTGTACCAGCGGCCGCCGTAGTCCTGGCAGCTGAGCAGGGCAAAGCGCAGCGGCGCCTCGCTGTCGACCGCAGGCGCGGTGCGCGTGCGTCCGATCGGCGAGCTGCGCCAGCCGTCGACGGTGTCGACCACGAAGCGGTAGTAGTAGCGCGTGCCCGGCTGCAGGTCGCTGAGGCGAACGCGCACGCAGCCCTCGTGCTCGGCGAGTGCGCTCAGCGCCAACGAGCGCGGCTGCACGAAGTCGTCGCTGTCAGAAACCTGCAGCCACAGCCCTGCCTCGCGAGCCTCGTCGCGGAGCAGCAGCCGCGTCCACAGCAGCACTGCCTGTGGGCGTGGATCCCCTGATGCCACCGACTGCGGAAAACGCGCGCGGTCCAGCGTCACTTGACCCATCGGAGGCGAAGCATTCGCGCTGCAGCCGGGCAAGCTCAGCGCCAGCGAGGACAGGCTGGCGCAGATCAGAAAATCGCGACGGTTGATGCGGGGCATGGCGTTCTGAACTCGGCCTTGGGAGCCGCGCAGTAAAACCGCTTTCGATGACCCTACGGTGACGCATGGCGGTCATGCGCCTGCAACGTCGGCTGCGCAGGCTTGCGGGCTTCCCTTGGTCCACCGCACGGAATTGATCCCATGCCGCACGCCCGCTCCCTGCTCGCTTCGTCCATCGCCCTGGCCCTGCTAAGCGCGCCTGTTCTGCACGCGCAAGATGCGCCAACCGACGGCGCCGCCGAGCTCGACCGCATCGTGGTCACCGCGCAGAAGCGCGAGCAGCAGGTGCAGGAAGTGCCGATCGCGATCAGCGCGCTGTCGGGCGAGTTCCTGGATCAGCTCAACATCAGCAACTTCGCCGACATCAACGGCTATGTGCCGGGCCTGCAGACCCAGGTGCAGAGTCCGAACAATCCCGGATTCGTGATTCGCGGCATCACCTCCGACAGCGGCGATTCGCAGGTTGAGCCGCGCGTGTCGGTGTTCCAGGACGGCGTCTCGATCAGCCGCTCGCGCGGCGCGGTGGTCGAGTTCTTCGATCTGGAGCGCATCGAGGTGCTGCGCGGCCCGCAGGGCACGCTGTTCGGCCGCGGCGCTCAGATCGGCGCGGTGCATCTGATCCAGAACAAAGCTCGCGACGAAAGCTCGGCGCACGTGCGCTTCGGCCTCGGCAACCTCGACTCGATGTTTCTGGAAGGCCACGCCAACACGCCGATCAGCGACACCCTGTTCGCGCGTCTCGCGGTGTTCCACGAGCAGCGCGACGGCTTCATCGAAAACCTTTCCGGCGGCGATCTCAATGGTCGTGATACCAGCGCCCTGCGCCTGAGCTTCGGCATGAACGTGGGCGAGCGCTCGCGCATGGATCTGATCTTCAACCACCAGACCGACAGCCCGCCCGGCACCGCCTTCCGCAGCAATGTGATTCCGACCCGCCAGGGCAGCACCGAGCTGTTCCGCAGCCCGGCCGATCTGAATCGCGGCGATGAGCTCGGGCTGGATCGCCACGTCAACGGCGTGACCCTGCTGGGCGACTTCGCGCTCAGCGACAGCTACAGCCTGAGCAGCATCACCGGCTGGCGCGATTTCGACTCACGTGAGGAGTTCGACGCCGACGGCTCGCAGGTCAACGTGCTGGAGTTCGCCGAAATCGCCGAAGGCCAACAGTTCAGCCAGGAGCTGCGCCTGAACTACGATGCGGGCGGCCGCTTCCGCGGCTTCGCAGGTGCCTCGTGGTTCGACGAGAGTGGCAGCCAGCGCGTGCCGTTTGCGACTGACGAGCGCAGCTTCTACGCGCTGCTGTCGCCGATCCTGAGCGGCGCGACCGGCGGTGCCCTGCCGATCGTGCCGCTGCTGAACCCGAACGGTACGCCGAACCTGACCAATGTGCCGCCGGCACTGCCGGGTCTGGTCCCGGGCCTGCCGGCCTTCATTCCGCTGAAGCCGCTGCACCGCGAGGAGTACGCCAACTTCGGCGCGGTCGAAGCGCTGGAATTCTTCGCCGACGGCACCTGGCAGCTCAACGAGCGCTTCGAGCTCACCCTCGGCCTGCGCGGCACCCGCGAGAAGGTCGACAACGCCTACGAGGCCCTTTACTTCGGTCAGCCGAGCGCACTCGGCCAGCTGCTGCCCAGCCCTGCCGCGCCGGCGTTTCCGAACGTGCTGTTCCGGCCCACCAATGGCGTGATCAGCGGCAGCGAGTCCTACGATTCTATGGTCGGTCGCGCGGTGCTGGCCTGGCGCGTCAGCGATACGCTGAACACCTATGCGAGCGTGTCGCGCGGTCGGCGCCCCGACGTGCTGCAGGTCGACGGCGACGGTGTCGACGAGATTCCCGCCGAAGTCGTCCTCAGCTACGAGGTCGGCGCCAAGGGTGAGCTGGCGGACGGCCGCTTCCTGTACGACATCGCGGTATTCCACTACGACTACAGCGATTTCCAGGCGCAGGTGCAGAACCCGAACGCGCCGCCCTTCTTCATTACCACCAATGCCGGCAACGCCTCGGCCCAGGGTGTGGAGCTGAGCTTCAGCCAGCGCATTACCGACAGCTTCGGCGGTTTCCTCAACATCGGCTGGATCGATGCGAGCTTCGACAACACCGACGACGCCGGCAACCCGCAGGCGTTGGCCGGCAACCGCTTCCGGCTGACGCCCGAGTACACCGCGGCGCTGGGCTTCGACTGGCGCATGGCATTGGCTGACGGCGGCGCCCTGTATCTGCGGCCGAGCTACAGCTGGCGTTCGCAGGTGTTTTTCGAAGACGCCAACCAGCCCGGCATCGAGCAGGGTTCCTACGGCCTGTTCAACCTGACCGCGGGCTGGCGCCTGAACCCGCATACGGAAGTCCAGCTGTACGGCCAGAACCTGGCCGACGAGGAGTACCTGATCGACGCCGGCAACACAGGTGCACTGTTCGGCATTCCGAGCTTCGTACCGGGTACGCCGCGCACCTACGGCGTGCGTCTGCGTCTCGACTGGTAAGGAGGTCCCATGCACGGCGCATACAGGGGGAGCGCACGGGGCAGTGCTCGCACGGGTCTTCGATTTCTGCTTCTGCTGCTGGCGCTGGGCTGCGGCCCCGCGCTGGCGCAGACCCTGCGCATCCATGGCTCGAACACCGTCGGCGAGCGTCTGATGCCGGCGCTGGTCGAGGCCTGGCTGAGCGAGCAGGGTTACGCCGAGCCGCGTCGCGAGACGCAGGCGCTGGACGAGCTGTTGATCCGCAGCGCGCGCGGCAGTGCCGAGCTCGCGGTCGAGCTGCACTCGCACGGCAGTTCGACCGGTTTCGCCGGCCTTGAAGGGCGGCGCGCGGATTTGGCGATGTCCTCGCGACCGATCACGGACGAAGAGCGCCGTCGTCTGGGCGAGATGCGCGAGGTGGTGATTGCGCTCGATGGCCTGGCCATCATCGTGCACCCTTCGAATGTTTTGACTCGAATCGAACTGCGTGATCTGCGGCGAGTGTTCAACGGCGAGCTCAGCGACTGGTCGCAGCTGGGTGGTCGGCCGGGGCGGATCGCACTGCACGCCCGCGATGAGCGCTCGGGCACCTTCGATACCTTCCGCGGGCTGGTACTGGGCAACGCCCGCCTGTCTGCGCAGGCGCTGCGCTATGAGAGCACCGAAGCACTTGCCGCAGCGGTGGCGCGCGATCCGAACGCGGTGGGCTTTGTTGGCCTGTCCGGCCTGCAGGGCGTGCGCGCGCTGGATATCGCCGACGGTGCCAGCGCCCGCGCACCGAGCGCCCGCGAGGTCGCAGTCGAGGACTATGCGCTGGCGCGGCGCCTGCTTCTGTACGCGCCGGCGCGCGCCGACGCCCGGCTGGAGTCGCTGCTGGCCTTCGTGCTTTCGGACGCAGGCCAGCGCATTGTCGAATCTGCCGGCTTTGTGTCGCAGCGCGTGCAGGCCTTCGAGCCCGAGCTGCCGGCAGACGCGCCGACCGAGTACCGCGAGCTGGTACAGGGCGCGCGCCGGCTCTCGCTCAACCTGCGCTTTGACGAGGGCAGCATCGGCCCAGACAGCAAGGCGCTGGCGGATCTCGAACGCCTCGCCGAGTTCATGCGTCAGCCGGCCCAGCAGGGGCGCTTCCTGCTGCTGGTCGGCTTCGCCGATGCCGGCGAAGTGACTCCGCTGCAGGCCGAAGTGCTCAGCAATGACCGCGCCGACCAGGTGGCCGACCGCATGGAGGCCCTGGGCCTGCGCCCGCGCAACGTACGCGGCCTGGGCGGCCGTTTGCTGCTCTCAGCCGACGACAGCCCGCGTGGACGTGCACGCAATCGGCGGGTGGAGGTGTGGGTGCGGTGAGCGAGTGGATGCACCTCGGCGCCTGGAGTGAAGGCACTGCGGATTGCGCTGACGGCGCGCACGCGGAAACGGCGTGCACCCGCCTGGCGACCCGCTCGGACGCCATTGTCGCTGCCCTGCGCCGGACTGGCCCCTCCGCGCCGGTTCATCGTCCACGCGACCGACGATCGAGAGCCGGAATCACCGTGGTCAGGCACTGTGCGCCGCCAGTCCATGCGCGAACGCTGCGTAAACAGGCTGTTAGAGCCCCGCGGCCTCGAAGCCGTTCGAGAACAGTTCTGTCGTGATCGCACCGGCCGCATACAGCCGACAGCGCCCGAACTCGGAGGTGCCGAGGTAGCGCTGGTTGAGTTGGAGCGGGGCTCCGCTCATGCGGGTGGCGGTGGCGACAATCCAGGTGCTGCCCGCCACAAAGTAGTTCGACGAGCCACTTAGGCGGAGTTCAACGCCGCTGAAGCTCGCGCTGCCGTTTGCGCTGGGTGTCGCGTTGTTGATCTGCACGAAGGTCGCGCCGAGCCAATCCCGTCCTTCGCCGTAATGACCCACCGGCAGGCTGCCAACCGTGACCAGGCTGCACGCACCCGCACTGCCGTAGAAGTCGATGCGGTACCAGCCGTTTGCGGACGCGAGCGCACCTGCGGCCAGTCCGCTGGCAGCGGTGCCAGCAACGCTGCTGAGGCTGGGTGCGTTCTGGCTGTCGTTGCCGGCCGTGACCGGAGCCGCCTGGGTGTTGTTGACGTCGAACAGATTGCGGCCGTCGTCGCCGAGGTCGATACCGATTCCGCCATGACCATAGCTGGTGTTGCGGCGAAGGCTGTTGCGGCGGGCACCGGTGATCGTGATGCCATCCTGTGCGTTGTAGGCGATGTGATTGGACTCGACGCGGTTGTCGTTGGCGCTGTTGCGAAGAAGCACACCGTGGCCACCGTTGCCGCGATCAGCACAGGTGCCGGTGCACAGGGCAGGGACCCCAATACGGTTGTCGGTGATGCGATTGCCGAGGGCGAGCGCACCCGAGAGCTCGACGCCATGGCTCACCGAATTCGAGATCACGTTGTCGCGGATCACGTGATCCGAGCCACCGATAAAGACTCCGCGCTCATTGCCGCGCGTATCGCCGCCGCTCTGGGTGCCGATGTAGTTGTTTTCTACGATAGCCCCGGTTGGCTGGGTTGAGCCCGAGCCGTTGAGGCTGATGCCAGCGCCCAGCGCGCTCGCGATGACGTTGCGGTCCGCGGGCTGTGGCCCACCGATGCGTACCCCCTCGACCGTGCCGCCGATCCGCACGCCCGTGCCCGAGGGCAGCAGCGCAGCACCCACCACGCCGCCGATCTGGTTGCCGACAAAGCGATGGTTGCGGCCGCCGACGAACTGGGCGGCGGCAAACGAATGGCCCGAGAAGGCGATGCCCTCGATGCTGACGGTGGCATCCGGCGATGCGGCGGTATCGACGTTGAACCCATACGCTCCGGTGATCTGGTTGGCGCCGTTGAGCACGATGCAAAGGTTGGCGTTCCATCCCAGCGAGGCGGTGTTGCGGCTGGAGCCCGGCTGTGAGTAGCCGTCGATGGCGACCGGATGCTGGAGGGTGGGCAGCAGGCTGGCCAGGGTGATCGTGCGTGGACAGGCGCCCGCGATGTTGAAGCGGATGGTGTTGAGGTTTGGCGACGCGTTGGCTTCGATCAGCGCCTGCCGCAGGGAGCCCGCTCCGGAGTCGTTGCTGTTGGTGACCATGAGCACGGGACTGCTGACGCCGAGGCTCGTCTCGAACGCACCTCGATCGGGCGCAGCGCCCTGCCAGCGCGGGTTGCCGTCGAAATCGCGGTCACCCAGCAGGTTGATATCCGTGCGTCCTGAGTCGATCGCAGGCGACCCACTGGAAAGGCGGAAGTTGTCCGGCGTAACGAAAAGGGGGTTTCCGGTTTGCGTGCCGATGGCGGGTATCAAGAGCGGCGTCTCGGTTTCGATGCCAGCACCCAGAACGTTGTTGAAGAGCACCGCCGCGGCGTTGCCGCTGTATTCGCTGCGGTTGTCGATCCGGATGTCGAGCGCGTTCTCCCAGAACACACTGTTCGTTACCGTCACCGACTCGCCCGCGTAGTCGATGATGCACAGCGCGGCGGGTCCGAGGTTGCGCACGAAGCTCGTGTGTTCCACCCGTACGCGCTCCGGATTGTGGTTGAAGAACTCGATCGGACAACGGCCAAACGCGCCGCCGGAGGACCCGCCGTAGGCGACAACACTGTTGCGTAGGCTGAACCGCTCGGCATTCACCTTTGTCTGCGTAACGACATCGAACCAGACGCGATTCAAAGACACCTCACCCTCGGCGAAGAACTCCATCTGGATCAGCTCCCGAAACGTAAGCCGCTCGATGTGCACGGTCGGCGCTGACAAGGCTGAGATTTTCAGGGTGGATCCGCGCAGTACCGTCGCGCCTGGATCTTCGCTGCGGCTCGTGCACGTGCTGTTGTAGCCGCCTTCGATCCGAACCGAGTTGCCGGGGTAGACGAAGTTGCTCTGGTGGGGTGTCACGGTGCTGCCTGCCATGTTCCAGGCGCCTGCTGCCATTCGGATGGTGACCGGCTGCAGTTCCGAGAGACGGTAGGCGCTGTCGAATTCGGCCACGGTACGCACGCAGAACGTGGCCTGGCCCGAGGCGGAAGCAGGCAACAGAAGCGCGGCAAGGCCGAGGGCCAGGGCAGCAAGAATCGAGCGATACACGGCGCGTCTCCGGTGAGGTCACCTGCTCTTGAATGAGCGAAAGCCGGAAAAGCGAACGCACGGCCGATGACGATCGGCATGCTTTGGAACTGCGCCGACGCGAGCGGCAACCTCGGCCGCGGCGCCCTGCCTCGCGCGGCCCTCGCCGGTGCCTTGGCGGGACTTGCCAACACGCGCCGCAGCTCAGCTTCGGCTGACAGGTCGATGGGTTCCGACCCGGACAGCGAACGCGGGTAGCCCTACACCAAGACGTGCTCATCGCACGCCCGGGCCACCCTGTGCCTGCGCTCCACCGGCCAAGCGGCGCATGGCGCTCGGCGTTCAACGGCAACGGCAACGGTGGCTTCGGTGGCGCAGCGCGTTTACGGACCACTGCGTTCGCTTCAGCCGCGCCGGGACATTCCCCTGTACGCGCCCCGCGCAAGCCGTTGCATCGACGACAGCGCTCGGCCCGACTGCGCCGTTCATCGTGTTCGGCGCTGCAGCTATCCGACAGGAGCTCTTCATGTCACCGATCAGGACCTTTGCGATCTCCCTGTGCCTTCTGCTGCCGACCGCCCCCAGCCTCGCAAGCGAAGCCGCCGGCGGCCACTACCGGATGGGCGACACGCGTTTCGAGGTCGCCGAAGGCGTCGCCTTTCGACTCTGGAAAGACGCGGAACGTGAAACCTATGGGGTCGTCATCGGCGAGGGCCCCTTCGACGCCGGGGCCGCGGTCGGCGCGCTCGACCCGCTCGATGCCGTTGCCAGCTCTGCGCCGCGGGACTCCGGTACTCTGCTGATGACGATCAACCGCGACGGCGATGGCAGCCTGCTGATCAGCTCGCTGATCGCGCGCCCGGACAGCTTCAACACCAATGGCGACGGTGAGGAGAAGATCGTTGTCGAGGGCGATCGCATCCGCGGCCAATGGGCGAAGCCAGCCACCGACTTCTTCGGCGAGAGCTACGAAATGCGCGTCGACTTCGACCTCGCACTGAGGTCGATCACGGACCCCGGCCAGCCGCTGTCAAGCGACGGCGGCGAGCCCGGCAAGGCGTATCTGGCTTTCCTGAAGGTGCTGGCGACGCGCGAAGCGAAGGTGGTGCTGGCCCTGCAGGCCCTGCCCGAAGACATGATCGAGATTCTCGGCGCAGAAGCCTTGGTCGAGATCGCTTCGATGAACCATCCCACCTCGGCGGACATCGTCGGCGGCTGGATCGATGGCGAGCGCGCGCAGCTGCGCATCAAGGGCACCCATGCGTTCGGCCAGGCCGTACGCGGTCGCGTCGAGATGAAGCTCGACGGTGGCACATGGAAGGTTGGCGACAGCGCGCTGCGCTGAGGCCAGGTGTGTTGGCGAGCGATCGACTGGATGCTCGTGCGTCTTGTGGTCCGGCACGCAGGAAGAACGCGACGAGTTCGGCTTCGAGCGCCGCAGCCCGCTTCGCAGGACCTGCAAGGCGCCACATCAGGAGGCTGTGACGCGCAGGTGTCGAGCTCGTGGCCTGGCGGTGCCGGCGCAAGAGCCGCATCGTCGCCTGTGCTTGTGCTGCTCTAGCGTTGTCGGGCGCGAACCACGGCAGCCGCATCGGCGCGCCGTTCAACCTTTCGAAGGCGCCACGCGCTACGTGTTTCTGGCCCCCTGCACCCTGCGTGGTCGCTGGTTGGCGGGGCCGCTTTGCGCGGACGGCGAAGGCGCGGCGCGAAAGGATGTGCGAACCCACCCGACGGCGTGGCCGCGGGCAGCGCACGCCTGCGCTGCGCGCTTCACCGGGCAGAAGACGCCGAGCCCGAGGGCAGCGCCGACGGCGTGCCCTCGCGCGCGCGCCAGGCGGAGGGCGTACACGCTTTGGCGGCCTTGAAGGCGCGATTGAAAGGCCCGAGCGATCCGAACCCGGCCTCCAGGCTGATCTCCAGCACGCTGCTCTTCGGGCGCTCCAGCAGAACGCGACAGGCGTGTTCGATGCGATAGCCGTTGATCCACTGGCTGAAGTTGCGTGCCCCCAGCACCTGGGTGATCACGCGGCTGACGCGATGCTCGCGGCTGCCGACATGCTCGGCGAGATCCGCGACCTTCAGCTCGGGATCGCGGTAGAGCAGATCCCGCTCCAACGCACGAATCAAGGCCTCGGCCAAGGCTCGGTCTTCACTGCGCGGGGGGGCCGGCTCTGCGGCGCGCTCGACTGCCAGCGCGGGTTCCGGCCGGGGTTGGCGACGGCAAAGTTCAAGCGCCACATGGGTGAAGACGAGGATGGACAGCGAGCACGTCAGCACCACGATTCGATGCGCGCCCGCCCAGCCCGAATCCAACTCGACCAGCGACCCTGACAGAGTGCCCATCAGCAGGCAGCCGCCATAGACCACCACGAAGGCGAGGCGCACGTGCTGCTGCATGCGTGAAGCGACGCCGAACCCGCGCAGCGCTTCAGCGAACGCCAGCACCAGCACGGTCGAGCTCGCCAGGGTCAGCAGGGCGCCGAGTGCGACGACCAGCTCGCTGGGCAATCCCGCGACCTGCAAACTGCGATAGCCCACGATCAGCGCAGCAATCAGCGCCGCTGCAGCGATCTGCATGCGGCCAACTCCGCCCTCGCCGCGGAACAGCGCGCGGGCCACCAGCCAATAGACATTGCAGGTGGCACAGCCGCCGACGGCAAGCGCGAGCAGCGCCCATCCCGGCGCCGACTCCAGCGCTGGCCGCAGGAGGTCGAGCGCCATCGATCCACAGAACACCGCGAACAGCAGCTCGGCCGGCGACTTGTGCGGACGCCGGAGCAGCAGAACCACCGACGCCAGCGCGGCAGCCACCACCAGCCACGTCATTGCCAATGCGATCGAGTCCATGCGCGCGCTTCTCCCTTCAATCCAGCGAAAGGGTGGCGAGCGACGGCGAAGCTTGCAAGCGCCCGAAGGCTGAACGGGAAGCATGAAGGCGCTTCCCGATTCCCACATCGATCGGCCGATTCGCGAATCGGCGGGACGGCCGGGCCCGCCCACCGCAGGCTGGCAACTCTCGACCCAGCCCGGAATGCCTCATGTTGCCCAGCCCTGCGCCCCATTCGGCGGATCACCGCGCCCTCTCCCTTGCCGCAGGTGTGTGGTTTGTTACCGCCGCACTCGGTCAGGCGGCCTTTGCTGCTTTCGTGCTCGCCTTCGTGGTGCCGCGCTGGGTCGCCGGTGACCTGTTGGGGCTTAACGACAAGCCGCACATCACCGGCTACGTTGCGGGCGACGACTTCGGCAACGCCCAGCTGTTGGCTCACCTGCTGGTGGGCGCGCTCATGACCCTGTCAGGACTGCTGCAACTGCTGCCGGCCTTGCGTCGGCAGTGGCCGGGCCTGCACCGCTGGAACGGCCGCGTGTTCCTGCTGAGCGCTGCGATCGCCACGCTCAGCGGGTTCTACCTGATCTGGGTGCGCGGTTCGCAGCTCAACCTCGGCAGCGCTCTGGCGACCAGTGCCAACGGCGTGCTCATCCTGCTGGCGCTGATGCTCGCGTGGCGCAGCGCGAGGGCGCGCGACATCGCCAGCCATCGGCGCCACGCCCTGCGTGCTTTCCTGCTTGTCAACGGCGTCTGGTTCCTGCGGCTGGGCATGGTGATGGCCGGCATGCTGCTGGCCGCCATGGGGGAGGAGTTGTCCGTGGATGGCCCGGTGTTTCTGGCCGTGAGCGTGTTCAGCTGGCTGCTGCCGCTCGCGCTGCTGGAGCTCTACTTCGCCGCCCAGCGTTCGCGTCAGTCCGCGTTCCGCTACGCCGTCGCTGCACTGCTCGGCCTGTTGGCTCTGCTCACGGCCGCAGGCGGCCTGGCGGCCTGGCTGTTCATGTGGGCGCCGCGACTGTAGGGCCGACAGCGGCTTGCAGCCTCGAAAGACGCGGAGTCAGATGTGGGGGTGCGGTGAGCGAAAGTGCCCTGAAAGTCTCCTCGTGCAGGTGACGGCGCGGATCGGGCGGATCGTGCAAGCAGCTCGCGCGGGCGGGCTAGAGCGCAGTCCGCACGGTTGAGGCGATGGGAACGGGCCAGCCATCGGAGCCCCTCATTCGAATCCGTCCTCGAGCAGCGGACGCGCAAGGATGATGTCGCTGAACTGCAGCGGGCTCTGCCCGGACGGCGCGACTTCGACGAAGTCGCCGTCGGTCGCGATCGGTTCGAGCCCGGCGGCGTCCAGGGCGACGCGACGCAGGATGCGCTGATTGCCGAATACGCCGACCCGACCGTTTTCGCTGACGCCGAACATCGTCGCCGACGGCACGCCGAGCGACGTCAGGCGGGTCAGCGTCCGTGTCGGTGGCAGCAGCTCGCTGGCCCGCGCTGAAGCGATCGGTGGTGCGCCGCCCATGGTGGGCGTATAGGTGATGAACACGGTCGGGTCGCCGGCGGGATCGGCGGGTCGCTGTACACGCACCATGCGCGTGGCGACCGCGCCCGCGAAGGCCGGGCTGTCCGGCGGCAGCGCGAAGCTGATCTCGGAGCGCACGCCCGAAGTGAGATGCACCGCGGCGAGACGCGGCTGGCTGCTGGTCGCAGCCGTCGTGTGGCGGAGGTAGACCTCCTGGCCATTGGGCGAGAATCCGATCAGATCCGGGAGCAGATCGGTCGCGATCGGCAGGGTGGTCGCGACGAGCGTGTCCGGATCGATCACGCGCAGACCGTCGGCGCAGCCGCTGGCGACGATCCGCCCGTCCGGCGCACTCGCGATGTCCTTGGCGATCGGTCCACACAGCGCCCAGGGCAGGGGAACCTCTGCGACCTCCGCAAGCGTGATCGCGTCCAGCACCGCGACGCTGATCGCCTGCGGTGGCGAGGTCAACTTCCAGACGTACAGACGCCTGTCGTCGGGGCTGATTGCGATCGTGCGCCCGGTCGCCTGACCGACCACTACGGTGCGCAGGATGGCGCGTCGGGATGCGCTCAGCGCGTGCACGCGCATCTGTGCGGGCTGTCCGCCGGCGGCCAGCATGCGGCTGACCAGGTACAGGCGTGAACGATCGGCATTGGCGACCATGCGCGAGGGTTCGACGCCGAAACCGGTGATGCGCGTGAGTTCCGTCATGGTTTCGACGTCGTACACGAGCACCGCGTTGATCGGCGCCTGTGCGGTGACGAAGGCGACGTCTTCGGCGAGTGCGGGCAGCGCGGCGCACAGGCTGCTGAGCAGAGCAAAGAGCGAGCGACTTGCGAGCGTCATGGCGATCTCCGGAAGGGCGCGCCAGCCGATGGGTGAAGGCGCTTGAACCCGGAATGCGTGCCGGGGAGGAAAGCGAACGTGGCCCCAGTGCGCTTCGGTGCCCTGGCGTTTCGATACCGTGTTCGAGCCGTCTCAGCCCCTGCAGAGGGCGAGCGCTGTTCGATACGAGCCGCGGCCCTCGGCAACAGAAGACGACACGAGGCGCCAGGCCAATGCGCTTGAGCTCAGCCAAGCATGGGCTCATGAGCCTGTCCCGCCTCGCCCTCCGCCCCGAGTACACGCCCGCGCCCCAATCAGTCGTTGTCGGACTCGAAGCCGTCGGCGAAGAGTGCATAGGGCAATTCGTAGGCGCCGATGTCCCTGTCGCGGCCGTTGGTGCGTGCATTGCCATCCAGGTCGACCTCGCCCGCACCGATGGCACCGTCGCCGGCGTCCAGCAAGGGCGAATCCTGCCGCAGCCGGAAGTTGCCGCCGGCGGCATCGACGAAGCCCGGGATGGGCGCCACGATGTTGCCGATGCTCTGGGTCGGTGTGCCGATCAACGAGTCGATACGGTTGTTGCGCAGCACGATCGCGTTGGCATTCGCGGGAGCGAGCTCGAGCTGCGCCCCCTCGTTCTCGTGGAAGGCGTTGTTGGCGACCAGGGTCGAGAAAAAGTTGTCGATGAAGATCCCGCCCATTGGGCAGGCGATCGCGGGGCAGCGATTGCGCGCAACGGTGTTGTTGAAAACGCTCACGCTGGCCACCGGCTGTGCCGTGACCAGCTTGGCACCGCATGGGCCGTTTGCGCAGGTGTTGTCGAGGATGAGCGTGTTGGTGACCTGGATGCCGCCCACGGCGCTAACCAGCACTCCTCCGGGGCTCTCGCTGTTGGTGGCGTTGTTGTTGCGGACGACCAGTCGATCGAGCCTCGTGTTGTCGCCCCCCGAGACCCGCAAGCCACCGAAGCCGTTGCCGGAACCGCCCCTGATCGTCAGGTTGCTCATCTCGATCATCGCGTTGAAGTTCGTGCTGGAGTTCGAGATGTCCAGCACCCTGCGCTGGTTCACGCCATCGAGCACGCTCAGGCTCGGATCAGCGAAAGCGAACGCACAGGGAACAAGGCCGAAGTTCTGCCAGCCGCCGCTCAGTGTGAGGCGATTGGGCTCGGATGAGACGAAGGTGAATGCGGTCGCACCGCTGCCCATCGTGTAGGTCCCGGCCCGCAGCCGGATCTCGTCGTCCTGGCCATTGCTCGCCGCCTGGGTCAGCGCACTCTGCAGCGACGGCCCGTCGCTGACGCAGAAAATCGCGGCGCTGGCCGAGAGCGGCACGGAGAGCCCGAAGGCAGCGACGAAGGCAAGGCATCGGGACAGGCGGCGCATGGGGGAAGTCCGGCAACGATCGTGATCGACTCTTCCTGGAATGCACGAGGCCGACGAAAACGAACGTGGGATGCCAAAGCAGTTTCAGGCTACTGTCGGCGCTACGAGACAGTTGCTGAGGGAACCTGAGCATGTCGCCGAAAGCGCTTGTGGAAGAGTGGGTACGCCGCTTCAACGCCGGCGACGTCGAGGGTCTGGCCTGCCTCTACGCGCCGGACGCCGTCAATCACCAGGTGGTGATGGAGCCGCTGTCCGGGCGCGAGGCGATCCGGCGCATGTTCGAGGTCGAGTTCGGGCGTGCCGAGATGGTCTGTCTGGTCGAGAACATTTTCGCCGATGGCGAGTGGGCCATCCTCGAATGGCGTGATCCCAAGGGCCTGCGCGGCTGCGGGTTCTTCCAGGTGCGCGACGGCGCGATCGCGTTCCAGCGCGGCTACTTCGACCAGCTCTCGTTCTTCCGACAGCAGGGCTTGACGGTGCCGGATGCCTATCTCGGCTAGCCCCGGCTCATCAAGGCCGCGGCCGCCTGCGCTGTGGGATGCCCGGCTTGATCCCTGCGTCACACGCGCCTACGTTCTGCGTGACTTGAGCCCCCGGCTTGCGGCGGCGTTCCAGCTGCTCACGTGCTCGACTCCTGAAGCTGCACCAGGCTGATGCGTGCTCGCGGATCTCGGCGATGGCCCGCCGGCGATCACCGTTTGCGAGGTCGTAGGGTGGTGCAAAGGTGACTTCTGCACACCGTTCTGCGGGCAGCGTGGCGTTTTCTGCTCAGGTGTGCGGCCATGTGTGGCCCTCGCCAGCAAGTCGTGAGCGCCCTGTTATAGTCCCGCCGCTTTCGGCTGCCCCAGTGGATTGCGCGACGCCATGACTGATCCTGTCCAACCGCTGCCGAGCTATGAAGACGTCTACGCTGACCTCAAGCGGCGCGCCCGAGCTATGCGTCCGGGCCGGCACAGCAATACCCTTGACACTACCGCTCTGGTGCACGAGGGCTTCCTCAAGCTCGCGCATGCGAATGTCAGCGCGCGCGATCGCAGCCATCTGTTCCAGCTGGCGGCCATGGCCATGCGCCAGGTGCTGATTGACCACCTGCGCGAGCGCGGGGCGCAGAAGCGCGGTGGCGATCAGGTACGGATCGAGCTCACCGACCTGGAGCTGCCGCAGGATGACCCCGCCGAGGGCCTGACCGAGGTGCTGCAGGCGCTGACCCGACTGCAGCACATCGACTCCCGGCTGGCCGATGTGTTCGCCCTGCGCGCATTCGCAGGGCTGGCCTTCGAAGACATCGGCAGCATGCTCGACTGCTCGCGCTCAACGGCGCAACGCGACTTCGATGCCGGCCGCGCCTATCTGCTGGAGCGGATGGGCGCCTGAGCCCTCGAGCCCTCGATCGATTGAGCCTGGGCACGCGCCACACTCGTTCTGCTGCCGCACCCCAGAGAGCAATTACCGTGGACACCGACCTGCAACTCGATCGCCAGGCACTGGCCCTGTTCCGTCGCATGCTGGACTTGCAAACCCATGACCGCGCCGGCTTCGATGCCGAGCTCTCCGGCCTTGCACCGGAGCTGGCGAGTCGGGTGCGGCGTCTGCTGGATAGCCACCACCGCGAGACGGGGCAGGAGCAGCGCTGGCAGCAGGCCCTCACGCCTGACCTGCCCACCCAGTTGGGCCCGTTCACCCTGCTGCGCGAGATCGGCCGCGGCGGTATGGGCATCGTCGCCGAAGCTCAGCGCGAGGCCGAGGGATTCACCCAGCGTGTGGCCATCAAGTGGATCCCGGCCTGGCAGGTGGACGCGACACGGCGGCAGCGCTTTCTGTTCGAGCGCGACGTGGTGACCCGGTTGCGCCATCCGCACATCGCCCAATTGGTCGATGGCGGCGAGGGCGAGCAGGGCGAGCTTTGGTATGCGATGGAACTGGTCGAAGGTGAAGACCTGCTGCGCCACTGCAGCGAGCATCGGCTTGGGCTGCAGGCGCGGGTGCGTCTGCTGCTGGACCTCTGCGATGCAGTTGCCCACGCGCACCGCAACCTGATCCTGCACCGCGACATCAAGCCCGGAAACGTGCTGGTCGATCGCGAGGGCCGGCTCAAGCTGATCGACTTCGGCATCGCCAAGGGCCTGGACGAAGCCGCCGAAGGCCCCACCCTCGATGCCGCACCCATGACCCCTCGCTACGCCGCCCCGGAACAACTGCGCGGCGAGCGGCCGACGACGGCCAGTGACATCTGGCAGTTGGCCGCCCTGGGCTTTGAACTGATAGCCGGCCAAGCCGCGCGCAAGGACGGTCGGCTGCGTTGGGCCAGCCAAGCGGCTCTCGAAGGCGACGGGCAGCACGCGGCCCACTGTGGCCTGGACCCGCAGCGCCTGCAGCGCGCTTTGCGCGGAGATCTGGATGCGATCCTGCAGGCCGGCCTGCACGAAGCGCCCCAGCAGCGCTATCCCAGCGTGGAAGCGTTCGCCTCGGATTTGCGCGCTTGGCTGCAGGGCCAAACAGTCGGCGTGCGCAGGCATGAGCGCTGGTATGCGGCGCGACGCTTTGTTGCGCGGCATACTGGCGCACTCGCGCTCGGCGCCGCCGCTCTGATGGTGGTGGTGGTCAGCGCCAGCGTGACCTTTCAGCAGGGCCAGCGCGCGCTGGAGCAGTCAAGAATCGCCGAAGGCAGCACCGATCTGCTGCTGCAGATCCTGCTGTCTACACCGGGCAGCAACCTGACCAACCTGACCTTGCGTGGGTACTTTGATCACGTGATCAAAACCACTTTGCAGGACACGGCGTTGCCACCCGCGCAGCGTTACCGTTTGCTGGAAGCCGTCATCGACAGGTCGCTGGATCTGCAAGGCTCCGCTGCTACTGAGCGCGGTGCTCACGCACTGATTGACCTAGCGGAGCAAGTCCACGGCAAGGGTTCATTGAAGGCCGCCTTTGCCAGTGACCAATGGGTTAGAGCTGCCCTGGAGCGACAGGCTCTGCGGGCAAGCGAGTTGGAACAGCATGTTCAGCGCACGGCTGCGATCTTTGCACACGCAGGCGTCCGCTCTGGGATTGAGTATCTCGAGCACCTAAGGACCCGTGCGACCCTGGCAAACGCACTGGGGGACTTTGACCCGATGGTCGAGCTGGCGGAGCAGATGTACGCCTTGGCGGAAGCAGACCAGGATTTGGAGGTCGACAGCCAATTGAGCTACATGAGCTTGCTCTATAGCGCATACGGGGCGAGTGGACGCTGGCCGGAAGCCAGCGCAGCAGCAGACCGTACGCTGCGCTTCGCAGAGGCAGCGGCATTGGACTCTGCAGAGGCTGCCAGCACCCTCGACCACCTTCGCTCCACGGCCTGCGTGTCGCGCGCCTCAAGCGACGCAGCCTCTGCAGTGGAGTTGTGCCGTGGGTTTGTCGAGTCGATGCGCGCAGCGGACACCCTAATGAGCAGTGCCGGCGCACGCGTTCTAACTGGCATGGGGCTGGCAACAGCAGAGATGGGCGATCCCGTTGCCGCGCTGTCGTACCTGCAGCAGGCTGACCAAGCGCTGGCGCAAACCCACGGACAGGACGCAATGCCGGATGAACGCGTAGCCCTCCTTGACACGATCGGCGTTGTGAACACACGAATCGGCCGCCACGAGGAGGCGCTTGTAATTCGAGAGCGTCTGCTCTCCCACCATGCCAGCACGCACCCGGAGAACCACCTGTTTGTTCTGCAAACTCAGATCGAACTCGCCGAATCGATGATCGCCACAAACCGCAAAGCCGAGGCGCGTGCGCTGCTGGATCCACAGACTGACCTGTCTGCGCTCCCCGAGTCATGGCTACAGCGCTGGAACGAAGCCTTGGTTCAGCTCGCCAATTGATCGGCCGTAGAAGACTCAAAACGCGCAGCTTCCGAGTCACCCGATCCACGCACGAGCCACGCGCCCGCAGACCGGCATGCCGTGGAATTTGCTGCCGGCTTGATCCTGAATCGGTGGTCGGTTTGCGTGGTGGACACGCTGGCCGGGCAAGACGCAAGAGGTCTCCCGCCCGTCAATGGGGCTCTCGCTTTTTCAAGTCCAGACTGCGGTGTGCGCACGCTGTGGATGAGACTCGGATCTGCTGCTGGGAAGCATCCGATCAGCCCTCGGCGTCACGCATCTGCGCTGAAAATTACGAATACGCCGATCGGCACGCCGCTATGGCCTGCTTGCGCGGCGGCAATGGCGCGCTCAGAGTCGTGCTTCCCTTCGCTGCAGCGCAGGTCTGGATTCGATGCAGCTGTCGCGCGAACCCCTGGATGCCCAGCTTAAGCCTTGGATAGAGCGCCTCTGGCTGCACGAGGCGCTGGCTGAGCCTGCGGCGGCGCGCGAGCTGTGCATGCCTTCGGCGCGCACGCGTTTGGTGCTGCGTCTGCAGGGCCCGCCGATGCGCCGCTTTCGCGGTTTGGGCGATACCGAGGGCGTCGTACAGCCACGCCTGCAGTGCTGTGGACTGCGGCGGCGTGCGCTGCTGCGCAGCCCGGCCGACAGCGGTCTCAGCCTCGGCGTCGAACTGCGCGCGGGCGGCAGCCTGGCATTGCTCGGCATCGCCGCGGACCGACTTGCCGGTGAGTACGTCGAACTGGAGGACGTGCTGCCGGCATCGCTGCGAAGAGCGTTTCGCGCGCTGCAGCGTCAGCCTGCGGATCTGCGGCTGCTGGACCGGCTGGAGGAACTGCTGCTCGCTTGTCTGCACTGGGTGGCGCTGCAGGCGACTGCGCCGCGCCCTGTCGCTGCGACGCTGGATGCGCTGTCTGCCGGGACGCCGGTGCTGCGGCTGGCGGTGACCTCCGGGCTCAGTCATCGCGCCTGGTTGGCGCAGTTCCGTGCGTCCGTGGGGTGTACGCCGCGCGAGTGGCTGGGCCTGATGCGCTTCGGGCGCGCGCTGCAAGGGCTGTCGCAGCCGCAGCCGCTGGCCTTGTCCGAGCTCGCGCTGGCCGCCGGTTTCCACGATCAGCCGCACCTGACGCGCAGCTTCGTGCTGCATGCCGGGCTCAGCCCGGGCGCGTATCTGCGCAGCCGATCCGTGTGGCCACAGCATCTGCTGCTTCCCTGAAGCCGCCTGCAGAGTGCGCTGGGCGAGAGGGCCCGCTTGGGCAGAAGCTGCAGGTTCCGCTGGGCTCGCAGGTTGGGGGTGGTGGCATCCGTGCCTGCTCTCCTCGGTGCGGCGGCAGTCAACTGCGTACAAGACAGCGGCGCGCGGCGCGCCGCAGACTCCTGACTTCCCGTCCAGACAGGCCGTCGAACCATGCATCTCGAACTGTTTCCCTACCTGTGCGTCGCCGATACCGCCGCCGCCATCCGCTTCTATGCCGAGGCCTTTGGCGCGGTCGAGAAGTTCCGTCTGGTCGAGCCCTCGGGCCGAATCGGTCATGCCGAGATGAGCCTCGGCACCTGCACGCTGATGCTCTGCGATCCGTTCCCGGAAGTGGACATCGCGCCGCCGGCGCAGCCCGGTCGCGCGGGCGTGACCCTGCATCTGCATGTCGACGATGCGGATGCGATCGTCGAGCGCGCGCTGGCCGCCGGAGCGCAGTTGCAGCGCCCGGTCAGCGATGCGTTCTATGGCGAGCGCGGCGGAGCGGTGATCGATCCGTTTGGCCATCGCTGGCTGATCGGTCACAGCATTGAAGACGTGAGCCCCGAGGAAATGCAGCGCCGCTACAGCGCGTTGTTCGACTGATCCGGCACGCGCTGCTCGATGCAGCCCGCCGCCAGCAGCGCTTCCGCGTTGGCGCTGTCGACCGGGCAGGGCGCAAGCCCGGTGGCGAACAGCCCGAACACGCGGTTGCGGCCTGCGTGTTTGGCGAGATACAGCGCGTGGTCGGCCAGGTCGATCACCTGCTGCCAGTCCAGCCAGTTCGGGCGCGCGGGGTCCAGCGGCAGGCAGGCCAGTCCGATCGAGGTGGTGCAGTGGGTGTGGCGGCCGTCGCCGAGTTCGAAGCGGGTGTCGGCGATCGCCGCGCGCAGCGCGTCGGCACGCTGCAGGGCATGCGCTTCGTCGCGCACGCCAAAGCGCATCAGGAACTCCTCGCCACCCCAGCGGATCGCCAGGTCATCGCTGCGGCAGTGCTGACGCAGCAGCTCCGAGAAGGCCACCAGCAGGGCATCGCCGCCGGCGTGGCCGAAGCA
Organism: uncultured Aquimonas sp.; assembly: GCA_964586455.1. Taxonomy (GTDB): domain Bacteria; phylum Pseudomonadota; class Gammaproteobacteria; order Xanthomonadales; family Xanthomonadaceae; genus Aquimonas. The sequence goes on from CAZPHV010000012.1 coordinate 21,788, forward strand.
GTCGTTGACCTGCTTGAAGTGGTCGATGTCCAGCACCAGCACCACCTGCCGGTCCGACTCGGTGCTGCGGCGTTCGTCCTTGGCGGCGGCCTCGAGCTGGCGGCGGGCGTCGCGGCGGTTGCCCAGGCCGGTCAGCGGATCGGTCAGGCTGGCGCGCTCGATCTCGGCGTTGGCAATGCGCAGGGCGGCGTTGGCCTGCTCCAGTTCCGCGGTGCGCTGCTGCACCGTGGCTTCGAGCTCCTGTACGTGCAGGTCGATGCGGCGGCGCATTTCGTAAGTTTCGATTGCGCGCTCGACCGTGAGCAGCAGCTGGTCCCGGTCATAGGGCTTCACCACAAATTTGTGGATGCCTGCGCTGTTGATCGCGTCGACCACTGCACCGACATCGACAAAACCAGTGACGATGATGCGGATCGACTGCGGCAGACGCTGCCCGAGCTGACTGCATAGTTCGACCCCGGTCATGCCGGGCATGCGCTGGTCGCTCAGTACCACGCTGGGCTGACGTTCGGGTGGAAGCGTATCCAGCAGCGCAAGAGCAGCAGCGCCGCCGTCGGCTTCCAACACGCGATAGCGCGGCGCCAGCAGGGCGCGCAGCACGCTGAGATTGCCGGGTTCGTCATCCACCACCAGAACGCTGTGCGCAGGTTCGGCGCCAGCGTCTTCCGGCGGCAGACGTTCCTTCTTGAACACGCTCACGCGATGCTCCCCTGTGGCCCCGCGGCCGGCGCGGGGTAGGTGGATGATGCTGCAGCCGAGACGATTAGCCAATTCCTCGACGGCCACGCAGCGCGCGGCGGGAGATCCGGAACGCGGCGCATGCGCCCCGCCGCGCAATGTCGGATAGCATCGCCTGAGCTTCCCGCCGGTGCCCCGACTTGCCGCCGATGCCCACCCGCTGCCGCTGTGTTCTCTGGCTGTGCGCACTTGCCCTGCTGCTGATGCCGCAGCTGTTGCCGGCTGCGCTGGACAGCAGCGACCTGCGGTTCCGTCGACTGGAGCAGGACAACGGCCTGTCCCAGGGCAGTGTGCTGGCGCTGGCCCAGGATCGCCACGGCTTCGTCTGGATGGGCACCCAGGACGGCTTGAACCGCTTCGACGGCTTCGATTTCCGGGTGTTCCGACCGGACAGCCAGCGGCCCGGCAGCCTCTCCAACAACTGGGTCAGCGCGCTCGCGGTGGACAACGAGGGCGAACTCTGGATCGGCACCGAAGCCGGACTGAACCGGCTGCTGCCCGAGCAGGAGCGCTTCGAGGTGTTCCGGCACACGCCCGAAGACCCGCGCAGCCTGGCAGGTGACAGCGTGCATGCGCTGCATGTGGATGCGCGCGGCCGCCTGTGGATCGGCTCCGACGGCGGACTGTCGTTGCGCGACCCTGCCGGTGGCTTCCGCAACTACGCGCTGCCCAATGGCGACGGCGACCAGCGCGTGCGCGCGCTGCTGTCGCGTGGCGATGAAGTCTGGGTTGGCACGGTGCACGGGCTGTGGCGGCTGGACCCCGAGCGCGCTGAGTTCCAGCCGGCCAGCGCCGGCCCCGCCAGCGGCCGGCCCGTGCATGCGCTGGCGCTCGATGCGCACGGCCGGCTCTGGGTCGGCGGCGAGGGTTTGCCGCTGTCCATCCTGGAGCCCGACACGGGACTGTGGAGCGAAGCGCCGCAGGCGCGCAGCGAAGTGCGCAGCCTTCTGGTCGACCGCGGTGGCGTGCTCTGGGCGGGCGACGAGTCCGGCCTGCAGGCCTACCGGGAGGATGCCGACGGTGCCCTCTCGGTCGTGCGCTACGAGCACGATCGTCACCAGCGCTACAGCGTCGGCCGCGGCCGCGTGATGTCCTTGCTGCATGACCGCGGCGGCACGCTCTGGGTGGGCACCTGGGAGGGCGGCGCCAGCCGGCTCAGTGACTACAACAACCGATTCCGCAGCTACGACCCGGACTCGCCCTCGACCCGCGCGCTGCGCTCGCCGGGTATCGCCGCGCTGTTCGCCGAGGGCGACGGCCTCTGGCTCGGCGGGGCCGATGCGGTCTATTACTTCGCGCCCGGACGCAGTGAGCTGCGCGAGATCGCGCCCTCGCCCGGCGGCTTCGTCTATTCGATGGATCTCCAGCCCGAAGGTCTGTGGCTGGCCACGCGCGAAGGCCTGTACATCGCCGGACGCGACGGCGAGCTGCGACCGGCGCCGCTGTCGCCCGAGCTGACCGGCGTGCGCTCGCGGCGCTTCCTGGTCGACGGCGAACGGATCTGGGTCGCCGCCGACACCCGCGGCCTGTTCCTCTACGACCGCGCCGCCGGCGCGGTGGTCGCCGAGCATCCGATCGCCAGCATCGTTACCTTCATCGAAGCGCTGGACGCAGAGCGCGTTCTGCTCGGCGCGCACGATGGCCTGTACTGGTTCGATCGTCGCAGCGGTCGCCTGTTGCATCGGCATCCGGTGATGACGCCGCCTGGCCCCGGCCAACTGCCGGCGGGGCCTTCGGCTCTCCTGCAGGCCAGCAACGGACGGCTGTGGTTGGCCACCTATGGCGGTGGCCTGCTGGAGCTGTTGCCCGCCAGCGATGGTGACCCCGCGCGTGCGGGTCTGCGGCCCGCCCTGGGAGGCACGGCGCTGGCCGAGGGCAGTTTGAACGCACTGCTGGAGGACACCGAAGGCCGGCTTTGGATGAGTATCAATGGCGCTATCGCCCTGTTTGATCCGGCGCGTGGCGAGCTGCGTCGCTACGACGCCGCCGACGGCGTACTGGGGCGCTACTGGATCGGCGCCCGCGCGCGCATGTCGGACGGCGTGATGGCTTTCGCCGGGCCCGATGGCCTGACCCTGTTCAACCCGGCCGATGTTGAAGCGGCACCGTCGCCGCCCGCGCCCTTGCTCACGGCGATCGAGCTCGACAACCGTCCCACCACACTCGCCATCGACCTGCCGGGCTCGCCGCTGCACGCGCCCCTGCATCTGCTGGATGCCTTGGAGCTGCCGCCCGCGCAGGCGCGCACCCTGAGCCTGCGCTTCTCGGCGCCCGACTACATCGCACCCGAGCAGCTGCAGTTCGCCTACCGGCTGGACGGCTTCGATACCGACTGGATCGAAGCGCCGCGCGGCCGTCGCATCGCGACCTACACCAATCTTCCGCACGGCGAGTACCTGTTCCGGGTGCGGGTGCGCAATGCCGAGGGGGCTGAGGCCGGTGTCGAAGCGCGCCTGCCGATCGAGGTCACGCCGTTCTGGTGGGAAACCTCGCTTGCCAGGGCCCTGTTCGCCCTGCTGGCGCTGGGACTTGTCGCAGCTTTGGTCGGCCTGCGCATGCGCCAGCTTGAAGGTCAGCGTCGGCGGCTGCAGCGCGAGGTGGAAGCACGCACCGCCGATCTGACTGCCGCGCTTGGCAAGCTTGCGCTCAGCGAGCGCCTGGCCGCGGCCGGCCAGCTGACTGCAGGCCTTGCGCATGAGCTGAACAATCCGGCCAACTACGTACAGCTCGCCAGCCAGAATGCAGGCCATGGCCTGGCCGATTTCCATCGCTTCCTGCTGCAGCTGGGCGGCGAGGATCTGGAGCCTGAAGTTGCCGCGGCCATCCAGCGCCGAGTCCAGTCCCTGCAGGCGGATCTTGGCACTGTCGGCGAAGGCAGTCACCGCATCAATCACATTGTTCAGGCTCTGCGCGTGTTCTCGCGTCTGGACGAATCCGAACGCAAGGTCGTACCAGCGGATGAGCCCCTGCGCGCAGCCCTGCAGCTGATGGATGCACGCCTGCGCGGCGGCGCCGTCGATGTGGTCGAGGACATCGCGCCGCTGCCGCCCCTGGAATGCCAGCCGGCGCGCCTGTCGCAGGCGTTTCTCAGCCTGCTTGAGAACGCGGCGCGTGCGATCGAGGAGTGTCGCGGGCAGAACGGGCCGGATTGGCGCGGTCGCATCGAAGTGCGTGCACGTGCCCTGCCGGAGCGCTTCGAGTTCGAGGTGCGCGACAACGGCGGCGGTATCCGACCCGAGGTGCTGCCGCACATTTTCGAGCCCTTCTTCACTACGCGTCCGGTCGGTCAGGGCAGTGGGCTCGGACTTTCGGTTGCCTGGGGTATCGCGCACGAGCACGGCGGGCGCATCCGCGTGGAGTCCGAGCCGGATGCCGGTGCTGTCTTTGTAATGGAGCTGCCGCGTTGAGCGCCGACTCTGCGCCCTGGCAGCTGCCGACCGCGCTGGCCGCGCTGCTCGCGCACGAGCTTGGCAACCCCTTGGGCATTGCGCGCCTGAGCGCACAGGACCTCGAAGCCGAGCTGAAGGTTTTTCATTCCCTGCTGGTTCACCTGGGCGGCGAAGAGCTGGATGCCGATGTGGCACGTCTGTTCGACGAGCGCTTTGCCCAGTTCGGCGAGCGTCTCGACATGCTGTCGGCCGCCCAGCAGCGCATCGCCAGCCTGGTCGAGGAGCTACGCGCGCGCGGCCAGGGCGAGGATGCGAGCACGCAGGATTTCGACCTCGCCGCGCGCCTGCGCGCAGCGCTGCTTCTGGCCGCGGCGCAGGCGCGCAGCCCGCTGCAGGTGCTGCAGGATGAAGGCCCTGTGCAAGCCTGGCGTGGGCCACTGGCGGTGATTGATCGGGTGCTGCTCAATCTCGCCCTGAACGCGGTGCAGGCGATTGCGCGACGCGCCGAACGCGAAGGCGCCGACTTCCGCGGTCGTTTGCGCAGCCGCTGTCAGCGGCAGGGCGCGCTGTTGATCGTCGAAATCGATGACAACGGCAGCGGGATCGCGCCGCAGGATCTCGAACGCGTGTTCCTGCCGGGCTTCAGCCGTCGCAGCGAAGGTGGCGGCAGCGGCATCGGTTTGAGCTATGCGCGCGAGGCGATCCGCAGCCTCGGCGGCGACATCTGCGTGGCTTCGCTGCCGGGGCAGGGCACCCGCTTTCGGCTGTGGCTGCCGGCGCAGGGCGACTGAGTGCGCCGAGCAGGCGGAGCGGTGGGTCGAGACCCACCCTATTCAGGCAGAGCCGTGGGTCAAGACCCACCCCATGGACGACCACCGACAACGGGTAGGTCAATACATGCGAATGGATTGGCCAGCCACAGCGTGTGGGTCAGGACATCCGAATGGATTGGCCAGCCGCAACGGGCGGGTCAAGACATGCGAATGGATTCGCGAGTGGCAACGCGCGGGTCAAGGCCCACCCTACGGGATCGGCAGTTCGCATAGGGTGGGTCTTGACCCACCGGCTCCTCGATCCATCGGCTCCTAGTCCTCAGCCACAGGTGCCTGCGGCCGCTCCGTGCGCCGCGCCAGGTGCGCCCGCATCATCATCAATGCCGACACCGGCGCGGTGATGAACAGGAACAATGTGATCAGCAGCTCGCGCAGGCTGAAGGCATCGCTCCAGAAAATGTGGAACAGCATCGACGCGATCAGGATGCCGCCGACGCCCAGCGTGGTCGCCTTGGTCGGGCCATGCAGACGTTTCTCGAAGCTGTCGAGCTTGAACAGGCCGAAGCTGCCGACCACGGCGAAGAAGCCGCCGATCAGCAGCAGCGCTGCAACCAGGTATTCCAGAACACTGTCGATGTTCATTCGATGATGTCCCTGTTCATCACGTAGCGCGACAGCGCCAGCGTGCCGACGAAGCCGAGCATGGCGATCACCAGAATCGCTTCGAAGTAGATGTCGGAGCGCAGCCACATGCCGAGCAGCATCAGCAGCGCGATGGTATTGATGTAGAGCGTATCGATCGCGAGGATACGGTCCTCCACGCAGGGCCCCAGCAGCAGGCGCCAGCTGGCCATGCAGAGCGCCAGCAGCAGCATGCCCATGACGATGCCGATCACGGTGTCGATCATTCGAAGATCTCCTTCAAGGGCGCCTCGTAGCGCTGCTTGATCTGGGCGATGGTGGCGGCCTCGTCCTGCAGGCTGAAGCAATGCACCAGCAGGTAGCGGTTGTCGGCGCTGACCTCGGTGCTGAGTGTGCCCGGGGTCATCGTGATGATGCCGGCCAGCGTCGCGATCGCGTGCTGATTGCTCACGTCCAGCGGCAGCCAGATGAAGGCCGGACGGATATTGGCCTCGGGCCCCAGGATCAGTTTGGCGACCTGGATGTTGGAGATCACGATGTCCCACAGCACGATCAGCATCAGGCGCAGGGCAGTGAGCGGCCGGCGCATGCCGGCATTCGCGCCGCGCAGGCGCTGCGCGATCAGCGGCAGCAGCACGGCCTGCACCGCGGCCAGCACGAGATGGCCGGGCTCGACGCTGCCGACCAGCAGCAGCCACACCGCGAACACGCAGAGGCTGAGCAGCGGCGCTGGAAACAGCTTTTTCATCACGGAGCCTCCCCGGCGGCCGGCGCCAGCGGTGTGGTCGAACGCAGGCGCGGCGCAGCGGCGTCCACCGCGCGCCGGTAGTCCTGCGTGGAATGCACCTGCTGCGCGGCCTCGCGGCCGTAGCGCAGCATCGGACTTGCGAACAGGCTGATGCCGATACCGAGCGTGATCAGGGCGGCCACAGCCAGCACTTCCACCCGCGCCGGGCGTGAGGTGGCTTCCTCTCCCTCGCTGTCCTCATCGGCCTGCACGCCGCCGCTTTTCCAGAACAGTTGGCTGCCGGCGCGCGCCATCGCGATCAGGCTGAGCAGGCTGCAGATCAGGATCAGTGGCCACAGCCAGGCGGCCTGCGCGTTCTCCATCGATGCCAGCAGGGTGAACTTGCCGATGAAACCCGACAGCGGCGGCAGCCCGACCAGGCTGACCGCGATCAGCAGATAGAGCGCGCCGAACAGGCCGCGATTCGGCACCGGCACCAGCGACTTCAGGCTGTCGCCCGCACTGCCGCGGCGACGGCGGATCAGGTCGGCCAGCAGGAACAGCGCGGCCGCGGCAAAGGTGCTGTGGACCAGGTAGTAGAGGCCGGGCCCGGTACTGGCAGCGGCATCCAGGCCCAGCACGATGAACAGCGTCGCCGCCGAACCGACCACCAGATACGCGGCCATTCCGCGCAGGCTGGTGGCTGCGAGCGTGCCGAAGGTGGCAAGCACCAGCGCGATCGCTCCGGCCGGCAACAGCCAGTCGGCCGCCCAACCCTGCAGTGCGCCGGCGTCTTCGCCGTACAGCAGGGTGTAGACGCGCAGGATCGCGTAGATGCCGAGCTTGGTCATGATCGCGAACAGGGCGGCCACCGGTGCCGGCGCGCGCGCGTAGGCCTGCGGCAGCCACAGGTACATCGGCAGCAGGGCTGCCTTGGCGCCGAACACCACCAGCAGGATGCCGCCCGCGGCGAGGATCAGCCCGTGCTGCTCGACCGGCGCCTGGGCGATGCGTGCGCCCATCTCGTGCATGTTGAGCACGCCGAGCAGTCCGTACAGCAGACCCAGTGCGACCAGGAACAGGGTCGAAGCAGTCACGTTGAACACGACGTAGTGGAAGCCCACGCGAACGCGCGGGCCGCGCCCGCCCGACAGCAGCAGGCCATAGCTGGCGATCAGCAGCACTTCGAAGAACACGAACAGGTTGAACAGGTCGGCGGTCAGGAAGGCACCGTTCAAGCCGGCCAGCTGGAACTGGAACAGGGCGTGGAAGTGCAGGGCGCGGCGGTCCCAGCCTGAGCCTGCATACAGCAGGGCGGCCGCGCCGAGCACGGCGGTGGTGACCACCATCAGCGCCGAGAGTCGATCGACCACCAGGCTGATGCCGAGCTGCGCCGGCCAGTCACCGAGCAGGTAGACGCTGACTTCGCCGGTGGTCGCGCTCTGCAGCAGCAGCCCAGCCACGCCGAGCTGAAGCAGCATCGCCACTGCGGCCAGTACCCGCTGGGCGCTCATGCCTGCGCGCTCGGTCAACAGCAGCAGGGCGCCGGCCAGCAGCGGCAGCACTACCGGAAGTACGGGCAGATGGTTCATGCCTCACCTCCGTCGCGACGACCCGCGGGCTCGCGAGCATCGACATGGTCGCTGTCGTTGTCGCCGCGATTGCGGATCGCCACCACCGCCATGACTGCGGTCATCGCGAAGCTGATGACGATCGCGGTGAGCACCAGCGCCTGCGGCAGCGGGTCGGTGTGGTTGGCCAGCGTCGGTGCGAGGTCCGAGCGCAGGATCGGCGGCGCTCCGACTCTCAGCCGACCCATCGAGAAGATCAACAGGTTGACCGCGTACGAAAACAGGGTCATGCCGAGCAGCACGTCAAAGCTGCGCGCGCGCAGCAGCAGATAGATGCCGGTGGCGGTAAGCACGCCGATGGCGCTGGCCAGCGCGAATTCCATCATGCGCCTTCTCCTTCCGTCTGGTTCACGGGGTGGGCCGCCTGCGCCACGCGCGGACGGCGCACGCTGCCGAGGCTGGCGAGAATCAACAGAGCGCCGCCGCAGACCGCGAGCAGAACGCCGATGTCGAATGCGAGCGCCGAGGACAGCGCGAATTTGCCGACGATGGGCAGCTCGACATAGCCGTAGGCGCTGGTCAGGAACGGATAGCCGAACACCCAGGCGGCGACGCCGGTGGCAGTGGCGATCAGCACGCCCCAGCCGATCGCGGCCGCGTAGTCGAAGCCGATGCGCTGCTCCACGTAGCGGCTGCCCGAGAGGATGTACTGAAGGATCAGCGGCGAGACCAGCACCAGGCCAGCGATGAAGCCGCCGCCGGGCTCGTTGTGGCCGCGCAGGAACAGATACACCGCGGCGGTGAGCGCCAGCGGCAGCAGCAGGCGCGCCATCGTGTTCGGGATCGACAGCCGCTCAGGTGCGCCAGGCTGGACCTCATCAGGATTGATCCAGGCGCGCCGCAGCAGGGCGTGCACGACCAGGCCGGCGATGCCGAACACGGTCAGTTCGCCGAGCGTATCGAAGGCGCGGAAATCGACCAGGATCACGTTGACCACATTGGTGCCGCCGCCTTCCGGCACCGAGCGGGCAAGGATCTCGCCGGACACGGTCTCGAAGGGGCGGGTGATGATGGCGTAGACCAAGGCGGTGACGCCGGCGCCGCAGGCCACGGCGATACCGAGGTCGCGCCCGCGCCGTAGCGCGCTGCGCTCGATGGGGCTGTCCGACGGCAGATAGTTCAGGGCCAGCAGCAGCAGGATCACGCTGACGGTTTCGACCAGCAGCTGGGTCAGCGCGAGATCGGGTGCGGACAGCATCACGAAGGTCAGCGAGACCAGCAGGCCGGTGCCGCCCAGCACGATCAGTGCGGTCAGGCGGTCACGGTGCAGCACCGGCACGGCGATCGTGGCCGCGACCAGCAGGGCCCACAGCACCCAGCCGAACACGGGCATCGGCTGGCCCTCTCCGAAGCCACCGAGGGCAGCGCCGCCGATGAAGGGCGCGGCGCCCAGCACCAGGGCGGACAGCACCATCAGCAGCAGGTAGCGCTGCAGGCTGCCGTTCTCGAGGGTGGAAGTCAGCCGGCGGGCGAAGCCGGTCAGCAGGTCGATCTTCCAGTGGAAGGCGGCGAAGCCCAATGAGCGGCGCACGTCGCGGTGCAGCTTCACGAAGCGGCGCAGGCCGAAGTACAGGGCGATGCCGCCGGCGACCGCGATGAAGCTCATCAGCAGCGGCAGGTTGAAGCCGTGCCAGACCGCCAGGTAGTAGTCCGGCACGTTGCCGTGGGTGGCGCCGCGCACCGCGGTCTCGAGCACCGGGCCGATCACGAAGGCCGGGGCGATGCCCACCGCCAGACACAGCAGCACCAGCAGCTCGACCGGCACCCGCATCATCCGCGGTGGCTCGTGCGGTGTCTTGTTGAGGATTTCGGTGCTGCCGGTGAAGAAGCAGTCGTGCACGAAGCGCAGGCTGTAGGCCACGCTGAAGATGCCGGCCAGCACCGCCACCATCGCCAGCACCCAGCCCATGGTCGCGTGGCCTTCGATCTGCAGCGTTTCGGCGAAGAACATTTCCTTCGAAAGAAAGCCGTTCAGGAACGGGATGCCGGCCATCGCGAGAGCCGCCACGATCGCCAGCGTGCTGGTGATCGGCATGGTCTTCAGCAGCCCATGCAGCTTGCGCATGTCGCGGGTGCCGGTCTCGTGGTCGATGATGCCGGCCGCCATGAACAGTGAGGCCTTGAAGGTGGCGTGGTTGAGGATATGAAACACGCCCGCGACCACCGCCAGTTCGGTGGGCAGGCCGAACAGCAGGGTGATCAGGCCCAGATGCGAGACGGTCGAGTACGCCAGCAGGCCCTTCAGGTCATGCTGGAAGATCGCCAGGTACGCGCCGGTCAGCAGGGTCGCCGCGCCGAAGCCGGTGACGGTGTAGAACCACAGGTCGGTGCCCGCCAGTGCGGGGTGCATCCGCGCCAGCAGAAACACGCCCGCCTTCACCATGGTCGCCGAGTGCAGGTAGGCCGAAACCGGCGTCGGCGCTGCCATCGCGTGCGGCAGCCAGAAGTGGAACGGGAACTGCGCTGACTTGGTGACAACGCCGGCCAGTACCAGCAGGGTCGCGACCGGATACAGCGCATGCGCACGGATCGCGTCACCCGCATCCAGCACCGCGTCGAGCTCGTAGCTACCGACGATGTGACCCAGCACCAGCACGCCGGCCAGCAGTGCGAGACCGCCAGCGCCGGTGATCGCCAGCGCCATGCGCGCGCCCTTGCGGGCGTCGTCGCGATGGCTCCAGAAGCCGATCAGCAGGAAGGAGCTGATCGAGGTGAGTTCCCAGAAGGTCGCCAGCAGCAGCAGGTTGCCGGCGATCACCATGCCCAACATCGCGCCCATGAACAGCATCAGGTAGGCGAAGAAGCGTGGGGCGCTGTCCTTGGGCGAGAGGTAGTAGTGCGCGTACAGCACGATCAGCAGGCCGATGCCCAGCACCAGGCCGGCGAACATCCAGGCCAGGCCGTCGATGCGCAGGGACAGGTTCAGCCCGGCCTCGCTGATCCACGGTGTGAAGCTGCGGATGACTTCGCCATCCATCACCTGCGGGGTGATCGCAGCGAGGATCGCGAGGCCGGTGAGCGGCCCCAGCGCGGCGATCGAGGCGGCCAGGCCGCGCGGCGCCCGATGGGCAAGCGCGATCAGCAGGGCGCACACGAAGGGCGCAGCGAGCAGGATCTCGAGCATGGTGCGATTCCGTATCGGGGGAGGCGTGCGCCTGGCTTTGCGCGGTTGAAATCACCGCTCCACCGCGGGGGCGAAGACCATGCACAGCGGCCGTAGTCTAGCCCATGGGCGTGAAAGCTCCGCGGGTTTTTCCCTTCGATTCCGGGACTTGCGCGGGGAGCGCGCCCATATAACTGGAGAGCGGGGAATCGGGATTGGAACGGACGATTGAGGCACCGGTGCAGCGCGAGCACTCAACCGCCGGCCAATTCCGAATCCCCAATCTCGAGTCCCGGCTCTTCACCCATACACCCACCCGCACACCAGCGTGATCACGGCAGCGCCGATCAGGTTCAGCACGGCGCCGTGGCGAAGCATTTCGCGGGCCGGGACCTGGCCGGTACCGAACACGATCGCGTTCGGCGCAGTGCCGACCGGCAGCATGAAACTGCAGCTGGCGGCCAGTACGGCGGGGGCCATCAGCACGGCGGGGTCGAGGTCCATGCTGACCGCGGTGGCGGCGAGGATCGGCATCATCAGCACCGAGGTGGCTGTGTTGCTGGTGATCTCCGAGAGCAGGCTGATGCTGATCGCGATCAGCGCGATCTTCAGGAGCAACGGCAGGTCAAGCGCGCCACGCAAGGTCGCCGCCGCGGCATCGGACAGGCCCGAGCTCTGGAACGCCGTGGCGATCGCGATGCCGCCGCCGAACAGGATCATCACCCCCCAGGGGATGCGCTCGGCGCTTTTCCAGTCGAGCAACTGGCCGCCGCGGCCGTCGGCGGTGAGCGCCATCGCCACGACCCCGAGCAGGGCCACGCTGGCGTCGTTCGCGTTCGGCAGATCCAGCCACGCGCGCCAGCCGCCGAACGGCTCGGTGCGGGTCACCCAGGCCAGGGCGACCAGGCCGAAGATCAGCAGCACACGCTTCTCGGCTGGGCTCCATTCGGGCAGCGCCGGCAGCTCGGCGCGCGGCGAGCCGTGCAGGCCGCGCGCCAGCCACAGTGCCGCGAGCGGCAGCATCAGCAGCACGGTCGGCACGCCGAAGAGCATCCAGTCGGAAAAACCGAGCGGCGTGCCGGTGGTCTGTCCGTAGACCTGCATGAACACCAGGTTCGGCGGCGAGCCCAGCGGCGTGCCGAGACCGCCGATGCTGGCGCCGTAGCAGATCGCCAGCAGTAGCGGAATCGCCAGTCGGCGGTCCGGATAGGTCTGCAGGATCGCCAGTGCGACCGGCACCAGCATCAGGGTGGTCGCAGTGTTCGACAGCCACATGCTGCACAGGCCGGCGGCCGCGGCAAAGCCGAACACCAGCGCGCGTCCGCCACCGCCGCCAAAGGCTCTGACCATGCCAAGCGCCAGCCGCCGATGCGCGCCGGCCTGCTCCAGCGCTTTGGACAGCATCGAGCCGCCGACCAGCAGCAGGATCAGTTCATTGCCATACGCTTCTGCGACCTGCCGCGCGCTCAGCACGCCGGCGAGCGGGAACAGCGCCAGCGGCAGCAGCGCGGTAATCGCATGCGGCGCGGCTTCAAGCATCCACCACGCCGCGCACCAGACCGTGACCGCAAGCGTGAAGCTGGCGGCTCCGGACAGGCCGAGGTGTGGACCCAGCTGCAGCGAGAGTGCGGCCAGCAGGGGGCCGCTCAGCAGTCGTGCGGTCTGCGCAGTCATGCGTGGGGATCGTCGAAAGGGACCGCACTGTAGCCGCAGCCGAGCACTGAGAAAAACCCGATCGGCAACTGCGGCCGGCTCTGGCCGCCCGTGACGGCAACGCGCCGTATGAACTCCGCGGTCATCGGGCGCGCGGAACTACCTTCGAGTTCGCGCAGCGTACATGGCCACAAACGCTGGGAGGCGCGCTCGCTACGGCCTTTGGACTCTCCGCACGCTTGCGGCTCTGACGGCGCACCTGCGCATGCCATGCTTGTTCGATGACGAATATCCCAAGGCCCTCGCGCTGGCTGGTGTTCGGCGGTAGCGGTGCCGTCGGACGCTTCCTGCTGCCCGCTCTTGTTGCCGCGGGCTGCGAGGTGCTGGCGATGAGTCGATCGCCGAAAGACTCGGGCCAGGCCTGCGTGCGCTGGCTGCAGGGTTCGCTGGAGGACGCGCCGGCACTGGACGCGCTGCTCGACGGCGGCGCGCGCTTCGACGTGCTGTGCAGCCTTGGGCCGCTGGATGCATTTTCGGTGTGGCTTGCGCGGCATCCGCCGGCCTGTGCGACGCGGGTACTGGCGCTGTCTTCGTTGAGTGCGGAATGGAAGCGCAGCTCGCCGAACCCTGACGAGCGCGCACTGGCACGCACGCTGGTCGACAGCGAACAACTGCTGATGGACGTCTGCGCCGCCCACAAGGCACCGGCGACGGTCCTGCGCTGCGGCCTGATCCATGGTGCAGCTATCGACCGCAGCCTCAGCCCGCTGCTGCGTTGGGCGCGCAAGTACCCGTTGGTGTGGCCGCGCGCTGCCCAGGGTCTGCGTCAGCCAGTACATGCCCGTGACCTTGCGCGTGCAGTGCTGGCTGCGGCCGGGATGCCCGAAGTTGCGCAGCGGGTGCTGTGCTTGCCAGGACCGGAAGCGCTTTCGTTTCCGCAGATGTTGCAGCGCACCTTGGTCGTGGAGGGGACGTCGGGGCGGGTGCTACCGGTTCCCTTGCCCGGAGTTTTCGCCGTGGCTTCTCTTCTAGCGCGCGTGCAGGGGCGCGCGGGAGCGCGTGCAGCGACACTTCGGCGCCTCTTTTTGGACCAGTTGAGCCCCTGTGAAGATTGGGCGTTGCTTGGTATTCCACTGCACGAACTGAGCCGTGTTGGCGCAGCAACGGAGAATCAATTCCAGAACCGATGAGGTCAGGAATTGCCAATCGTGATGCGGCTTCGCGGAGTTTGCTGCGATGCACCATCAGCGGTTGCCCCGCCCATACGCCGCAGCATTGCCATCCTTGATTGGCGCTGGCTACAGTAGCTGCGCCCCAACCCCCGATAACCAGAAAGGACACGAACATGCAGGCTCGATTGACCCTGGCATTGGCGCTGTCGGTTTCGCTGCTCGCAGGCTGCAGCGGCTCTTCCAACAGTCCACGCGCGGTGCCGGTAACACCGGCGACCAACAACAACGGAACACCGGTCGCAGGCGTCATCACCGCCCGTTTCGATCCTTCCGCCGGCGTGATTCCGACGCCTAACAACCTGTTGCTGTCGGGCACGACCGACCTGACCCTCAACATTCCGCTGCCGGCGGGCGCCAACCCGAACAATTTCGGTGATCCGCAGGTGGCAGTGAACACCCTGGACGGCTGGAGCACCACCGCGCCGTGGTCGTTCTCGTTCAGCGACGCGCCAATCGCATCTTCGGTGGTGCCGGGCCAGAGCGTGCGTCTGTTCGAGGTGACCCTGACCGGGCCAGGCGGTGGCGTGACCGGTGTCGTGCGCGAGCTGCAGCCCGGCGTCGACTTTGTGACCGCCCCGCAGAGCAGCGATGCCACCGGACGCAGCTGGGCGATCGTGCCGCTGAAGCCGCTGAAACAGCTGACCTCGTACATGACAGTGCTGACCACCGGCATCCGTGACAGCCGGGGCAATGACGCCACGCCTGCGCAGGCCTACTTCCTTAGCAAGCGCACCACTCCGTTGTGCGTGGGTGGCGTCAGCCAGGATCCGCTGCTGCCGAACGCGACCGCCTGCGGCCTGGAGCCGCTGCGTCAGCTGCACGGTTCGCATCTCGCCGCCGCCGCCGCCGCCGGCGTCAATCGCGACAGCGTGGTACTCAGCTGGGTCGCGACCACGCAGAGCATCACCCCCGTGCTGCAGGCGGTGCGTTCGATCACCCAGCCGGGTGCGGTCACTGTGGCGCCATCGGGTCTCAACACCTCGATCGCCGGCCTGCCCCCGATCGCCGATATCTACGTCGGCACTCTGCGTGTTCCCTACTACCTGTCGGCGCCCAGCCAGGCCAACCCGACCGCGCCTTTGAACAGCTTCTGGCGCGCGGCTCCGGGCGCCTATGTGCCGCCCTTCAACCAGGCCGGCCTGAGCCCTGTCTCGACCAACATCACCTTCGCCAATCCGATCCCGGTGGCGACCGGCAATGAGACCATTCCGGTGCTGATGACTGTGCCGAACGCCGCCTCGGGCCGCACCAAGCCGGCCGCAGGCTGGCCGGTGGCGATCTACCAGCACGGCATCACTCGCAACCGCAGCGACGCGCTGGCGGTTTCGGCCACCCTGGCAGCTCAGGGTTTTGCGGTGGTGGCGATTGATCTGCCGCTGCACGGCCTGCCTTCCAACAACCCGCTGGCGATCGGCAATACGCCCTTCGGTGCGGTGGCCCGCGAGCGCACCTTCGGCGTCGACTACATCAACAACGCGACCGGTGCAGCAGGCCCGGATGGCGTTGCGGACGACTCCGGTGCGCACATGATCAACCTGACCTCGCTGCTGACCTCGCGCGACAATCTGCGTCAGGGCGTGGCGGACCTGTTCGTGCTGGCGCGGACGATCCCCAATATCGACCTCGACGGCAACGGCGCGGGTGATCTCGATGCGTCGCGTGTGGCCTACGTCGGTCAGTCGCTCGGCGCGATCGTCGGCACGCCCTTCATCGCACTGGAGTCGACCGTCAATGTTGCAGTGCTTTCGGTGCCGGGCGGCGGCATCGCGCGCATGCTGGAAGCCTCGCCGACTTTCGGCCCACGCATCCGTGCTGGTCTGGCTGCGGCCGCGGGTCTGCAGCCCAACACGCCATCCTACGACCAGTTCTTCGGTGCGACTCAGCAGATCATCGACCCGGCCGATCCGATCAACTACGGCTTCGCTTCGGCCACCAACGCGATCCTGCTGCACGAAGTCGTCGGTGACGGCGCCAGCGTGCTGCCCGATCAGGTGATCCCGAATGCAGTCGCCGGTGCGCCACTTTCGGGAACCGAGCCCATGATTCGGGCCCTTGGTCTTGAGTCGCTGATCCCGCAGGGAACGGGGACCACGCTAATTCAGCGCCAGAACGGTATTCGCGGAGCGGTTCGATTCATCGCCGGTGACCACGGCTCACTGCTGAGCCCGGTCGCCTCGGCAGCCGCGACCGTCGAAATGCAGACTCAGATGGCTGCGATGCTGGTGTCGTCGGGTCAGCAGACCCAGATCACCAATGCCGCTGTCGTGCGCGCTCAATAAGCCGGATAACGAGGATTCTGAAATGATCAACACCCGCAACGATATCCTCCCGATTCGCCGCTTGGTGCGCGCTCCGATCGCGCTGGCGGTGGGAGCAGCACTGCTCGCCGGCTCCGCCTCGGCCGCCGAGTTCAGTCGCGGCGACTTCACGATGAGTATCGACACCACGTTGACCTACGGCGCTTCGGCGCGCATGGAAGACCGCAACGACGACCTGGTCGGCAAGGCCAATCTCGACCCGACCCTGGGCACCCGCGTCGGTATCCTGCAGGCGCAGAACCGCTGGGCCGAAGCGCAGGCACTTGCGGCTTCCGCCCCGGGCCGCTTTTCGGTCAATTCCGACGATGGCAACCTGAAGTACGACAAGGGTGATCTGATCTCCAACGCGGTCGGCATCACCTCCGAAATCAGCATGAACTGGACCAACTGGGGCGCCTTCGTGCGCGCCACCGGGTTCTACGATTTCGAAACCATGGACCGCGACGACATTTCCGATGTCGCCAAGGACCGTATCGGCCGCCGCGCTCGCCTGCTGGACGCCTTCGTCTACCGCGACTTCATCATCGCCAACGACTTCACCGGCAACTTCCGTTTCGGACGCCAGGTGGTGAGCTGGGGCGAGAGCACCTTCATTCAGGGCGGCATCAACGTGGTCAACCCGGTCGACGTCTCGCGCCTGCGCGTGGCCGGCGCCGAGCTGAAGGAAGCCTTCTTGCCGGTCAACTCGATCTGGGCCTCGTTCAACCTCACCGAAAACGTCGCACTGGAAGCGCTGTACCTGCTGGAGTGGTCGGAAACCGAAGTCGAGCCCTCGGGCACCTACTTCGCCAACAACGACTTCGGCCTGACCGGCGGTGAGTTCGTGATGCTGAACTTCGGCCTGGTCGACGAGCCGGCGAACTTCAACGTCTGCCGCACCACCCCTGCGCTGGATCCCCGCTGCGGCGCTGCGTTCCCGCGCGCGTCCGATCGCAAGGCGCGCGATCTCGGCCAGTACGGCTTGGCCCTGCGCTATTACGCCTCTGAGCTGGGTGAAACCGAGTTCGGTCTCTACTACCTGCGCTACCACAGCCGCCTGCCGTTCGTGTCCGGCACCTCGATCACCAATGCCAGCCCCACCTCGGGCCGCTATTTCATCGAGTACCCCGAAGACATCAACCTGTTCGGCCTGAGCTGGAACACCAACATCGGCACCATCGCCTTCCAGGGTGAGATCAGCTATCGCGACAACGCGCCGCTGCAGATCGACGACGTCGAAGTGCTGTTTGCCGGACTGTCGCCCCTGAATCCGCTGATCCAGGAGCCTTTCCTGCGCTTCCGCAGCCGGCTCGGTCAGTTCGGGCCGGGTGAGTACCTGAAGGGCTGGGAGCGTCACGAGGTCAGCCAGTTGCAGTTCACGCTGACCAAGGCCTTCGGACCGGGTAACCCGATCGGCGCCAACCAGATCGCGTTGGTCGGCGAGTTCGGCGGCACCAAAGTCTGGGACCTGCCGTCTCTGGACATCCTGCCCTACCAGGGCGATGGCACCGACACCCTCTGCGGCCCCGACTGGATCAGCGGCGATGGCCGCAATCCGCTCAACAGCTGCGGTGGCTTCGCCACTTCGTTCTCGTGGGGCTATCGACTGGCCGCGCGCGCCGACTACAACAGCGTCGGCGGCAGCACCTGGAACGTCTCCCCCCGCATCGCCTTCAACCACGACGTCAATGGCACCACGCCGGGCGCCGGCGGCAACTTCGTGAAGGGCCGCAAGTCCTCCACGGTCGGCGTCGAGGGCAACTACCTGAACAAGTGGGTGCTTGACCTGTCCTACACCTCGTTCTGGGGTGGTGGCGTCTACAACCTCACCAGCGACCGTGACTTCGTTGCGGTCTCCGCCAAGTACCTCTTCTGATCCCCGCCAGGAGGAATCGCACCATGCGCAAGTTCACCACCACCGCCCTGGCGATCGCCGCGCTGACCTTCAGCGCCGGTGCGCTGTCGGCGGTCAGCGCCGACCAGGCGCGCCGACTGGGCAACGAGCTGACTCCGGTCGGTGCCGAGAAGGCCGGAAACGCGGCAGGCACCATCCCGGCCTGGACGGGAGGCATCACCACGCCGCCCGCCGGCTACAAGGTCGGTGACCACCACCCCGATCCGTTCGCCGCCGACCGCCCGCAGTTCAGTATCACCCCGGCGAACTACAAGGAGCACGCGGACAAGCTGACCGTCGGTCAGCAGGCCATGTTCGAGCGCTACCCGACGTTCCGGATGGACATCTATCCGACCCGTCGTTCGGCCTCGTTCCCGCAGCGCACCTATGACTTCACCATCAAGAACGCGACCACCGCGCAGCTGGTCGCCAACGGCGATGGCGTCGAGAACGCGGCGGAAGGCATCCCCTTCCCGATCCCGCAGAGCGGCCAGGAAGTCATCTGGAACCACAAGATGAAGTACAAGGGCGTGTCCAGCGCCCGCTGGGCCAACCAGGCGGCGGTGACCGGCAACGGCCAGTACAACCTGGTGCGCATCCGCGAGGAGTTCCTCGGCCTGTACTACAAGCCCGGCAACACCATCGCCGACATCAATAACATCCTGCTGTACTTCTACCAGGTGGTGGAAAGCCCGGCCCGTCTGGCCGGCCAGGTGCTGCTGGTGCATGAAACCCTGAACCAGCAGGCGCAGATCCGCCAGGCCTGGGTCTACAACCCCGGCCAGCGTCGCGTGCGGCGCGCCCCGAACGTCGCCTACGACAATCCGGGCACCGCCTCGGACGGCCTGCGCACCAACGACATGACCGACATGTTCAACGGCGCGCTCGACCGCTACGACTGGAAGCTGGTCGGCAAGAAGGAGATGTACGTGCCGTACAACTCCTACAAGGCGCACAGCGACCAGGTGAAGGTGGCTGATCTGATCCGCCCGAACCACCTGAATCCCGACCACCTGCGCTACGAGCTGCATCGCGTCTGGGTGGTGGATGCCACCCTCAAGGAAGGCCAGCGCCACATCAACCCGCGCCGCACCTTCTACGTCGACGAGGACAGCTGGCAGATCCTGGTGCTCGACCACTACGACAGCCAGGGTGCGCTGTGGCGCTACTCCGAGGCGCCGTCGGTGAACTACTACGAGGTGCCGGTGTTCTGGACCACGCTGGAAACCCACCACGATCTCAAGTCCGGTCGCTACATCGTCAGCGGCCTGGACAACGAGGACGCGATGGTCGACTTCTCGCACCAGAGCACGCCGGACAGCTACTCCCCGCAAAACCTGCGTGCCCGCGGCGTTCGCTGATTCCGCCCACGCATCACACGTGAGTGCAGCACCCTCGGCCAGGCCCCCGCCCCCGGTGACGCCTATGATGTTGGGCGCCGCGAGGGGGT
>CAZPHV010000012.1:41326-93897 GCA_964586455.1 uncultured Aquimonas sp.
AAAACCGGGGGGGCCCGGGGGGTTCGCTGATCCCGCCCCCCAAACACCCGTGTGGGCCCCACCCGCGGCCCGCCCCCCCCCCGGGGGCGCGGCTGGCCGCGTTTAGGGCGGACCGATTGAGCCTCGCTACTCCGCAGACCTTGATCGCGGAGCGGCGACAATGAGAAAACGACGTGGTTGCGGAGCTTCGATCCGCGACCCGACGACAGGGAGGCATCTGCACATGAACCGCACGTTGGCAGCGTTGGCCGCTGCCCTCACCTTGGCGCTTTCTCCGCTGCACGCACAGGCATCGGCTGCGGAATTGGCCGAAACCAAGCCCCTGGTGCTCAGGGAGTCCTTGATTCTCGACTTCGCCGAAGGCGGTAACCGTGCAATCGCCGTTGGCGAGCGCGGACACATCGCGGTGTCGGAGTCGCGCAGCGACTGGCGTCAGGTCGAGGGCGTACCCACGCGCGCCACCTTGACTGCTGTCGCTGCGGTCGGGGATCGGGCCTGGGCGGTTGGCCACGACGGCACCATCCTCGGCAGCCGTGACGGCGGCTTGAGCTGGACCGTGCAGCGTACGGATGTATGGACAGGCTCTGGCGCCGACGACTTCGACGCAGACTTCGATCCGACCCAGGGCGCTCCGCTGCTGGACGTGATCGCGCTCGATGCTGACCACGTCATCGCGATCGGTGCTTACAGCCTGATGCTGGTGACGCGCGACGGGGGCGGCAGCTGGGTGCGTATCGACCCCAATGCGGCCAGTGGGGAAGGATCCGAAGAGCCTTCGGACGACGCAGGATCGGAAATCGAAGTCGGCGACGACGACGACTGGACGATGTCTGACGACACCCTCATTCTGGAAGACGAAGAAGAGCCGCACCTGAACGGTATTGCGCGTACTTCCGACGGCGCCTTAGTTGTCGTCGGCGAGCGCGGTGCTGCGTACCGCTCGCTCGATGGCGGCGACAGCTGGGAGCGGATGCGCCTTCCATACGACGGCTCGATGTTCGGTGTGCTGGCCCTCGGGTCGGGGCATCTGCTGGCCTATGGCCTGCGCGGCAACGTGCAGGAGAGCCTCGACAACGGCGAGACCTGGCAACAACCCGATTCGGGCACCAGCCTGAGCCTGCAGGGCGGCACCCTGCTGCCCGACGGCAGCGTGCTTCTGGTCGGTTCGAACGGGGTGGTCCTGCATCGCGCGGTCGGCGCCAGCGAGTTCACGCGCTCGACCTTTGCCAACGATCGCCAGGAAACTCCCGTGCTGTCCTCGGTGCTGCCCCTGTCCGCCCGTGAGCTTGTGCTTGCCGGCGAGAAGGGCATCAGCCGATACGCGCTTTGACCGAACGCAGCGCCTGACTGGATGAACCCATGAGCAAGTCCTCTTTCTTCCGCCGCAGCGCCGAGTCCGTGGTTTTCGGCGCGCGGCCGCTGGTGTTGGCGGTGTTCGCCGTAATGACCGTGGTGATGCTCTTCTTCGCCGCGCAGCTGCGCGTCGATGCGGGCTTCAAGAAGCAGATCCCGCTTGACCACGAGTACATGCAGACCTTCCTGGAATACGAACAGGACTTCGGCGGCGCCAACCGCGTGTTGATCGCGGTGATGGCCAACGATGGCGACATGTTCGACCAGGACTTCTTCAAGGTCATGGAACAGGTCACCGGCGAAGTGATCGCCATCGACGAAACCGATGATGCTCGGGTACGTTCGATCTTCACTCCGAACGTGCGCTTCGTGGAGGTCGTGGAAGATGGTTTCGCCGGCGGCAACGTGATCCCGCCGGAGTTCACCCCCAGCCTTGAAGGATGGACGGCCACGCCGCAGAACTTTGAAACCGTCCGCGACAACATCGTCAAGGCCAACATCGTCGGCCGACTGGTCGCACGCGACTTCTCCGGCGCCATGGTCTGGGCCGATCTGATTCCCGAGAGCGACCAGAACAAGCTCGACTACCAGAAAGTCGCTGCCGAGCTCGAAGCCATCCGCACCCGCCACGAGAACGCCGACTACACGGTCCACATCATCGGCTTCGCCAAGGTCGTGGGCGACATCTCCGACGGTGCCAGGTCAGTGGTTACCTTCTTCGGCGTGGCGATCGCGCTGACCTTCGTGCTGCTGTGGTTCTACGCGGGCAGCTTCCGCCTCGCCGCCTGGACCGTACTGGCCGCCCTGGTGGCGGTGGTGTGGATGCTGGGCGCGCTGCGCCTGATGGGCTTCGGCATCGACCCGATGAATATCCTGACGCCGTTCCTGATTTTTGCGATCGGGGTCAGTCATGGCGTGCAGATGGTCAACTCCTGGCTGTCCGAGCGCCTGTTCGGCGGTGCCGAGGGGGACGTCGCCGCGCTTACCGCTTCACCCGGCGTCGACTCGTTGGATGCAGCCAAGCGGACCTTCCAGCGTCTGCTGGTGCCCGGCTCGATCGCCCTGCTGTCGGACTGTATCGGCTTCGTCACCATCCTGTTCATCAACATCCGCATCATTCAAGAGCTGGCGATCACGGCTTCTGTCGGTGTGGCCATCATCATCTTCACCAACCTCATCCTGCTGCCGGTGCTGTTGTCGTACACGGGCTTTGGCAAGCGCTACGAGCGCTACCGCGCCAAGCGCATCGCCAAGGCGGGTAAGCCGCATCCCATCTGGGGTCTGGTCGGCGGCTTTTCGCGGCCGCTGCCGGCGGCCAGCGCCATCGTCGTCTGCGCGATCATCGGCGTGCTGGCCTGGGGCAAAGCGCAGGAAATGCAGGTCGGCGACAGCGAGGCCGGCGTGCCCGAGCTGCGCCCGGACTCGCGCTTCAATCAGGACGCTGCTGCGATCGGCCAGGCGTTCTCGCTCGGCGTGGACATGCTGTACGTGATTGTCGAAGCGCGCCCGGACGCCTGCACGCTCAGCTATCCGAGCATGGAGCTGATCGACCGCTTCAGCTGGCACATGCAGAACATCGAGGGCGTGCAGCAGGTGATGTCGCTGCCGGTGGCGGCGAAGATCGTCAACGCCGGTTGGAACGAGGGCAACAGCCGCTGGCGCGTGCTGCCGCGCGACTCGGATCAGCTGCGCGTGGCCACCCAGGGCTTCGAAACCGATTCCGGCCTGCTCAACGCCGACTGCAGCGCGATCCCGGTGATGCTGTTCCTGGCCGACCACAAGGCCACCACCATCCAGCGTGTGCTCGATGGAGTGAAGGCCTTCCGCGAGCAGAACGACGCCTGGTTCCCCGGCACCAATCTTCGACTGCAGTTGGCGGAACAGCGCGATGCCGCCGAAGCCGCCGGCGAGGACTTCGTCAGCCATCAGGTGAATCTGCGTCTGGCGACCGGCAACGCCGGTGTGATGGCGGCCACCAATGAGGTGGTCGCGGCCCAGCAGCTGCCGATGATGCTGTGGGTGTATGCGGCGGTGATCGTGCTCTGCCTGCTGACCTACCGCAGCTTCCTGGCAACCCTGTGCATCGTGCTTCCGCTGGCGCTGGTGTCGATCCTGGCGAACGCGCTGATGGCGCACATGAACATCGGTCTGAAGGTGAACACTCTGCCGGTAGCGGCACTCGGCGTGGGCATCGGCGTCGACTACGCGATCTACATCTACAGCCGCATGCGCGAGTTCCTTGATCAGGGCGCCACCCTGTATGAGGCCTACATCAAGGCGCTGAAGCTGACCGGCAGCGCAGTGTTGTTCACCGCCGTAACCCTGGCGATCGGCGTCGGCACCTGGATGTTCTCGGCGCTCAAGTTCCAGGCCGACATGGGCATCCTGCTGAGCTTCATGTTCCTCGCCAACATGGTCGGCGCAATCGTGCTGATGCCGGCCCTGCTGCGCTGGCTGACCCGGCCGAAGATGAAGGCGGCGGAGGGTTGAGAGCCGGGATTGGGGATTCGTCAGAAGCCCGGCTGATCCCGCGAGCCGGCCCGATGCGCTTCGAACACCCGCCCCGCAAGGGCGAGTGTTCGCTCTCAGCGCGGCGCGGTGGGCACGACGCAGCGCTGCCTCCCCGGCTCGGCCGCCCACCTACCTTCGGACGAATCCCTTCCCGGCCCTCGCGCATGGCGCTCGGGCGTTCGCCGGCGCACGCGGCATGCCGCGTAAGTGCGCCGGCTCACCCCAAATCCCGAATCCCGGCCTTCAAATCATCCCCCGCGCAGCAAACGAGTAAGGCTCGCCCTCGCCGACGATGAAATGATCGAGCACGCGCACGTCGATCAGGGCCAGCGCGTCCTGCAGGCGGCGGGTGATCTGGCGGTCGGCGGCAGACGGTTCGGCGACGCCGCTGGGGTGGTTGTGGCCGAAGATCACTGCCGCCGCGTTGTGCGCAAGGCAGCGCCGCACCACTTCGCGTGGGTGCACTTCCGAGCCGTCGATGGTTCCTCGAAACAGTTCCTCGAAGGCGAGCATGCGGTGGCGGCTGTCGAGGAACATGCAGGCGAACACTTCCTGTGGCGAGCGCTGCAGACGCTGGCGGAACAGCAGGCCGGCACTGCGCTCGTCGCTGATCGCCGGCCCGCGCTGCAGGCGATCGGCCAGACAACGCGTGCCCAGCTCATGCGCTGCAAGCAGCAGAGCGGTGCGGGCGGGGCCGAGGCCCTTCTCACGCTGCAGCGCGTCTGCCCCCAGCGCGGCCAGCGCCGCCAGACTGCCGTGGCGTGCGATCAGGCCGCGCGCGCAGGCGACGGCATCCTCGCCGCCGGTTCCTGAGCCCAGGAACAGGGCGAGCAGCTCGGCGTCGCCCAGCGCCTGCGGTCCGCGTTTCAGCAGTTTTTCCCGGGGGCGTTCGGCTTTGGGCCAATGACGAATCGACATGGAGGCGCGCAGGTGGTGAGCAAGCGTCCAGATTGCCAAGCGCCGTCGCGGCCAGGAACCGGAGAGCAGAGCCCTTTCGGGTAATCTATCGGCCGATTTCGGGGTAGGACTTTTACTGGTGAGCGCAGCACTTACTGCTCGGCGCATTCTGCTGGGCGTGTCCGGTGGCATCGCCGCCTACAAGTCGGCTGAGCTGGTGCGCCTGCTGCGTGCTGGTGGTGCCGAAGTGCAGGTTGTGATGACAGCGGCTGCGCATCAGTTCATCGGCCCGCTGACTCTGCAGGCCCTGTCGGGCCGCCCGGTGCGTGATTCCCTGTGGGATGCCGCGGCCGAAGCGGCGATGGGTCATATCGAACTGGCGCGCTGGGCGGATCTGATCCTGCTGGCTCCGGCTACCGCCGACCTGCTTGCCCGGCTGGCCCACGGCCGCGCCGATGACCTGCTGACCACCCTGTGCCTCGCCTCGGATCGCCCGCTTTGGGTGGCGCCGGCGATGAATCGGCTGATGTGGGCACATCCGGCAACGCGTGCCAACATCGAGAGCCTGCGCGGTCGCGGTGCGCGGGTGCTCGGCCCCGGCATTGGCGAGCAGGCCTGCGGTGAAACCGGTGAGGGTCGGATGCTCGAACCCGCCGAGCTCGCCGCGGCGGCGCTGGCTGAGCTGGCCCCGCGTGTGGCCGGGCTGGATGGCCGCCGCATTCTGGTCAACGCCGGCCCGACCTTCGAGGACGTCGACCCGGTCCGTTTTCTGGGCAATCGAAGCTCCGGAAAGATGGGCTTTGCCCTGGCCGAGGCGGCAGCGGCTTCCGGCGCGGAAGTCACCCTCGTCGCCGGCCCAGTGGTGCTGCCGACCCCGCCGGGCGTGCAGCGCATCAACGTGCGCTCGGCTGCGCAGATGCGCGAGGCAGTGCTTGAGCGTCTCGATGAGGTTGATGTGTTTATCGCGGCTGCCGCAGTGGCCGACTACCGGCCGCGCGAATGCGCCGAGCAGAAAATCAAGAAATCCGCGGAGTCCTTCAGCATCGACTGCGTCCGCAACCCGGACATCGTGGCGGAGGCCGCCGCGCGTCAGAATCGGCCGCTGGTGGTCGGATTCGCTGCCGAGACCCGTGAGGTCGAGACCTATGCGCTCGACAAGCTCGAGCGCAAAGGCCTCGATCTGATCGCCGCCAATGATGTGGCCGCGCCCGGCTTGGGCTTCGAAAGTGAAAGCAATGCGCTGACCGTGCTCTGGAAAGGCGGCCGCGCGCGCATCGAGACCGCACCCAAACCGGAGGTGGCCCGGCTTTTGCTGGAGATCATCTCGAAGCGGCTCGGGGAGCGTGCATGAGCGCGGTGGTGCCGGTGGCCCTGCGGGTGCTGGATGCACGCCTGGGGACCGAGTTTCCGCTGCCGGACTACGCCACAGCGGGCGCGGCGGGGCTCGACCTGCGCGCCATGCTGGAGGCGCCGCTCGTGCTGGGGCCCGGCGAAAGCGCGCTGGTGCCTTCGGGAATCGCGATACATTTGAACAATCCGGGGCTGTGCGCGGTGGTGCTGCCGCGTTCGGGCCTGGGCCACAAGCAGGGCCTGGTGCTGGGCAATCTGGTCGGGCTGATCGATTCGGACTACCAGGGTCCGCTGATGATCAGCCTGTGGAACCGTAGTCAGGCGGCCTGTACGGTTGCGCCCGGCGATCGGGTGGCGCAATTGGTGGTGATGCCGGTGCAGCGGGTGCAGCTGGAACGCGTCGAGTCCTTCGAGGCCAGCGCGCGGGGCGAGGGCGGATTCGGTCACACCGGTATCCGCTGAAGGCAACTGGGGCAGAGCGGGGCGAATCCGGCCCCGGCACGGGCGAAGGAACACGAGGTCGATGGCCAAGCGCAGGAAGAAGCAGAAGGACCCGGTGCAGCTGCCGCCTGAAGTACTGGCGCTGCGGCGGCCCGCCTATTTCGTGCTGGCACTGCTGGCCCTGGTCGGCGGCCTGCTGATCATTTGGCAGGGTATGCTCGCCTGGCAGAGCGGTCGCGCCGGGCCGCGTCTGGAGACGCTTCGCGGCAGCCTGTCGGAAGCCATTGGCGATGACCTGTCCTCGCGGATGCGCCGGATCGAGCGCGCCATCAACGACCCCTATTTGCGTGCCGACCTCACGGCGGGCGCGCTTGATTCCGCCAAGGAGCGCGCCGTTCGGGTCTGGAACGATGCGCCGACGCTCAGCGTCTACAGCGCCAAGCTCGATGAAGTCTTCGAGCAGGACATCGCCGGTTTTGGCTTCAGCCGGCTGCAGTTGCTGAATCGTGCTCGCGTCGCCGAAGGCCCGGTGGTCGGGCCGATTGGCCGCGGCACCGATATCGTGATGGGCATCGCCGCACCCGCGCGTGAGGACGGCCGCGTGCTGGGCATGCTGCTGGCGGAGTTCCCGGTGAGCCCTTACGTCGAGCAGATCCGGACGGCCGACCTGCCCGGCGGCTACCTCGATCTACGAACCGATGCCGCCGTGCTGATCAGCGCTGGCAACCAGGGTTTGGCCAAGGATGCGCGCACAGTGCCGATCGCCGGCAGCGGGCTGCACATGGGGATCGCCGCGCCACCGGTAGTGACGATGATTCCCTACGACCCGCCGATGCAGATCGGCCTGGGCGCCATCGTCATTCTGCTTGGGGTGCTGCTGGTCTGGCAGCTGCGTCGCGACCCGGCTTTCCATGCGGCGCCGGTGCGCGGCGACGAGCCCACGTTCGCCCAGACCCTGGCGCAGCAGCCCAAGGCCGAGGCCAAGCCTCAGACCGCGGCCAGCACAGCCGCGGCGGCGCCGCAGGCGCGCACGGCCATCAACGTGGACCGCACGATTTTCCGCGCCTACGACATCCGCGGCATCGTTGGCAAAAGTCTTGATGAAGGCGTGGCGCGCCTGATCGGCCAGGCCGTGGGTAGCCTGATGGCCGAGCAGGGGCTGCGCGAGATCGTGGTCGGCCGTGATGGTCGCCTGTCGGGGCCGATCCTGTCCGAAGCCTTGATCGAGGGTCTGCGTGCCGCCGGTCGCGATGTCATCGACATCGGTCTGGCGCCCACCCCGGTGGTCTACTTCGGCGCCTTCCAGCTCAACACCGGCTGCTGCATCGCGCTCACAGGCAGCCACAACCCGCCCGACTACAACGGCTTCAAGATCGTCGTCGGCGGCGAAACCCTGCATGGCGGCGCCATCCAGGACCTGTACGCGCGCATCGCCGAAGGCCGCCTGAGCAACAGCGGCAACGGCGGACTGCAGCAATTCGACATCCTGGACGACTACGTGTCGCGGATCAGCGGGGACGTGCAGCTGGAGCGCCGCCTGCGCGTGGTGGTCGACTGCGGCAACGGCGTCGCCGGCGTGATCGCCCCGGCCGTGCTGGAGGCGATCGGCTGCGAGGTCGAGCCCCTGTACTGCGAAGTCGACGGCAACTTCCCCAACCATCACCCGGATCCCTCCGAGCCCGAAAACCTGCGCGACCTGACCATGATGGTGAAGCGCCTGGGCTTCGACCTCGGTATCGCCTTCGACGGCGACGGCGACCGCTTGGGCGTGGTCAGCGCCCAAGGCGAGATCATTTTCCCCGACCGCCTGCTGATGCTGTTTGCCCAGGATGTGCTCAGCCGTAACCCGGGCGCGGCGATCATCTACGACGTCAAGTGCACCGGGCATCTTGCGGGCCACGTCCTGCGCAACGGCGGCAGCCCGATCATGTGGAAAACCGGGCATTCGCTGATCAAGGCGAAAATGCGCGAAACCGAAGCCGAACTTGCCGGCGAGATGAGCGGCCATTTCTTCTTTCGCGAGCGCTGGTTCGGCTTCGACGACGGCATCTATTCGGCCGCGCGCCTGCTGGAGATCCTCGCCGCCGACGGTCGCGAGCCCACCGAAGTCTTCGCCGAGCTGCCGAAGGGCGTGTCCACGCCCGAGCTCAAGGTCAAGATGGAGGAGGGCGCACACTACGCCTACATGGAAAAGTTCTCGGCCCGCGCGAAGTTCGAGGGCGCCAAGCTCGCCACCATCGACGGCATCCGCGCCGACTGGCCGGACGGCTGGGGCCTGGTCCGCTGCTCGAACACTACGCCGTGCCTGGTCCTGCGCTTCGATGCCGACAACGACGCCGCGCTGGCACGCATCCAGGAAACCTTCCGCACCCAACTGCTGGCGGTGGATCCGGGCTTGCAGCTGCCGTTCTGAGCGTGCGGGTTTTGCCGACGGCAGATCGATGCTCTTTACGTCAGGGGAACGCTGATCCCCTGCAGCTTCCCCCGCCAAGGTCAGCGGCTCTGAGAGTCGTTCACGAGAGCCTGGGATCGGCCCAGCTGAGTCGGGAAGAGCCTCAGCTTTGCGGCAACCGAACGGGCGACGCACACAGCCTCACGAATGCTCAAGAGCGTCTACACGGAGCTTTCTCGATCTGTCCGGAAGCAGCGCAACCCGAGCTATCGGGAGGCAGCATTCTTCTCTTCGAGCGCTGCGCGATCACCCTGCTGCAAGCGTGGGCCGATGTGCCCGCGGACGGGCAAAGGATCCGAACGCAGCGGCACCGTCGCACTGCTCCCTGAGGCGAGCCGAGTCCCGGATCACATGGAGTCCGCACGGGTGTTGATCGTGGCTCCGCCGCTTCGCGAACTGTTTGGTCGGTCGCGGTAGATCCAAGGGTCTTGAAGCGTGTTTCGTTTTCGACTGGAACTCGACAGGCATCACGAACCCGGCTCGCGCCCATCTCGATTTGCTCTCCTGCAGTTCGAGCGCATCTGCCGCGCGCTTACGGCTATCGCCACCGTGGCCTACCGCAGGCTGCGTTCGACAAGAGCGTGGCAAGCAAGCGCGGACGCGGCTCCCGAGCTCGCAGACGAATGCAGCGCCCAAACAGAAGGCCGGATGCGTAGCATCCGGCCTTCTGAATCGAGCTCCGGGCCGTATCGGGCGCCGGCATTGCGGATTACGGCTGGGCGGAAGACTCAAAACCGTGCGCGAAGATCTCGTCCGGCAGCGTGACCGATGCGGCCGGCAGCAGGCACCAGCTGACCAGCTGACCGGTGTCCTGCCCCACGTTGTCGCTCACCCTCAATGACCAGTCACCATGCAGCTCGGCGCCCACAAAGGCCGCCAGCGGATTGGCCGGGCTGTATTCTGCGCCGGGTGTGTACGCGGGTAGCGTGTTTGCGCAGTTGTTCTGGATACTCAGGCTGGAGCCGTCGGCGAGAATCACATCCATGTTGTCGCCGTTGCAGCCGTTGGTGCTGGCCGGCACGCCGGGACGATTGACTAGCTCAACCGTAGTGCTGTCCTTGCTCAACCAGACCCGCAGGTCGCCGATCCACGTGTGGTTGATCTTCAGGCCCAGGCGCAGGCCGTCCAGGGTGCCGGTGTTGGCGACATTGAGTGTGTCGGTAACACCCGTGGCGTTATTGTCGGGGATGTTGAGGCCTGGCTCGCTGCAGATCAGGTTGCTGGTGGTGAAGCTGCGTACCGGAGAAGTCTCGCCCGCTCCGCAGCGATTACTGGCCGAGACGCGCCAGAAATACTGCGCATTGGCTGCCAATGCACTGGCCAGCGTCAGGCTGGTGCCCGACACCTCGGTATCCACCACGGGGTCAGTGAACTGGGCGTTCGACGCCACCTCCACCCGGTAGTTGGTCGCTCCCGGGATCGCATCCCAGCTCAGGCTTGGCCGCAGAGGCTGCTCGATCGCGCCCTGCGCGGGGGCTGTCAGGCCCACCGCGGCCGGCGGTTCGGCATCCACTGCGACAGTGACCGCACGTGTCTTGCTGGACGCGGGGTAGCTCGGGCCGTTCGAGGCGGCCGTAACGTCGAAGCTCAAGCTGCCTGCTGGCAGGGTGCCGGTATTGCCGATGGCGAGCGTGCTGGTCGCCGCCGGCGAGGCCGGGGTCAGCGGGTTCACGGAGAAGCTGCTGGTCAGGCCCGCCGGCAGTGCGGAATGGCTGAGCAAGAGCGGGTCGTCGAAGCCCTCGAACGAAGTCGCACCAATGCTGATATCGATCGGCTCACCCGCACAGATGCCGCCCGCCGTGCCGCCGGCCTGCAGGATGAAATCAGGCTCGGTGAGGCCGAGCAGCTTGCCGGTGGCTGAGAGCGCGAAGGGCTGTGGGCCCTGTGCCACCTGGATACCGCGCACCCGCACGACGTAGCTGCCGGTGTCGGGGGTGGGCAGCTCGATGTTGTGGACGTTGTTGCGGTCGTCGTAGTTGGCAGTTGTGGTGTCGGCGACCGGGTTGGGGCTGGTGAGCCCGCCGTTCAGCGGCAGCTTCTGCGTCCAGATCTGACCGTCAGGCGTTTCCAGCTCCAGTCGCAACTGATTGACGCCGTGCGGGTTCGCGTTGACCAGGGCAGGTGCGTCATGCCACACCAAGGTCACCACCAGTGGGGCGCCGGCTTCCACCGACAGCACCTGGGTGTACTCATCGTTGGTTTCGAGCCCGTCGGTCTGATCGTCCAGCCACAAGCCGCGGGCGTCGTCCTGGAAATACAGGCTGTTGCCGAGATTGATGCGTCCCCAACCCTGCGACTGGCTGGGAGCACCACCGGTGGTGCCCGTGCCCGTGATCTCTTGAGCACCGTTGATCATGATCGCTTTGATCAAAGCTGCCGATGGCGTGGGAAGGGCGTGATCGGCGTTTTCGATACCGCTCGGATAGAACCCACGCTGCAGGTACTCACGAACCAGCGCCGACAGGCCCGCCGCGGTCGGCGTAGCCATGGACGTGCCGCTCATGCTGGTGGTGCCACAGGCCGTGCGTGAGGCGGAAATGATGCTCGCACCCTGGGCAGTCAAGTCGGGCTTGATGCGGCGGTCCTGTGTCGGGCCGCGCGAGGAGAACCCGGACATCGCGTTGCCGCCGGTGCCGCGATTGTTGCTGCCGATCGAGAACACGTTCTTGGCGTTGCCGGCGGCACCGACATCGGCGCCCGGGCCGCAGCCTGAGCTTCCGCCAAGGCCGCCGCTGTTGCCCGCGGCGACTAGCACGGCCAGCTGCGGGTGCTGCCAGACCACCGCGTCCGCGTCGCGGGTGGTGGCGCGGTACTCGACCTGACAATCGGCGATACACGCTCCGACCGCGTTGCGGCAGGACGAGCCCCAGGAATTGTTGTGCGTCAACGCGCCATTGGCATAGGCCGTGGCGGCTGCGTGGAAAAGGGTGCCGCCACCGGTGTTCAGGTACTGCAGGCTGGCGCCCATCTCCTGCGAAATCAGTTTCGCGCCGGGGGCCGTGCCGTCGAGGTCTGTCAGACCACCCGGACTGGTGCGGGTGGTGCAATCGACCGCACCGGTGGCGAGGTTGTTGCCGGTGATGGTGCCCATGACATGGGTGCCGTGGCCGTGGCCGTCGGCGGGGGCGCCGCTGGTGCTGCCGTCCCACTTGTAGTGGGCGCCGATCTTGCGATGGTCGAAGTCGGGCGTGATGGTTGGACAGCTCGCTCCGCTGGCGCAGACCGACGTGACCGGCTGCCCGAAGTTGGCATCGGAGAAAGAACAGTGGGTGGCGTGCAGTCCGGAGTCAGCCGCTGCCACGATCTGGCCGCAGCCGAACAGGCCGTTCTCGAAGGCGGGCATCGAGCCCGCAACGGGTGCCTGCTGTCCGCTCTGGTGCAGCCAGCCGGCCTGAGAGTTCATCAGTTCATTGGTCCAGCGCAGGCTGACCGTAGCGACTTCGGGATTCAGCGCCAGTGCCTGAACCGCATCGGCAAGTGCGCTGCGCTCGAAGCCGACCACGATGCGCTCATGGTCGAAGCCCTGTTCGGTGAGCTTGTACGAGAGCCCAGGCGTTGAAAGCAGGCCGTCGCGGCTGCGCGATGCCTCCACGCCGGGATGCAGCGCGATGCTCAGCTGATCGATGCCGGCCTCAGCTGAGATTGACACGCCCTTGCTGCCGGCGAGGGTGTTGGCGATGTCATTGGCGAGGTTTATGTCGAGCTTCCAGACCGGCAGGTAGGCGCCGGTCCAGAGCACGCCGGGAAGAGCCTTGACCCGGCCCTCGGTCGCCGTGTTCATGCGCACCAGGTAGGCGTAGTGCGGCGCATAGCCGAGGATCTGCACGCCTTGCGCTTCAAGTGCGCGCCGCTGCTCGGCCCGGATTGGCGCGTCGAACTTGACGATGCGGAAAGGCGAAGCGGCATCAGCACGACCGAGTGGGCGCAGGGCCTCATGGGCGAGCTTCATTTCACCGCTGCAGACATCCAGGGTGGCGGTGTCGAACGACACCTCGCAGCGCTTTCCGCCGTCGGCAGCAAAGCCCGTCAGAGGCAGCAGAAGAAGACCAGGTATCCAGAATCGCATAACGTTTCTCCCCGGAGCCGAGCAGGGTCGGCAACAGCATGTGATGTGCGGAACGCACTGCAGAACCGAGCGGGAGCAACAGGGCTGACGAGGATGCACGGCAGCGTGGAATCCGCGAAAGCGGACTCACGCTGATCAAGTGGAAGCCCCGGAAAGTACTGTCTGGCTCGGCAGTCGTCGGAAACGGCATAGGCCGCATGACGGCTCTGGGCTCCCCCACGGACCCCAGCTGCGTGGGCCGAGGATAGCAGCGTGTTTCGTCACGCGCACATCACGCGGAAAACCGGGAGAAATGGGCCGACTGTCGCTCGCATGGCGAGCTCCTGATGCCCTGCTATCCTGCGCCGCCCGGGACGGGCCCTTGCGGCCAAGGACGCCGCGCGCGCCATGCGACTGCTCTACACGCTCGCCATGTATCTGCTCACGCCGCTGATTTTCTATCGGCTGCTGGCACGAGGGCTGCGCATGCCCGGCTATTACGCGCGCTGGCGCGAACGCTTTGGCCACTTCAAGTCGCCAGGTTTCCAGCACAGCATCTGGGTGCACGCGGTCTCGGTGGGCGAAGTCAATGCCGCCGCGCCGCTGGTCGAAGCCCTGCGCCGTCGCTATGCCGACCTGCCCTTCGTGTTGACCACCGTCACGCCGACCGGTTCGGACCGCGTGCGCCAGCTCTGGGGCGAGGACGTCTTCCATGTCTATCTGCCCTATGACCTTCCTGGCTCGGTGCGGCGCTTTCTGGCGGCAACCCGGCCGAAGCTGGCAGTGGTGATGGAAACCGAGATCTGGCCCAACCTGTTTCTGTCCTGCGAGGCCGCCGGGATCCCGGTGGTGGTTGCCAACGCGCGGCTGTCGGACAAATCCCTGCGCGGCTATGGCCCGGTGCGACCGATCATCCGCGCCGCCATCCGCAGCGCGCGCTTCGTCGCCGCGCAGTCGCAGCAGGACGCCGATCGCTTTCTGAGTCTGGGTGCCCGGCCGGACCGGCTGCGCGTCGTCGGCAACCTGAAGTTCGACCTTCAGGTCAAACCCGAACTGTTCACCGATGCCGCAGCGGCGCGCGCGCGCTGGGGCGAGCAGCGACCGGTCTGGATCGCTGCCAGCACCCATGAGGGCGAAGAGCTCGCCGTGATCGAGGCGCACTCGCGGCTGTTGAATCGGTTTCCCGACGCGCTTTTGCTGGTCGCGCCGCGGCATCCGGAGCGCTTCAAGCCGATGGTGCAGCTCTGCCGCAGCTACGGTTTCGCGACGCGTACGCGTACCGAAGACGACGAGCCGGACGCGCACTGCCAGTGCTTCGTGATCGATACGCTGGGTGAGCTGGTCAACTTCATCGCCTGCGCGGATGTAGCTTTTGTCGCCGGCTCGCTGGAAGCGATCGGCGGCCACAACGTGCTCGAACCCGCGGCGCTCGGCATCCCCGTGGTGGTGGGCCCGCACACCTTCAATTTCGAGGAAGTCACCGACCTGCTGCTCGAACAGGATGCCGCCCTGCGGGTGGCCGACTCGGAAGACCTTTCGCGCACTCTTCAGACCCTGCTGGCCGACCCCGACCGACGGGCGCGCATGGGCGAAGCCTGCCAGCGCACCGTGGGCAACGAACGTGGCGCAGTCGAGCGAACCCTGGAGGTGATCGGACGCATGCTGCGCGGCGAGATCGAACCAGGCGCTGACGCCAGCGACAGTCGACCGGCCACACGAGGGCGCTGACCGGGACTTGGCGGTGGTTCTGAAGGCCGAGGTTCGAGTGTAGGAGGCAATAATCCAGCGATTCATAGGGTTGCAATAGACCTAGGAGCCTGTCGGACTTTGGTCGGCCGGGCTGCAAACCCGTCTGCGCGGTCCACTATCCGCCGATTCTTGACCCATAGCGCTGCTATGGGCCTGCAAATCGCCGAAAACCTGTCCTCACGCAGCCGAGTCTTCGCCTCGACCACCAAAGCCCGACAGGCTCCTAGAATGCAGCGAACCCGGCACTGATCAGGCGCGTATGTTCGACTGGCTCGCTCTCGACCCTCGCACCCTTCTGCTGGTGGCCCCCCTGCTGGTGGTACTGAATGCAGCTGCACTTGCCCTGTTGTTGCCGAGCCTTGCCGAAGAGCTCAGGCCCAGCGCGCGTAGCTGGGGGCTTGGCATCCTGATGCAGGCGTTGAGCGGCTTGACGTTCGCCCTGCAGGGAGATCTTGAAGCGTGGGTTCCCGAGCGGGTACTGGTCGTTTCTGCGCATGCGTTCGCACTCGTGGGAATGACGTGGTACGTGCATGCGCTGAGGCAGTTCCATAGCCTTCCGTCCCGATCCCTTGTATTGCTGCCGGCGCTTGCGGGCACACTCGCGATTGCGTTGGGTACGGCATTGGGCGCCGGCCTTGCGTGGCGAATTCTGTGCACGTCGGCCAGCCTGACCGTGTTGCTGCTTGTTGGCATTCGCAGCCTCTCGACACCCGGTCCGCTGTTCCCTCGCGTCAGCCGTCGGGTGTTGCAGCTCGCCCTGATGGTGCTTGCTGTTGCGGTGGGCCTACGCGCCCTGCAAGCCTGGCTGGATCCGCCCCAGGCGACGACGCTGATCGATATCGATCGAGGCTCGCTGGTCCTGCAGCTACTGCTCATGAGCGCGTTGCCCATGGTTGGCACAAGCGCCTTCTTCGCGATGTGTTCTGAACGTATGCGCATGCGCTGGGAGTCCGCTGCAGCGACCGACTTCCTCATCGGTCTTCCGAACCGACGCAATCTGGTTGAGGTTGCGGAGGACGCGATCCTGGAGGCGCGTGCGGCAGCGTTTCCATTGTCATTAGCCGTGATCGATATCGACCACTTCAAGCACTTGAACGATCGTCTGGGGCACGCGGCGGGCGACGCGGCGCTCAAGCACCTCGCACGACATCTGCGGACGCTCTGCGGCGAACGCGAGCTGCCGGCCCGTGCAGGCGGAGAGGAATTCTGCATCGTCGCCCGCGGTCATGATCGGGAGGGTGCGGGTGACCTGCTGACCAAACTGCAGCGGCAAATGGGCGAGCTGCCCTTCGAGTGGCAGGGCCAGTACGAGCCACTCACCTTCTCGGCCGGTGTCAGCGAACTTTGCCCAGACGATGGAGGTTTCGACAGTCTTTTCGGACGGGCCGATCAGGCGCTCTACCTTGCCAAGCGGGGAGGGCGCGACCGCATCGTGATCGCTCCTCCGATCGAGGCGGGAATCGGCGCATCGGTATTGGTAGGCAAATGAGCATTCGTTCTCCGTTGTCTTCCGACTTCGAACTTCGAAATTTGCTTGCCCAGGTCCAACGCATCGCCGTGCTTGGCATCAAGACCGCAGCTGCTTCCATGCAGCCGGCCCATTACGTGCCCGCCTACCTCAAGCAGGTCGGTTTCGAACTGGTGCCCGTGCCGGTGTACTACCCCGAAGCCACCGAGATTCTCGGGGCGCAGGTGTACCGCCGGCTGCAGGACGTGCCCGGATCGATCGATCTGGTGTGCGTTTTCCGCCGACCGCAGGACCTCGCTGGCCATCTTCCCGATCTGCTCGCAGCACGCCCGCGTGCGGTCTGGCTGCAGTCCGGCATCCGCAGCGATACCTTTGCCGCGGCCCTGCTCGAAGCCGGAGTGGAAGTGGTGCAGGACCGCTGCCTGATGGTCGAACATCGGCGTCTGTCCAATCGTCCATAGGGCGGGCCTTGGCCCAGCGCAGTTCCACGTGCGCCCGGCATCGAGCAAGCCCATCGGGTGGGCCCTGACCCACCGAAGCCCAACACTCGCCCCGGTTCTTCGAATCCCTGACCGCGCACGGCAGCCCGCGTTTGCCCAGCCACATCTCTTCACGCACAGAACAGAGGTCCCAGCCCCTGCAGGAAAACCTCGCTGCCGTAGCGCACCCACAGCACGCCAGCCAGCAGCAGCACCAGCGCCGCCGCCAACAGCAGCATCCGCTTGAGCGCGCGCGGGCTCATGCGGGATGCCAGGCCCGATGCTCGCGCGTGGCTGCGCTCAGCGCAGCGGCCAGCAGGGCCAGCGCCACCGAGGTCCACCAGATCGCGTCGTAGCTGCCGGTGGCATCGAACAGTCGACCGGCCCACCAGGCGCCGAAGAAGGCGCCGACCTGATGGCTCAGGAACACGATGCCGTAGAGGGTCGACAGCTGGCGCAGGCCGAACATGCTGACCACAGCACCGCTGGTCAGCGGCACCGTGCCCAGCCACAGGAAACCGAACACCGAGGCGAACACCAGCGCCGAAGCCGGCGTCAGCGGCAGCGCCAGGAAGATCACCATCGCAAGTCCGCGCGCGAAGTAGAGCGCGGCCAACAGCCCCGTGCGCGAATGCCGTCCGCCCCACAGGCCGAACAGCCAGCTGCCGGCGATGTTGAACAGGCCGATCAGCGCCAGCGACCAGGCGCCGACCGAGGGGCTCAAGCCGCCGTCGACCAGATAGGCAGGCAGGTGAGTGCCAACGAAGGCGACGTGGAAACCACAGACGAAGAAGCCGCCGTTCAACAGCCAGTAGTGCGGATGACGCGCCGCGCCGCGCAGGGCTTCTCCCAGCGCAGGGCCCTCGATAACAGGAGCCGTGGCGCCCTTGCGCAGCCGCCCCGGCAGGCCGAAGGCCAGCAGCGCGATAAAGGCGATCAGCGCGCTCAGGATCCACAGCGCGATGCGCCAGTCGAAAGCACCGACCAAGCCCTGCGCCAGCGGCACCACCGCGAACTGGCCCAGCGAGCCGCCGGCGGTGACCAGGCCGAAGGCGAGGCTGCGCTGCGCTTCGGGCACGACCCGGCCGACTGCCGACAGCACCACCACGAAGGTCGTCGCCGACAGCGCCATCCCGACCATCACACCCAGCGCGAGTCCAAGACTGGTCGCGCCTGTGGCGCTGGCCGCCAGCACCAGGCCGGCGATGTAGAGCAGGCTGCCGCCGATCAGGGTCGGGCGTGTGCCGAAGCGGTCGGCGGCTGCGCCGATGAAGGGCTGGACCAGGCCGAACAGCAGGTTCTGCAGCGCGATCGCGAAGCCGAAGGCCTCGCGGCTGATGCCGAGCTCGCTGCCGACCGGCTGCATCATCAGCCCGAAACTCTGGCGCACGCCCATGCTGAGGGTGACGATGGCCGCCGCGCTGGCCACCGCGATCAGAGCGGTGCGGGTCCAGACGGAGTCGTCAGCGGAGGCGGTCGAGTTCATCCGCGCATGCTACGCCCGCGCTGGCGTGTCGGGCCTCGCGACCTTGGGCGAAGTGCGCAATGCCCTGAGCCTGCGGGATCAGACCAGGGCGCCACCACAGCTTGACCCCTGCCCCGCGGTGCAGCCGTAGCAGTGACCTGCCACCGCAATCTTCTTCGGCAGCGCGCCCTGCAGCAGATCGCGCAGATGCGGCTGGCCGTCTCCCGCAGCCTCGACCGGCAGATCGAGCATCTGGTTGAAATCGCAGTCGTACAGATAGCCGCGGTAGTCGACGCTGATCAGGCTGCGGCACATCACCGCGGCGAGGTTCTCGTCGCGATGCGCGCCGCGCAGGGTGTCGAGGTAGCCGTCGAACTGGCCCTTCGAGACCAGCATGCTGCCGAAGCGCTGGATCGGCATGTTGGCCAGTGCATACAGGCGATTGAACACGATGCCGAAATTGTCACCGAGCAGACGCTTGTAGTCGGCTTCGAGCTGTTCCTGCGCGGGCGGCAGGAAGGCGCCGCCGGGGTTGTAGACCAGCTGCATTTCGAGCCCGCTGTCGGGCTGGCCGTAGCCGAGCGCGTTGAGCTTCTGCAGTGCGCTGATGCTCGCTTCGAAGACGCCTTTGCCGCGCTGCGCGTCGACATTGGCCTGGCTGTAGCAGGGCAGGCTGGCGACGACCTCGACCCGGCGAGCGGCCAGGTACTCAGCCACCCATTCGTAGCCGGGCTCTTCGATGATGGTCGGGTTGAGGCGATCCATCACCTTCAGCCCGCGCTCGACGGCCGCATCGACCAGCCAGCGGAAATGCGGGTTCATTTCGGGTGAGCCGCCGGTGACATCCAGGGTGTGGGCACCGAAGCGCGCGGCGACGTCCAGCGCCAGCTGCATGGTCTCGCGGTCCATCAGCTCGGTGCGGCGCGGCCCGGCGTTCACGTGGCAGTGCGTGCAGCTCAGGTTGCACAGGTAGCCGAGGTTGAGCTGCAGGGTCTTCAGCGATCCGCGCTCGATCGCGGGAAAAGGCAGGGCCTGCAGCAGGGGCCAGGTATCACGCATGGTCGTCGGGTCCGTGGATCTTCGGTGGCGCGCGGAAGGGCTGCAGCAGCAGGGCTGGGAGACGCTGTTCAGTGCTGGAACGGAAGTACTCCAGCCCGATCGGCATCTGCGCTTCCGGCTGGCGCGGCTGCGCGCGGTAGCTGCCGAACAGGCGGTCCCAGATCGACAGATGGAAACCGTAGTTGCTGTCGGTCTCGGGCTGCCAGGTCGAGTGGTGGATGCGGTGCATGGAGGGTGTCACCAGCAGCCAGCGCAGACGGCGGTCGAGCGCACGCGGCAGCGCGAAGTCGGCATGGGTAAACAGCGCACCTGCCGACAGCAGCAGCTCGAACACCAGCACCGCCAGCGCGGGAGCTCCGATCAGCGCGACCAGGGCGAGCTTGTAGACCATCGACACCGCCATCTCGAACGGGTGGAAGCGCAGGCCGGTGGTGACGTCGAAACCCGTGTCGCTGTGGTGCAGGCGATGCAGCCGCCACAGCAGGGGCACAACGTGCATCCAGCGGTGCTGCCAGTAGATCGCAAGATCCAGCAGCAGCACCGCGAGCAGGCAGCTGAGCCAGAACGGCAGGCCCAGCGCGGGCAGCAGGCCGAAGCCGTGCCGCTCAAGCTGCAGCGCAAGCCCGACCGCCAGCACCGGAAACGCCAGCCGCAGCAGCAGGGTGTCGATCGAGATCAGCAGCAGGTTGGTGAGCTGGCGGCGCTGGCCGCGGCCATCGCGGCGCAGTGGCCGCAGCCACTGCAGGGTCAGCAGCAGTGCAAGCACGCCAGCGAACGCGCCAAGCCGCAGGGCGCCTTCGTTTCCCAGCAGCCAGGTGTGCCATTCATTCATGCGCGGAGTCCTCAAGGGTCGCGCTCACTGCGGCGAGTGCATGCCGCTGGCCGGGCAGTGGCGCCGGCAGGGCCTGCAGGGTATCGCGCAGCTGCACAAGGTCTTCGACGGTGTCGAGGTCGCCCAGCGTGGCGAGCTTCAGCCAATCGCCATAGGCTGCGAGTGCGGCGCGGAATTCGCTGGCGGTGCGTGGCTGGCTGTAGTTCACGCTTTCCCAGAGAGCCTCGGGCGCGTTTCGATTGCCGCCGTAGAGCCAGAACCCGCCGTCCTCGGCCGGGCCCAGTACCTGTCGCGGCTGCGTTGAACGCAGCCAGTCGGCCGCCTGCTGCAGCAGCTCGATGCGCAGCTGTGGCGCATCGGCGCCGATCAGCAGGCCGAAGCCGTGTTCGCGCACCAGCTGGCGATGCACGCGGGCCATACGCAGGCCCAGCCCGCCCGCGCCCTGCGCCATCCAGCCCAGCCCGCCGCGGGCGGCCCAGAACGCCGGCGCCAGGCTGTCGTCTTCGGCGATCGCCCAGAGGCAGCGCACACCGCTTTCGCGCTCGAAGCGCTGCAGCAGCTCGGACACCGCATCGGCACAGGCCAGATACAGCGACTGCGCACGTTCGGCGCCAATCGTCCGGGCCAGGCGCGTCTTCACCGGCGACAGACCCGGCGTCTTCACGAACAGGGCGAGCGCGCCGTTCATGCGCGGCGGCCCTTCGAGAACGCGCGCGCCTGCGACCAGCTCAGCGCAAGGAATCGCAGGGTGGTGCGCAGCCAGCCCTTCTCACTGTAGCGGCGACCGCTGGTGCAAAGCCGCGCGCGCAAGGGGCGGACCGCCATTCCCGCGCGGCGCGCGGCCCAGACCAGGGCGTGGTCCTCGGCGCGCGGCAGCGCTTCGTCGAAGCCGCCCAACCGCTCGAAGTCCGCACGCGGCAGGCTCAGGCCCTGATCGCCGAAGGGCAGGCCGAACAGCCGCGAGCGCAGGTTGGCGCCCGCAGCATTCAGCACCATCAGCGCCGGCCCATCAAAAAACCCGAGATCGAAGTAGTACAGCGCAGCCGCGCGCCGTGGCATCGAGCACAGCGCGCGCAGTGCGCCAGCGTCGAGGCGCGAATCCGCGTGAAGGAAGCACAGCCAGTCGCCGCGTGCGGCCGCCGCGCCGGCGTTCTGCTGGCGCGCGCGCCCCGGCGATGCGCATAGCCAGCGCAGGCGGCCGTGAAGGGCGCCTGCATGGGCATCCAGCAGTCGCTCGGGCGCGGCTTCGACGCCGACCAGCAGCAGCTCGATGTCGACCGGCAGCGACTGCAGGTCTGCGAGCAGCGCCTGCCAGGCGGCTTCGGCGGGGCCGATCGGGACAACGATGGAGAGACGGGGCTGCACGCGGAGACGGTTTGGACTTCTGCTGAACGAATGGGATGAACGCACGGGTGACTGCGACATTCGGTCGCATGGGCAGGCCGGCAGGGGAGCCGAACAATACGCGGCCCCGCGTCGCCTGAGTGCAAACAGATGCTTCATCGTCCCCGTTCAACCCCGCTTCGTTCAGTGTCCTCGGCCGTGCTGATCGCACTGGCCTCCACCGCGGCTTCAAGCGCCCAGGCAGCCGTTGGCTTTGATTTGGCTTCCGCCGCCAAGCTCGATGAGATCGAAGTGAAGGGCGCGGCGCCGGCGCCGCTGAAACGCGCCGCGCGCGCGGCCTCGCGCCTCGATGTGCCGCTGCTGCAGCAGCCGATGTCGGCCGATGTGATCGACGCCGACAGCCTGCGCGCGCGCAGTGATGCCGGGTTTCTGGATGCGCTGGAGCAGGCGCCCGGGCTGGTGCCGGCCTACAGCTTTGGCGTGATCAACATCAGCGGGCGCGGTTTTTCCGGGGTGTTCAACTCGCCGATCCTGTTTGACGGCGTGCGCTATCCGGGCTGGCAGGTCACGCCGCGACTGACCCTGAACTACCAGCAGGTCGAAGTGCTGCGCGGCCCGGCCGCGCTCACCGCGGGCCAGGGCTCGGTGGCCGGTGCCATCAATCTGGTGCCACGACGCGC
This sequence comes from uncultured Aquimonas sp., assembly GCA_964586455.1. Taxonomy (GTDB): domain Bacteria; phylum Pseudomonadota; class Gammaproteobacteria; order Xanthomonadales; family Xanthomonadaceae; genus Aquimonas. The sequence goes on from CAZPHV010000012.1 coordinate 63,452, forward strand.
CGACGGTCGCGCGGGCTCGAGCGTGTATCTCGGCTATGGCCGCTACGGCACGAGCACGGCTGCAGTCGGCAGCGGCGGCAGCGTGGCCGGCGGTGGGCTGGCTTGGCGGTTCGATGCCAGCCACCAGCAGTCGGGCGAGCGCGGCAGCTTTGGCCATGCGCGCGACACCAGCTTCGAGTTCCGCCACATCAACGCCGAACTGGCCGCGCCGGTCACCGACAGCCTGCGCCTGAGCCTCGCTTTCGAGCACTTCCTTGACGATGGCGAGGGCTATTTCGGTACGCCGCTGATCAATGGCCGCATCGACCCCAGCCTGCGCGACATCAACTACAACGTCATCGATGACGCCATCCGCATGGATGTCGACTGGCTGCGCGCCCGCGCCGAATGGCAGCCCAGCGAGGCCCTGCGCGCCTCGCTGGTGCTGTTCGGCAACGCCGAGGACCGGTACTACCGCAATGCCGAGGTCAACACCTGGCAGCCGGCGACCGGCCTGATCCGCCGCAGCGACTATCTGGAGATCAGCCACGACCAGAAGCTGCGCGGTGCGGTGGCCGACCTCGCCTGGACGCACCGCCTGTTCGGCCGCGCGCACCAGCTGGTGCTCGGTTTGCAGGCCGATCGCAACGATCACGCTCGCGGCAGCGACAGCCCGTTCCGATTCACCGACACGGTCGATCTGCTGGACCCGGTGCGCGGGGTCTACACCAGCCTCGATGCCTTCCTGCCGCGCACCGCCACCGACATCGAACAACGCTCGGTGTTCGTTGAAAGCGCGCTCGATCTCGCCCCGCGCTGGCGCCTGATCAGCGGCCTGCGCCACGACCGCAGCGAGGTCGACTCGCTCAACGTGGTCAGCGGCCTGCGCTTCGACAAGCGCTACAGCGCCGGCAGCTACCGGCTCGGCCTCACCTTCAGCCCGAGCGAGCAGACCACCCTGTACGGCTCGCTGGCGACCTCCAGCGAAGCGCCGGCGCAGATCACCACCTTGGGGCTTGCGAACGCGAACTTCGACCTGACCGACAGCGAACAGGTCGAGCTCGGCATCAAGCACAGCAGCGAGCGTATCGATTGGACCCTGGCGGTCTACGACATCGCCCGCACCAACCTGTTGAGCCGCGATCCGGACGATCCCAACCGGCTGATCCAGGTCGGTGAGCAGGCTGCGCGCGGCGTCGAGGTCAGCCTGCGGATGCCGCTCGGCGAGCGCCTGCGCGTCGAGGCCAGTGCTGCGGTGCTGGATGCGAAGTTCGAGCGCTTCGACGAGGTCGTCAGTGGCGTCGCAGTCTCGCGTCGCGGCAATGACCCGGTGGCCGTGCCCGAGCGCATCGGTACGTTTTGGACGTATTTCAGCGCCAGTCAGAACCTTGAGCTGGGCCTCGGTCTGCGCGGCGTCGGCGCGAGCGCGGCGAACACCGCCAACACGCTGTACCTGCCCGGCTATGCCACGGTCGATGCCCTGCTTCGCTACGATGCGCCGCTCGGCCGCTTCAGCCTGCGCCTGCGCAACCTGGACGATCGCGTCTACGCTACGCGCCCCTACGGCGCCGGCCAATTCATGTTGGGAGAACCGCGGTGGTACGAACTCACCTGGCAACGCAGTTTCTGAGTCTGTTCGGCGCGGGTCTTGCCCTCGCCGAACCCGCCCGGCTGGCGCCGATCGAACTGCCGATCGAAGCCTCGGCGCTGACCCCACATGTGGTGGCCGATACCGCGAACCAGCGCTTCCTGCTGAGCTGGCAGGAGCGTCTGCCCGAAGGCTGCGCCCGCCTGCAGGTGGCAACGCTGTCGATGGCGGGCGAACTGGGCGAAGCCCGCGAAGTCGCGCGCGGCTGCGACTGGTTCGTCAACTGGGCCGACCACCCGCAGATCGCGGTCGCCGACAACGGCGGCTGGTGGGCGTTCTGGCTGCAGAAGGAGGGCGCGGGCACCTACCACTACGGCATCCGCGTCGCCCATTCGCAGGATGAAGGCGCGACCTGGTCAGCGCCGATCACGCCGCATGACGATGGCACGCTGAGCGAGCACGGCTTCGTCTCGATGGCGCCCGACGGCGCCGATCGCATGCGCCTGATCTGGCTGGACGGACGCCACGCCGCGGCCTCGCACCCGACCGAGACCGATCTGCAGGAAGACCACGGCGGCCACGAAGGCGCGATGAGCCTGCGGGCCGCCGTGCTGGATGCCAGCGGAGCGATCGCTGAGGGCGTCGAGCTCGACGCGCGCACCTGCTCCTGCTGCTGGACAGCGCTACTGCGCCGCCCGGACGGCAGCCATCTCGCGGCCTGGCGTGACCGCAGCGAACACGAGATCCGCGACATCGCGCTGGCCACGCGCGAGCGCAGCGGCTGGCAGGTGAGCGGCCTGGTCCACGCCGACAACTGGAAGATCCATGCCTGCCCGGTCAACGGGCCGGCCTTGGCCCAGCACGACGCGCGTGTGTTCGCCGCCTGGTCGACCATGCCCAACGCGAGCGACATGGCGGTACGACTCCGCGTGCTCGGGGCAGAGGCGACACCCCTGCGTGTCGAACAAGGCCCCGCAGTGCTCGGCCGCGTCGATGCCGAGGCCTTCGACGGCGGCGTGCTGCTGAGCTGGCTCGGCGCGGGCGCGCCGGGCGAAAGCGTGTTGCGGCTGGGCCTGTTCGACGCCGAGCTTGGCGAACGGCAGCGCATCGATGTCGCCGTCCTGCCTGCGGGCCGCGGCGTGGGCGTGCCGCGCCTCGCCGCACTCGGGCAGACCGCCGTGCTGGCCTGGACCGAGCCGAACGGCGCGGCCGTCGCAGGCGCGCCGGTACCCACCCGGCTGCGCGCAGTGCTGTTGCACGTGCAGCAGGACTGAGTGCCCTCAGGGTAGGCCTGAAGAACTCCATCCTGGAGCTCTTCAGGCGTCGTGAGTCCGGCGCAGGTCCGGACTCATTCGCGCAGAATCAAGCACTCGCATGCTTGATTCGCGAGCACGCCATCCATGGCGTGCAGGAAGCTCCGATACATCAGCGCTTCCTTGGGCGCGCGCAATCACCGGCACGCAGGCTTGGCCGATAACCCACGCAATCAACCGCTGCGCTCGTGCATCCTTGGCCTTCGAACGCGAACCGACGCGGGAGAACACCTGCATGCACACCCTCATCCACGCTCGCCCAGTCATCCGGACCCCGCGCCGATGAATCGGCTGGGTGACGAGGATTTCCAGCGCGCGTACCGCTACGCCATCGCCCTGACCGGCGACCGCGAACAGGCCTATGACGTGGTGCACACCGCAGTCACGCACTGGCTGAGCGCGCCCACGGCGGCGGTCGAGAACCCGCTGGCCTACTTTCTGCGGATCGTCCGCAATACCTTTCTCGCCGATGTCCGGCGCGCAGCGCAGATGCGCTGGAGCCCGATCGAGGATGCGGAAGCGGTGATTCCCGCCGATCTGCGCGCGCTGGAAGATGTGCAGCTCGAACGCGCCTGGCTGGAGCGCATCTGGGGTGCCTTCACCGCGGCCGAACGCGAGGTGCTGTTTCTGTGGGCGGTCGAGGGCTACACGGTGGACGAGATCAGCGCGCAGACCGGCGCGCCGCGCGGCACCCTGCTGGCGCGCATGCATCGCTTGCGCAGAAAATTCGCCCAGGACGCCAGCGGCGCCCGGGCAGGAGCACAGCCATGAACACGCCAGAGCAGAAGCCGCTGCGCGAGGTGCTGCGGGCACAGTTCCACGACGAGCGCCTCGACAGCGCGCAGCTCGACGCCCTGCGCGCGCGGATGAGCGCGGCGGCACCTGCTGAATCGCGACGCGGTGGCGCTTCCGCCGACGGTTCCGCTCAGCCCGGACGCAGGCGCCTGTTCGCGGTCGCGGCCAGCGTCGCCGCCACCGCGACAATCGGCTACTGGGGCCTGTTCGGCCTGCGTGCCTTCCGCGATACCAGCAACATCGATGTGCTGGCCGACGAAATTGCCTACAACCACCTGTTCGACAAGCCATTGGATGTCAGCTCGAACTCGCTGGACACCCTGCGTGAGGCTTTCGCAGGCGTGGGCTTCATGCTGCAGGAGATACCCTTTGAACTGCCGTCCGGCGTCGAGTTGATTGGCGCGCGTCATTGCTCGATCGCATCGGTGCCTGCGGTGATGCTGCGATATCGCGCTGGCGAAAGCGTCATCGGCATCTGCCAAGCACGCTTCGACCCGGCACGGCATCGCGGAGTGCCCGACATGCGGGTCGCCTCAGCGCCCGTTACGGCGGTGGCGCGCGGGCTCAAGGTCAGCCTCTGCCACGACCGCGGCGTGCTGATGGCGATGGCGACGGCATAGCGTTCTTGGCCGGCTGAACCGGCAATCGGAAGTCGCCGACGCCGCTCCCAGGATTAATGAAGCTCCCGCTCCAACGCTGTCCTGCTTGAATACCGCGCGATGCCGGGTGCACCCTTGCCTTGCGCTTTGACAGCCGACCGCATCAGCGGCGGTTCCAACCCCGGGCCACTGCGCCCCTGCCGTAAGGATTTCCGCATGAACACATCCACCAAGAACCTTGGCCTTGCGCTCGGCGCCGCCTTCGCTGCCAGCCTGATCGCCAGCCCCGTCGCCCAGGCCTTCCAGGTGCAGGACCTGCAGCAGGGCTACCAGTTGGTCGATGACCACAAGGAAGAGGAAAAGAAGGAAGACAAGGAAGGTACCTGCGGCGAGGGCAAGTGCGGCGAAGGTAAATGTGGCGGCGAGCCCACCGAGGGTGAGGAAGCCGACAAGGACAAGGAAGGTAGCTGCGGCGAGGGCAAGTGTGGTGAAGGCAAGTGCGGCGGTGGCGTCTGACCGAGCCTGTACGCCTCGGGTAGCGGGTCCGGCCCGGGAGGGCCGGGCTCCCTTCAGATCTGGGTGTGATCCAAGCGCGGGGTCGAGTGCCTTGGCTCGTGTGGACGTAGCTCTGCGAGGTGCTCGCACAGGTGCTGTCGGCTTCGTTGAGGGGTAGGCGTCTCTCGTGGTTGTAGGGTAGACAAGCGCAGCGCATCTACCAGCACGTCTCGCAGACGCGAGACCTTAGGCGAAGCCCGAACCCCGGCGCCCAAGACGCACCGTGCAAGGGATCGGGTCTGTTTCAGGTCTTCCTTCGGATCCGCGCTGGGACCTTCTCGGAGCATTAATGGACCTCACCCTCTGCGGCCTCGGCCTGCGTCGTCCCTTGCTCGACGCGCTGCTGGCACTCCCCGCCGGTCGAGTCGGCTTTCTGGAACTGGCGCCGGACAACTGGATCGGCGTGGGCGGCCGTCGGCGTGAGGCGCTCGACGCGCTGGCGCAGCGCTTCCCGATCTACGCCCACGGGCTCAGCCTGTCGCTGGGCGGTCCCGAGCCCTTCGATCCGGTTTACCTCAAGCGCTTGCGGGATTTCCTCGACACCTTGGGCTCGCCGGTCTACAGCGAACACCTGAGCTATTGCAGCGACGAGGGCCAGCTCTACGACCTGCTGCCACTGCCCTTTACCGACGAAGCCGTGCGCCACGTCGCCGCCCGCATCGGTGAAGTGCAGGACGCGCTGGGTCGGCGCATCGCGGTGGAGAACATCAGCTACTACGCCGCACCTTTTCAGGCAATGGCCGAGATCGACTTCATTCGCGCCGTGCTGGCCGAGGCCGACTGCGATCTGCTTCTGGACGTGAACAACATCCACGTCAACAGCATCAACCATGGCTACGACGCGCTCGACTTCCTGCGTGCGCTGCCGGCCGAACGCGTGGCCAGCATCCACGTCGCGGGTCACTATGTCGAGGCGCCCGACCTGATCATCGACACCCACGGCGCCGCGGTCATCGACCCCGTGTGGAAACTGCTTGATGCCGCCTATGCGCACTGTGGTCTGAAGCCCACCCTGCTCGAACGCGATTTCAACTTCCCGCCGATGGCCGAGCTGCTGGCCGAGATCGATCGGATCGCCACGATCCAGCAGCGCAATCGCAGCACCAGGATCGACGAGACTGCCCATGCCCGCTGCGCCTGAGACCCTGCGCCGCCAGCAGCTGGCGCTCGCACACTGGATCCGCGACCCCGCGACCAAGGCGCCACCACCCGGCATCGAGCCACGCCGACTGCGCGTCTACCGCGAGCTGGTGCGCAACACCATCGAAGGCCTGCTGGCGAGCCAGTTTCCGGTGATCCGCCGGCTGCGCGGCGATGCGTTCTGGAATGCGTTGGTCGACGGTTTCATTCGCGAACACCGCGCGCAGACGCCGCTGTTCCCAGAGGTGGGACAGGAATTCATCGCCTGGCTGTCAGCGCGTGCGGGCGACGTCAGCCGCGGCGAGGGCGACAGCGAAAGCAACAGCGGCGGCGTCACCAGCGCCACCGGCGACACAACCGACGCACGCGCCGCTGGCGATAGCGAGCATCCGGCGTTCCTGCCGGAGTTGGCGCACTACGAATGGGCCGAGCTCGGCATCGCGCTCTCGGACGCGGCCGAGGATCTCGCCACCCTCGACCCGGTAGGCGATCTGATGCAGGGCGTTCCGGTGCTGTCGCCTCAGGCCTGGCCGCTGGCGTATGTCTGGCCGGTCGATCGTATTCGCCCCGACCATCAGCCCGAACAAGCGCCGCCCGAGCCGACTTTGTTGCTGCTGCAGCGCGCGGCCGATCACACGGTCAAGTTCGCGCGGCTCGATCCACTGGGCTACGCCCTGCTCGAACAGATCCGCAGCGCGCCCGCCCCCGGAAGTCAGATTGTTCAGAGACTGGCTGATGCGTGGGGGATATCGGCAGACCCCCTGCTGGTGCCAGCGCAGACCATGCTGGAGGCCATGCGCGAGCGTGGCGTGGTGCTGGGCACGCGGCGCAGCTGATTTCGAGCGCGCGCGTCGGGTGCCGCGGACGGCGGGTCAAGACCCGCCCTACGCAAGCTCATGGCTGTCGGAAGGCTCTCGACGCGGCCCTGTAGGGCGGATCTTGATCCGCCGCCTCCGAAGGCCCGCCCATGGGGGAGGCGGCGCGCCTAGGCTTCGGTGGAGTCCGCGGGCGGCTCCGCCACCGTCACTACGCGGTTTCGACCCGCCGTCTTGGCGGCATAGAGCGCGCCATCGGCTTCGTCGAACAGGCCCTCCGGGCGCAGCCGTGTGCGGCCCGACAGCGAGGCCACGCCGACGCTGATCGTGATCGCCGGCAAGTCTTCACGGTTGAGGCTCTCGACTGCAGCGCGCAGGCGCTCGGCCAGACCGCCGGCCGCATGCGCATCGGCGCCGGGAATCAGCACCACGAATTCCTCGCCACCCCAGCGTGCCAGCAGGGTGCCGGCGCGCAGCAGGCCCTGCAGGGTCGCGGCCAGCGCGCACAGCACGGCGTCGCCGACCGCATGGCCCTGGGTGTCGTTGATGCGCTTGAAATGATCGACGTCGATCAATGCGATCGACAGCGGCGCATGCCGGCTCATCGCATCCGCCCAATGCACTTCGAAGCGCTCGACGAAGGCGCGGCGATTGGCGATGCCCGTGAGTGGGTCGATGCTGGCTGCGAGCGCCAGGGCCTCGGCACGCTTTTCCAGTTCAGCGTTCGCCTGCGCCAGCGCTTCACGGTTGCGCTCCAGCTCGGTGTTGGCTTCAGCCAGCTGCAGCCCCAGCCGGCGGCTCTCGCGGTAGCGGAAGGCCAGCAAGCTCGCAATCACCAGCAGGCTGAGCACGCCGAAGGTCGCCAGCCAGCGGCCCAGCGATTCCTGCCGCAGCTTCAGGGCCTGGATCTCGAGGTCGCGCTGCAGCAGTTCGATCTGGCGCTCGGCCTGTTGCGCGCGGTAGGCGCTTTCCATTACCGCCACGCGGCGATTCATGTCGAGCCCGGCCAGCTGTTCCTGCAGGCTCAGGCTCTCGATCGCGGTTTCCAGCGCACGGGCTTCCTGGCCCTGTTCGCGCAGCAGCGGAATCATCAGCCGGTAGCTGTCCAGCAGCTGCGGCTGGTCATCGCCCGATTTGAACTCGGGCAGGGCCTGCTGCCACATCGCCAGTGCCTCCTCGGGCCGCCCCTGACGGGCGGCGACCTCAGCCAAGGTCGCGCGATAGCGCGCCAGGGTGCTGCGCTGGCCGATGCGTTCGGCGATCAGCGCGCCGCGCTGCAGCGCCTCGCGCGCCTCGGTGAGCTTGTTCAGTCCCAGCTTGGCGCGGCCGTTTTCGAGCAGCGCATAGGCCGCGCCGGGCGGGCTGCCCAGACGTTCGGCGAGGCGCTCGGCTTCCAGCGCCAGGGTCAGTGCTTCGCCGAAACTTCCGGCCAGGTTCGCGGTGCGCGCCATGCTGCCAAGCAGGGGCGCTTCGCGTGAGGGGTCGGCCAGACGTCGCGCTTCGGCGAGACCGCGATCGAGGTAGCTGCGCGCGGTCTCGTACTCGCGCAGGCCGGCGTACAGCAGGCCGAGATAGTGGTAGGTGCGTTCGATCTCGGCCTTGGCGCCGCGCTGCTGCAGCTGCAGGCTTTCGCGCAGTGACTCCAGTGCGGTCGAGTACAGGCCCTGATTCAGGCGGATCAGGCCGATGTGCGTGAGCACATCGGCGATGCCATCGTTGTCCTTGAGCTGGCGATACAGGTTCAAGGCGCGCTCGAAGCCCGACAGCGCGGGCGTGAGGTCGCCCTGGCGACGCAGCAGGATCGCGAGGTCGGTTTCGGCGCGGGCCACGCTGAGGGTGTCGCCGCGTCGGCTCGCGCGTTCGAGAATGCCGCGCTGCAGGGCGAAGGCTTCCGGGTAGCGGCCGCGCCGGAACTCGATCTGTGCGGATACGCGGTCGACGGCATCCACCTCGGCCGAGCCCTCCTGGGCGAGGCCTGCGGCCTCTTTCAGCACGGTGCCGGCCATGGCGAAATCGCCGCTGGCAGCCAGTCGCTCGGCTTCGACCAGGCGCGCCTGCAGCGGTGCTGCGATCTCGACCGGTGCCGTCGGTGCCAAGGGATCAGCCGCCCAGCGCTCCTCCGCCGGCTGGGCCTGCAGGGCCGCCGGGAGCAGCAGGACGCTCAGCAGTGGCAGCATTCGAAGCAACCGATTCCCCGCATGCAAAGAGCGGCTGTTTGGCCGCAGGCGGTAGGGCGTCGGGTCAGGCCCCCGATCTGGGGCGCAAGTGTATGCGCTTGGCGCCTTGCACGCGTCTGCGTCAACGGCTGAAAGTGTGAAGGCCGCTGGACGTGGCCGACCGTCCCGTCGCTCAAGCCTGCGCTGATGTCTGTGCGGTCGCCAGTGCGGCCACCAGGGCCTCAGGCTGTGGGCCTGTGGCCCGATGCACGTCGCAGAACCCGTACCGATGCGCGTGTTCACCCAGTCGCTCGCTGGAGACGGCCACGCAGGCGGTACGCAGCTTGGCCAGCGCATCGCCCGGCAGCTGCGCCACGACATGGTCGAGCGCTTCGGCGCTGGAAAGCAGCAGGCCGAGCGGTCCGCGGGCCTCACGCAGGGCACGTGCATGCCGTGCGTCCAGTCGCGCTGGCCCACGGCGATAGACCTCGACCGCATCGACCTCGAAGCCGCGCTCTCGCAGTGCCGGCGCCAGCAGGCCGCGGCCGCCGGGTGCGCCGACCAGCAGCAGGCGCTGACCTTCGCCCTGCTGCAGACGCGGATGGGCAAGCAAACCTTCGCTGATCTGCTGCCCGTCGCCAACGGGGGCGAGCACGTCCTTGAATCCCGCACGTCGCAGTGCCTGCGCCGTGCCCCTGCCGACACCTGCGCCGATCGCCACCTGCGCTGCGATCTGCGGCTGTAGCGCTCGCAGAAAGCGCACCGCTGCTGGGCTGATGCACAGCGCGATCGCGGGATGCTTCGACAGTGCGCCCTGCAGCGTGGCGCCCGCATCCAGCGCCTGCAGACGCAGGCCCGGCAGCGCCAGCGCCCGCGCGCCCGCCGCTTCGATCGCCCGCCGCGCTGCCGCCTGCTGGCTGCGTTCGCGCAGGCTGATCAGCGTCCAGCCGGTCAGCGGCAAGCTGGTTTCGGTCGAGTCCGTACTCGTGGGTATCCGCGTGCGCATGCTAGATAGTCTGCCCCGCCGCGCCGGCGACCGTTGGAGTTCCAGTTTCGATGAGTGCAGCTACAGCCCTGAAGCATCCGCCCCAACCCGACATCGCGCAGGATCTCGAACGCATTCTGCTGTCGATGCCGCCGCTGCGCGCGATGGGCTGCCGGGTGCAGTGCGTGGAGCGCGAGCGGTTGGTGCTGTGCGCGCCGCTGGCCGCCAACGTCAACGACAAGGGCAGCGCCTTCGGCGGCAGCCTTGCCAGCCTGATGACCGTCGCCTGCTGGGGACTGTTCAGTGCCCACCTCAAACAGGCCGGGGTGATTGCCGAGGTCTATGTGCAGGACTCCAGCCTGCAGTACTTCGTGCCGGTGCTGGAAGACATCGAAGCCGAAGCGCGGCTGGCCGAAGGCGAAGACATCGAAACCGCGATCCGTTCGATGCGCGCGCGGCGCAAGGCGCGGCTGAAACTGGTCGCGAGCGTGCGGCTCAAGGACGGCCGGGAAGCGGCGAGGCTTGAAGGGCGGTTTGTGGCGTTGGGGGCGGTGGGGTGAGCGCGCTCTGGCGCTTGGTCACATCTTTGCCCAGGTCGTGTCTTACGCAGCTCAAACTGAGCGAGAGCCGAGTATGAAAACCGCAAGCCGAAAGAGGGTTCGGCGCGAGATCCCACAACACCTAGCCTCGAACACCAGCGAAGCGAAGAGCGATATGGCTGAGCTTGGTTGGTCAAGGTGGGAGCGGATCTCAAGGGATTCGATCGACTGGATCGCCCGCGGAATGGTGCTGGCTGCGGCAGGTGTGGCCGCTGTGATTCACAGCGAAGCGGTTCTACCCGAAGCGAAGTTGCTTGGATGGGGCATCGGCGTCCTGCTTTTGTTGTCTGCGATTATTCTTCCGCCAGTTTTCGCAGGGCGACAAGCCTATGAAAGCGTTCCCAAAGAGATCAAGGGGGCGAAGTGGCGCCAAATGATTTACGTCCTCTTGTTCACAGTGCCTATTCAGTTCGCAGTACTGGCGACTGCCCATAGCGTGATCAAGTCTAGCGGTCCAAAACAGACCTCAGCTGATCCAAGCAGGTAAATTGGGTCAAGCGCAGCGCGGCCCAAGCGCGGACTCAACGCTCGCGGTACGCAAATGGCACGAAAGCAGGCCGCGCTGCTGCCCGCTCTTCCCGCAAGAGCCCCGAGGCTCGGCTGCTATCGCTGCACGTTGGAATCGCACGCGCATTCCGCAGCCCACGTCACCACTCCAGTCATGCACTCGTGGAAGCACGGAACGCTCCGCCGTACCGGCTGCAAATCCCTAATCCCTAATCCCCAATCCCGGCTCTCAACGCTGACACCGCGGACACCACACGGTCGCGCGTTGGCCCAGTGCCATGTGCTTGAGCATGGTCCCGCACAGCTTGCAGGCTTGGCCCTCGCGCCCATACACCAGCAGCTCCTGCTCGAAATAGCCGGGCGCGCCGTCGGGTGCGAGGAAATCGCGGAGTGTCGTCCCGCCGCGGACGATGGCGTAGGCCAGGATTTCGCGCACGGCTTCAGCCAGCGCCCGGTAGCGCGCCAGGCTGACGCGGCCGGCGGCGCGACGCGGGTCGATGCCGGCGCGGAACAGGCTTTCGGCCGCGTAGATGTTGCCGACGCCGACCACGATCGCCTGGTCCATCAGAAAGGTCTTGACCGCCGCGCTGCGGCCTCGGCTCAGGCGGAACAGGTGTTCACCCGAGAAGTCGGCCGACAGCGGTTCGGGCCCAAGTTCAGCCAGCAGCGGATGCACCTGCCCGCGCGCCTGCCACAGCAGTGCACCGAATCGTCGCGGATCGTTGAAGCGCAGCAGCTGGCCGTCATCGAGCTCCAGATCGACGTGATCATGCGTGCGCACCGGAACCCCGGCCGGCAGCACGCGCAGGCTGCCTGACATGCCCAGGTGCAGGATCGCGTCGCCGGTTTCCGCGCGCAGGATCAGATACTTGGCGCGGCGCTCGACCGCATCAATGCGCTGGCCGGGCAGCTCGGCCGTGATCTCCGGCGCAATCGGCCAGCGCAGGTCGGGCCGCCGCAGCACCGCGCGCGCGACGCGCCGCTGCAGCAGATGCGGCTCGATGCCGCGGCGGGTGGTTTCGACTTCGGGCAGTTCAGGCATGGGTCGGGAATGTGCCGACAGTCGTGAATGACGGGTGGGGGTACGCTGCTAACATCTGTTCACTCACTCACTCACACGCACGAGAATCAGGGCTTCATGGAAAACGCATTCTTCGCCTGGGCCAGCAGTGGCCTGTTCGGCAACGCATGGTGGCTGGTGCTGGGCGCTTTCCTCGTGATGGCCCACTTCACCCTGATGTCGGTGACGATCTATCTGCATCGCTGCCAGGCCCACCGCGCGGTCGATCTGCATCCGTTGATCAGCCATCCGATGCGCTTCTGGCTGTGGTTCACCACCGCGATGGTCACCCAGGACTGGGTCGCCATCCATCGCAAGCACCACGCCCGCTGCGAGACCGCCGAAGACCCGCACAGCCCGCAGGTGCTGGGCATCAACAAGGTGCTGTTCCACGGCGTGACCCTGTACCAGAGCGCGCGCAAGGATCGCACGATCCACGCCCAGTTCGGCCACGGCACGCCGACTGACTGGGTCGAGCGCAAGGTGTACTCGCGCTACCCGGCGCTGGGTCCGAGCCTGCTGCTGTTCGCCAACATCGGTGTGTTCGGCGCTATTGGCATCACCGTGTGGGCCGCGCAGATGCTGGTGGTGCCGGTGCTGGCGGCGGGCGTGATCAATGGCCTTGGTCATTGGTGGGGCTATCGCAACTTCGAGACCGATGACCGCGCCACCAATATCAGCCCCTGGGGCCTGATCATTGCCGGCGAAGAGCTGCACAACAATCACCACGCGTTTCCGAGTTCGGCGCGCTTTGCGCTGCGTCGCTTCGAGTTCGACATCGGCTGGGCGGCACTGCGGGTGATGTCGGCGCTGCGGCTGGCGAAAATCCTGCGGGTGGCGCCACGACTCGATATCCGCCCGAACATCCAGATGCCCGACACCGACACCGTGCGTGCGGTGCTGGCGCATCGCTTCCAGGTGATGACCGACTACTTCCGCATCGTGGTCGCACCGCATCTGAAGGCCGACATGGCCGGCGCGCAGGCCAACCTGAAGGCGCTGCCGGGCCGGCTGCGCCGCGCGCTGAAGGATCACGGCCGCTGGCTCAAGCCCGAGCAGCAGCAGAAGCTCGACGGCTGGATCGCCGAGCATCCGCAGCTGGCCGCGATCTACGACTACCGTCAGCGCCTGCGCGCGGTGTTCGAGCGCACCAGCCAGGGCTCGGAAGCCACGCTCGAAGCCCTTCGGCAGTGGTGTCACGAGGCCGAACAATCCGGCATCGCGGCGTTGCAGCAATTCGCCGAGCGATTGAAGGGCTACAGCCTGCAGCCGGCGCGGATCTGAGCCTGCGCGCCATCCTTCAATGGATGCGTTCAGTGCCCGCGCGGCCTCAGTCGCGCGGGCACTTGCGTCTGTCGGGCCGCTGGAATCGCCCCGCCGCCGCAACGCGGAGGGTGCCCGTGGCCGCGCCGATCACCGCCCTGATCGCCGTGCTGCTGGCTCTGCCGAGCGCGGCACAGGCGTTTCCGAACGATCCGGCCGAACAGCTCGCGCGCATCGATACCGACGGTGACGGTCGCGTCAGTCGGGCCGAGTACCGCGCCTGGATGAGCCGCGGCTTCCGCGCGATGGACGTCAACGGCGACGGCGTGCTGCAGCCGCATGAACTGCCGCCCGGCACCAGCTTCCGTCGCGGCCAGGCTCTGACCCTTGTCGAGCATCACGCGCGGATCGACGCGCGCTTCGATCTACAGGACCTCAATGGCGATGGCTATCTGAACCTGCGCGAGCTGACGGCGCCGCCGCAGGCAGCGCGCTGATCCGGCACTGGTCGGGCCGCTGCATTTCCTTGGGCTTGCTGTTCGTAGTAGCTGCTGATCCAGCTATGCATCCGCGTCGCCTCAGTCGCGCTGCCACGTGAATGGTCCGCGCCTTGGGCGGCGTTCAGTGCGAGCATCCTCCCGAATGCAGGCGTGCAGGCAGGCGGGATTCGCGCGAGCGCTCGCGGCCGAACTACTGATGCAAGGCCCGAGGCCGCTCCAGCCACCAGAGCAGGCCCAACGTTCCTAGCAGGGCCAGCAGCCAGGGCAGGAAGCTGCCGGGCGCGGACACCACAGCGGCTTCCTCTGCCGGCGGCGTCGACAGCAGCGCCAGCGTGCGGGCGTGCAGGTCGAAGGCGCGCAGTGCGGGCTGCCGCATGGGGTCCAGCACCGTGAATCGCAGGCCCTCAGCCCCCTCAACACCGACCGAGTAGTCGCCGGGAGCCGAAGCCAGCGCCGCGCTGCAGCCACGTGAGTCGGGCGAGGCGAGCCACTGGCCTTCACCGGTAGGCGACAGCAGTTGCGCGGCCTCGTTGAGGCCACAGACTTCGATGCGTTCGCCAGCCCAGGCCTGGGTCTGTCCCTGAGGCAGCCGCAGCGACAGCGTGGGCGGAGCGGCCTCGGGCGCGCGCGCCAGCGCCGCGCTGAAGTCGCTCCACAGCGCTGCGTAGGCATCGCCGTGGCCAGCCGCCTGCAGTCGATAGCTGTCGGTCAACCACAGCAGGCCGAAGCGCCCCAGCCCGCGCGCGCGCCAGCGACCCAGCGGTGCGCCCTCGTGATCCTCCAGGGCCCGCACCGACTGCGGGGATTCAACGCTGATCGGCAAACGGCGCAGACGCGTTGGCGCGCTCGCGAGCGCGGCTTGAGCAGTAGTCTCACCGTTCTGACGTTGAATAGTGAAACCCGCTTCGTGCAGCTCCGCGAGCACCGCGGGGTTGGGCAATGCGCTCAGCCGCAGCAGCAGGCCGAGGCCCTCATCTACCGCTGCGAGTACGGCGCCGCGTCCGGCAGGACCGAGTGCGGTCCAGGCACGCTCCTCGATGATCAGCAGATCCAGCGATTCGAGCTCCTCCGCGCTGGGTGGCAGGCTGCGTCCGCCCTGCACCAGGCCCGGGGCAAACTGGATGCGGCTGTCGAAGTCGAGCCCGGCATCCACCGCCCAGCGGCGCAGGGCGCGCGTCTCCGGCCCCGGCGCTGCGGCGAGCAGCAGAGTCTTCAGCGCGCGCGGCGGCAGGACCTCGATATGCAGCGCGTGCTCGCCGAGCACCTGATCCTCAGCATCGAGCGCGCGAAGGCGTAGCGCCAGCGTGCCGGGCGCGCGCGCGGGTGTGCGCAGACGGGTGAGCGCGGGGTGCATCGAGTGATCCTTGCCTACGGTCGACGAAGAACCCGCCGCCGCTTCCTCCTGCTCCACGGCCGCTGCGCCCACCGTGCCGCTCTTGGCTGGGGTGCTTTCGGCGGGTCGGGACGCAGAATCCTCGTTTGTGCGACCTGCAGCGTCCGGCCGGGCCGGAGCGTTGGGCCCCGAAGCGGTCTGTCCGTCCGCCAGCGCCTGCCGCTGCGAGCCCAGCGCATCGATGGACTGCTCGGCCAGTACTTCGCCCGCTGCATCCAGCAGCTGTACGCGTGTCGGGGCAAGGCCGCTCCATGCCGCGATCACCTCAATCGGGCCACCGAGCGTTGCGACGGAGGCATGCTCGATCGAGACGAAGCCCCGCGGCAGCGGAGTTGCGACGAGCTCGACCATCCGACCCCGCGCAGCGTCGAGATCGCGCAGCGGAAGACCGGTTCCGATCAGGCGGATGCTTGTGAATTCCGGTCGCAGGCGCAACGCAGCGGCAAGATCGGGCGCGCGCTGCACGCCGGCAGGCAGAGGCTCCTCGGCCTCGGGCAGGGCGATGACTGCAGCCCGAGGCCCCAGAACTGCCTGCGCCGACGCGGCCGGGTAGGGCGGGTCTTGACCCGCCGATGCAGCCGAAAAGTACGGGTCTTGCCTGAGCTGTGCATCCACGTAGGGCGGATCTTGATCCGCCGATGCAGCTACCTGACGTCGGCGCTGCCCCACTGATGCCTCCCCGTACGGCGGTTCTCGCCCCACCGAAGCATTCCTGTAGGGCGGATCTTGATCCGCCGCCTGCCCGCCATGCACGACTTCGGATGCGCCCTCGGAACGACCGCCCTGCGTCAAAGCCCGAATGCCTGGACCGAGGCGAGCGTTGAGCCCCGGCGGATCAAGATCCGCCCTACGTGTTTCGGCGTGCTCCAGCGCGCTGCGCCAGTTTTCACCGAGCACAGTCAATGTGCCGGCCTGCGGCAGCGGCTGCGGCGGTGGGTTCAAGACCATGTAAACCAGCAACAGCGCGAGACTCTGCAGCAGAAGACGCCACGGCCAGCGCTGCGGCCGCTTCCACAGCAGACGCGCGGCGGCGATCAGGCCGATTGCGAACAGCGCGAGCGCGATGACGTTCGGCGACAGACTCATCGGGCATGCTCCAGCGCGCGCAGCCAGCGCTCACCGGCTTCATCGAAACCGACACGCGAGCGCGGCCCTTGCGGCGGTGGCGTGAGCCGTTGCCACAGGCTGGAAGCCAGGGCCGCGCGGCAGTCCGCGCAGGCGGGATCGCGCTGCACGCGATCGAAGCGCTCGCGCAAGTCCAGCGTCGATTCGATCGGCTGCTCGGAGAGCCAAGTCTCGAAGGCGGCCAGCGCATTGGCGTCGAGCGATGCCTGTTTGGTTGAGCTCGCTGCGCGCGTGAGATTCAAGCCCCTCTCCCCTTGAGTGAGAGGAGTTGGGGAGAGCGGTATGCCGCTCGCCGCGGGCTGCGGCGCCTCGCCAGACCCGCCTTCGCTCCACTCGGACTCCGTAGGCCGTCGACTGCCATCAGCATCCGACAATCCCCGACCTTCGCTTCCCGCCAAGGCAGTCAGAAGTGGGGCAACGCCGGCGTCCGCCTCTCCTCCCACCGATCCCGAATCCCCAATCCCCAATCCCGGGCCCGCCAGGGCCCCATACAGCCCCACCAGCGCCGCATCCCCACGCTCAGCCGCCCGCAGCGGATCGCCCGGTCGTACAGCGGTCGAACGATCACCGCTCAGCCGGCGCGAGAACATGATCGGCGGCAGTTCCAGACCGACGCGGGCGAGGTAGATGCGGCTGGCCTGCTGGATCTGCTTGATCAGGTCCAGCGCGCGGTACTGGTAGGGCAGGGCGGCGATCGGATCGCCCATGCGCAGGTGCAGCTCGCTCTGCCACATCTCGCGCAGGGCCGAGCGCAGACGCTCGCGGGTGACCGGGTCGAACAGGGTCGCGCCTTCTTCCTGGTCATGCATGTGGCCGTAGGCGCGGATCAGCGCGCCGGCATCGCCGAACGCGGCGGGATCGGCGTGGCCGTGGCCGTCGTCGAGGCTGTGGCCTTCCGGCAGCAGCGGGCCGTCGGTTTCGACCTCCTCACCGAGGAACTCGCCGTAGCGCAGGCGCAGCAGGCGCTGGTCGACGCCGATGCTGTCGCTGCGCGCGAGCAGGCGTTCGCGCTCCAGCGCCGCGCGTTCGGCGATGAGTGCTTCGGTGTCGATGATGATCTGGCGCTGGCTGCGGAAGTAGGCCGGCAGCGTGCGCTGCACGAAGCCCTCGACGCCCTCGCCCTCGGTGTCGCGCAGCTTGGGCCAGCGCAGGATGTAGCTCGGGCTGCGCGCGCGCTGGCCGAGGCTGTCCAGCACCTCGACGCGCAGGATCAGGTCATTGCCGGTCTCGAAGCCGAGCGCAGCGAGATCGAGCCTGCGCAGGTAGCGTCGGCTGCGCGCATCGCCTTCGCCGCGCAGGGCCATGCGCTGCTCGCTGACCTCGACCAGTTCGCCGTCGCCCTTAGCAAGCGTCAGCAGCAGCTCGGCCGCACCCAAGCCGAAGTCGTCAGTGGCCTCGATGTCGAGTTCCATCGCGGCGGCCGACTCGACGATGTTCAGGGTCTGACCGGGTCGGCGCACGCGGATCTGCGGCGGCTGGTCGGGCCTCAGTTCAAGGCGTGCGGCGGCTTCGTCGAGGCCCAGCACCGCGCCGTCGATCTCGATGCGGTAGCGGCTGCTGGCCGCAGGCGCGTCGCTGCCGCGCCAACGCTGATCGTCCAGTGCGAGTTCCATGCGGCGACCGTCGATGAACACCAGTGCGGCCGTGGACGGCGCAGGCTCGATGTTCAGCGCCCAGTCGATGCGGCTGCCGGCGACGGCTTCGATATCGAGCGCGGCCTGCCTGCCCTCGGGCAGGCCGGTGTAGCGCGGTGGCGTGATGCGCACCTCGGTGGACTGAACAACCGGCGGGCCGAGTGGCGCTTCGCCCGCTGCGGTCGGTGCCTCGCGCGCGCCGGTCGAGGTCGATCCATCCATGGGCTGCGCGGGCACCAGCAGCACGGCCGCGGCCAGCAGGATTGGCAGCAGCATCCACGGCGAGTGTGCTCGCAGGCCCAGCGCGGCCAGCGTCACTCGCGGCAGGCGTTGCTCCAGCCGCTGCCGCTGCAGCGCGGCCAATGCACCCGTTCCGGGCGTGAACAGCAGGCCGGCGCTGTCCTCGAAGCTCGGCAGGCGCTGGTTGAGCCGCTGTGCCAGCCACGTCGCGCTGCGCTGGCGATAGCGCAGGGCAGGGATGCCGAGCAGCACCAGCAGCGCCGCGCCATCCGTCCACAGCGCCGGCCAGGGCGCAGGCAGGAAACGCAGCAGCGCCCAGGCCGGCAGCACCCACAACGCGGCCTCGATCAGGCCCAGTCGCTGAACCCGATGCAGCAGGGCTTGCGCTGCGGCGCTGGGCGCGAACGCGCGCGCTGTCGACGCTGACATCGGCGCGCTCACGCGGGCCTCCGTGTCGCCGCCAGCCAGCGCTCGGCCAGCAGCAGAACCAGCAGCAACAGGATCAGCGCCTCGCGAAGAGGCGTGCCGGCGGGCTGCGGTGGTGTCCCTTCCGCACTCGGCGCGATCAGGTTCGCGTCGATACGCGAAGCCGGCGCGCGCTCGGGTTCCAGCCAGCCCTGCAGCAGACGCGGAAAGTCCGGCGCCAACAGCTCGGGCAGGCAGCGCGCGTCGAGCGGGCAGTCGAGCAGGCGCAGTTCGGCGCCGTCGATCCGCGCTGCGCTCAGCGCCGCGTGCTGACCGCGCCAGAGCGCGTGCGCGTGGGCATCGAGAGCAGCGCGCACCGCGGCCTCTGCAGCTGCGGGCTCGAACTGGGGCGTCTGCGTTTCGCTCGCTTCCAACCCGCTGATCAACGCGCGGCCGCCGTCGCGCAGCCACGCCCGCCACGCCGGCGACAGCGATTGCAACGCGAGCGCATAGGGTGGGCTCTGGCCCGCCGTGGCCGCGGATCCGCCCCGGTCTGCGCTCGTATCCGCCACCGAACGCCGGGCTGCCTCAGGCGCTTCCGAGTCCGCGCCCACCCCGCCATCGTCGCTGCGCGCATCGACCTGCGGGTTGGCGTCGCTCGTGGGCTGCTTCGCGAGCACATCGCCCGCGCGCAGCTCGATCGTCTGCATCGAAGCCATCAACCACAGCACATCGACGCCTTCTGTCGGCGGCGCCTCGCCCGCATCGACAAAGCTCAGCGGCGGCATGTCACCCGTGCCCTCAAAGTAGGTGCGCAGCGCCGCAAGCGCCCGGAGCTGACCGTCGTCAATCTCATCCATCGTCTGCACCGCGACGCGCAGCACTTGCGGCTCGCGAGGTGCTGTCGGCAGCTCCACCGGCAGCACTGTCCACTCGATCGCGCGCCCAAGCTGCAGCGCCACACCGTCCCAGCCCTCAAGCTCGCGCGGTACGCGCAGCTCGATCGCCTGTTCCAGCGGACGTTCGAAGGCCAGCTGACGCAGCAGGCTGAAGGGCTGCTCCGCGGCGGGCGCAGGCATGACGTCGACCCGCGGAAACCCCGGCGCCAGCCAGCGCAGCTCGGCGTCCTCGCTCACCGCGCCGACCTGCGCGGGATCCAGCCCCGGCCACAGCAGCACCCAGGGCGCGCCCGCGCGGCCGTGCAGCAGCGGTTGCGCCAGCACGAAGGCCAGCACCGCCAGCAGCAGCAGGCGCAGCAGCATAAGCACGAGATCGCGCAGACGCAGGCGCTGCTTCGGCCGCGCCTGCGGGTCGATGAAGGCGAGTGCCGCAAACAGCCGCGGCGGCGGCGTCTGGCGGCGGCGCTGCAGATGGATCAGCAGCGGCAGGGCCAGTGCGAACAGCGCGAACAGAGCCGAGGGCAGCAGCAGGCTCATGCCGTGCCACCGCTGTCGATGCGCCCACCGCGGCCGAACAACGCACGCAGCGCAAGGTCTTCCGGGCGGTCCAGCCAGTGCTCGACGCAGGCCACGCCGCGTTGCTGCAGGTTCGCGATGAACTCGGCGCGGGCTGCACCGAAGCGCTGCAGAAAGCCCGCGCGCACCGCCTCGCCATCGACCTCGCGCGCCGCGCTCGATTCGGGATCGACCAGATGCAGGGCGCCCTGCAGCGGGAAGTCGCGCTCCTCGGCAGTGAGGACGCGGAGGAAGGCCACGCTGCGCTGTGCGGCGGCGAGGCGTACAGCGAACTCGGTCGCCGCGCTGTCAAAGCCATCGCTCAGCACCAGAACCAATGCGCCCGGCGGCATGCGTGCGGCGAAGGCATCGAGGGCGCGGGCGTCCGGCCAGGCCTGGGTGGGCGCGAGGCCCGCGAGTGCGGACAGCAGTCGATCGCGCTGGCCGCGTCCGCCGTTCGCGGCCGCCCACAGCGGTGCGCGCGCCTCGAAAGCCAGCAGGCCGAACAGCTCGTCCTCGCGCAGGGCCAGATCGAGCACACAGGCGGCCAGCCGACGCGCAGCGTGCAGGCGCGTCCAGCCGGGGTTCGCGAGATCGTCCTGCGCCATCGATGGGCTGCAGTCGAGCACCAGATACACGCTGAGCGGCGCATCACGCTCGGACTCGCGCACAAATAGGCGATCGCTGCGGGCGAACAGTTTCCAGTCGACCTGACGCGGCGCATCGCCGGCGACATAGCCGCGGTACTGGGCGAATTCGAGGCCCTGTCCGCGCGAGCGGCTTTGTTGACGACCCAAGGGCCCGATCGGCGCCTGCAGCGGCGTGCGCAGGCGCAGATCGCGCAGCCGCGCGCGCAGTTCGGCGGGCAGGTCGAGGCCGGTGCCCGTGAGGTTCATGTGCACGAGATCTCGAACGGGCGCATAGGGTGGGCCCTGGCCCACCGGAGCATGACGCTCACCCCGGTGTCGATGGCCTGCTTCCGGCAGGGACAAGGCTCCCACCACACAAGACCGAGGCGAGCATGAAGCTCATGGTGGGCCAGGGCCCACCCTATGAAACTTCGCGAGGGCGGAATCCGCGCGCGGCACACGCTGGCGCGAAAGACGCCGACGCCCCGATTGGCGCCACCCTCGACCCGAATAGGGTGGGCCCTGGCCCACCGGAGCTTGACCCTGGCCTCGGTGTCGGTTGTTGGCGCCGCAAAGGACGAACGAGCCTTCGGAGCAGCATGACCGAGGCAGGCGTGAGGCTCATGGTGGGCCAGGGCCCACCCTATGGCGCGCGGGTACACGGCGGGCGCTCGCGCCTACACCGCCACCGCATCGAGCACGCCCTCGACCACCCAATCGGTGCTGCGGCCTTCGGCTTCCGCCGCGAACGACAGCAGTAGGCGATGACGCAGCACCGGCTTGGCGAGCGCGCGGATGTCCTCGCGGGTGACGGCAAGGCGCCCCTGCAGCAGCGCGCGCGCTTTCGCGGCCAGCACCAGCGACTGCCCGGCGCGAGGGCCGGCGCCGAAGCGCAGGGCCTGGTTGACGCGCTCGGGCGCATCGGCACCGGGGCGCGTCGCGCGCACGACACGCGCGATCCAGCGGGTCAGCTCGGGCTCGATGTGCACCTCGCGGGTGAGCGCCTGCAGCTCGATCAGTTCGTTCGCCTCCATCACCGCCGGCGGCGTCTCGCCGTTGCGGCCGGTGGTGAGATCGAGAATCGCGATCTCCTCGTCCAGGCTCGGGTAGTCGACGCGGATGTAGAGCAGAAAGCGGTCGAGCTGCGCTTCCGGCAGCGGATAGGTGCCGGCCTGCTCCAGAGGGTTCTGCGTGGCCAGCACGAAGAAGGGCTTGGGCAACTCAAAGGTCTGCCCGGCGGTGCTGACGGTGCGCTCCTGCATCGCTTCCAGCAGGGCCGCCTGGGTCTTGGGCGGCGTGCGGTTCAGCTCATCCGCCAGCAGCAGATGGGTGAACACTGGCCCGGGCTGGAACTTGAACACGCGCTTGCCGGTGCCGTGGTCTTCTTCCAGCACCTCGGTGCCGAGGATGTCGCTGGGCATCAGGTCCGGTGTGAACTGGATGCGATGGAAGTCGAGCTTGAGCGCTTGGCCCAGGCTGCGGATCAGCAGGGTCTTGCCGAGCCCCGGCACGCCTTCGAGCAGGCAGTGGCCACCGGCCAGCAGGGCGATCAGCAGTTGCTCGACCACCTCGGCCTGGCCGATCACCGAGCGCGCGATGGTGGTCTTCAGCGCATCGAGGCGTTCGAGGCGTGCGGCGAGGCTGGCTTCATCGAGGGCAATGGCGTTCATGGCTCATCCGTTGAGTGCGTACATCACGATGTTGACGCCGAAGCGGGTGTTGTCTTCCGCGAGCCAGCGCTTGTTGCGCCAGTCATAGTCCCACTCGCAGCCGTAGTCCTTGTTGCTGTAGAGCACGCCGAGCCGGCCCTCGTGCTCGATGCCCTTGAGATAGTCGTGCACCAGATCATCGCCCCAGCCGTTCAACTCGAAACTTGTGGTCGGCGGGCCGTCGAATTTGAAGAAGCTGGAGTAGATCGGATGCGTGTTCGGCAGCTTGGCCAGCGCGCGCGGACCGAAGATCGAAGCCATCTCGGCCTCGAAGCTGCGCGCGAACAGGCCGTCGATGTCGTGATTGCAGTCATCCACGAACACGAAGCCGCCGCGCCGTACATAGGCCTCGAAGTTGCGCCGCTCGTCGGGGTCGAACTCGACCAGCTTGTGGCCCGAGAGATAGCAGAACGGCGCTTCAAGCATGCGCGGATCGGCCAGCGGGATGACCCGCTCGACCGGGTCGACGCGTAGGCCGGTGTAGTCGATCAGCGAAGTGATCAGATTGGATGGCATGCGCTGGTCCACATCCCAGTTGCCCGAGGCATACATCAGCCGGGTGAACCAGAAGTCGTACTCGCCTTCGATCGGCTGGAACGCGCGCGCGCGGCTCGCCGCGAGGGCGGCGAGGGTGGCGGTGCTGAGCTTGAGGAAGTGGCGGCGGAGCATTTGGTTGGAGCCGGGATTCGGGATTCGGGAGCCGGGATTCGGGATTCGGGATTCGAGATTCGTAAGAGCGGGGTTGCGGTGGTGCGTAGGGTGCGGCAATTCCTTTAGCCCCTCTCCCACTGGAGCGGTTCGGGGGCGATTATCGGCTGCCGGTGGCAGCCGATGCCCCCGAGAGCCCGAGCGAAGCGAAGGCGGGTTGGGGAGAGGGCCGGGCGGAGCGCGTGCCACGAACTTCGCCGAGCGCCAACTGTTGTCGCTTTCAACGGCCTCTCACCTCGAAGAGCGGATAGGAAAGAGAGATCTCGAATGCCCCAGCGTTGCTAGATCCGCGTTGCATTCAGCATCGCTTCCAGCTGCTCCTCCCCACATCAACCTCCATGTACCAGCCCGCTCTCCACGAAGCGCGCCACGCTCTTGCGGGCAGGAGCCCGCGCTCTTTCATGGGGCCCCTGGGGAGCGGCGGGAGGCGGTCGATCAGCCCGCAGGGTTGGCCGCAAGGATGCGGCCAAGGTTTTCGACAGGCCAGGGATGGCCTGTCCGAAAACTCCGACCGACTCACGCGAACCCTCTGCGCAGGGATGCACAGAGGGCGCGGACGAGGGGTGGCCTTTCTTTGGCCGACCTTTCTTGACTCCGGGCATCCTGCCCTCCGCCCCTTCGGGGCCGCCTTCGGCGTTCGCGCCGCTCCTGCGGCGCAGTGGCCACTCAAAGAAAGGTAGGTCGGGCAGCCCGAAGGGCTGACCGAAAGCTCTTGCTCTTCGCTTCGAACGACGAAGCGACGAAACGACAAAGCGAGACCGAGGCGAGTGTCGAGCTCATGGTGGGCCAGGGCCCACCCTATGGGCTTGGAGCAACTAGGCGAGTGTGTAGCCCATGGTGGGCCAGGGCCCACCCTATGACGCCCGTTGCCGCCCTTACACCGCGTCCGAGAGGGATGTAAACGTGAAATCCCGCACCTTCAGCGCCGGCACCATCATCGCGATGCCCTGGCCGCCGCCGACGCCTGCGCCGGCGTTGATGCGCACCGGTTTGCCGAGCTCCTCGATGTTGTTGAGCATGATGATCGGCGACTCGTTGAAGCGGAAGTTCTTGATCGGGTACTTCACCTCTCCGTCTTCGATGTAAAAGGTGCCGTCGCGGGTCAGGCCGGTCAGCAATACGGTTTGCGGGTCGACCATGCGGATGTACCAGGTGCGGGTCACCAGGATGCCGCGCTTGGTCGACTTGACCATCTCCTCGGTGCTCTTGTCGCCACCGGTCATGATGATGTTGCCGGGCATCGCGATCGGATCGCGCTCCTGCTGCTGTGCCCAGAACCGCGAATAGTTCAGATGCTTGACGACCCCGTTCTCGATGATCGGGTGCTTGCCGCGCGGCAGGCCGTCCATGTCCCAGGGCAGCACCGGTACTTCGATGTGGGCGGGGTCGGTGAAGGCATTGACGCGCTCGTCGAACACCTTCTCGCCGATCCGGTTGCCGCCGCCTTTCTTGGCCAGAAAACTGCGGCCCTCGTCGGCCTGGCGCGCATCAAAACCGAACAGCATGAACATCAGCAGGCCGGACACCGCGGCGGGCTCCAGCACCACCGTGTACTTGCCGGGCTCCAGCGCCTTGGCGTCCTTTGAGCCCTTGGCCTTGCGGATAGCGGTCTGGATGTCGCTTGCGGCATCAAACTTCGAGGCGTCCGCCAGATTGGTCGCCACCCATCCCGAGCCGGTCTCATCAGCGGTGCGCACCGTGCAGGTGTAGTCGAGCGCATTGAGTTGCTGGTAGCCGAAGTTGCCGCGGCTGTTGGCGACCGCGATGAAGCCGGTGTTGTCGGCCAGATAGCCCGCCGCGACCAGGCCTTCGTCCTTGCAGGGCTTGATTGAATCCAGCGCCACCTTGGCGCGGAAGGCGGGGTCGATGTCGGCAGTCGCCTGCACGAAGGTCGGCGTGGCGGTGTAGGTCTGCTTCTCCACCGCCGGCATGAACTCGGGGTTCTCCGGGGCGAGCTGCGCCAGCTCTTCCGCACGGCGCACGACGCGCTCCAGCGAGGTGTCGTCGAAGCTGTTGGTGGTGGCCACGCCGCTGCGCTTGCCGAACGCGACCTGCACGGCGAGATTGACCTCGTTGACCACGCCCGAGGTCGAGACGGAGTTGCGGGCGAAACGGATATTGCCTTCGCGATTGCCGGTCAGCGTGGCGATGCACTCGTCGGCCTTCGCCAGCGCGATGACCTTGTCGAGGATGGCCTTGGCTTCGGCTTCAGTGAACATGCTCATGTCGGTCCTTCCTTAGCCGAGGTTGCGGGCGGTGTTGATGACGTTGATGCCGCGGAAGCGCGCCGTGCTGGAGCCATGCGAGACCGCCGAGGACTGCGAGGGCTGGCCCTTGCCGTCGAAGAAGCTGCCGCCCAGACGGTAGTCGCGCTCGTCGCAGATCGCATCGCAGGCGTTCCAGAACTCCGGCGTGCGGATCTGGTAGGCCACGTCTTCGAGCATCTGGGTGATCTTGCCGTCCTTGATCTCGTAGAACAGCTGGCCGCCGAACTGCGCGTTGTAGCGCTGCTGGTCGATCGAGAAACTGCCGGCGCCGACGATGTAGATGCCGTTCTCGACGTCCTCGATCATCTTCTCCGGGCTCAGTTCGTCCTTGCCCGGTGCAAGCGACACATTCGGCATGCGCTGGAACTGCACCGCGTTCCACGAATCGGCATAGCAGCAGCCGTGCGACTCGCTCTCACCGATGATGTGGACCTGATCGCGGATCGCCTGATAGTTGACCAGGATGCCGTCGGTGACCAGGTCCCAGCGTTTGGTCGGCACGCCTTCATCGTCATAGCCGACCGCACCCAGGCTGCCGACCTGGGTCTTGTCGGCGAACAGGGTGACCTTGTCGCTGCCGTACTGGAACTTCGATTCGCGTTTGTCGAGCGTGGCGAAACTGGTGCCGGCGAAGTTGGCCTCGTAGCCGAGCACGCGGTCGAGCTCCAGCGGATGGCCGACCGATTCGTGGATGGTCAGCCACAGGTGCTGCGGGTCGAGCACGAGGTCGTACTTGCCCGGCTTGACCGATGGCGCCTTCAGCTTTTCAACCGCATGGCGGGCGGCAGCAGCGGCGTCCTCGATCAGGTTGTAGCTGTTGCGGTAGCCGATCACGCCGCCCGGCATCTCGATGCGCTCGGAAGCATCGCCATCCAGATACTCGTAGCCCATGCCGACCGGGGTCGACAGGCCGGCGCGGTTGCGGAACTTGCCGCTGCTCTTGTCGACCGCGGTGACCTGCAGCGGCACCCACAGGCGGTGCACGTCCTGGTCGATGTAGCTGCCGTCAGTCGAGGCGAAGTACTTCTGCTCGTTGACCTGGAACAGCGTCGAGTTGACGAAGTTGGCGCCGTTCTTCATGGCTTCGGCGTTGGCGCTCAGCAGCAGCTCGACCTTGTCCTTGATCGGTACCGCCATCGCGTTCTTCTTGATCGGCGTGGCCCAGCTGACCTCGCCCACGCCCTTGACCGGGGCCAGCCGCACCGGCTCGGTCTGAACCGCGGAATTGGCCTTGGCGATGGCAACAGCCTCGAGCGCTGCAGCGACGATGGCCTCGGCGGTGAGCGTGCTGGTGGCGGCGAAGCCCCAGGTGCCGTTGGCCAGCACGCGGATGCCGGCGCCGATCGACTCGGTGCTGGCCACGTTCTGCACCTTGTCCTCGCGGGTGACCACAAACTGATTCAGATAGCGGCCAATGCGGATATCGCAGTAGCTGGCGCCGGCTTCGGTGGCAGCGCTCAGCGCGCGGTCGGCCAGCGCCTTCTTGATGGCGAGATCGATGCGGCCGTCGACCAGTGCTTCGGCGGCAATCAGTCGCCCGGGTCGAGCCAGCAGCAGGCCAGCGGCACCGAGTCCGGTGTAGGTAAGAAAATCGCGTCTGTCCATGGCGCACTCCGCAGACTGGGTGGAGGGGGGCAGATCATCGACCCGAACGGCCGAGCTGCTGCGCCGACAGTGCGGCCACGGGTGAAGCCGGGCATGTGCCACAAGGCCGGGGCGCGGTAGCATTCGCCTCCAACTCCTGTCACGGCTGCCGAATGAGCATGCTCAGCGCCCATCGCGCCTACACTGGCGCCCTTGCCGACGACGGAGACGCGATGCACTTCTGCAGCACCTGCGCGTTCGCCGGCGCCTGCCAATCCGAGGGCTACGACAAGTCGGCGCTGATGGACCTGCACTGTCTGGTCGAGCACATCGGCCCGTTTCAGGCAGGTGACTATCTCTTCCGCGAGGGCGACGCGTTCAATGCCATCGCTGCGGTGCGGGCAGGCACGGTCAAGACCTTCACCGTGGACGCCAGCGGCCGCGAGCAGGTGCTGGGCTTCTTCCTGCCGGGAGAGGTGATCGGGCTCAACGCGATCCACAGCGCACGCTTTCCCTGCAACGTGATGGCGCTGGACACCGTGATGCTGTGCCGCTTCTCGTTTCCGATGATGGCGACCTTGGCCACCCGCATGCCCGGCTTGCAGGGGCAGCTGTTCCGGCTGCTCAGTCAGGACATCAACAAGGCCGCCCTGCTGGCCGGCGACTTCAGCGCCGATGAGCGCATGGCCGCCTTCCTGCTGAGCTTCTCGCGGCGCTTCGCCGCGCGCGGTTTCTCGGCGACTTGCTTCAACCTCGCGATGTCACGCACCGACATCGCCAACTACCTGCGGCTTGCGGCCGAGACGGTTTCGCGGGTCGTGCGGCGCTTCCAGGACGAAGGCCTCATCCAGGTCAACCGCCGCGAGTTCGAGCTGCTTGATCTCAATCGCCTGAAAGCTCTCGCCCAGCCTGTGCTGCGCGATTGAGGCCTGCCGCGCGATCGAGCCGTGCTGCGCGATCGAGCATAGGGTGGGCCCTGGCCCACCATGACAGGTGCACCGCCCAAGCCTCGGGATTTCGGCCAGCGCGTCGCCGTTGACGGACGAGAGCCTGCGCGCCCAGTGACCGCGGTGTGTGTCCCGCTCATGGTGGGCCAGGGCCCACCCTATGTGATCCATGCCCTGACGATGCGCCGGTGACTGGCCATCTGTCGAAAGCTCAGGGCTTTGACTTGCTTGACGACGCCCACCGATCAAGTGTCCGCGACTTCAGGCCTGCGGTGCGTGTCCGGTTCACGGTGGGCCAGGGCACACCCTAGGCAAGCCAGCTGCTGAAGATTCCCCAGGGCTGATGCGCCCGCGCCACCGTGTACATGAAGCCGAAGCTCGCCAGCGCTGCCAGATACCAGGCCCAGCGCTGCCGAGTGCTTCGAGCGCGCTTGAGCGCCATCACCCCGAGCACGATGTACAGCAGCAGCAACACCAGCTTGGTCAACAGCCATGGTGTGGTGAAGGGGTTCAGCTTCAGAACAACCAGCAGCATCAGTGCCGCGGTCAGCAGGGAGGTGTCGATGGTGTAGCTCAGATAGCGCACCGCCGCCGCATTGGCCCAGCGCTGGCCCAGCAGCACCAGCAGGCCGCGCAGGGCGAACAGGCCGCCGCTGAGCAGGACAAGCCCGATATGGGCGGCTTTGATCTGTGGATAGAGTTCGAGCATGGGGAGCAGGGGTTCGGGGTTTGGGACTCGGGATTCGGGATTGGGGAGCGAACACGCTCGCGGATCACGGGTCCGCGTCCCGATGAGCGCCCGTGGGCTATGCCCGAGGGCCACGATTCGCAGCGCAGCCCTGAGGGCCTGGCGCTCTGCGGATTCGAAACACCAACGTGGAAGCGGAGTCCATGGTGGGCCAGGGCCCACCCTATCAACGCGGGTGGCCTGGGACGTTGCGGGAGCCTTAACCCGCCCGGCCATCCACGCGCGGTCGTACGTAGATCCACGCCGACCTCAGCACCCACGGCAGGAACACCAGCAGCCAGCCCAGCGCCGCTGCGCGGTACCAGTCCATCGGTGAGGTCACCAGCTCGCCTACCACGCGCAATACGGCCACGCCCTGCATGCCGACAAAAGCGAACAGCGCGACCTTGCCGAGCACCAGCGGGCGCCCTGAATGGCCCTGCGTCACTCGCGTCACCATCGCCACCAGCAGGCTGCCGAACAGACCGATCGACAGCGCATGCGCCGGCGCCCGGCCCAGCGCGAACTCGCCGGTGGCGAACATCCACAGGCTTTGCGCGGCGTACAGGGCCATCGCGATCGGCAGCCAGGCGTAGCCGACGAACAGTACGCGCAGCAGGCCCGGCATCGGCCCGCGCGGCCACCAGCGCCACAGGCTCAGGCTTGCCAGTGCGAGCAGCGGCAGGTCGACCAGCCACAGCCAGGCGTGGCCGTGCATCAGCTCCAGCGCGAGATGTGCCAGCCACAGGGGCCACTGCGCGGCCAGCAGCCACAGCGGTCGCCACGGTTCGTAGCCTGAGACAACGTTGCCGGCGAAGAAGGGGAACATGCGGTGCGCCACGGTGGCATACACCGGCAGCAGCAGGCCGAAGCTGCCGAGCTTGATCACCACGTAGGCGAGACGTGCATCACCCGTGTGCAGGTACACCGCGAAGCACAGCAGCCCAGCCAGGCCGATCACCAGCGCGGCGAAGCAACTGATCGCATGCCAAGTGGTCTGACGGTCGCGCAGCAGCACGCTCCCCAGCACGACCAAGCCTGCGGTCCAGCCCGCGATGGTGCTGAGCACGCCCAGGTGAAGCAGCAATGCGCTGCCGCTGACCAATGCGATCAGGCAAAGCAGCTGACCACCAAGCATGCCAAGACCCACCGGCACGTAGTGCCAGCGCGTGAGCTCGGGCGCGCCGATCCAGCGCGGAAACACCGTGATCAGAAACCCGAAGAAGAAGCTCGGAAGCACCTGGTACTGCAGAACGAAGGCATGCATCCAGCCGGCCGGCACGCTGCCCGCGGGCAGGGCCGAGGGATTCATCAGCCACAGCGTCCACCAGGCCATGGCCGCCAGCACATTGGTCGCACCGACGAGGAACAGCAGCCGATGCGGTGCGGCCGACAGGGTGCGGGCAAGATCGGTGGGGAGCTTGAGGGTGTCCATGAGGGCAGGATGCGCGTGGCGCGCGCGGATCGCGCTGATCTGAGTCAGCCGCCAGGCATTGGCCTCGCTTCCCGTGGCGACGGGGCCGCGCGGAGCGTTCGCTCCGGTTCGGCCAGCCCGTCGGGTACCCGACCTCGGCGCAGTCATAGGGTGGGCCCTGGCCCACCATGAGCTCCACGCTCGCCTCGGTTCTGTTTCGTCGCTTCGTCGCTAGAAGCGAAGAGCAAGAGCTTTCGGTCAGCCCTTCGGGCTGCCCGAGTCACTTTTCTTTGAGTGGCCAAAGAAAAGTAACCAAAAGAAAGGCCACCCCTCGTCCGCGCCCTTCGCGCATCCCT
>CAZPHV010000013.1:0-61585 GCA_964586455.1 uncultured Aquimonas sp.
TTGGATATGCGTCGGGAACATAAGTTCAATCAAGAATGCAACGCTACACTAGCGACGAGCGCGCAGGAGTGGTTCTCCCCCAACGCCAGCATGGACACAGCCTGAATCCCAAAGACCTCAACTGGCTGTGACGAGCTGAATTGCCCGCCATCTCCCAGTTGACCACTCCCGTTGCTACCCCAGCAACCGACTCGACCAGAGCTGCGAACGATGCAGATATGTGATCGGCCAATTCGCACCTGCTGGGCCCCCTCTGTACCGTCAATCGTCAGCGGCACTAGGCTCTGCCCACCGATCCCGAGGATGTCGGTGCCCCAGCAGTGCGCCGAGCCTTGCGCCGCAATGCAGCTTCGGAAGTAGTAGGCGGATACGCCTGCACTGGAACCTTCGAACGAGACAGGAGTTGGCAAGATGCTTCGTTCTGTCGAGCCGTTCCCGAGTTGCCCAGAATGGTTGGCACCCCAGCATTTCCTGCTTCCGTCTTGCATTTGGGCGCAGGTATGCCACAAGCCCAGGCCGAAACCGGTTGCCCCCGTGAGACCAAGTACGAGCGAGGGTTTTGGATTGAACTCATCGCTTCCGTCACCGACCTGACCGTGAAGGTTCCTACCCCAACAATAGATCCGGTCATCCCGCAGTGCGGCGCATGTATGGATCGAGCCGGCGGACACCGAAGCCACTTCATCCGGAAGGCTCACAAGCCGAGGTCGACTTTGGTCGGTAACACCAAGTGCGCCCAGCTGACCAAACTCGTTCCTTCCCCAGCAATGGAGGGCTCCGTCGTTCAGCACCGCGCAGGCGTGTTGTGCACCCGCACCGATCGCTGTGACATCGCTGAGACCTTCGACGGCAACTGCAGCACTGCTGGATACGAACTTGCCATGTCCGAGCTGGCCGCGATCGCCACCACCCCAGCAACGAAGCGAGCGGTCGAGCAAAAGAGCACAAGTGAAGTCGTCGCCTGCGGACAGGCTTCGCACCCCGGATAGCCCAGGGACGAGCGTCGGCGCCGAAGTGTTTGCGAACCCTCCGTTGCCTAGCTGACCATGGCTATTGCGCCCCCAGCATGCTGCCCTGCCGTCGGCGAGCACCGCGCAAGTATGGCTGCGTCCTGCTGCGAGGCCGACAGCCCCTGTCAGTCCTTGAACTGCCACTGGCGTTCGTCGCGTCGTATTGCTGCCGTCTCCGACCTCGCCGAAGAAATTTTCGCCCCAGCACGTCGCATTGCCCCCATCGGTGAGTGTGCAGGTGTGCCTTCCTCCAGCCACGATCGAGGCAACGCCTGACAACCCCTGAACCTGAGTAGGAATCGGACGGAAATTGTTTCCGTTATCTCCTAGTTGCCCGTAGAAACCCGCACCCCAGCAACTGACGCTGCGGTTGGTCGACAGGACGCAAGCATGATCTGAACCCACCGCGAGTTGGAGGGATAGCCTCGCTGTGCGTACTGGTACTGGTACTCGTGAGGTCTGCGTGCCGCCGTCGCCAAGTTGACCGTAGTAGTTGGCACCCCAGCAACGCACGCTCCCATCCGGTGAAAGCGCGCACGAGTGTTCGCCCCCGACTTGAACGTCTGTGACAGCGGGCGCCGCCTGTATGCCTCCTGCTAGCAAGCAGGAGATGAGTGCAGTCCTACAGAGCTCCATCATGTTCATCAGAGTCTGGGCCCATCGGTTCCTGGCGCTGGATGCGCCCCATACCGGTCATACACATGCGCATACGCCAGCGCCATCTTCTCCGCGCGTAGCTCGCGCGGGAACGCCGGTGGCAGGCGGCGGAGTTCCAGTTTGAGGGTCTGCATCACGGCGGCGCGGGCTTGCTGCTTTTCGCGCCAGTCGAGGACCAGCTTCTCGCGCTTCAGCTTCTCCAGCAGCTCGCGGCAGACCTTCTTGACCTCTGCCTCCTCGGCCTTGGTCAGCTTGGGCTCGGGGCGGGTCAGGATGTCGAACAGGGCCAATTCTTCCTCGCTCAGGCCTTCGGCCAACGCGCGCTGCTCCTCTTCGCTCAGGGCCTTGGCGAAGCCCTTCAGCTCGCCGAAAAAGGCCTCGATGTTCTGGCTGCCGGCGTTATAGGCGTCGATCAGCTTCTGGAACTTCTCGGCCAGATCCACGCGCGAGGGGTTGTCGCGCAGCATCTGGGTGAGCTTGCCTTCGATCAGCCGCCTCAGCTTCTCGGCTTCGGTGCGCTTGTGGCCCTGGGCGAATCGCGCCTGCAGAGCCTCGAAGTCGATCTCGGACAGATTGACCAGCGGCCGGCTCTCGCTCGCCGGGCCGATCCGGTAGCCCTCAGTGGCGATGGAATCGTTGAGCAGCTCCTCGAC
The DNA here is from genome assembly GCA_964586455.1 of uncultured Aquimonas sp. Lineage (GTDB taxonomy): Bacteria > Pseudomonadota > Gammaproteobacteria > Xanthomonadales > Xanthomonadaceae > Aquimonas. The sequence continues at coordinate 2,321 of CAZPHV010000013.1, forward strand.
ATCGCTCATCACTGCGCTGATGTCGGGCGGCTCGACGTCTGCGCGGATCTTGGCGGCGAGGTAGGCCACCAGCACCGAGAGCGGGGCCAGATCGTTCGCCAGCGGGTCCGGCAGGATGGCCTTGAACAGACGTGCCACTCGGCTGGCCATTTGCAGGAACTGCTTCTTGTCGGCTTCGCGGATGAGGATGGCTTCGATGACATCGTCGATGAGGCCGATACGCTCAAAGCCCTGCGCAGCTGCGATTCGATCGAGCTCGATACCGCGCGCGGTGGCGAAGGCGCGAACCTCGCCCAGAGCCACTTCCAGCGCGGCGACCAGCTCGCGCTTGTCGAGGATGGGGCTTTCTTCAGACTCACCGTTCGGGCTGGACCGCGCATAGGTGGCCAGCGCCGATTGCAGCGCTCGAAACACGCCCACGTAGTCGACGATCAGGCCGCTCTCCTTGCCCGGGGCCACGCGGTTCGCGCGCGCGATGGTCTGCATCAGTGTGTGCGCCCGCATGGGCTTGTCGAGGTAGAGCGTCGAGCAGGTCGGCACGTCGAAGCCGGTGATCCACATCGCGCAGACGAAGACCAGGCGCAGGTGGTCCGCTTCGTTCTTGAACTTCTCATCCAAGGCTTCGCGCAGCATGCGCTGGCGGTGCGGAAGGATCTCCAAGCCCTTCGCATGCAGCTCTTCCACTTCGTTCTGACCCTGACTGACCACCACGGCCATGTCGGTCTGCTCCATCAGGCGGATGCGCGCGATCAGGCGCTCGCGCGCGTCGCCCTGCGACTTCGCCAGCTCGGTGCGCAGGCGCGTCAGCTCGGCCTGCCAGTGCGCCTGCACCTTGTCGTACATGCGCACGGCCGTCGCCTTGTCGATGCAGACCATCATCGCCTTGCCGCGGTAGCCGCGGCCGGTGAAGTGCGCCACCACGTCGCGGGCGATCGCTTCGAGGCGCTCTTCGCGGGTGATGATGTGGTACTCGCGGGCAAACTCGCGCTGCAGCTTGCGCTCCTGCGCTTCGTCCAGCTCGGCGTCTTCCAGCAGAGCTTCGAGGTCCTGGTTGAGCTCGCTGTTGGTCAGCTGCACCTCGGGGATGCGGTTCTCGTAGAACAGCGGCACGGTGGCGCCGTCTTCAATGGAACGCGCGAAGTCGTACACGCTCACGTAGTCGCCGAAGACCTCGCGGGTGCGCTCCTCCTCGCCCTTGATCAGCGGCGTGCCAGTGAAGCCCAGGAAACCCGCGCGCGGCAGGGCGTTGCGCATGTTGAGGGCAAAGATGTCGTACTGGCTGCGGTGCGCCTCATCGGTGATGACGATGACATCCTCGCGCTCGGACAGCACCGGAAACGGCAGGCCCGGCTCGCTGCGGAACTTCTGGATCAGGGTGAAGATGTAGCGCTCATTGCCGCGCAGCAGAGCCCTCAGGTGCTCGCCGCTGGTGGCGCGCACGTCCTCGCGGGTGGTGGCAGCGGTGGCCTTGAAGGTCTTGCTGATCTGGTCGTCGAGCTCTTCGCGGTCGGTGACGATCACGAAGGTGGCGCTGCCCATCACCCGGCGCAGCACCTTCTGGGTGAAGAACACCATCGACAGGCTCTTGCCCGAGCCCTGCGTGTGCCAGAACACGCCCAGCCGTTTGGCCTGGCCCTGCGGACCCGCGCGCAGCGCCTGCAGCTGGGCGATGGCGCGGTTCACGCCGAGAAACTGGTGGTTCTTGGCGGTCTTCTTCACCAGCCCGCCGCGGGTCTCCTCGAAGACGGTGAAGTTCTCCACGTAGTCGAGCAGGCGCGCGGGCGCCAAAAGGCCGCGCAGGGCGCGCTCCAGGCTGACCTTGCCTGCCTCGTCCTCTTGCTCCACGCGCTTCCAGTCGAAGAAGTGCTCCCAGGCGCTGGTGAGCGTGCCCACGCGCGTCTCGGAGCCGTTGGAGAGCAGGATGAAGGCATTGGGATGGAACAGCTGCGGCACCGACTGCCCGCGGTAGTCGCGCAGGTTGTCGTCGAAGGCGGACTTCAGCGGCACCGCCGGCTTCTTCAGCTCGATGAACACCCACGGCAGGCCGTTGACGAAGCCCAGCAGATCGCAGCGGCGCCGGTACATGTCGCCGGCCACCCACATCTGCGAAGTCAGGAAAAAGTCGTTGTTCTGGGGCTGCTGCCAGTCCACCACCCGCAGCACCTCGGTGCTGTAGCCACCGTGCTCGTCCTGCACCTTCACCCGCACGCCGTCCTTCAGCAGGCGGTAGACCTCGCGGTTGGCGTTGACCGCTATCTGCTTCGAGCGGTCGCGCGCGATCTCTTCGATCGCTTGATCGTAAGCGTCGCCGGGCAGACCGGGATTCAAACGCTCCAAGGCCGCGCGCAGGCGCCGCACCAGCACGACCTGCGATTCGCTCTCGCGACCCTCTGTGCCATCGACGCCAAGGCGTTCGGCATAGAGGTCGGCATGCGTCCAGCCCAGGGATTCAAGCAGCTCGATCGCCGGCCGCTCAACCAGACGTAGTTCGCCATAGCCGGCCGCCATCTCGCGGATGCGGGCGGCTGTGGGTGAAGGCTTGGGTGCTTCAGGCGTTGAAGCCATTGATCCAAACCTCTGCGGTCAGTGAATGTGCGTCGAAGCTTGGCCCGTTCATGCGTCGCGACGCCGCCCGATCCTGCTTCGGAATCAAGCGACTCAGCGCAGCGGGTAGCGGCACGTCGAAATCTGCTTTGACACCTCAATCGCATCGAGCAGGGTCAAGGCGCCCATCGCTAGATGGAAGAGCTCGTATCCCCGCCGCACGACCTCGTCCAGCCAGAAGCTCAGCATCGTGCTTGGATAAGTGGCCTGCCCATCCCTTCGAGCAGGACGCCCTTTGAGCGCTTCTTCGAGGCCGGCAAGCTCCGCGTCATCCACGGTCATCAGTTGTAGCTCAAAGGCTCCACAAGAGACGGACCTCGCAAGCTGATCCAGCGCCATCTGCACCTGTTCCAACCAGGCCTTGGCGACGAGCGCCTGCCGGTTCTTCCCATGAAGAAAGCCATCGACCAACGTGACCAAGACACGCATCTCCTCGACCGCCCGACCGATGGCTGTCGTGCCAAGGCTGGCCTCTGATTCGGACTGGAGCAGCGCCGCGGCGCGCCGGACAGCAGGACCCGAGGGGGGCTTCGGGGCTTCAGCGATGGGGAGGAGCAACAGATGTGGCGGTCTCGGCTGTAGGAACTTGCGATCAGGATTCATGGCCATGGTCTCCGGGCGTACTTGTTCGTCAGCCGCCTGCATCGGTCAGGAATGGGCCAGCCAGTCCGCGTGCCCTCGGCAAGGCAGGTATCCAATTTTCAGTCTTTACAGATCAATTGGTTGCGTCAACTCGTGGTGGGCGCGAAGGTTTAGGAATGGGCTAAGCCAACGCTAACGCCAGCAACTTATCCTTTTCGGGGTGCCAGTGAGTCGGGCGACCACTGCAGCTCCCATGCGCGGCAGTACCTGGGGCCGCGCGCTCCGCGGCGGCAGCCGACGTGCTGTCGTTCATCCTCAGTTTCTTGCATCGGACGTGGACCCGTGCGAGCTTACACGCCAAGTGGATTGGGCTTTCCCGGTCGGCGCTGGGCTCCTGGGGTTTCCTGGGGGCCCTTCTGCTTTTCAGGGGAAGCACTTCAGCCCCGCACCCCGGTAGTTGCCCCGCGCATCGCGGCGGAACTTCGGCACCAGCACCTCGAAGGCCCGATTGCTCTGATCCGGCCTCAGCACCGACAGGCCGATCGGCCGCGCGCTCAGGTCGGCGATCTGCAGGCCCTCGGCATTGGTCTTCTTGTCGCAGACGATCAGCTCGAAGGGCAGGCGATCGCCACGGTAGTTGCCACCGTCGCAGATGCGACGGAAGTGCAGCTCCAAGGCTTCGTCTTCGGTTCGGCCGCGCGCCGCGCACAGCACCCGGGTCAAGCGATCCTGCTGGCCGCGCTCGCTCATCAGCCCGTGCAGGCGCTCCAGGCCGAACTTCATCGCCAGGTGATAGGGGTGCTCCGGCTGGGTGTAGATGCTGCTCAGCCGGCGCTTGTCGATGACCACAGCGATCAGGTCGAATGGCGCTGCTGCCATGACCTCGGTCAGCCCCTCCAGAAAGGCCTCGCTGGCCTCGCGCCCTAGCCGCGCGAACGCACCCTTGCGCTTGCGGATGTCGTGCTCGTGCAGCACCACCTGATCATGCCCGAAGGTGCTGAACTTGAGCCGCCGCACGGCCGGCGTCACCACGTCGATGTAGGTGTCCACCCTGAAGACGCAGAAGGTGAGCACGAAGACCGGGTACTGCGGATCGATCGAGGCCAGGCTGTGGTCGCCGCTCTCGTCGACGAAGACCACGTAGTCGCTGAAGGCCGAGGGCCCGCTCATGCGGCGGAAGCCTCCTCAGGCAGGGGCAGGTCGGAGACATCGAGCTCGCCGGAGATCAGGCGGGGGAGGAGCAGGTCGCGGGTGGTGCGGAGGTTAGTGTTCTCGATACCGAGCACCTCAGCCAAGGCGAGTACAGGGCTCGCTCTTTTCGCAAACTCTGCCTGCACTGATGCTGGGGGCGTAATCATCATCTCCTTTTCAAGAAAGACCTTGAACTTGAAGTTGGTGATGCCCGTTGACTGTGTCTGGTACTTCATTATTTCGCGGTTCTTATATATCCGCTCGAAGTGAAGCAGTAGGAGCTCGGGCAAGAGCTTCTGTTCGTCAGCGCGAATAAGACGACAGAAGCTGGCGCAGATTGCGGGCTCAGGGAGTCGCGACAATAGTCGTTCACCGATCAGAACCGCACGGCCGACAGGCTGGTCCTTGCTGCCTCCTGAGACCTCGAAAACTATGTCTCTACTCTGAAGCTTTCGGCTTCGAAAGTTGGATGCCTTGTGATACCGAAGGGGCGCTCTACCTGTGCTACCGAGCCGAATATCAGGGATATCGGTACCCCGGATAACGTATGCCGGTACGGAGTGTTCTTCATCTGGTGAATCCTGTCCCCAGCCACCACCGATGCTGTGCTGCAGAACATCCTGGAGTGGCAACACCACCCACCCCTCAGGCACCGGCCCAAGCTCGGTCTCGACCATGCGGACGGATTCGTGGCCGGGGAAGCGGTAGTGGACGAACCACTCCTCGTAGATGCGCCGGGCCATCTCCTCCAGGATCGCGATGCGCCGGGTGTTGTTCTCGATCAGGTCGTCGTAGGCGGAGAGGATGGAGGCGATGCGACGCTGCGATCGAACGTCTGGAGTGCGAACTCGTACTTCGTAGATCCGCGCAGGTGATGTGTGCCTGATCTTCGCTCCGCTGGCGGATGCGCGGATCTGCTGCCTCACCGGACGACTGTTGAAGAGGTAGTAGAGGAACTCCTTGTCGACTTGCCGGGGGTCGAGGGGAGTCACCAGGCCCAGACGCTGGTTGTGAAGGTACAACCCAGACCGCGGAACCTTGGCGCTGCTGCCAAGAAGACCCTCGCCCTGCTCTGTCATCGCAACAATGAGGTCACCCTTCTCCAGTACGTAGTCTTGGGGCACTGGTCCTTCGTACCACTTCGCTTTGTCCGCCCGTTCGCGGAACCCACCGCCCTCCTCGAAGTTGCCTGGAGTGAGCACCACGTGCGTTCCATGAGCCGCGAAGTATTCGCCCTTGAATGCGTAGCCATGCTTGACATGGATTAGCTCACCGAGCGTTGCCTCTTGCCACGGAGCTTGCATCACACGCGCTCCAGCAGTTTTGCGACGTCATGTGTGATGCGCGACTGCAACACTTGAGCATCTGCGCTCAGGGCTTCCAGCTCGTCATTCAAGCTCCCTAGTCTCTCGGTGAAGTCGAAATCATCAGCTGCGCGCTCCCCCACTCCCACAAAGCGCCCTGGGTTCAAGCTCCACCCCTGCGCCTCGATCTCCGCGATCGTCGCCGACTTGCACAGCCCCGCCACGTCGGCATAGCTCGGCTCAGGGAAGCGCTCGCGCAGCATCACCTCGCTGCCGGCCTCGAACTCCGGGGCCTGGCCGCGGTGCAGGCGTACAACATTCGCGAGGAACTCGGTCTGCTCCGGAGTGAACTCGCGGATGGCGCGGGTGACTTGGCGGAAGAATGGGCGGGCATCCAGGAACAGCACGCGCTCGCGCCGATGCTTCGGCTTGTTGCGGTCGAAGAACCACAGGGTGCAGGGCAGGGTGACGGTGTAGAAGAAGTTGCTGCCCACGCTGACGATCACATCCACGTCGCCGCTTTCGATCAGCTGGCGGCGGATGGCCAGCTCGCTGCCGCGGGCGTCACCGGCCGAGTTGGCCATGACGAAGCCGGCGCGGCCGAGGTCATCCAGCGCGCTGTGGAAGAGTTGGATCCACAGGTAGTTGGCGTTGTCGGTGCTTGGCAGGCCAAGCGGAAAACGCGGGTCTTCCTTCAGCCGGTCCTTGTCGACGCCGGAAACGTTGAAGGGCGGGTTGGCCATGACGAAGTCGAAGCGCCCGCCGACCGAGGTGACCGCCTTGTGCGGGTCCTCGTAGTAGGTGTTGGCCTCCCGGATGTCACCGGACAAGCCGTGGATGGCCAGGTTCATCTTGGCCAGCTTGACGGTGTCGCTGGCCTTCTCGGTGCCGAACACGGTCAGCTCGCGGGTGGCATTCTTGTGATGCCGACGAACGAACTCGGCCGATTGCACGAACATGCCGCCGCTGCCGCAGGCGGGGTCGAAGATGCGGCCGTGGAAGGGTTCGAGGATCTCGACAATCAGGCGCACGATGCTGGTGGGCGTGTAGAACACGCCGCCCTTCTGGCCTTCCTTGAGCGCGAAGTTGCCAAGGAAGTATTCGTAGACCTTGCCGAAGGCATCGCCCTCCAGCTGCAGGGGCGCCAGCAGGCGCAGCAGCTCGACCAGGGTGGCATTGGGCAGCAGGGTGTAGCCGCGCGGCAACACGCCCTTCAGCTCAGGGTTGTGCTGCTCGATGCCGGCCATGGCCTCCGCAATGGCGCGGCCCAGATTGCCGCCCTCGGGCAGGTCCAACAGGGTGGCGAAGCGCGACTGCGGCGGCAGGTAGAGGATGCCCTCGGCCTGGTAGTCCATCGGCTCGCGGTCGTCCGCCTCCAGCCCCTTGGACGCGAGCAGCGCGTCACCTTCAGCGAAGCGGCTGTCGGCGTAGCGCAGGAAGATCAAACCGAGCACCGGGGTGGAGAACTCGGCGGGCTTCAGGCCCGTGTTGGCCCACAGCTGGTCTGCGGTGGCCCAGAGGCGGTTTTCGATGGCGACGAGATCGGAGGACATGGGTTCCGTGGGTGCTGCAAGCGGCTTCGGAGTATTGCCGATGCGACCTCGGGGGTCATCCGCTCTCGTGGCTGGCTTACTTTCCTATGCAGAAGCTGCCGAAGATCCGACCGAGCAGATCGTCGGCGCTGAACCGCCCGAGGATCTCGCCCAGGGCTTCCTGCGCGGCGCGCAGGTCTTCGGCGGCGAGTTCGCCGCTGCCTTCGGCGAGGCGATCGGCGGCGTTTTCGAGCTCGGTGTTCGCGCGCTGCAGCGCTTCGACGTGGCGGGCACGGGCGCTGACCGCGCCTTCGGCGGCATCGCCCAAACCGGCGGCCTGTTTGAGTGCGTCGCGCAGGGTGTCGAGGCCCAGGTCCTCGCGCGCGGACAGCCACAGGTGCAGGCCGTCCTGTCGTCGCTCGCTGCGCGCGGCCTTGCCGATGAGCTCGCATTTGTTGTGCAGCCAGAACACCTGCGGCAGGTCGGCCAGCTCGGCGCTCAGTGGGGGAATCTGTTCGGCTTCAGAACCGCATTCAATGACGGCCAGCGCGAGGTCGGCGCGGGCGAATTCGGCGCGGGCGCGGCGCATGCCTTCGGCTTCGACCCGATCGGCGCCTTCGCGCAGGCCGGCGGTATCGACCAGGGTCAGCTCGATGCCGTCGATGGTCACCGACTCGCGCAGCAGGTCGCGGGTGGTGCCAGCGATCTCGGTGACGATGGCGCGATCGGCACCCGCCAGCGCGTTCAGCAGCGAGCTCTTGCCTGCGTTCGGCGGCCCGGCGATCACCACGTGCAGGCCGTCGCGCAGACGCTGGCCACGGCGCGCTTCGCGCAGCAGCGTCTGCATCTGCTCGCGCACGTGCTGAAGCCGCGATTTCAGTTCGGGTCCGGCGAGGAAGTCGATCTCTTCCTCGGGAAAATCGATGGCCGCCTCAACGTAGATGCGCAGGGCCGTCAGCGCCTCGGTCAGTGCGTCCACACGACGGCTGAATTCGCCGTCGAGTGCACGGCGCGCGGCGCGCGCGGCGGATTCCGACGAGGCGTGGATAAGGTCGGCTACCGCCTCGGCCTGGGCAAGATCAAGTCGCTCATTCAAGAACGCGCGTTCAGTGAACTCGCCGGGTCGCGCCAACCGCGCGCCCAGCTCCAGGCAGCGCGCCAGCAGCAGGCGCAGCAGCGCCGGGCTGCCATGGGCCTGCAGCTCGACCACGTCCTCGCCGGTGTAGGACGCCGGCGCTGCGAATCCGATCAACAGACCGTCATCAATGACCTCGCCCGCACCGTCGCGGAAGCGAACGTAGTGGGCGTGGCGGGGTTTGGGTTCGATGGCGCCAATGGTGCGCGCAATCGAAAGCGCTGCCGGCCCGGACAGGCGCACAACGCCCAGCCCGGCTGGGGCTGCGCCGGTAGCGATGGCGACGATGGTGTCGGTGCGCGGCTTCAGTCGCGCGGCATGCAGGCTCGGGGGGGCGTGAGGGTCCGACGGATCGATCATCGTCGTGATTCGGCAGGTCCCGCTATGAGGTCGCTGCCGCGCACGTGCGCGGCAGCGATTCCTTCAACTCTGAGCCCTCGGCTACGAAGCCCTGGGTCACTGTGCTTTGGCGGCCGTGGCAGACGCATGCCGGCGGATGATGACCCACTGCTGCAGCAAGCCCAGCGCGCCGTTGGTGGTCCAGTACAGCACCAGACCGGCCGGGAAGAAGGCGAACATCACACCGAACGCAATCGGCATGATCTGCATGATGCGCTTCTGCATCGGGTCCATGCCGGGCGTGGGCGACAGCTTCTGCGTGGCCCACATGGTCAGCAGGTTCAGCACCGGCAGGATGAAATAGGGGTCCGGTGCGGTCAGGTTGTTGATCCACAGCACCCAGGGCGCATGCCGCAGCTCGACCGCTTCGATCAGCACCCAGTACAGCGAGATGAAGATCGGAATCTGGATCAGGATCGGCAGGCAGCCGCCCATCGGATTGATCTTCTCTTTCTTGTACAGCTCCATCATTGCGGTCTGGAACTTCTGGCGGTCCTCGCCGTAGCGCTCCTTCAGCGCCTCGATCCGCGGCTGCACCGCACGCATCTTGGCGAAGCTCTTGTACTGGGCCTCCGAGAGCTTGAACAGCGCGAGCTTGAGGATCACCACGAGTAGCACGATCGCCCAACCCCAGTTGCCGGTGAGGTCGTGCAGCCATCCCAGCAGGATCGCCATCGGCGCCGCCAGAATGGTGAAGATGCCGTAGGCCATCGTGCGCTTGAGGCCGGGGGCGATGTCCTCCAGCTGATCCTGCAGCTTTGGACCCACATAGAGGCGCGCGCTGTTTTCAAGGCTACCGCCGGCGTCCAGATTGAGCGGGGGGCCGAGGGTGCGGATGCGGTGCCGGCTGCCGTCTTCAGTAGCCGTGCTGAAGGTCTGCGCTTCTTCCGCTTCTGGAATCCATGCCGCGAAGAAATAGTGCTCCAGCATCGCGATCCAGCCGGTGCTGGCCTTGGCTTCTTTCGGGCCGTCGCTGAAGTCGCCGAACGTGCGCTGTTCGAACTTGCTCTCCGGGCTGAACCAGGCGGCACCTACGAAGCTGAAAGCCGCCGGGTTGGTGAAGCTTGACCCGGGCAGCGGCGGCGGGGTGACCCGCACCAGCTGGCGATAGGCGCTGAGCTCGACCGGCTGGCCGCTGGCGTTCTCGAAGCGATCGCGCATCGTGACCACGTAGCTGCCGCGCTCGAATACATAGGTGCGAACCAGCACCAGCCCATCCGAAGCGGTCCAGCGCAGTGGTACTTCCAGGCGGTCCTGCGCGCCCAGGTCGAAGCTCTCGGCTTCGGCGCTGAAGGGGCTGAGGTGATTCGGAAGCTCGGCGCGATTCCCGACATAACCGGATTGGGCGAGGTAGTAGCGCTGCGGCTGCGTGCTCAACAGGCGCACCGGCGGCGACCCGGGCTTGGGCTCCTGCGCATACGCCAGCAGATCGGCCTGGACCACGCTGGCGCCCTGGGTGTCGATCTGCAGCTCCAGAACGTCGGTGCGAACGCTGATGCGGCGCCCACTGGAGGCCGCAGCCGCAGTCGGCGCGCCGCTTGCCGTGGCTGAGCTGACGCTGCCGCGTTCGGGCTGGAACTCGGGCAGGTCGCCAGCCGCTGGGGGCGTCAAAAGCTCACTCTGCGGTGCAGCTTCTGGGCGCGGGCGGCTGTAGTCCTGCTGCCAGGTATCCCAGGCGAGGTAAGCCACCATCAGCCAGGCAATCAACAGGAAGGTGCGCGCTTGGTTCATTCGGACACTCGGTCGTTGCCGTGGCGGGGTGCAAGCCCGGCAGTCGTCAGGGGAGGGGGATCAGCACTCGCCGCCGCAGGCGCGGGGTCGGCACAGGGCGCAATTGCAGCGGGCATTGTGACCTGCGCGGCAGGGGCCTTCAACGCGCGGGCCCGCGTCAGCAGTCGCTCGAGGTCGCGCCGCAGCAGTTCAGGCTTGGCGTCGGCGGCTTCACGCTTGCCCATCAGCACGTAGTCGCCCGGCGGCAAGCTGGCGCGCAGATGGCGAAAACACTCGCGGGCGATGCGCTTCAATCGGTTGCGCACCACCGCGCGCTTGTCGACCTTGCGCGAAATCGCGAAACCGATGCGGGCCGATTGCGCCTGCGGGTCGAGCAGCACGGTGCAGCGATAGTAGGCTCCGCCCATGCGCTGGCCCGAGTCGAGGCAACGACTGAACTCGCGCGGCAGTCGCATGCGCGCGTCCGGTCGCAGCCGGGGGGGCACGGGGGCTTTCAAGGAAGTCGAGCTCATGGCTTGGGCAAGCCCAGAAACGCAACAGGCCCGGCGGAAGCCAGGCCTGCGAGAACCGGATTCCGCTTTCGGGCGGTACCGGTATGCGCCGCTGCGTCAGGAACGTCAGCGGGGAACGCGTCCGCGCTTACGGGCAGAGGCGCTTGCGGCCCTTGGCGCGGCGAGCCGACAGGATCTTGCGGCCGTCGGCAGTCGCCATGCGAGCACGGAAACCGTGCGTGCGGGCGCGCTTGAGATTGCTGGGCTGGAAGGTGCGCTTCATGGCAGCGGCCTTATGTTGTCTGGGCAGAAAGACCGCGGAGAATACGTGGCGCCTGACACGCCTGTCAAGCCGGTCGCGGTTGGCACTGCCATCGGTGCGGCGTAGACTGGCAGGCCGCCCGGTCGGACCGGGTTGGGTGCCTGTGGAGAGATCGCAGGGCGCCTGTCGTTGCAGCCTTTTTGGCCGTCCGACAGGGGCCGAGTGCCGCTTCTGTCCGGTGTGATTTCGACACCGGGTCACTGCGGTTGCACGCGTGACGTGATCACTCACTGGGCCTCCAGTCCCCGACCTGCCGAGCTCCCTTCATCCCCCATGCCCGCCTCGATCGCGTCGCGCCGTCCTGCGCGCCGCGTGTACGCGCGGGCTCTATTCGGGAAGCTTCATGTCGCCCTGGTTGCGTTGTCTGGAACGTCTCGAAGCCGAGTTGCCGGCCGAGAGCTTTTACACCTGGATCAAACCGCTGCACGCCGAGGCCCGCGAGGGCGGCGTGACCCTGTTCGCGCCCAACGCTTTCGTGGTGGAAACGGTGCGCGATGAATACCTGCCGCGGATCAGCGAGCTGCTGCGCCACTATGCGGAGGACGCGGTTCTGCAGGTGGGTCTTGAGCTTGGCACGCCGCGTAGCCGCGAACCCGCGCCAGAGACACGGGTGGCCCCTGCGGCGTCCGGCAGCTCTGGCCTGCGTGTGCAGGCCAGCGGCCCGCAGGGCAGGCCGATCGTCTGCAACCTGGACCCCAGCTACACCTTCGACACCTTCATCGAAGGCAGCTCGAACCAGCTGGGTCGGGCTGCGGCGATGCAAGTCGCCAGTGAGCCCGGCAAGGCCTACAACCCGCTGCTGCTGTACGGCGGCACGGGCCTTGGCAAGACGCATCTGATGCATGCCGCCGGCAACCACATGCTCTCGCGTAACCCCGGCATGCGCGTGCTGTATCTGCGCTCCGAGCAGTTCTTCGCGGCGATGGTGAAGGCGCTCGCCGACAAGGCGATGGAGCAGTTCAAGCGGCAGTTCCACTCGGTGCACGCGCTGCTGATCGACGACATCCAGTTCTTCGCCGGCAAGGACCGCACGCAGGAAGAGTTCTTCCACACTTTCAACGCGCTGTTCGAACTCAAACAGCAGATCATCCTGACCTGCGACCGCTACCCGAAGGAAGTCGACAACCTGGAGCCGCGGCTGAAGTCGCGCCTGGGCTGGGGGCTTTCGGTCGCAATCGAGCCGCCCGATTTCGAAACGCGCGCGGCCATTCTGCTGGCCAAGGCCGCACAGAAGGGTGTGCCCTTGCCCGAGAACGTGGCCTTCCTGATCGCGCGGCGAATGCGCTCGAACGTGCGCGATCTTGAGGGTGCGCTCAATACGCTCGCGGCGCGCGCCAACTTCATGGGTCGACCGATCACCGAGGAGTTCGCTCAGGAAGCCCTGCGCGATCTTCTGCGCGCACAGCAGGCGGTGATCTCCCTCACCAACATCCAGAAGACGGTGGCCGACTACTACCAGCTGCGGGTCTCGGATCTGCTGTCCAAGCGCCGCACCCGCTCGCTGGCGCGGCCCCGGCAGATGGCGATGGCTTTGGCAAAGGATCTGACCGAGCACAGCCTGCCCGAGATCGGAGACGCCTTTGGCGGCCGCGACCACACCACCGTGATGCACGCATGCAAGGTGGTGCGCGGTCTGGTCGGAGACGATCCGAAGTCACGCGAGGACTGGGACAAGCTGGTTCGGCGGCTGACCGAGTAGCTGTCGAACCGCTCGTATGGCGCTGGGAAGCAAGTTGGTAAGCTGTGGATAAGCTGGTGATGGGGGTGGGGCGAAATTTGGGCGGCTTTTTTATCCACAGGTCACGCACAGCCGCAAACACATTCGCCCACAGACCTTGAGACCTTGAAAAACCGTTGCTGGTCATGGAGTTGTATGGCTTATCCCGGAAAACGGGCGACACCATCATCACCATTAGTCTTTAAAAGCTTAAAGAACATGAGGGTTGAGGTATGCGGTTCAGTCTGACGCGCGAAGTGTTGCTCAAGCCGTTGCAGCAGGTGGTCAGCGTGGTCGAGAAGCGCCAGACCATGCCGGTGCTGTCGAATCTGTTGGTTGTGTTGGAACAGGGCACCCTGTCGCTGACCGCCACCGACCTGGAAGTTGAGCTCGTCGCTCGTGTCGGCTGTTCGGACGGCGAGCCTGGCGCGATCACGATCCCGGCTCGGAAGTTCTTCGAGATCGTGCGTGCGTTGCCGGACGGCGTCAGCGTGAGCGTTGCAGCGAATGGTGATCGGGTCGTCGTGAGTGCCGGCCGCAGCCGTTACACCTTGGCGGGGCTGAGTGCGGACGAGTACCCCTCAACAGACGAGGCCGAAGTCGTTGAGCGGCTGCGTTTGACCGAAGGCTCGCTCAAGAAGACCTTCGATGCGACCGCGTTTGCGATGGCGCAGCAGGACGTACGGTTTTATCTGAACGGCCTGTTGCTGGATGCAGACGGTAGCTTGCTGCGGTGTGTGGCAACCGACGGTCACCGCCTTGCCCTGAGTGAAACGGATCTGTTGTCGGGCCCGCAGGCGCGACGTCAGCTGATTTTGCCGCGGAAGGGTGTTCTTGAGCTTTTGCGCTTGCTTGAGAACAGCGATCGCGAAATCGAGCTCGAAGTCGGGCGGGCGCATGTGCGGGCGCGTCGTGACGACGTGTCCTTCAGCTCGAAGCTGATCGATGGGCGCTTCCCCGACTACGAGGCGGTGATTCCGCTGGGCGCTGACAAAGAGGTCAAGCTCAATCGCGACACGTTGCGCGCGGCGCTGCAGCGCGCGGTGATCCTGTCGAACGAGAAGTATCGCGGGGTGAAGATCGAGGTCGATCCTCAGGTGGTGCGGGTGTCCGCACACAACCCGGAGCAGGAAGAGGCCGTCGAAGAGGTCGAGGCAGATACGTCCATCAGTGGCCTGTCGATCGGTTTCAATGCGAGCTATCTGCTTGAGGCCCTCGGTGCTCTGGTCGAGGAAGACGTGTTGCTGCTGTTCCGCGACTCCGGGTCCAGCGCGCTTGTGCGTGAGCCCAGCCACGGGCGGAATCGCCACGTGGTGATGCCGATGCGCCTGTAAGCAATCCAATGCGACTGCGTCATGTCAGCCTCGGCGGGCTTCGTGTGTTCGCCGAGGCTGAATTTTTTCCGGGGTCTGAAATTTCCTGGCTATGCGGGAGCAACGGTTCCGGAAAGACCACGGTGCTGGAGGGTTTGTTCGCACTGAGTCACGCGCGCTCGTTTCGGGCGGCCCAGTTTGAGTCGGTGCTGCGCTCGGGCGTGGATCGCGCCTTCGTGTTCTCGGAATGGGTTGACGGTTCCGGGTCGAGTCTGCGGTTGGGTTGCGCCAAGGGTCGGTTGGCCGGTTGGGAGTACCGCATCGATGGGGTTAGCGCCTCGCGGGTTTCCGACATCGCTGCGCGGGCTCCGACTTTGTGCTTCGAGCCTGGGTCTCACCTGTTGGTGGGCGGCCCTTCCGAGAAGCGCCGAAGACTGTTGGATTGGGGTGTGTTTCACGTGGAACGTGAACCGGCGTCCCTGTGGTCGGCTTGGCAGAGGGCACTGAAGCAGCGCAACGAAGTCCTGCGCTGTCGCGATCTCAGCCAGTTGGATGCTTTCGATCCGCTGCTCGGTGAGATGGGCGCACGCCTCGATCACATTCGTCGCGAGTTCGCGGAGCGTTGGCTTGAGCGGAGCAGTCGCGTCCTGGCGTGGCTGTCTCCGAGCTTGGAAGGGATCGATCTCGAATACCGCCGCGGCTGGGGGAGGGCACACGCATCGCTCATGGACGCTTTGGTCGCTACGCGTGAGCGGGATCTTTCCCAAGGCTCCACCGGCAGCGGTCCGCACCGCGCGGACATCGTTCTTCGCCAGGGCGGGGTGGATGCGCGAGAACGACTGTCGCGCGGGCAATCCAAAATCCTGGCGCTTTCGCTGGTGCTGGGATTGGGCGAGCTGCACCTGGAGGCTCGTGGCTCGATGCCCTTGCTGCTGCTTGACGACCTGTGCAGTGAGCTTGACTCCTCGCACGCAGCCGCCGTTCTCTCCTACCTGCGCGACCGCGGTGCACAGGCGCTTGTCTCCGGGGTTGAGCGACCGGCCTGGGCGCAGGCACCCGGTGATGCACTGTTCCACGTGGAACGAGGCGCGATCACCCCCCTGCTATAATTCGCGGCTTGTGTCAGCCGAAGAGATTCTTTCGAATCCCGGTTGCGCCCCGCCAAGCAGGGATCCCATGAGCGACCAGACTCCGAACGACTACGATTCCAGTCGAATCACCGTACTGCGCGGCCTCGAAGCCGTTCGCAAGCGTCCCGGCATGTACATCGGCGACGTACATGACGGCACCGGACTGCATCACATGGTCTTCGAGGTTGTCGACAACTCCATCGACGAAGCCCTGGCTGGCCACTGCGACACCGTGCTGGTGATCATCCATGCCGATGGCAGCGTCAGCGTGCAGGACAACGGCCGTGGCATCCCGGTCGACATCCACCACGAAGAACAGCGCTCAGCAGCCGAAGTCATCATGACCGTGCTGCATGCGGGCGGTAAGTTCGACGACAACAGCTACAAGGTTTCCGGCGGCTTGCATGGCGTCGGCGTGTCGGTGGTCAACGCCCTGTCCGAGCACCTCAGCCTGCGGATCTGGCGCGATGGGTTCGAGCATCTGCAGGAATACAAGCTGGGTGACCCGCTGTATCCGCTGAAGCAGGTGGCGCCGTCGACCCGACGCGGCACTGAGCTGCGCTTCATGCCGAGCAAGGAAATCTTCAGCGACGTCGAGTTCCACTACGACATCCTGGCGAAGCGTCTGCGCGAGCTGTCGTTCCTCAACTCAGGCGTGCGCATCGACCTCACGGACGAGCGCAGCGACAAGCGCGATCAGTTCCGCTACGAGGGCGGTATCCGCAGCTTTGTCGAGCATCTGGCCCAGCTCAAGACGCCCCTGCATCCAGCAGTGATTGCGCTCTCCGGTGAGGAGAACGGCATCGTGGTGGACGTCGCGGTCCAGTGGACCGACGCCTACCAGGAAACGATGTTCTGCTTTACGAACAACATCCCGCAGAAGGACGGCGGTACCCATCTCGCCGGCTTCCGCGCGGCGCTGACCCGCACCTTGGGTGCATACATCGAACAATCCGGCCTGCTCAAGCAGGCCAAGGTGGGGATGAGCGGCGACGACATGCGCGAAGGCATGGTCGCAGTGCTGTCGGTCAAGGTGCCCGACCCTAGCTTCTCTTCGCAGACCAAGGAAAAGCTGGTTTCCTCCGAGGTCAAGACTGTCGTTGAGAGCGTGGTTTCCAAACGCTTCGAAGAGTTTTTGCAGGAGCATCCGCAGGACGCCCGCGCGATCGCCGCCAAGGTGGTCGATGCCGCACGCGCCCGCGAAGCCGCCCGCAAGGCTCGCGACCTCACTCGGCGCAAGGGAGCCTTGGACATCGCCGGGTTGCCCGGCAAGCTGGCCGACTGTCAGGAGAAGGATCCCGCCCTGTCCGAGCTGTTCCTGGTCGAGGGTGACTCCGCCGGCGGTTCGGCCAAACAGGGGCGCAACCGTCGCACGCAAGCGATCCTGCCGCTACGCGGAAAGATCTTGAACGTCGAAAAAGCCCGCTTTGACAAGATGCTTGCTTCAGCCGAAGTGGGCACCCTGATCACAGCGCTGGGCTGTGGCATTGGTCGGGAAGAGTTCAACCCGGACAAGCTGCGCTACCACCGCATCATCATCATGACCGACGCCGACGTTGACGGCTCGCACATCCGCACCCTGCTGCTGACCTTCTTCTACCGGCAGATGCCGGTGTTGATCGAGCGCGGCCACATCTACATCGGCCTGCCGCCGCTGTACAAGCTCAAGCAGGGGAAGCAGGAGCTGTACCTTAAGGACGATGCCGCGCTGAACGCCTACCTGATCAGTCACGCCGTGGAGGGCGCTGACCTGGTCTGCGGCACCGATCAGCCACCGATCAGCTCTGCCGCGCTTGAGCATCTGCTGACCCTGTTTGGCGGCGCCCAGGATGCAATCCGCAGGCTGAGCCACCGGCACGATGCTGCCATTCTCGAAGCTCTGCTGGAGCTGCCGCCGCTGACCAGCGAGTTGCTTACCGACGCTTCGCGCGCGGAAAGCTGGATCGCTGCTGCGCACCAAAAGCTGGCGCGCTCAGGACTCGGCAAGCCGCGCTACCGCTTGGAGTGGGTCGCTGCCAGCGGCGAAATTCCAGCTGCGTTGCACGTGCAGCGACAGCACCATGGGCTCTCGCTGGAGCAGCTCTGGCCGCTGCCCCTGTTCGAATCCGGTGAGCTCAGGCCAATCGTCGATGCTGCCCGCGAGATGCACGATCTGCTGCAGGAAGGCGCGCGTATCAGCCGCGGCAGCCGCAGTCAGCCCGTCCGTCGCTTCGCTGACGTGCATCACTGGCTTTTCGAAGAGGCCAAGCGCGGACGTACCATTCAGCGCTTCAAAGGCCTGGGTGAAATGAATCCGGACCAGCTGTGGGAAACCACCGTCAATCCGGAAACCCGACGTCTTCTTAGGGTCCGTATCGAGGACGCCGTGGCTGCCGACCAGATCTTCGCGACTCTGATGGGAGACGTGGTCGAGCCCAGGCGTGAATTCATCGAAGACAACGCGCTCAAGGTTGCCAACCTCGACATCTGAGCGCATACGGCGGCGTGCGTTGTTGACGCCGCCGCCGCCCCTTCGCGCCGCGACGACGCTCGAACGCTGGCTATACTGGCGCTGAACGTGGTCATCCTGGCCACACCGCCTCACGCAAGCGCCCTCGCCCCATGAAGAAAGCCCATCTCTACCTGCTGGCCTTGGCCCTGTGCCTGATCGGCGGCGGCGGCATCTACTACAAGTGGAAGTTTCTCGACTTTCCGCTCACGCCAGGTTCCGAAGTCGAAGTCTGGACGGTGCAGGCACGCATCCAGTACCAGCCACGCAAACCGGCCAACACGGTGGTTCTGCAGGTGCCGTCGACAACCCCAGGCTTCACGATCCTCGACGAGCGCTACGTCGCCCGCAACTACTCGAAGCTGGAGGAGCCGCGCCGCGAAGGGCGCGAGGTGCAGTGGTCGATCCGGCGTGCGACGGGGCGTCAGGCCCTGTATTACCGCGCCACGGTGGTGCGTAGCAAACAGAGTGAAGCGCTTGAGGGCGCACCAAGACTGGCCGCATCGCCTACGCTGGAAGAACCCTTCGCTACCGCAGCCCAGACCCTGTTGGACAATGTCCGGCTCGGATCCTCAAACGTTCCGACCTACGCCAAGGAACTGGTGCGGCAAATGAATGTGGCGGCGCCCAGCGAGGAGGTGGCCCTGCTCGCAGAAGGGTTGGCTGATGCAGACGCCCGCGCTGAATACATCACCCAGCTGCTGGCAATGCGGCAGATTCCGGCGCGCATCATCCGTGGGCTGATGCTGGGCGATAGCCAGGGCAACCCGCAGATCCGGCCCTGGCTGCAGGTCCACGATGGACGATCCTGGACCACCATCGACCTCGAAACCGCCGTCGACGGCTGGCCGGACAATCTGTTCCTGTGGACCGGTGCGCGCGCGCCGCTGCTTCAGATCGAAGACGCGGGGCGTCCCGAGCTCACGTTTACGGTCAGCCGGAATCTCGCAGATGCGATTGCGATTGCCGAGCGCCGGCTTGAGGTGCAGAACGCCGATCTCGTGAATTACTCGTTGCTCAGCCTGCCCCTGCAGACCCAGTCGGTCTACAAGGTCCTGCTGATGGTGCCAATCGGCGCTTTTCTGATGCTCCTGCTGCGCAACATCATCGGCATCAAGACCTTCGGCACCTTCATGCCGGTGCTGATCGCCATCGCCTTCCGCGAAACCCAGCTGCTGGCAGGCGTCACCCTGTTCGTCCTGGTGGTTGGAACAGGACTGCTGGTTCGCTTTTACATGGAGCGGTTGCGTCTGCTGCTGGTTCCACGCCTGACTTCCGTGCTCATCCTGGTTGTTCTTCTGATGGCAGCAGTTTCGATCCTGGCCAACAGGCTCGGCTTCGAGGTCGGCCTTTCGGTCGCGCTGTTCCCGATGGTGATCATGGCGATGACCATCGAGCGCATGTCAGTCGCGTGGGAAGAGCGCGGCCCGGGCTATGCAATGAAGGAAGGCATCGGCTCGCTGGTTGTCGCCTGCCTCGCCTATCTCGCGATGAGCTGGGAGCCCTTGGAACACTTCGTCTTCGTGTACCCGGAGTCGCTGTTGATCCTGCTTGCCCTGACCCTGGTGCTCGGACGCTACTCCGGCTATCGACTGAGCGAACTGTTCCGCTTTCGCGCATTGGCGCGTGAGCTCGAAGCCAAGGAAAAGTCGGGTGTTGCAGACGTGAGCAAGGCCTGAGCCATGCTCAACCTGATCGCGGTTGCACGGCGTCTGCGCAGCATCGGGATGATGGGCCTCGGCCAGCGCAATGCCGAGTTCATCCTGACCTACAACAAGCGGCGCTTCTATCCGCGCGTGGATGACAAGCTGATCACCAAACAGCTTGCGATCGACGCCGGTTTACCGGTGCCCGAGCTGTTCGCCGTGGTCCGCGAGGAGCACGAAATTCGCGAGCTTCACAAGAAGATCGAGCAGCGCGAACAGTTCGTGGTCAAACCGGCGCATGGCTCCGGTGGCGACGGAATTCTGGTGATCAGCGGCCGTCGTGGCGACAAGTACCGGCGCTCAAATGGTCAGCTGATGAACCGTGAGGAGTTCGAACACCATCTATCCAATGGCCTGTCCGGCCTGTTCTCGCTCGGTGGACATCCCGATCACCTGCTGGTCGAGTACTGCGTGCAGTTCGATCCGATCTTCGATCAGGTCAGCTACAAGGGCGTCCCCGACGTCCGCATCATCGTCTTTCTCGGTTACCCGGTGATGGCGATGATCCGGCTGCCGACGCGCCTCTCGGATGGCAAGGCCAACCTGCATCAGGGAGCCATCGGTGTCGGCATCGACATACCCACTGGGCTGACCCGACGCGGTGTGTGGGGCACCGAGCCGGTCAGGGAACACCCGGACACGGAGCACAGCATCGTGGGCCTGGAAATTCCGCGCTGGTCGGAATTGCTTGAGATGGCTTCGCGCTGCTACGAGCTTTCGCAGCTCGGCTACATCGGTGTCGATTTTGTTCTTGATAAGAACAAGGGGCCGATGATCCTGGAGCTCAATGCCCGCCCTGGCCTTGCGATCCAGATCGCCAACGGCAATGGCCTTCTGCACCGACTGCGCACGATCGAAGCACTGCGCGATCAAGGCGCCCTGAGTACCGATCCAACCGAACGGGCAGCCTTCTCTCGCGCACATTTCGCGACCAGCTGACGGCCCACCGAAGAAGCAGATGCAGTGACAGAATTGTTCCATCCGCCTTCGCATGGTGGAAAGCTTTAACAGGGCCCCTGATTTCACAGCGCGCAACTGCGGCATCGCGCCTTGAGTCCCCGCAGAGTCTGCGGTTAGGCTTGCAGGCCGACTACGGCAATCACCCGTCGTAGACCTCCCCCAGGAATTCACCGATGCGCACTTCAATCTTCTTTGTGAAGACCAGCCTCGTTCTCGCGCTAGGTCTGGGACTGATCTCCAACGCCGACGCCCAGCGCCGTGGACAAGCGGCAGCCGAAGAAGTCCTCTATCCCAATGCGACGCGCGCCGAGCCCGCTCTCAAGCCCGCGCAGCGTACCCAGCGACAGCTCAAGCGCGTGTTCGACCTGTCCCAGCAGGAAGGCAAGGACGCGGAAACCGAAGAAGCCGCAAAGGCGCTGCTGGCTACGGGTGGTGTCGGCATCTACGAGATCTCGCTGGCCAACCAGATCCTGGCGCAGATTGAACTCGACCGGGACAACTACCCGGGCGCCATCGCCTACTTTCAGGCGGCACTCGAAGCGGGTGGATACAAGAACAACCAGTACTACCAGGTGATGCAGAACGTCGGCCAGCTGCAGTTTCAGGAAGAGCTGTACGCCGATGCGGCGGCCACTTTCACCCGCTGGTTGGACGAAACCAAGGCAGAGTCCGCCCAGATCTACGCCCTACGCGGCAACGCCAGTTACCGGTTGGAGCAGTACGAGGCGGCCATCGTCGACCTGCGCAAGGCGATCTCCCTTCAGGACAAGCCCGACTCGGCAGTGTCGCAGATGCTGATGGGCAGCCTGTTCGAGCTCGGTCGTGCCGGTGAAGCAGCCGAAATCGCCGCCGGCCTGCTGCAGGCTGACCCCCAGAATGTCGGCTTGATCCGCAACCTGTCGGCCATTTACGTGAACGCGGATCTGATCGATCAGGCCATCCAGACCATGGAGTCCGGCATCGCGAGCGGCGTACTTGTGGAGGAGCGCGACTACGTGGAGCTCTCCAAGATGTACCGCTATGCCGAGAAGGATCTCAAGGCCGCGGAACTGATCTCACGCGCCGTGCAGGAAGGCAAGGTCAAGCCGTCTCTTGAGGTCTATCGCAGCCTCGGCGAGGCCTACTACTTTTCCGAGGACATCACGCGGGCCGCCGAAGCGTTCGGAAAGGCCGATGAGTTCGCCAGCGATGGTGAGATGGCTTTGAACCATGCGCGCTCGCTGGCCGAACTGGAGCGCTGGCCCGAAACCAAGGCGGCGGCCAACCGGGCGATCAGCAAGGGTGTGCGTAGACCGGGCGATGCTTACGTAATCCTTGGCGCGGCAGAGTTCGGCCTGAACAACCAGCCGGCTGCGCTGGCTGCCTACCGCGAAGCTGCCAAGTACCCGGAAACCAAGACCATGGCCGAGACCTACCTCCGCCAAGTCAATCGTTGATATTCGTTCACTTGGTGGGCCTTAGGCACGGCCGACCGATTGGTATAAGCTATGCCGTTCCCGTGTCGTTCAGCTTGTCTAGGCAAGCAGACTGGCAGCGCGGATGGATTGACCTCCGACCACGACACTGCGCATGACAGACAACCAAGAAAATCAGGAAACCGAGCGCCGCCCGCTGAACTGGCTCCGCATCACCGGCCTCGCGGCGGCGATGGGCGTGCACGCAGGTGCGCTGGTGCTGATGCTGGTGCCAGTGGCGCCCCCGCAGATGGACGAGCGTCCGCCGGAAATCGTTGAGGTGACCTTCATCGAGCCGCCGCCGCCGCCACCGCCACCGCCGCCGCCGCCACCGGAGCCACCGAAGCGACCGCCGCCGAAGATCATCGAGCGCCCGCGACCGACGCCGCCGCCACCCGAAGCACCGCCACCGGTGATTCTGGAACAGGCGACTCCGATGTCGATCCCGGCACCGCCGCCGGCGCCACCGGCTCCATCCGCACCGGCGCCCAGCTATGGCGCTACCGAGGACAGCTCGTACCGGCGGATGCGGCCGCCGCGCTATCCCCCGCAGGCCATGCGCCGACGGGAAGAGGGTGAAGTGCTTCTGCGTGTTCTGGTCGGTACCGATGGTCGGCCCGTTCAGATCGAGGTAGAAAAGTCCAGCCGCTCGCGTCTGCTGGATCAGGCCGCAATTCAAGCGGTGCGTGAGTGGGTGTTCAACCCAGGTATGAAGGAAGGTGTGCCCATCCAAAGCTGGGTCATCGTCCCGATCAAGTTCTCCCTCAGTGACTGACGCCTAACTAGCAAAAGGGTAAGGAAATGCTCCAAGAAGCCTCTAACACGCCGGCAGCCGCGGTTGCTACTCAGGCTGCCACGCCGGTGCCGATGGATCAGGTCATCGGTGGCGTCGTCGCGGATACAAATGCAGCAGCGCTGAAGGAGATGGGTATCTCCAGCCTGCTGAACGCCATGGTGGCCAACCCGGGCGAGTTCGCCGTTACCTGGGTGGTGGTGGTCAGCCTTGTGCTGATGTCGATCGCGTGCTGGTACTACACCGTGGTCAAGAGCATCCAGAATCAGGTGATCCGGTCCCGTGCCAATCACGTGATCCGCACCTTCTGGGAGACCAGCAACGCCCAGGAAGCCATCCGCTTCATGGAAGAGCAGCCGGCCAACGAGCCCTTCTCGAAGATCGCTCTCGACTGCGCTATCGCTGCTGCACATCACCAGAAGAACGAAGGTTCGCGTCTGGCTGAAACGCTGTCGCGCTCGGAGTTCATCGATCGTGCCCTGCGTCAGGCGGTCACCCGTGAGAGCTCCAAGCTCGAAAACGGCATGACCATCCTCGCGACCACCGGCTCTGCCGCGCCCTTTATCGGTCTGCTCGGAACCACGTGGGGTATCTACAAGGCCCTCATCAAGATCGGTGCATCGGGTTCGGCGTCGCTGGACGCAGTGGCCGGCCCCGTCGGCGAGGCGCTGCTGAAGACCGCCTTGGGTCTCGTTGTCGCGATTCCCGCGGTGATGGCCTACAACTTCTTCAACCGCGCCAACCGCACCACCAATGCGGCCTTTGACGCCTTTGCCCACGACCTGCACGACTTCTTCGCCACCGGCTCGCGCGTCGGCGAAGGTTCATCGCAGCGTTGAGCAGTCCGTTGAACCGGGAGTTATGAGCAATGGCCTTCAGCAGCGGTAACGATCAGCAAGCCGGGCCGATGGCGGAAATCAACGTCACGCCGTTGGTCGACGTGATGTTGGTGCTGCTGATCATCTTCATGATCACAGCCCCCCTGATGTCTCACAAGATCCAGGTGAAACTGCCCGAGAACCGGCTTGAAGTTGCCGAGCTCGCCGCAGTTCCCGGGCAGCCGATTACCATTGCGATCCGGGACACCGGTGAGATGTTCTGGAACGACCAGCCCATCCAGCGTGCACTGCTGGAATCACAGCTGGCCGTCGAAGCCCAGAAGAAACCGCAGCCTCGCGTTGAGATCCGCGCCGACCGTACCACCCGTTATCGGGTGGTGTCGGACGTCGTCAAGATCGCAAAGGATGTCGGCATTGCAAAAGTCGGTTTCGTAATCAGCCCCGAACGGTAAAGAGGAAGCACTCATGGCATTCACTACTGGGGGTGGCGGCGGCGCAATGGCGGACATCAACGTCACGCCGCTGGTCGACGTCATGCTGGTGCTGTTGATCATCTTTCTGGTGACAGCCCCGATGTTGACCCGGGAGATCGAGATTGATCTTCCGCAGCAAAGCCTCACTCCACCGCCTGACGTGGAGCTTCCACCCGCGCCGATTCGCCTGCGGATCGATATGGACGGCGGTCTGTTCTGGGACAACTCGCCGATGCCGAAGGCGGCGCTGCTGCCGTCGCTGCGCGTTGAGGCCAGCCGGGATCCGCAGCCGCTGCTGGAGATCGAGGCCAACCAGGAAGTGCAGTACCACGTTCTGACCGAGGTCCTGTCGACCGCGAAGAACGCCGACATGAAGAAGATCGGGTTCGTCGAGACGCTCTGAATCTGGGCGAATCTCGCGTCAAGCCTGATGCAAGCGCATCATGGGAAACCGCATCAAACACAAGGCCGCCTCATGGGCGGCCTTGTGCTTTTCGCGAAACTCATGACATTCGCGCTGGTTGGGCTGCCGCGCTTGCAAGCTGCCCCTGTCACGAGGCAGTGTTCAACCAACGGCACAGCCGTTGCCGGTGAGGAACGCCGGTCCGCAGGCGAAGGAACGCCCCATCCGGGAGTTCGATCATGGCTTTCATGAATGCTGATGCGGCAGAACGTGCGGACAATGCGCAAATCAACATCACCCCGCTGGTGGACGTGATGCTGGTACTCCTGATCATCTTTCTGGTCGCGGCACCCGTGGTCACCCGACAGATCGAACTGCCGCTTCTTCCTGGCCCACCACCGATCACGCAGACAGAGCTCACCGTGCTCAACCTTCGGATTGACGCTGCTGGAGCCCTTCAGTTCGAGGGACGAAGCCTGAGCCTCGCCGCGCTGGAGCGCATCCTCCAGGTCGAATCAGCGCGCTCTGAAATCCCGATTCTGCAGATCGAGGTGTCTCCTGAAGCCGCCTATGCGCGCATGACCGAGGTGCTGGCCTTGGCGCGCACTCATGGGCTCAACCGGCTGGAACTGCAGACGCACTGAAGCGCACAGCCGGCGAGGCCGTCCACTGCCTCGCCGGCTCAGCGCGCGACAGCGCACTCCAGGATGCGCAGATACGTCCGAACTGTCGTATCCAGGCCCGCATACAGGGCCTCGCCGATCAGCGCATGGCCGATTGACACCTCGGCAAGGCCTGGCAGTGCGGAGG
Organism: uncultured Aquimonas sp.; assembly: GCA_964586455.1. Classification (GTDB taxonomy): domain Bacteria; phylum Pseudomonadota; class Gammaproteobacteria; order Xanthomonadales; family Xanthomonadaceae; genus Aquimonas. The sequence continues at coordinate 27,698 of CAZPHV010000013.1, forward strand.
CAAACAGGCCCAGATTCGCCTGACTCAAATCGTGACCTGCATTCACCGCCAGCCCGGCCACGCGTGCATCCTCGGCCGTGCGTACGCAGAGCTCCAGAGCGGATCGGGGTGAGCCCGCAGCAAAAGCCTCGGCATACGGCCCGGTGTAGATTTCGACGCGCTCGATGCCGACCGCGGCCGCGGCGGCCGCGCCAAGGCTACCGGGGTCCACGAACACGCTGACGCGTGCGCCCAGGCGACGGATTCGCGCAACGACTCCAGCCAGACTGCTGGCTTCGCGAGCGAGGTCGAACCCGTGATCTGAAGTGATTTGACCGTCGCCGTCGGGCACCAGAGTGACCTGCTGCGGACGCGCCGCTTCGACCAATTCAAGAAAACCCGGATAGCCCGCGCGAGCCCCGGCAAACGGGTTGCCCTCAAGATTGAGTTCCACGTGCGGCGGACGCCAGGCGGCGATGTCCAGCACATCCTGCGGGCGCACGTGACGACAGTCGGGTCGCGGATGCAGGGTGATGCCCCCGCAGCCCGCATCCACCACGGTCTGCGCTGCACGCAGCATCGAGGGCTCGCTGCCGCCGCGTGAATTGCGCAGTACCGCGATCTTGTTCAGATTGACGCTGAGCACGGCAGTCATGGGCTATTCGACCGTCACGGACTTGGCGAGGTTGCGCGGCTGATCGACGTCCGTGCCCTTGAGCACCGCCACGTGGTATGCCAGCAGCTGCAGCGGAATGTTGAACACCGCCGGGCCGATCAGATTGCCGCCCGACTCCAGCTTCAACACCGCGCCACGCTCCGGCGCCAGCGGTACCTCGACCTCGTGGTCGGCAATCACGAACAACTCGCCACCGCGCGCCCGCACTTCCTCGAGGTTGGACTTCAGCTTTTCCAGCAGCTGATTGTTCGGCGCCACCGCAATCACCGGCATGTGTTCGTCCACCAGGGCCAGGGGGCCGTGCTTCAGTTCACCGGCGGGATAGGCCTCGGCGTGGATGTAGGAAATCTCCTTGAGCTTGAGCGCACCCTCGATCGCGATCGGATAGCTGGCGCCGCGCCCCAGAAACAGCGCGTGCTGCTTGTCGACGAAACGCTCCGCCAGCGCGTGCACCTGCGGCTCCAACTTCAGCGCGTCGGTGACCAGCCGCGGCAGCGAAGCCAGCTGAGCCACCAGCCGCGCGTACTTGGTTTCCGGCATGCCGTTGAGACGGCCAAGCTCCAGCGTCAGCAGCGCCAGCGCAGCCAGCTGGGTGGTGAAGGCCTTGGTCGAGGCCACGCCGATTTCAGGGCCGGCGCGGGTCATCAGGACCAGGTCGGACTCACGCACCAGTGACGACTCAGGCACATTGCAGACTGCCAATGCGCCCAGATAGCGAGAGGATTCCTTGCCCGAGCGCAGGGCAGCCAGGGTGTCCGCGGTCTCGCCGGACTGCGAGATCGCGAGGAACAGCGTGCCCTCAGGCACCACGGTGGTGCGATAGCGGTACTCGCTTGCCACCTCGACCGAACACGGCAGCCCGGCCAGCGCCTCGATCCAGTACTTCGCGACCATACCGGCGTGATAGCTGGTGCCGCAGGCGACGATGTGCAGCTGCTTCACCTTGATCAGCAGCTGCTCGGCATCCACACCAAATACGTTCGGCAAGATGCGATCACCGCTGATCCGGCCCTCCAGCGTGCGTGCGACCGCCTCCGGCTGCTCGTGGATCTCCTTCAGCATGTAGTGGCGGTATTCGCCGCGCTCGACCGCATCAGCCGAAAGATCGGTGACGCGCTCCTCGCGCTCGACTGGCGCGCCGCGCTCGTCGAAGACCTCATAGCCTTCGCGGCGAATCTCCACGATGTCGCCTTCCTGCAGATAGATGAAGCGGTTGGTCACCCGCAGCAGGGCCTGCACGTCCGAGCCCAGAAAGTGCTCGCCGATGCCGATGCCAACCACCAGCGGGCTGCCGCGACGCGCACCGATCAAACGGCCCGGATCGTCGCTCGACAACACCGCGATCGCGTAGGCACCGTGCAGGCGCTGAGTCGCCGCGACCACGGCAGCGCGCAGCTCATGACCCTGTTTCAGCAGTGACTCGACCAGATGCGCGATGACTTCGGTGTCGGTCTCGGACGTGAAGGCGTAACCGGCCGCCAGCAGCTCCGCCCGCAATTCAGCGTGGTTCTCGATGATGCCGTTGTGCACCACCGAGACACGATCCGCCGACACGTGCGGATGCGCGTTGTGCGTGCTGGGGACACCGTGCGTGGCCCAACGGGTGTGGGCGATGCCGATCTTCGCGGCCACCGGCTGCACTTCGAGCAACGCTTCGAGATCGCGCACCTTGCCCTTGGCGCGGCGGCGCTCCAGCCGGCCATCTTCGAGGACGGCCAAACCTGCCGAGTCGTAACCGCGGTACTCCAGCGCGTGCAGGCCGGCGATCAGGATGGCGCCGACATCGCGCTCGGCCACGGCTCCAACGATTCCGCACATGTTTTATCGCTCCGCTGTGGGCGCGAACGCCCGATTGAGGTGGATGCCACGCAGACCGACATTCTGCGGCCTGTTCAAGCGCGCGCGAACCGCTGCCGCCATCGCCATCGCGCAAAAGCCAAGCCCAGTCCGACGCCCGCCACATTGCTGAACGCGTCGCGGGCATCGGCCTGACGGCTGGGCTGCAGGCCCTGCAAGGCTTCGCTGCCCAGCGCCACTGCGAGGCCCATTAGCGCGCAGGCCATCAGTGCATGGCGGGCACCGCGCAGCTGCAGCCAAAGTCGCATCAGCAGCATGGCCCACAGCGCGAACAGCGGAACATGGGATAGGTTCAGCGCCAGCCGCAGCCCAGGCGTGCTGTCCGGCAGCGGCAGCAGCAGGCCGAACACACCACACAGACTCAATCCCGCAAACGCGACCAGCGGCCAACGCGCCCGGTCCTCATTGCCGCCGTGCATGCAGGCGCCGCTCCCAGGCCAGCGCACTGGCGCAGATCGAATCGAGATCATCGAGGGCGGGGCGCCAACCCAGGACCTCGCCGATGCGCGCGCAGTCAGCCACCAGCTCAGGCGGATCGCCCGCCCGTCGCGGATGATCCGCGTGTGGAACGGTTTGCCCGGCCGCACGCGACATCGCCGCCAGCACTTCGCGCACGCTGTAACCGTGTCCGTAGCCCGCATTGAGGGTGACCGAGGCGCCGCCCCCGCGCAGATAGCGCAGTGCAGCCAGGTGGGCCGAAGCCAGGTCCACGACATGGATGTAGTCGCGTACGCCGGTACCGTCGACGGTGGGGTAGTCGGTTCCAAACACCTGCACGGCCGCGCGTGCACCAACGGCCGCTTCGGCCGCGACCTTCACCAATAGGGTCGCGCGCGCGGTCGATTGGCCGATCCGGCCCTGCGGATCGCAGCCGGCCACATTGAAGTAGCGCAGGGCCACGTGCCGCAGCGGGCTCGCGGCCGAGAGGTCGCGCAGCATCCACTCGCTCATCAGCTTGCTGGTGCCGTAGGGGTTGATCGGCGCGGTCGGCGCATCTTCGCGGGCGCGGCCGCTGGCCGGAATGCCGTACACAGCGGCCGTCGACGAGAACACGAAGTGCTCGACCCCCGCGTTCGCGCAGGCCTCCAGCAGATTGCGGGTGGCACAGGTGTTGTTGCCGTAGTAGCGCAGCGGGTCTTCGACCGATTCCGGCACGATCGTACGGGCGGCGAAATGCAGCACGGTGCGGATGCCGCGAGCGCGCAGCAGGGCTTCGACCGCCGCGCGGTCACCGACCTCACCGACCACCAGCTCGGCGTCGAGCACGGCCTCGCGGAAGCCGGTGCTGAGATTGTCGAGCACGACCACCTCTTCACCGGCTTCGACCAGCTGCAGCACGACGTGGCTGCCGATGTAACCGGCGCCGCCGGTGACCAGAATGGGGCTGTGCGTCATGTGGATCCTTCAGTTGCGCCGCGGCGTTCGACCGGAGCAAACCGCACTTGGGCCCAGGCGCAGAGGTGTTCGATCAGGCGCTCGCGGTCGGCGGGTCGATAGAACAGATGATCGACCTCGGGCCAGTAGTCGAACTGCACCTGTCGAGCATGCGCCGACGCACCGAAGGTCGACGCGAACTGACGTCGATGCAGGAAGTAGTGGGCAATGCCGCCGGTGTAAAGAGCCAGGATCTCCACCCCACGCGCGCAGAGTGAGGCCAGCTGGACCGGTGCCTGCGCGGGCGACGGCCAATCGCGGTAGTCGGCCTCGACCGCTCTGGATGCCGCGTCAGCTGCAACGCCACCTTGTGTGAGTCGACGCTGTAGAGCGGCAAGCACAGCCTGGGCGCTGCGCAGGCGCAGCAGGCGACCCAGCCTGAACCAGCGCGGCCCGTAGGCGACCGGATCCAACAGCATCAGACCCTGCACGCGCGGGTCACGCAGCGCCAGTTGCCAGCCGGCATCGGCGGCACTGCAAATGCCACCGACCACGAAGCGCGCGCAGCCGGTGCGCGCCTGCAGCTGATCCAGCACATCGCCCAGCAGGGCGGGCTGCGGGCGCTCGGCCGCACGCAAGGCGTCGCCAATTCCGGGCTGATCAAAGCGCACGCTGGCAAACCCCAGTGCAGCCAGCCGCCGCGCCAGATGCACGTACAGCCGGAACGGGCCCTGGCGGTGTACCGCTCCGGCATTGAGGAAAACGAACAGCACGGAACTCGCACCCGCAGCCTGGTGCAGTACACCGAATCGACCTTCGCCGAGCTCCAGAGTCGATTCGTTCATGCGCAGGCCTGCAGCCGTCCGGCCAGCTCGGCGGCGGCGCTACGCACCAGCGGCAGCGCAAACGGCGTCGACAGATCGATTTCGTCGACCCAGCGGGTCAGAGCTTCCGGCAGCGCGTGGTCCAGTTCGAAGCTCGCCGGGTGTGTCACCTGGGCCTCGCGCAGCTGATCGCGAAAAGCGGGGTGCAGTCGATGCCCGAGCAGGCAGCCTGGCTCAGGGCCCTGCAGGGGCAGCCGCACCCCGTAGCGACGCCGATTGCGCAGCTCCAGCGCTTCGCGGGTCTGTAATTCCTCCAAATAGTCGGCGCCCGAAAGAATGGGCTGCCAGCCAATCCAGTCCAGCGCCTCGCGCTGGGCCAGCGGTGAGGCCACCAGCGCACCCGCGCGCACGCCCAGCAAGATGATCGGTGCGTCACCCTGGGCGCGCAGCCAGGCCAGCGCCTGCGCCGCGTCCGCTTCAAGCTGCTGCAGGCAGAAGGCGTCGTCATCGCCCGACGAGTCGCCGCAGCCGGTCGGGTCAAAACGCAGACAGCTGATGCCCTGCGTCGTCAGCGCCTGCGCCAGCAGGGCGAACAGCCGGTAACCGCGCTGCCACTCATGCGGAAACGGCGGCAGCACCAGCAGCACGGCCCGCGCCGACGGCGCCTGCGCGTACACACCCGCCAGCCAGCCCTGCGTGCCGCAAATGCGAACCGGGTAGGGGTCCTTCGGGATCAAGCGATGCCCTCGTGGCATCGAAACGGGCTGACAGGCGGTAGGGCCTGGCGCGATCGGTTTGGCGGGTCGATGGGCGGGCTCACGAGCCGATTCCAGGGTCAAAAGCAGGGCGGTACGGCGGATCGCAACGATAGCAGCTGCGACTCAAAATGTGCGCTGGCGCACATAACGGGCGCCTTCGCGCCTCTGCACAACCGCCCCGCAGCCAGCAGCCCCGGGTCATCGGCCCGCCGCAATCGCCAACGCGACCGGGTTCGCACTTCCTATGTGATCGCAAGTGCCCGTGGGAAAAAGAATTTCAGACTCTGGGGACTGGGTCACCGAATGCCTTCGCGGTACTGCCAACTGACCCGCGAAACCCGGGAGTGCGGGTCCGTAGGCTGGCCTTGTAAACATTGGTGCCAAAAACCATGACCCGCTTCCCCGCATTCCTCAGCAGCATCGTGATCGTACTGGCCGCCGCCCTGGCAGCCCCGCCACGCGTGCAGGCGCAGACCGCGCCACCGACCACGCCGCATCCCATTCTGTTCGTCACCCAGATGCCGATCTCGACAGACTTCGCTGCGATCGGATCGGTGTTCGGCAACCATCGCGCCAGCATCGCGCTGAGTGGACGCGGCGGCGATCTGTACATCCGCTATTCGGATGGCAGCCTGCGCAACCTCACCCGCGAGGCCGGCTTCGGATCCGCGGCCAACTTCCAGGGCGCAAATTCGATCGCCGTGCGCGACCCCGCTGTGCACTGGTCGGGCACCAAGGCGATCTTCAGCATGGTGGTCGGCGCGCCAGCCCAGCAGTACGGCACGGACAACTTCTACTGGCAGCTTTACGAAGTGACCGGCCTCGGCCAGGGGCAGACCGCGGTGGTTACCCGGGTGTCGACCCAGCCGCAGGACTTCAACAACATCCAGCCGACCTACGGCTCCGACGGCGCCATCATCTTCGCCTCGGACCGCCCGCGCAGCGGACAGCGTCACCTGTATCCGCAGCTGGACGAATACGAATCCACCCCGACCGTCAGCGGCCTGTGGAAGCTCACCCCGGGTGGTCAGCTGCAGCTGCTGGAGCATTCGCCTTCGGGTTCTTTCGACCCCTTGGTCGATTCCAGCGGACGCGTGGTGTTTTCGCGCTGGGATCATCTGCAGCGTGATCAGCAGAACGAAAGCCCCTCGAACACCTTCGGCACCTTCAATTTCAGCTCGGAAGCCGCGAACTCGGTGCGCACCAGCGATCGCACCGAATACTTCCCCGAGCCACGCATCGCCGCGGCCGGCTCGCAGGTCGAGGGCCTGCGCTTCAACCACTTCTTCCCCTGGCAGTTGAACCAGGACGGCACCGCCGCGCTGACCTTGAACCACGTCGGCCGCCACGAACTGCACAGCTACTTCGAGCGCAGCTTCACCAACGACAGCAACCTGCGCGACTTCATTCCCGCAGGCGGCAACAGCTATCGCCTGTTGAACCTGCTGCATCTGGCCGAGGATCCGACCCAGCCGGGTCGCTTCTATGCGCTGAATGCACCTGAATTCGGCACCCTCAGCGGCGGCCAGATCATCCGCTTCAATGGCGCGGCCGGCGCCAACCCCGACCAGATCCAGCTGCAGTCGATCACCCACCCCGACACCGGCGGCACAGTCAGCTCCAGCAATCACACTGGGCATTACCGCAACCCGCTGCCGCTCTCCGACGGCAGCGTGCTTGCCTCACATGCGCCGGCCACCGGCATAGCGCGAGAGCTCGGCACCCGCGCCAGCCCAAACCCCAGTCACCGCTTCCGGCTGACCCGGCTGACGGCCGTCGGCAACGGCATCTTGGCGGCTTCAGCAACGCCCCTACTCGGCAGCACCGGCATCGTGCGCCGAGTCGAATACTGGGACCCGGATGTCCGCGTCGTCTACGAAGGGCCGATGTGGGAGCTGGGCGCGGTCGAAGTACGTGCGCGCCCGGCGCCGCCGCAGACCGCCGAGACGATCGAATCGCCCGAGCAGAGCGCCTTCGCCGAGACCGGCGTGAACCTGCAGGCGTTTCGAGAGTTCCTGCGCGAGCGCAACCTCGGCGTGGTGGTGATGCGCGATGTCACCACCCGCGACCGCGCCGACCGCCAGCAGCCCTTCAATCTGCGCGTCGACGGCAGCGTTCATCAAAACCCGCCGAGCACGACCGGCACGGTCTACACGATCAGCCACATGCAGTTCCTGCAGGCCGATCAGATCCGTGGCCTGACCTTGGGCGGTGCCAACCCGCGGCCCGGCCGGCGCGTGCTGGCAGTGCCGATGCACGAAGCTGAAGCGCTGGCGCTGAACCCGCCCGCACCGGGCGCGCCTGCCGGCAGCGTGCGGATCGCCGCCGATGGCTCAGTGGCGGCCTTTGTGCCGGCCGGGCGTGCAATGGTGTGGCAGACCACCGCGCCCAGCGGCCAGCCAGTCGTGCGCGAGCGCTACTGGCTGACCGTGCAGCCCGGCGAAGTGCGCGCCTGCGACGGCTGCCACGGCATCAACACGCTCAGCCATTCGGGCCAGCCGGCCAGCACCCAGGTGCCGGAAGCCTTCGTCGAGTTGCTGGATCGCTGGCAGGCACAGAACGCCAGCACCCAGGGACAGATCTTCCGCAACGGGATGGAGGCGCTCTGATTCTCCGCGCCCAAAGCGAACAGTGTTCGAGGCCTGCGCGGAAGCCTACGTCGAATCGTCCAGGCGAGGCAGCAGCGCCTAGCCGCAAGCCCGGCGTCCAGCGCAAAGAGCGGCTGAGCTTCTAGCCTCGCGGCAGCGCCGACTGCCTGATCGCGACGCTCTGCTTGCCGAAGCGCGCGCGCGTCGCCCATGCGACAAACCGCGAAGCGGTTCACGGTTTACCATGCAGGGCCCGGTCGAGTGCCGGGCCCTGTCCGTTCAGCCCGTGCCCATCCATGCCACGCATCGCGCTTGTCACCCCGATCCTGCCGGTTCCGCACGACCCCACCCGTGGCCGCTACATCCATGAGACCGCGCGGGCGCTGTCCAAGCTGGCGGAAGTGCGGGTGTTCTTTGTCCAGGCCGACTACCCGCGCCTGCCGGGCTTCAAGCCCCGCAGCTTTCTGGAGGGCGTGGTCGGCCCGGACTACACCCTGCCCGGCATCGATCTCGAAGCCCTGACCTATCCGGCCGTGCCGGGTCTGTCGCGGATCAGCAATGGCTGGGTCTGCGGGCGCGCGCTGAAGCCGCGCATCCGCCGTTTCGGCGCCGAGCTCGTGCTCGGCTACTGGCTGTATCCCGAAGGCGCCGGCGCGCTCGCCGCAGCGCGTGCCCTGCGCTTGCCCTGCGTGTTGGGCGCGCGCGGTTCGGACATCCACGTGCGCTCGGGCCTGAATCGCTGGCTGACCCGCCGCGTGGTGCAGGGCTGCGACCGTCTGCTGACGGTCAGCCGCGCGATGCGCGAGTCCGCGATCCACGAATACGGCGCGGATCCACAGCGCAGCCGCGCGGTGATCAACGGTTTCGACACCGGCGTGTTCCACCTGCGCGATCAGGCGGCGCTGCGCACCGAGCTGGGGCTGGACCCACAGACCAAACTGATTCTCTACGTTGGCCGCTTCGTCGAAACCAAGGGCATGCGCGAGCTGTTCAGCGCCTTCGAAGCCCTGCACCGGGAAGACCCGCGTCGGCAGCTGGTGCTGGTTGGCGACGGCGTGATGCGCGGAGAGCTCGAAGCCCTGATCCGCGCCCGTGGCCTGAGCCAGGCCGTGCACCTGCCTGGCGCGTTCGAGCCCGAAGGCGTGGCGCGCTGGATCGGCGCCTGCGACGTGCTGACCCTGCCGAGCTGGTCCGAGGGCTACCCAAACGTCGTGGTAGAAGCGATCGCCTGCGGCCGCCCGGTGGTGGCGACCACGGTCGGTGGCACCGGCGAGATCGTCGACGCCGACAGCGGCCTGCTGGTGCCGCCCAAGGATGCCGCCGCACTTGAAGCCGCGTTGCGCGAGGCGCTGCGCCGCGACTGGGACCAGGCCGGCATGGCGGCGCGGCTGCGCCGCAGCTGGGACGACGTCGCTGCCGACACGCTCAGCGTGTGTCGAGAGCTGTTGGCTTTGGCCAAGCCCTGATCGGCCGTCCAACTCAATCGCCGGTGCGCGGCACGCGCACCCTATGAGCAAGCGCCAGCGCGCGCGCACCCCGCGTAGGCGCATTGCTTCGAGCCCCAACCAGTGAACGCGTTGTCGGCGAACGCCGTCCGAATGCCGCCACAAATGTCGTGAAGTAGGGTGCGCCTGTGGCGCACCAAGGCCCCGTGAGATCCCGCGCGCCTGCGACGCACCAAGCGCCGTGCGATCAAGTGCGCCTAGGGTGCGTCAAGGCCCCACCAGGCAGCCAGCGAATCGCTCAAGCGCTCGCTGCCTGCTCCCCGGCCAGCAGCTCGCTGCGGAACTCCAGCAGCTGCAGAATGTTGTGCCGCCACTGGCGCTCCGCCGCGACGTAATCGCGCGCCGCCCGGCCCACCCGGCGCAGCCCTTCGCGATCGCGGCTGCGTTCCAGCACCGCCTGCACGGCGGCATCCAGATCGCCGGCCTTGAACATCCAGCCCGTGCCGTCCTCGACCAGCACTTCCTTGATCGGCTCGAAATCCGGCGCGATCGGTGGAATCGCGCAGGCCATGAACTCGAACAGTTTCACCGGTGAGGTGTAGTCGCCGGCGCTGGGCAGGATCGCCATGTCCATCGCCGCCAGCAGGCCCGGCACCGCGTCGTGCGGCACGCGGCCGGTCAAAACCACCCGCTCGGACAGCCCGCGCTCGTCGACAAAGCCCTTCAGCGCTGGAAAGGTCGCACCATCGCCAACCAGCAGCAGCTTGAGCTGGGCATCGCCGGCCAGGTGGTCGGCGATGCGGTGCACGAAGGCGTCGATCGCATGCCAGGGCACGAAGGCGCCGAGGTAGCCGCAGACCACGCTGCCTTCCAACCCGTAGCGCTGACGGGTCTCGTCGCGCTGGGCCTGGGTGAAGCTGAACTTGTCGATGTTGGCCGCGTTCGGGGTGACGATGGCCGGCGCGATTTCGCCATGCGCGGCGCGGGCACGATCACGGAACACCGAGGACACGAACACCAGGCCATCGGCGCGACGGAACACCCAGCGCTCGATCCACATCGCCAGGCGCAGGAAGAACAGCGGCCGCACGCGATAGACCGTCGCCGAGTCGTTGACCTCGAGAATCAGCGGAATGCCCTTCAAGCGCGCGATCAGCACCGTGATGAACATGAACAGCGAATAGCGCTCGTAGATCAGGCCAACATCGCGCTGCCGCCGGAAGTAGGCCAGCAGGCGCCAGCCGGCGACCGCGTTGTAGGCCAGCTCGGCCAGCTCGAACAGTGGCTCCGGCAGCTTCGCGACCCAGCGCATGTAGCTGCGCGCCTGCTGGGTCGGCGACATCGCCTTGGGGCTGGTGTAGGGGTCGGCGCCGGGCAGGCTGATGATGTCGACCGCGATGCCTTCGGCCCGCAGCGCATCGGTGATGCCGCGAATATGCACGCCTTCGACGGCTTTGCCCTGGGTGCGGTGGTGGTAGAGCACTCGCTGGACGTTGCCAAGCGCCGGCTGGGCGGGATTCATGGTCATCGGAGCCCGATTCGTCGATAATCGTGATTGTCATCGCAGTCTATTGCAAAGAAAATGCGATGCAAAGCACGGAACGAGGGTTTGAATTGTGATCAGAGCGTTTGAGGGCCCGAGCTTGGGTAGTGCCGATGCGTGCGTCCTCGCCTGCGCTTGCCGACGGCGCCTGCGCGCCGTGCCCCCGCCCGCGTTCGCGTCGTACTGAGCCCCGGCCCGGTCCCGATGGCCTTCGCCCTGTTCCTGCTGTACGTGGTGTTCACCTTCCTGCGTCCGGTCGAGCTGTTCGCGCCCGGTCTGGCCGAGGCCCGGCCGATGCTGGTGCTGTGGCTGCTCGCGTTCGCGGCCGCAGTGTTCTCAACCCTGATGCAGCGCCGCATCGCCCTGCGTCCGGTGCACGTCGGCGTGCTGCTGGCCTTCATCGTGGCCATCGCGCTGTCGCGCATCGCCAACGGCTGGGCCGGCGGCGCGGTCGATGCGATCTCGGACTTCAGCGCCTCGGTCCTGCTGCTGCTGCTGGCCGCGATGAACCTGACCAGCCTGCGGCGCGTGCAGTGGACCTTGGCCACCGTCACCCTGTGCATGCTGGTGTTGGCGGCTTTCACGGTGAACGCGTTCGAGACCGGCTACCGCGCCGATGACTTCGTGATCCGCCAGGGCACCGGCACCGATGCCGACCTGCTGGCCGCGGGCTACAGCGGCGTGCCGGCGCAGGACGACACCGGCCAGAACCTGTGGCGCGTGCGCGGCCTCGGCATCTTGAACGACCCCAACGATCTGGGTCAGGCCCTGATCATGAGTCTGCCCCTGCTGGCCCTCGCCTGGCGGCCACGACGGCTGATCCGAAACGCCATCGTGGTCGGACTGCCAATGGCCCTGATGCTGTACTCGATCTACCTCACCCACTCGCGCGGCGCGGTGCTGGGCGTCGCTGTGCTGGTGCTGCTCGGCCTGCGCCGCTGGCTGGGGAACTTCCGCACCGCCGTGCTGGGTGGCGTCGGCTTGGTGGTGGCGATGGGTCTGGGCCTCGCCGGCGGTCGTGAATTCTCGACTCAGGAGGAATCGGCCGGGCAGCGCATCGACGCCTGGTACGACGGCCTGCAGATGTTCCGCGGCCAGCCCCTGTTCGGGGTCGGCTACGGCGCCTTTACCGACCACCATCCCTTGACCGCGCACAACAGTTTCGTGCTCTGCTTCGCCGAGCTCGGTCTGTTCGGATTGCTGCCCTGGGTGGCTCTGCTGGTGCTGGCCTGGCGGGAGCTGTCGCAGGTGACCCAGCTGGCCGAACCCGGTTCGCCGCAGGCGCGCATGGCCGAGGCGCTGCGGGTCTCCCTGCTCGGGTTTCTTGCCTGCGCCTGGTTCCTGTCGCGCACCTATCAGCCACTGCTCTACCTGCTGCTGGGTCTGTGTCTCGGTGCCGCTTGGTGCGCGCGCCAGGCCGCGCTGGCCGGGCCCGAGCAGGCCTACTGGCCGGCGCCGCGCTGGCAGTTCGCCGCCGTCGCCGCCGCCTTTGGCAGCATTGCGGCCGTGTACGCCTTCATCGTGCTGGAACGATTCACCGGATGAACAACCTTTCTCCACAACCAGCGCCCGCGGCCAAGCCCGCAGCGAGGACCCCATGAGCCTGACCCTGCTGTTTGCGCTACTGCTGCTGACCGCTGCTGCGGGCCTGGCGGCGGTGCTCTACCTCGCGCATCGCAAGCACGTGCTGGGCTGGTTCACCGCCTGGCTGCGTCAGGACTGGCGGGCACCGGCGCCAAAGGGTGCCACCCGCCATCTCATGTTCTGCTTCGTCGATCACTACGAGCCCCAATGGGGCCGCGCCGACTACGCCAGCGAGTGCGCACGCGTGGCCCGCTGGCGCCGCGACTACCCCAAGGTCTGCGAGGGCCATCGCGACGCCGACGGTCGCCCGCCAGTGCACACCTTCTTCTACCCGGAAGAGGAATACCGACCCGAACACCTCGACGCCCTGGTCGAGATGTGCCGACTGCAGCTTGGCGAGATCGAGGTCCACCTGCATCACGACAATGACACCGAAGCCAACCTGCGCGAGACCCTGCGCCGCTTCACCCGCCAGCTGGTCGAACGTCACGATGCGCTGCCGGTCGATCCGGCCAGCGGCCAGCCACAGTGGGCCTTCATCCACGGCAACTGGGCGCTGGACAATAGCCATCCGGAGGGGCGCGGCTGCGGCATCAACAACGAGCTGATCATTCTGCGCGAGGAAGGCTGCTACGCCGACTTCACCTTTCCCTCGGCGCCGGACCCGACCCAGCCCAGCGCGATCAATCGCATCTACTACGCCAAAGACGACCCGCAGCAGCCGAAATCGCACGACCGCGGCCAGCGCGTGCGCGTCGGCGGCCGGCCCTGGGGCGACCTGCTGCTGATCCAGGGTGTTCTGGGCCTGAACTTTCACCGGCGCAAGTACGGCCTGCTGCCGCGCATCGAAAACTCGGACATCCGCGCGGTCAGCCCGCCCAGCCCGCAGCGCATCGATCACTGGGTGCGCACCGGCATCCACGTCGAGGGCCGGCCGGAATGGATTTTCGTCAAGATCCACACCCACGGCACCCAGGAATGCGACCTCGACACCCTGTTGGGCGCACCCATGCGCGAGGCCTTCGAGCACCTTGAGCGGCACTACAACGACGGCGAGCGCTGGCAGCTGCACTACGTATCGGCACGCGAGATGTACAACATCGTCAAGGCCGCCGAAGCCGGTGAAACCGGCAACCCGGGCGCCTACCGCGACTACCGCATCGCGCGCCCGGCCTATGCGCCGCGCGTCGTCGCAGAGACCGCCTGATGCACTGGCTGCTGCTGTTCGGCTTCAGCGTCGGCATGATCGCGCTGACCTGGCTGGGCTACCCACTGTTGCTGTGGCTGCGCGCGCGCAGCGCGCGCCCGAGCGAGCCCGCGCCCCTGGCGCAGGAGTGGCCGCAGCTGAGCGTGATTCTGATCGCGCACAACGAAGAAGCCGCGATCGTTCGCAAGCTTCGCAATATCCTCGCGCTGGACTATCCCGCCCAGCGCCTGCAGGTGGTGCTCGCCTGTGACGGCAGCAGCGACTGCACCGAAGCTGCCGCGCGGGCGATCGAGGACCCGCGGCTGACGGTGCTGGCCTTCGCCGAGCGTCGCGGCAAAGCCGCCTGTCTCAACGATGCGGTGGCGGCGGCGCGCGGCGACGTGCTGCTGTTCTGCGATGTGCGCCAGCGCATCGAAAACAGCGCCGCGCGTCTGCTGGTCGCGCGCCTGCTGCAGCCCGGCGTCGGCGTGGTCGGCGGCGAGCTCGCCTTCGAGGCCGATGGCGTGCAGGGCTTCGGCCACACCGTTGACGCCTACTGGCGCTACGAAAAGCTCGTGCGCGGTCTGGAATCGGCGAGCGGTTCGGTGGTCGGCGTCAGCGGCGCGCTGTACGTGATGCGTCGCAACGACTACACGCCGATCCCGGCGCAGACCATCCTTGATGACGTGCTGATTCCGATGCGCCGCGCGATGGCCGGCGAGCGCGTGCTGTTCGAGGCAGGCGCCATCGCCTGGGATCGCCCCGCTGCTGAAGTCGAGCAGGAAAGCCGCCGCAAGGTGCGCACCCTGGCCGGCAATTTCCAGCTGCTGGCGCTGGCACCGCGTCTGCTCGACCCACGTGCGAATCCGCTGTTCCTGCGCTTCGTCGGCCACAAGCTGCTGCGCTTGAGCGGCCCGCTGTGGCTGGCGCTGGCGCTGATCGCCCATCTCATGTTGGCCCGCCACAGCGACTTCTGGGCCCTGCTGCTGCTGCCGCACCTCGGCGCCTGGGCGCTGGGCCTGCTCACACCCGCCGTGCCTGCGCTGAAGCGCCTGCCGCTGGCCGGCCTGGTCACCGGCTTCGTGCAGATGCAGCTGTGCGTGGTGCGCGGTTTCATCGACATCCTGCGCAAGCCCGCGCAGGACATCTGGAAGACCCGATGAGCACGCAGGCCGCGGTCGGCATCGCAATCATCGGCTGCGGCTTCGTCGCTGATCTCTACCTCGAAACCCTGCGCCGGCACGCGCTGCTGGACCTGCGTGGCGTGTTCGATCGCGACCCCGGCCGCAGCTTCGCGTTCGCACGCCGGCACGGTGTCGAGGTCTACCCCGACCTCGCCAGCCTGCTCGACGACCCGCGCGTCGAAATCGTACTGAACCTGACCAATCCGCATGCACACTACGAGGTGAGCCAGGCCTGCCTGCAGGCGGGAAAGCACGTCTACTCCGAAAAGCCGTTGGCGATGCGGGTCGAGGACGCACGCGCGCTGGTGGTGCTGGCCGAAGCACGCGGCCTGCTGCTCTCGGGCGCGCCCAGCCGCCTGCTCGGTCGGCCCGCGCAGACCCTGTGGAAAGCCCTGCGCGACGGCCGCATCGGCCGGCCCTATCTGGCCTATGCCGAGATGGACGACGGCCTGCTGCACCGTATGGCCTACCGTCGCTGGGTCGGCGCCAGCGGTGCGCCATGGCCGTATGTCGACGAGCTCGAAGTCGGCAACACCCTGGAGCACGCCGGCTACGCGCTGACCTGGCTGGTGGCGATGCTGGGGCCGGTCAAGCGGGTCACCGCGTTTGCCTCGCGGCTTGTTCATGAGAAGAACATGGAGGTGCCGCTTGAACGCCAGGCTGCCGACTTCTCGACCGCAGCGCTTGAACATGAGGGCGGCGCCGTTTCGCGGCTCACCTGCAGCATTGTCGCCCCGCACGACCACCGCCTGCTGATCGCCGGCGAAGAAGGCGCGCTCTGGGTCGAGGACTGCTGGAAGCCGAGCTCACCGGTACGCTGCCGCGGCCGCATCGAAGTGCTGGGCCGCTCGCGCGAAGCACCCTTCGCACAGCGCCTGAAACTGCTCGGCGACGCTGAAGCCATCGCCGCCTCGAAGGGCCGCCGCAAGGTCGACTTCTGCCTGGGCCCGCTCGATCTGGCGCGCGCCCTGCGCGAGGGCCGCGCACCTCGGCTGTCGGCGCAGTTCTGTCTGCACATCACCGAGGTCGCACTGGCGATCTCGAACGCACTTGACGGCCCGGCCGTGGTCGAGATCGAAAGCCGCTTCGATGCGCCCGCACCGATGAGCTGGGCGGCCGATGCCGAGAGCGCGCGCGAATGAGTACTCCCGACATCGTACCAGGCGCACACGGCGGCAGCCTGATCCTTGGCGCGTCCGGCCTGCTCGGGCGGCATCTGGCGCGCACGCTGCTGGAGGCGCAGCGCTCCCACGCGCCGCCGCTGCGTCTGCAATTGCGGCCCAGCAGTGACGCGTCGCCGCTGCTCGCACTGCTCGACGGCATTGATGCCGAACGCTATCGGATCGAACGTTACGAGCTCGATGACGCCAGCGCCCTGCAGGCGCGCTTCGAAGCTGCACCGACCGTCTTCCTGCTGGCCGCGGCCAAGCGCGGGCGCCCCGAGGAGATGGCCCGCGCAACCCTTGCCGCGACCGCTTGCGTGCTCGATGCGCTGGCCGCCTGCACGGCGCCGCCGAGGCTGCTGCACGTGAGCTCACTGGCGGTGTATGCGACTGCTGATGCTGCGCTCGGCAGCCTGATCGACGAGTCGAGTGCGATCGAGCCCGCGCCCTGGAAGCGAGACGCCTACACGCATCTGAAGTGCGCGCAGGAGGCCCTGGTCTGGCACCGCGCGCGCCGCGATCATTTGAGCGTCTGCGTGACGCGACCAGGAATTCTGGTCGGCCCGGATGCACTGGGTCTGCCGGGGCGTCTGGCGATGCCGCTGCCGGGCGGGCTGTGGCTGGCTCCGGGCCTGGAGCTGCCGTTGCCGATGATCCACCTGCGCCACGCCGCGCAGGCCTTGGCCTACATCGAGCGGCAGGCGCGCTTCGAGGGCGAGTGCCTAAACCTGCTGGATGCGCCCGCCCTGCGCGGTCGGGACTTCGTCGATCTGCTGCGCGAAGCCAAACGCGCGCCGCGGCTGCTGCCGATCCGCCCGGCCTGGATGTCCCGCATCGGCGGCCTGCTGCTGCGCGCCGGTCGCCTTCGCCGCGGCCCGATCGCAAGTTTCCCCACGCCGTATCAGGTGCGCGCGATGTGGACGCCCTTCGACTACCGCAGCGCGCTGCCGGCGCTGGGCTACAGCGCGCCTGAGAGCCTGCGGGATGCGCTGCTGCGCGATCTGGACTTGCAGGCATGAGCTACGCCGCCAGCGCCGATTCGATCAGCGGCATCGGCAGCAACTGCATCGCAGGCGCTACCGAAGCACGCTCAGCACCGCAGCGCCTGCGCATACAAAGCCGCATAGCGCTCACGCGCGCCGTCGATGCCGACTTCGCGCTCGGCCCAGGCGCGTGCTGCAGCACCCAGGCGGGCGCGCTGCGCGGGGTCGTCGAGCAGTTCGATCAGCAGCGCGCGCAGGCCGTCGCCGTCGTCGCTGGCGAACAACCGACCGCGCTCGCCGTCGGCGACGATCTCGGGGTTGCCGCCAACGCGACTGGCGACGATCGCGCAGCCGGCGGCGCTGGCTTCCAGCAATGCGATCGACAGACCTTCCGTGCGCGAGGGCTGCACGAACACATCGATGCCGGCGAGCAGCGTCGCCACATCGCTGCGGTCGCCGGCAAAAAGCACGCTGTCGCCAAGGCCCAGCGCCTGCACTTGCTGCTGCAGCTCGGCGCGCAGCGGGCCGTCGCCGATCAGCAGCAGACGCAGGCCCGCATAGCGCGCGCGCAGCGACGGCAGCTGGGCGATCAGCAGGGCGTGGTTTTTCAGTGCGACCTGGCGCCCGACGCAGCCGAGTACAGGCACATCCAGCGGCAGGCTGAGCGCCTGGCGGGCCGCGGCGCGCGCGGCTTCCCCGCGGGCGAATCGCTGCACCGGAATGCCGTTGTCGATCGCGACCGTGCGTGCTGCCGGCAGCAGGCCGGCGCTGACCAAATGCGTGCGCGCCGCTTCGCCGACCGTGGCGATGCGCGCCGTGCGCAGCAGGCTCAGCCGAAACAGCCAGCGCAGCCGACGCTGACGCAGGCGCGTGCCCATGTTGTGGCAGGTGTTGACCAACACGCAGGCCAAGCCCAGCGCGGCGACCGCGACGTAGTAGTTCGGTACGAAGTTGTGGCTGTGAACGATCTCGATTGCGCGCGTGCGCAGCAGCTGGCGCAGGCGCTGGATCAGGCGGCGGTCGAAGCCGCCGCGCTTGTCGCCCTGGATCACCTCAACGCCGCCGGCCTCGAGTTCTGCACGAAAGCCCGCGGTGCGGCTGAGGCTGAACACCGCCACAGACTGCCCGGCTGCGTGCTGACTCAGCGCCAGATCACAGACGAAGCGTTCCAGCCCGCCGGTCTCCAGCCCGTCGACCACATGCAGAAGGCGCGGCAGAGAGGGCGGGGCAGGGCGCATTCGATCTCGATCACGGCGGACTGCAGGCCAGCTGCCTGCGGGCAGCGATTGTTCCACAGCGCGTCGATGGCTGCGGCCTTCCCCGCTGTCCGGAGCTTGCGCCGATGAGCGCCGCCTTCGGCCGTGTCGCCGCGCTGCGCGGGGCGCTGATGATGACCGGCTCGACCTATGCCGTGTACGTGCTGGGCCTGGTGGTCAGCGCCTTGATCGCGCGCGATCTGGGTCCGGAGTCGTTCGGCCACTACGCCTACCTGGTGTGGCTGTCCGGCATGCTCGGCATCATCGCCAACAACGGCCTCACTACCACCGGTATCCGCTTCGTGTCGGAGTCGCTGGGCCGCGACGACCGCGAAGGCGCCGCGCGCGTGCAGGGCTGGCTGTGGCGGCGCCAGCTGCTGTGCCTGGCAGCGGTGGCGCTGCTGTATGCCGCGTCCCTGCCCTTCGTTGAACGCAGCGGCTGGCAGCAGGAGCAGCTGCTGCTGTTCACCGCGTTGGCCATCCTGAGCATGAGCGGCAAGAGCCTGTTCATCTTCTACATCTCGATGGCGAAGGGCCACGGCCGCTTCGACATCGAAGCCGGCATCACCGTGGCGCTCGGTCTACTGAATGCGCTGGCGGTAGCCGTGCTGTTCTGGCGCGGCGCCTCGCTGCTGGCCTATCTGTTGGTGTTCACCGCGACCGGGCTGGTTTTTGGTCTGCTCGGCTTCCTCGGCGCACACCGCGCCGGCGTACGCGGCAGCGGCACGGCACCACGGCCCGAGCTGCTGGCGCGCCTGCGCCCGCACCTGTACTGGACCGTCGCGCTGGTGATCGCGGCCGCCCTGGGCAACAAGTCAGTTGAAACCTACCTGCTGAACCTGTTCACCGGCGCGGCTGCAGTCGGCTTCTTCGCGATCGCCGCGGCCCTGACCCGCGGCGGTATCGATCTGCTGTCTTCGGGCCTGTCCAGCGTGCTGATGCCGATGATGGCGCACGCCTACGGTGCGCACGGGCTGCAGCAGGTCAACCGGGTGCTCGGCAATGCAGTGCGCATCTTCCTGTTCTTCGGTCTACTTCTCGCGGGCAGCGCGGCACTGGCGGCCGACCTCGCGGTGCTGCTGCTGTACGGCAGCGATTACGCGCCCGTGGCCGAGGTATTCCGCTGGATGGTCATCGTCGGCGGCCTCAGCCTGAGCGAAGGCGCGTTCGGCGCGCTGCTTTCGACCACCGACCACCAGCGCCTGCGCGCGCTGATCGCCGCGACCTCGATCCTGCTGACGATCGGTTTGGCACTGTGGTGGATCCCGCAGTACGGGCTGATGGGCGCGGTCGCCGCGCACGCCGCTTCGCGCCTGCTGCTGATGGGCGTGCTGGTGCTCGGCAGCCGGCTCGCGCTGGGCCTGCGTCTGCCCTGGCGTGAACTGTCGCGGCTGGCCTTGGCCGCGCTGCTGGCGGCGCTGCCGGTGGTGGCGATCGCCCTGCACACGTCCGACCCCTGGCTGCGCTTCGGCGCTGGCGTGCTATACGCAGTTGTATTCGTCAGCGCCACCTTGTTGCTGCGGGCCTGGCGCAGCGAAGACGCCGAAACCCTGTACGAGGCCCTGGCCAGACTGCCGCGCCTGCGCGCGCTGCTGGGCCCGCGCTTGCAACGCTGGAGCCAGCGCATGCGCGAGCGTGAAGCATGAGCACGCGGTGCGATCCGATGCGCGACATCGCGCGCGGCCGCGTCTCAACAACACCGCGGTGCGCGTGCGCGCCCGCTTCCACGGGGCCGCTGCGCGGACCCCACACACAGCGGACTCTGAGGGGAGATACCGCATGAGAAAACGACAGTTGCTGGCCAAAGCCCTGAAACACAGCGGTGCCTTGGCGGTACTGCGAATGGTCTACCGCCCGCGCGGGCTGCTGTGCCTGAACTACCACCGTATCGCCAGCCGCCTGCCCAGCTACTGCGACCCCGGCGTGATCAGCGCCAGCGCCGAAGACTTCGCCGCCCAGATCCGTTTTCTGAAACGCAATGCCGACCTGATCACCCCCGACCAGATCGAAGACGCGCGCCGCAGCCGCGGCCGCTTCGTGCTGGTGACCTTCGACGACGGCTACAGCGACAACTACCACTCGGCCTTCAAGGTGCTGCGCGCCGAGAACGCCTGCGCAACCTTCTTCATCGCCACCGGCTACATCGACAACCCGCGTCTGCCCTGGTGGGACGCCATCACCGCCCTGATCGACAGCACGCAGGCGCGCCAGCTTGAGCTTCCCGAGTTCGATATCGCGCCGCTGGACTTGAGCCCGGAGGCCCGCCCTGAAGCCGTGCGCAGCCTGCTGCGACTGTACAAGCGCCTATCCGGCGAACGCGCACTGATCCTGCTACAGCGCCTGACCGAACTGCCGGGCGCAGTTCAGCCGCCCGCGCAGGAACAATGGATGAGCTGGGACATGCTGCGCGACATGCAGGCCCACGGCATGCACATCGGCGGCCACACCATGCACCACCCGGTGCTGTCGCGGCTGCCGATCGAAGACCAGCGCGAAGAAATCCAAGGCTGCGCCGCGCGACTGCAGGCAGAACTGGGCCGCCCGATGCTCGCCTTCGCCTACCCGGTCGGCAACCGCGATTGCTTCAACGCCGACACCCGCAGCGTGCTGAGCGAAGCCGGCGTGCGCTATGCCTTCTCGTACTACGGGGGGTTTCAGGGGATGGAAACGGGGGACGACTACGACATCCGGCGCGAGCCGATTGAGCCGTATGTGGCGCCGGCACTGTTTGAGGGGATTTTTGGGTTGCCGCGGGTGTTTTGTACGGGGTGAGGGGGCTTCTTCGCTCACTCAGGCTAGCAACGAGCCCTAACGCCCGATGCTGTTGGGTAGGAGTTCTCTTACCCCTGTTCGAGGCGATCTCCGACTGCCAATCTTCACGGCCCGGCGCGACAATTTTCCGTCGCGCCCGACCGCATTCGATCTCTCATCCCTTGGCGTTTCCGTGAGCCCCCTATGACCCCAGCACTGCGCGTCATCTCCTCGCTGCGCTCCGCGCTTGTCCTTTCTTGCCTTGCCGTGAGCTTCACCGCCGGCACGCTGGCGGCGCAGGAAGGTGAGCCGATCCGTCCGCTTGAGGAGGATCCCGAGCGCCTCGAAGCGCTGTTGTCGACGGCCAAGAAGCCTTGGGAGGACTACGACAAGCACCTGCAGTCGCGCAAAGCGCTGGCGTCCCACGGCCCCGATCTGTTCGGCGACAACGTCAACCTCTACAACGGCGCTCTGTCCTTTTCGGTCACGGACATCAGCCTGCCCGGCAACTCCAGCTTGCCGGTTGCGCTCACCCGCACCTTCAGTGTCGGCGCCTACCCATCCGCCAATCCCATGGTGCTCGGCAAACCCATGGACGGTGCCTTCGGGGACTGGGAGCTCGACATTCCCAGAATTGAGGGGGTGTACGGCCCCACCTGGGCAGCCAACCGCTGTTCGCGACCGACCCCAGGGCCGGCATACGCCGGCGGCACCGAATACACCGACCTCGACTACTGGCAAGGCCTTCAGGCCCAGATGCCAGGCGGTGGCGAATTGCTGGTGGCGGACACCGGCTCACCCGAGCCCACCGACGGAACCTCCTGGGACTTCGTCACAGCGGGGTTCACCTACGTCCGATGCATCAATCTCCCTGCTACCTCGAACGCCACGGGCGAAGGCTTCGAGGCCCTGACCGCCGACGGCACGAAGTACATCTTCGGGCACATGGCGCAGACCTTCGAGACGCCGTTGGCCAGCCCGATGAACATCGGCTCCAGCGGCAGCGGCAGCCTGATGCGGAAGCGCAACGCGCTCTACGTCACCCGAATCACAGACCGTTTCGGACACCGGGTGGACTACACCTACGTCCCCGGGCAAACGGCGACGAGCCCGGTCCGGCTGCAGTACATCACAGCCAGCGACGGTCGGCAGATCAGCGTCACGTAC
This sequence comes from uncultured Aquimonas sp., assembly GCA_964586455.1. GTDB lineage: Bacteria > Pseudomonadota > Gammaproteobacteria > Xanthomonadales > Xanthomonadaceae > Aquimonas. Next base: position 50,016 of record CAZPHV010000013.1, read on the forward strand.
ACCAACGGGCGCATCACCTCGGCCACGGCCCACGGCCGGACGTGGGTCTATGGGTACGACCGGACCACCTTCCAGAATGCGTCTCTGACCAGCGTTCTCCAGCCCGACGACAGCCTGTGGCAATTGAACCTGCGCGCCCTGTCGACCGCCGAGATCGAGTACAGCCAAGACGACGGGGCGCGAGACTGCAGCACTTCGGGGTTTCCGCTTGGCCAGACCTCGGTGCAGGGCAGCGTGACGCACCCTGCCGGCGCAACCGGCACCTTCGTTGTGGCGCCGAACCTGCACGGTCGCAGCAACGTGTCGCGCATCTGCGTGAATTGGGAAAGCCCGACCAACAATCCGAACAACGATGTCGCATTGATCCCAAACCAAGCATGGGTCTATGCGATCTCAAGCAAGACGGTCACCGGGCCGGGGCTGGACACCGCAGCACCGGGCACTTCGCCTGTCCCACTGCGTTGGAACTACAGTTTCGGCGCCTCCGTGAGCTGGGCCTGCGCAAACGACAACAACGGCCTTCCATTCACCACCGCCTCGTGTCCGGCCACGATTCAACCGCTGTGCACAAGCGACAGTTGTGCGGGAACCGCCACGGCCATCGTCAGCGGCCCCAGTAATGACTGGCGCCGCTACACCTTCGGCAACAGCTATCGCTATGACGAGGGCCTGCTTCGCAAGGTCGAGCACGGAACCGATCCCAGCAACATCCTCCACATCGAAACAACCACTTATCAGCTGGCCCAAAGTGGCCAGCCGTACGTGCTTCCACGCGGACGCAGCCTGCCCGCGCGCGGCGATGGTTTCATCAGCGAGCAGCCGCGGCCGCGCACCCAGCACACGACCATTCGCGAGTTCGACTCGTTCACCTGGACGGGAAGTCAGTTCGACGCCTTCGCACGCCCCACCCAGGTGACCCGCTCCAGCAGCCTTGGCTACAGCCGCACCGAGGCCCTGACTTACCACGACAACACCACGCGCTGGGTTCTGGGCCAGCTGCAGAAAACGCAAGTGGGCAGCACGGTTCCGCAGGAAACCACCTTCGATAGCACCACCGCGCTGCCCACCCACAACTACGCCTTCGGCAAGCTGCAGTCCCGGCGCACCTATCACACCGACGTGGACCAGGCCGGCCTGGTGCACGAGCTGTACGACGGCGGCAACGTCAACAAGATCACGCTGAGCAACTACAAGCGCGGCATCCCCCGCAGCGTGTCCCTTCCGACCAGCGCGAGCATGGCTGCCGAGGTCAATGATCTCGGCGAGATCACGCAGGTCACGGACGCGACCGGTGCAGCAACGGGCTACGCCTACGACCAGGGCGGCCGCATCAGCCAGATCACGCCGCCGGGTCAGGACGTGCAAGCCTGGCTGGCGACATCGATCGTCTACGCACCGGTCAACGCGGTGGAGTACGGCCTGGCCGCCGGCCATTGGCGCCGCATCGAAACCACCGGCAGTCGCCGACACGAAACCTTCTACGACGCACTCTGGCGCCCCGTGCTGACGCGTCAAGCCAGCACCGACGGCAGCGTCGGCAGTCGCTCCGTGCGCCGGCATTTCGATCACGAGGGGCGCGAGGTGTTTGCGTCCTACCCGGTCGACACGCTCAACGTGCCGGCGAGCGACACCCTCACTGCGCTGACGCAGGGTTTGAGCACCCGCCGAGATGTGCTGGGCCGCGTCACCGGCACCACCCAGGATTCCGAACTAGGCCAGCTCACCACCAGCACCCGCTACCAGACGCCGCTGACGACCGTCTTTACTGACGCGAGAAACTTCAGCACCACCACGACCTACCAGGCCTTCGACCAGCCAACACACGACGCGCCGCTGGTGATCAGCGCCCCCGAGGGGCTCACCACCACCTACACCCGCGATGTCTTCGGCAAGCCGATCACGCTGACCCGCAGCGGCAGCTTCACGCCGGCCGGCGCACAGGCCGAATCGCTGAGCCTGCAGCGGCGCTACGTCTATGACGTCCACCAGCGCCTGTGCAAGACGATCGAGCCCGATGCCGGCATCACCGTCTGGGACTACGACGCAGCAGGCAATGTCGCCTGGCGAGCCACCGCCCAGAACGCGTTGACAGCGCCACAGGATTGCCAGCACGGCGCTGTCGGCACTGCCAACCGCAGCGTGCATCACTATGACGCGCTCAGCCGGCTGCTCTTTATCGACCACCCGACGAGTACCGACGATGTCGGCTACACCTACGAGCCCGATGGCGCCTTGGCCAGCGCGACGGTGGGCGTACTGAATGCACAGGCTACCGACTGGACCACCACCCGCAATCGCTGGACCTACACCTACAACCGTCGACGTCTGCTCGAGTCCGAGACGCTACAGGTTCTGCCCGAGAACAAGAGCTTCGCCCTCGATTGGTCCTACAACACCCGCGGCGACCTGGCCGGCCTGATCTACCCCAGCGGCCTCAACCTGGACTTCAACCCCAACGCCTACGGTGAGCCCCGCCAGGCGGGTACGTTCGCGACCGCGGCGAGCTACCACCCCAGCGGTCGTGTGGTTGGATTCAGCTACGGCAACGGCGTCACCCGCGCCCTGACGCTCAACAGCCGCCAACTGCCGCAGCGCATCCACGATCAGCAGCTCGGCATGCCGGTGCTCGACCACACCCTGACCTATGATTCGGTCGGCAACCTGAAGTCGATCGGCGACGGCGTACCCGGCGGGCTGGAAAGCCGCACCCTGAACTACGACGGCCGCAACCGTCTGACTTCGATCACGGCCAGCCCGCAGGGCAACGAGAGCTACGTCTACGACCCCCTCGACAACGTCCGGCAAACGGTCCAAGGCGGAACCGACCGTCGCTTCCACTACGCACCGGTCACCCAGCGCCTGGAGTGGATCCGCACGCCCGCCGGCCAGAACCTGTTCGGCTACCAGTGGAACGACCGCGGCGAGCTGACCCGGCGCTCGCAGTTCACCGCCGGCACCCAGCCGGTCACGCCCCCCACGCTCTTTCGGAGTGGCTTCGAGAACGCGCTGATCGAATCCCCCACCGAGTTCCAGTTCGATCGCGCCAGCCGGATGACGAGCAGCCACAGCGGGCAAATCACCTACCTCTACGACGCCCACGGTCGGCGAGTGCGCTCAAGCCAAGCACTCTTCGGCAGCCGCTACGAGGTCTACAGCCGAGGCGGGCAGCTGCTGCACATCGAGGACGGCCCGGCCAACCTCCGACACGACTATGTCCAGCTGGGCGGGCAGCTGGTGGCCGAGCGTCAGCAGCCGGTCGGCGGCGGCACTGCCAGCGTCAGCTACCTGCACAGCGATCTGCTGGGCAGCCTGAGCGTGAAGACGGCCAACCAGGGCTCCGTCGTCTACCGCTCGCGCTACCAGGCCTTTGGCGCCCCCTACGACAGCTGGCGCGACGGGCCGGGCTACACCAAGCACGTGATGGACTCGGTCAGCCAGCTGGTCTACATGCAGCAGCGCTACTATGATCCGGCAACGCTGCGCTTCATCAGCACCGATCCCGTCAGCGCTGATCCGCTGAATTTCAATCGGTATTGGTATGCAAATAACAACCCCTATACCTATGTGGATCCGGATGGAAGGCAGGCCAGTAGATTTATAACGACTCCGGCCCCGACGATTGCGCCGCCGGGGTACGCTGGTGCCGGCTACTCAGACGAATATCGGCCTCGCGGGCAGTTGGAGCGAGCGCTCAATCTGCTTTCGCCGATAGCTCTTTCGATATATGCTGACCCGGCAGGATTTATCGCCGCCCAGATCTCTGAATCAACCAGTGAAGCCGAAATTCCTGAGGGCGCCGGAACGGCTGAAAGTGACTACGGTTGCATTTATTGTGTCGATGGCGAAAATACAAAATCAGGGGATGACTACATTGGATCCGCTGACGACCTTTCAAAGAGAGCCAGAGACAGTTCGGACGGGCGAGATCGAAGGGGCGCTGCTATTGTGGGCGCATATCCAAAAAACGACCGCGAAGCCCGACAGAATGCCGAGCAGCAGGCAATGAACGATCGAGGTGGTGTTGACGCTCTTGACAACAAGAGAAATGAGGTTCGAGAAAATCGGTGGAGTGATCGCGGAATTTCCCAGCCTCTGATAGGAACTAGAATTAGAAGACCGTGATTCAAAAAACTGTCTATTCGTTATTTTCGGAGGTCCATTTCTTTGAAGGAGCGGCTTGAGAAACGAGATACTGGTTGCTTCGGGACGCAGCATCTCAGTAATCGGCGCCTTCTGGAAACTCGCTTCCTGGCCAGCGCCTAACCTCAGTAGCGGTTACACGACTACGCCTGCGGAGCCATAAAGCCAAGGCCGCGCCGCGTGCATTGACTCCCAAACAAGCCCGAGGCGTGTAAAACGAGTCCCAGCCCGCTGTCTTGAAGGGCGAGCGATACCAGTCAATGAGGGTCAAAGCTAATAAGGTCTCGCTTTCTCGACCTGTCCGTTAGTCACCCGATTTTTACGTGGCGCGAAGTTCTGGAGAAACACCGATGCAAGAGAGAAAGATTCCCCCCGCCGCGATGGAAGACCCTAATTCTGTCGAGATGCTTAGGGTTTGGATTGCTCAAAGATCCTTGCATTGCTCTATGAAGGTTGGCATGTACTCAGAGAGCACAAAAATTCCTGAAGCTCACGCTTGGGGGACGATCTTGGCGGACGTAGCGAGGCACCTTTCTAGGGCGCTTCAAGAGAAGTACGGGACGCCACCTGAGGACACTGAACAAGCTGTTCTAACAGCGTTCGCCAGAGAAATGGGTTCGCCTACAACTCCACTTTCCGGTAGGTTCTTGAAGTCAGGTTCGGACTCCAGTGGTTCAGCCGATGCGGGAGAATGACGGGGTCAGAGAATGACGGGGTCAGGGCTATCTTCGTAGCACCCAGTGCTGGAAGTCACCGCTCAATCGAGGCGCTCCGTCCGCCACAAGAGCAAAGCCCGCCGATTGGCGGGCTTTGCTGTTTCTGCTTCCGAGTTCTGTCGGGCGGCTACTGCATTCGCCCTACGTGTTTTCCTCTCAGCGCCCGCTCTGCGCCAGCAGCGAATCGAGCACTTCCACGATCAGGCGTTGCTTCGCCTTGGGTAGGTGTAGGGCCTGCAGGCGTTCGAGCTGCTGCTGCAGCTTGGGCGCGGGTCCGCGCTTCTTGGGTTTTGGGGCTTCGGCGACCAGCGCTTCGACGGTGACGCCGAGCGCCTGCGCGATCAGCGGCAGGGTCGAGACTTGGATACGCCGCCGCCCGACCTCGTAGGCGGTGATGGTCTGCTGGGACACGCCGAGAGTTTCGGCGATCTGGACCTGGGTCGGCATGCGGGTGCTCGACCACACCCTGACCTACGACCCGGTCGGCAACCTGAAGTCGATCGGCGACGGCGTGCCGGGCGGGCTGGAAAGCCGCACGCTGCACTACGACGGCCGCAACCGTCTGACTTCGATCACGGCCAGCCCGCAGGGCAACGAGAGCTACGTCTACGACCCGCTGGACAACGTCCGGCAAACGGTCCAGGGCGGCACCGACCGTCGCTTCCACTACGCGCCGGTCACCCAGCGACTGGAGTGGATCCGCACGCCCACGGGCCAGAACCTGTCCGGCTACCAGTGGAACGACCGCGGCGAGCAGACGCGGCGCTCGCAGTTCACTCCCGGCACCCCGACCGTTACGCCACCGACGATCTTCCGCAGCGGCTTCGAGAGCCCGCTGATCGAGACGCGCACCGAGTTCGCGTTCGATCGCGACAGCCGGATGACGGGCAGCCACAGCGGGCAGATCACCTACCTCTACGACGCCCACGGGCGGCGAGTGCGCACAAGCCAAGCGCTGTTTGGCAGCCGCTACGAGGTCTACAGCCAAGGCGGGCAGCTGCTGCACATCGAGGACGGCCCGACCAACCTCCGACACGACTACGTCCAGCTGGGCGGGCAGCTGGTGGCCGAGCGTCAGCAGCCGGTCGGCGGCGGCACTGCCAGCGTCAGCTACCTGCACAGCGATCTGCTGGGCAGCCTGAGCGTGAAGACGGCCAACCAGGGCTCCGTCGTCTACCGCTCGCGCTACCAGGCCTTTGGCGCCCCCTACGACAGCTGGCGCGACGGGCCGGGCTACACCAAGCACGTGATGGACTCGGTCAGCCAGCTGGTCTACATGCAGCAGCGCTACTATGATCCGGCAACGCTGCGCTTCATCAGCACCGATCCCGTCAGCGCGGATCCACTGAATTTCAATCGGTATTGGTATGCAAACAACAATCCGTATACCTATACCGATCCGGATGGGCGTCTTGGCTCAATTGTTGCGCAAAGGGCTACTCATGAGCCCGAAGGGGCGACCAGAATTTTCGTCAAGGTGCAAACTCGGAACTTGGATGCAGTGGTAGGGGGCGCGAAAATGACTCCAATAGGAGACGTGAAAGACGTGGTAGAAATTTCGGCTGAGTTGATTGCAGGAAATGAGCCTCTAGACAAGGCGGTTGGTGCGACATCTGGTAACGTAGCGTCTGAGGTCACTGAGCGTGTTCTTAGCCGCCGGATTGGCAGCGATGCGGCTCGACTTGTCAGTGGAGTTGTTGGCAAAGTTGTCGGGGATTCAGTTGAATGAGGCGTACGGGATGCGTTGGCTCCCACGACCGAATCGGTAGCACCTGTGCCGACATCGCCTGAGGAGCGAAATCCAAAGCTGGATCGATCGGTGTTGATCGGCAGAAACGAAATGATTGACGACAAACCCAGATGATTCTCGGGGCTCCGATTATCAGAGCTTTCCGATTGGTGCGGGCCTACGAACTTCGCATGTAGTGATTGCTGTTGTCTGGGGTGCCTTCGGTGGCCAGTTACTTCCTTACTTGACAACGGATGGCTCAAGCGAGTTGAGATCGTTGAAGGCTTTCTCACCGTTCGTTGTGAGAAAGCTGGATTTATCGTTATCTGTCTTTCGAGAGGGGTAGATCTGATGAACATTCGAAGAACTGCTCTCTTCTCTCTTGTTCTTATTTTTGTGCAAGTTTTGACCGATGCCACGGTGACCTACTTGGTTTCGAAGAGTTTTGATGGCGACCAACAGCAGATGGTTGAATGGATTGTGGCGGCAGGCCACTTTTCTGATCTTGCTGTAGTTATTCCCATATTCATTTGGCTCGGGAGAAAGCAACAATCCAGGCCGTATCTGCATGCTGTTGTTGCATTGACTTTATCTCAGGTGGTCCAGTTCGCAGTTCTGTATTTCCTTACAGGATCTGTCGCCATACACGCATCTCATGCCGTCGGAGTGCTTGTACTGCTCGCCTACGCCATAGTTGGGACGACCATAGGTTTAAGCTTTGCTGTCAAGTCAGAGGAAGTTTCCGAACCACCAAGTCCCGCACCCGAGTGAAGCTCTAAACAGTGCGGTAACGGGCTCACCATTGCGAAAAACAAAGAACACGGGTCAGAGTGCACTTTCTATGCGCGCGGACAGGACACGGGTCAGCCAAAAGTTTAGGGGTCTATAGATCAGTCGGGAGTGTTATAAATTAGTCCGAAAACTCGATGGCTGGTCATTTCGATACGAAGTCGTTGAAATCACGGGATTCTTCAATGAAAACCATCGCGATTGCACTGATTCTCGCCGCAGTCGGCTGGCCTCAAAGCGCACTAGCCGCAGAGTCGAAGTCTGGCAGCCCCTTGATGGGCGCCTGGGCCGTTGACACCTCGCGGCTTCCGATGGCGCCGGACGCGCGACCCAGAGGCGTCACGATCACCTTCTCGGAAGCTGGCGCTGAGCGTTTGCGGATGTGCGTCGAGGTGGTCGATGCGGCAGGTACGCTGCTGGTGGCGGACGGGGTGACGCCCCTGGACGGTTCGCCGACGCCGGTCGAGGTGAACTTCGAGGCCGATGTCGCCGCGACCACCCTGCCGCGTTCCGACCTTCTGATCCTGCAGCTCGGCAAGGGTGGAGTTCCCGCATCGACGCGGATCTACGCGGTTCTGCCAGACGGTGAGTCTATGGTCGAGACGGTGGCGCATTTCACCCGGGAGGGCCAACCCGTGCTGCGGGAGAACTACTTCTCGCGGGTGCGTTGAATCGCTGAACCCCAGGCCGGCGCGTCACTCGGGCTAGCCACGTGGAAGAATTGCCGAAGGTCGTCGCAGTGCCGTCAGCACGCGGCGCATCTGTGCCAGCGCAGGTTCGACCGACCTTGAACCGGTGTGCCTGAAGAATGCTCAGACTCCTCTCTGCCGCACTCGCGGGCTGCCTCGTCTTCGGGGTCATGATCTATGTCGTCAAGCGTGCCGACGAACCCTTCTTCATCCTCCTCTTCGGCACCCTGTCGACCTTCGTGCTCGCGCCGTGGCTGGTGCTGCGCTTCTGGCGCCGGCCGGACCCGGCGAAGCGCGCTGCGCGTGCCGGCACGCTGGAGGCGCACGAGTTCAACGTGGCTCGCGCCTGGCAAATCGCCGAGCTGGAGGACGAGGGGCTGCATTTCGTGTTGGAGCTTGCCTCCGGCGGCACGCTGTTGCTGTCGGGTCAGTTTCTCTACGAACCCGTCGCGAAGGGCGCTTTTCCTTGCGCCAATCTCAGGCTCAGCGTCGACACGCGCAGGAAGGACGTTCTTGCACTCGATTGCGGAGGCGAACGGGTCGAGATCGTCGACACCCTTGATGCCTTCAGCGACGAGGAGCTTGAGCGACGCATCAATCCAGGCGCTTTTCGCCTCTACTCGACACCGGCGGACGCGGTTCTAGGAGCCTTGGGCCGTGCAGTCGAAACGCGCTGAACGCATGGAATTGGAGTGCGAACATGCGTCACGGTCTCGGCGGATGCTACGTCGCGCAGGTGGCTTCGCGAACCGTCGGACCCGTGGCACGCAACGCACAAACCCCGTAGTTGCGGGTCTGCCGATCCGGCTGCTGATTGCAGACTAAGCGCCAATCTGTGCTGACCGATTCTCTGATCGTCGCGACCCCAACAGGAACACCCCAACCGCAATGAGCCTGCTCGCGCTTCTGGTCGCTCTCGCCGCTCTTGTGCTGGCTGCTGTGCTGGTTGGAAGTCTGCTGATCGTGCCCTTCGCTGACGCGCCGTCGCCGGTGGAAGGCGCGTCCGTTCATCTGTATCGGCATGTGATCGCAGCCTGCCTGATCCTTATCGGGGCGGGCACGCCTTGGTTGGCCAGCTTCGGCAACGCTCGCGGCCTGATGCTGCTGATGTGCTTTGCCGCGCTGGGCGGTGCCTGGCTGATCTGGAGGCGGATTGGACTGCGCTGGCTTGCAGTGTTCGCAGCACTTGCTGTTCTGCTGGGTGAGCTGGTGTAGGGGCAGGGCTTTGGAGCCATCTGACCTGGATTCGAGCGCGATCGCGGATGGATTTGCCTCATGCAACCGTTGTCGTCCCCTGCGGCCCGGCCAGGCCCATGCGGCTCCCTCATCGCGCTTGGGTCTACTGCCCCTCGTGCGTGCGATCAGCAACCCACTCCACGATCGCCTCAAACCGCTCCTGTGAAGGGATCTCGCCGCAAAGACGCTAGAAGAATCACACTCAAAGAGTGATCATGCGCACTCTTTCGACGGCGCGGGTGCCTTGCCCGCCGACATCTAGCCGCAGCAGGGGCACTCCGCGATGCCTGATCTTTCCCTCCAGCCGGGTGGCAACCCGGCACGACTCGGTCGTGCGGCGCTTGCTGTCGTCGCCTTGCTGCTGTCCTCGCTGCCGGCCTATGCCGCGGTCATCGGCGAAGGGCCGCAGGGCTCCGACAACGGTCTGCGTCAGCCCTGCACCGGGTTTACCGCTTCGGGCGCCGCGGTGATCTGCGTGCGTACGGGGGCGGCGGCAAGCGGTAGCGGTACGGCTGCAGCACCGCTGGCAAGCCTGGCTGCGGCGATCGCGGGGGCCAAGGCTGGCGATACCGTGCAGGTCGCGGCTGGCATCTACCGCGAGAACATCGCGCTGGGCAGCCTGACTGCGCCGAGCAGCAAGCGGCTGAGCCTGCTGGGTGGCTTCAGCGCGGATTTTTCTGCGCGCAATGCCGCGGTGCACCGCAGCGTGCTTGATGGGCAGGGGCTGAATCCGGCCATCCAGCTGCATCTCGGCGGCAGCGGTACGACCGTGCTGGACGGCTTCGAAATCACCGGCGGCGTGGGCCTGGGCACCACGTGGCAGAACGGCTATGGCCATGGCGGCGGGGTGTACGCAACGCTCAGCGGCAACCAGACCCTGATGATCAGCCACAACCGCATCCACGCCAACCGCAGCCGCAACCACACCAGCATCGATTCGCGCGGCGGCGGCGTTTATGTGCGCAACGGCTACGACAGCACCGGCGGCACGCTGCACATCGAAGACAACGTGGTCGAGAACAACCTGGCCGGCAAGGGCGCGGGCATCACCGTCAGCGGCCGTCAGGCGGAGCTTCTGCGCAACCGAATCCAGAACAACACCGCCCATGGCGATCACGGCGGTGGCGTTTACGTGTCGACCGGCAGCACCGTGATCCGCGGCAACATCATTCGCGGCAACGTGGTCGGCGCCACCGCCGGCTACGGCTGGGGTGGCGGCTTGATTCTCGACAGCGCGGGCGCCAGCACCGATCGCAATCTGATCACCGACAACCTTGCGCCCAGCGCGGGCTCTGGCGTGTTCTGGGACGAAGGTTCGATTGGCACGATGCGCAACGATCTGGTGGTCGCCAATCGCTGTCCGGGGAGCGGTCGCAACGGCGCGGCCCTGTACATCGACGGTGGCCCGGGCGGGGCCTCACGCGTCACCGCCGAGCATCTGACCATCGCGGGACATGCCTGTGCGGCCAGCGCGCCGGGCGGTGCGGCGATCCTGATTGAAGCCAGCTCGACGCTCAGCCTCAGGAATTCGATTCTCTGGGGCAACACGCGCGAGTTCATTACCAACAGCGGCGGCAGCTTCAGCATCGCTTACTCGATTACCGCGCAGGCCGGCACGGGCAATCGCAATGTCGATCCGCTGTTCGTAACGGCGGCGGGCGGCGATTACCACGTGCAGTCGATGGGCGGGCATTACAGCGCGGGCGGCTGGGTGCTGGATTCGCGCTCAAGCCCAGCCTTGGATTCCGGCGACCCTGCGTCGGCCTATGCGCAGGAGTCCGCGCCGAACGGGGGGCGGGTGAATCTTGGCGCGTACGGCAACACGCCAGAGGCCAGCCGCAGCGTGGTCGATCTCAATCGTGTGTTTGGGAGTGGGTTTGAGTAGGGGCTGTGTCGCTGGGCGTGAATCGCTTCTGTGGAGTGCGCGAGCGTCGAACACGTTTGGATGAGGTTGGGGGCTGTGGCGAATGTGTGCGCTGGCTCCGGTGTTCGTTTCGCGTCATCGGGACGTGCTGGTAGATGCGCTGCGCTTATCTACCCTACGCGCACATGAGCAGCTGACTTCGATGCAGGAACCGCGTCTCTCGCGGTTGTAGGGTAGATAAGCGCAGCGCATCTACCAGCTGCTGCGAGAGACGCCGCGCCTTCAACGAAGCCGAAGTTCTGGTGTTCGCGGGATCGAACTCACGCGTGCCCTACGCTCCGTCACGCTTACCCGCTTACCCGCTTACCCGCTTACCCGCTTACCCGCTTACCCGCTTACCCGCTTAC
>CAZPHV010000013.1:61685-93299 GCA_964586455.1 uncultured Aquimonas sp.
CCGCAGCAGCCACAAACTCCAGCGTCAGCGCCTCCACCTCGGCGCGATGACGCGCGCTTGAGAAGGTGTGGTCGGCGCCGGCGAGGTCGACGCAGCGCACCTGTGGTTGTCGCAGCAGCGACTGCCAGCGGCTGTCGTCGCGGCACAGGCCGCGGAACTCGGCGGCGACCAGGTCGTCGCCGGACAACAGCACCAGGCTGGGCGCCGTGCAGTCGTGCCAGCACGCGGCCATGCGCGCGATGTAGGTGTCGCGGGTGGGCGCAGCCGGGGTTTCCTGTGCGGCCGCTGGTGTGGCTCGGCTTTGGCGCAACGCCGCCAGCAGGCCGCGCACGGAACCGGAGATGTTGACGCCGCCGCGCAGCAGCTTGCGCCAGAAGTCTTTCGAGCGCAGTCGGTTCCAGTAGTAGTGGCGCACCAGGCTTTGCGCGTGGGTGTGTTCTTGCCGCACCCAGGGGTTCAGCAGAACCAGGCCGGCGATGTCCGGGCGCGTGGCCGCGTGCAGCAGGATCGCTGCCGCGCCGTCGCACAGGCCCCACAGCACTACGCCGCGCAGTTGCGGGCAGCGCGTCTTGAACGCCTCGATCGCGGCATCGATGTCGTCGCCCGCGTGCAGATAGTCGACCGGCGCACCGCTGCTGTCGCCCATGCCGCGCAGGTCGAAGCGCAGGCAGGGTGTACCGGCCGCAGCCAGTCGCCGCGCCAGCAGCAGGAACTGGCGGTGCGCGCCGACCCGGTACTGCGGCCCGCCGACCACGATCAGCACGCCGATCGGCGCGCGCTCGCAGCCGCGATGCAGCATCGCCGCCAGCCGCTCCTCGCCGAGCGCGATGAAGAAGGGCTCGGGTGTGGTGGATGCGGCGAGGTCTAGGCGGGCATCCACGCGGCAATCGCCTCCGGCAGGGCATCAATCACGCGGGTTTCAGGGGTCTGCCAGAACGCCGGGCCTGACAACGACGCCCACCGCAGCGAAGCGTTTGCGACCGCCGCGGCGAAGCTGGGCGAAGGCTGCGGCTGCTGCCATTCGAGCACGTGTCCGGCGACCTGCGCTTCGGCTACAGACAGACGCGCAGGTTCAAGTTCGGCGAGCAGAGCCGGCGACAGCGCATAGCCGGCCAGCTCGATACCCTCGCGGCGCCAGATCTCCAGCAGGCCCTCGCGGTCGATGTCTTCGCCCTGGAAGCGCCCGATGTACAGACGCTGGCGCAGCCACTGCTGGATCTGCTGGCGACCGCTGGTCAGCGGAAAGGCGGCGATCCAATGCCGACAGCGCGCGGGTATCAGCAGGGCACCGCCGCGCACGGACACAGCGACCGGTGTGGCGAGGCAGTGCGACTGCAGGTGATCGAACAGCGCGTCGATGTCGGCTCGCCAGCGTGCCAGCGAGGCCTCGCCGAACGCGCCCTCGCTGTCGCCGGTGCCGGACAGGTCGCCCAGCAGCACGCTGTGGCCGCGCGCGTGCAGGTGTTCGCCGATGTGGCGCAGCTGCACGCGCGAACGGTTCATTTCTTCATGCAGGGGCGGCAGCAGAAGGGCGGGTGCGCGCTGCGGGTCGCCCGGCCAGTAGCGGCAGGCGAGCGCCCCGTTGGGGCCCGGCAGGAAGCACAGTTCGTTCATCGGCAGCGCTTTCCGCGCGGCGTGGGCCCGCTGCTGCGGGCTGCCCCTCGTGAGGCGCGGCGGCCGCATTGAGGCGGTGTGCTTGTAAAGCCCCCGGCCCTGCGTGCCAGGGCCGGGGGTGACGCCGAACACAAAAACTCGCAGTGCGAGGGATAGCCATCGCCAGGGCGGCGGAGCTCCGCCCGTGGTCGAACGAGACAACTCGCGTCGACATCAACCCTACTCGCAAAGCGGTGCCGAAATCGCTCAAACGCGCGCAAGAATTTTTTTGCGCCGGTCATCGTGGTCTGTCGCCGGCCGTCGGTAGGTGGGCTGAAGCCGCTGCCGCCGCGGTTCTCAACCCGCATCCGCCTGCACCGCGCCTGGGTCGGCAGCTTTGCCGCGCCTGCGGCCGTAGAGGTCGTCTTCGGGGCCGGCGCTGCCCGCGAGACCGCGCAGGCTGGAGTCCAGCGGCAGGGCGCCGCGCTCGTCCAGGCTGAACGGGGCTTCCAAACTGGCACGATCGGCACCGGTCTGCTGTTGCCAGCGCGTCAGGCTTGCCGGCACCAGGATGCGGCTGCCAGGGCGGCTGTCGCTGAATCCGCAGCTGCCACTGCGGTCATGGAAGATGTTGTGGTCTGACCCGGGCGCGCCTTCAAGGCCCGCCAAGCCACCGAGCTCGCGCGACCAGCGGATCGCCAGGCAAGGCCGCCCGTCCTGCAGCACCAGGTTGTGGCGCAGATCGGCGCCGCGGTTTGGCGGCCGACCGGCCTTGTCGTCCCAATCCTGGAAGACGATCCCGAAGTAGAGCGCGGCGTGGCCGCTGCGGGCCGCGTCGATGATCGTGTTGTTGCGCACCTGTGCGTTTTTCGAGGCGTACAGGCCGATGCCGGCATAGGCCGCGCCGCGGATCAGATTGTTCTGCACGCGCGCGTCGATGGACTCGTAGTAGTCCGGATTCTCGGCGGTGTCGAAAAACTTCTCGCTGGTGTCGAAGCCGACCAGGATGCCGGACATGCCGACGTTCTCGATGCGGTTGCGCTGAATGAGTGCGCGCCGAGCGCCGCCCTTGAAGTACAGGCCGGAGGTGGCGATGTCGTGGAGGTGGCAGTCCTCGACGGTCATATCGTGGCCGCCGACGTTGTCGATACCGTCAGCGTTCCTGCGCTCCAGCGGCGTGCCGGGCGGATACAGCGCGCCGGTGTGGTGGATATGGCAGCGGCGGATGGTCACCCGGTTCGACTTCGGCGTGAGCTTGATGCCATCGCGGCCGGTGTGGTGGATGTGCAGGTCTTCCAGCAGCACGTCGGACGCGCCCTCGGCGTCGGCATTGCCCTCGCGCTCCCACCAGCTTTGCAGGAACACGCCGTAGTACTGGCCGCCCGAGAGCTCCAGTCCAATCACTTTGCTGCCCGACGCGGTGGGGTCGATCTGCACGACCGAGGTGTCCGGGGTGGCGGGATCGCAGTGCACATGCGCGCGTTCGCCGGGGGCGGCGCGCAGGGTCAGCGGCATGCGCAGGCGCAGCTGGCACTCCTCGTAGCGACCCTCGCCGCTGCCGCGCAGGGTGACCGTGTCACCGGCACTGACGACGCCGCGGGCGGTGCTCAACACGCGGCCGACGGTGCGGAAGGGCTGCTCCCGGCTGCCCTTGCCGTGTTCGTCATCGCCCTCAAGCGAGACGAACCATTCGGCGGCGGGCAGCGGGGAGGCAGCGAGCAAACCCAGCGTGAGTAGCCACGGTCGGACGCGAAGCATGCGAGAGCCTATACGGTGATACGCATCACAGTATAAGCAGCTACTGCAGACTGGATCACGCTTTCAGTTCCCCCGTGCCAGGGGAGCGCAAGCGTGTTTCCCGTTTCCGCTCTACTCGAAGCCCTCAGCGAAGAGGAGAGACGCGCCGACTCCTGACGTGAACTCATCGGCTCCGATATCGGGCGGGCTGCCGCGCGGGTCGAGGTCGATGTCGTCGGTCACTTCCGCCAGCGGTGTGCCGGCATTGATCAGCGGGCTGCCGGCGGGCAGGCGGCCCGCGCCATCCACACTGAAATTGCCCTGCAGGCTGTTGGCGTCGGCGCCGGTGTGGCTGCGCCACTGCGCCAGCGTGCCGCTGCTGCCGACCGGGCTGCCCGGGCGCTGATCGGTGAAGCGGCAGTTGCCGTTGGCCGCGCGGAAGGCGTTGAAGTTGCTTCCGCTCGCGCCCGTCAGCCCGGACAGCCCACCCAGCTCGTTGCTGTAGCGGATGTCCATGCACTTGCCGCTGTTCTGGATGACCAGGTTGTTGAGCAGGCGCGGGCGCAGGTTGGGCGGGCGGCCCGCGATCGGGTCCCAGTCCTGGAACACCACGCCGAAGTACAGCGCCGCGTGGCCGGTCTGCGCCGTATTCACCAGCGTGTTGTGGGCGACCAGCGCGTCCTGTGAGGCGTACAGGCCGATGCCGGCGTACTGCGTGTTCATCACCAGGTTGTTGCGCACCGTGCCGCGGATCGCTTCATAAAAGCCAGGGTTCGACTGCCGGTCAAAGAAGGCGACGCTGGTGTCGAAGCCAACCAGAATGCCGGCCATGCCGGTGCCGTCGATGACGTTGCGCTCAAGCACGACGTCCTCGGCACCGCCCTTGAAGTAGATGCCGGTGGTCGAGATGTTGTGCAGGTAGCTGTCCTGCACGCGCATGCCCGAACCCTGCACGTTGTCGATGCCATCGGCATTGCGGTTGTCCAGCGGCGTGCCGGGCGGGTAGAGCATGCCGGTGGAGTGGATCTCTGTGCGGCGCACGGTGAGGCGGTCGGATTTCGGCGTGACCTTGATGCCGTCGCGGCCGGTGCTGTGGATCAGCAGGTCCTCGATCAGCACGTCGCGCGCGCCAGTCAGATGTTCGCCGCCACCCTGGTACCAGCCGGTCTGCAGGAACACGCCGTAGTAACGGCCGCCGGTCACTTCGAGGTCGCGCAGCACGCTGCCCGAGGCGTTGGGGTCGATCTGGATGGTCGCGTTGTTGGTGGTGTTGATGTCGCAGTGGATGTGCGCGCGCTCGCCAGGCTGGGAGCGCAGGGTCAGGCGCACCCGCAGGCGCACGTCGCATTCGTTGTACCGGTTGTTGCCGGCCAGGCCGCGCAGGGTGACGACATCGCCATGGGCCACCACGCCATTGCTGGTGCTGAGCACACGCTTGACCGTGCGAAAGGGGTTGCTCAAGGTGCCGGTGCCGCTGCTGTCGTTACCGTTCGGGCTCACAAACCACTCGGCGGCGGGGGCGGCGCTGCTGACCACAAGGGCGGACAGGCAGAACGCAAAAGCGCGCAAATTCATGCTCGAACTCACTAGGCAAGGATGGGAGCACCGGGCGGCAAGCGCCGCGGCGGAGCCAAGCATCAACAGGTGCGCTGTGAGCAACTGTGAGACGTTTCGCCCTTGTGCCGTGCATGTGCAGAACAGTGAAGCGACGCAGGTTTCAATGCGGACGGGGTCGCAGTCCGGGCCTTCCGGCGGCTGCCGCGTTCAGCGCGCAGCAGGCTGCCCCCACGCAGACAGGGCCGCGCTGCGACGCGTGATCCGGCACAATGTGCGCCCCGTCACACAACGCGATCGATATGAGCGAGCTCTCAAGCCCCGAACTTGAACTGCCCTGGGCGCGCGGCCTGCCGTGGCGCGTGGACGACCGCGGCGAACTGATTCTCGGCGCTCGCCCGCTCTCGCGGGTGGTCGATGCGATCGGCCGCACGCCCTGCTATGTCTACGATCGCGGGCGGCTGTCGGCGCGGGTCGCGCAGCTGCGCGCCCTGCTGCCGCCGGCGCTGCATTTGCACTACGCGGTGAAATGCAATCCGATGCCGGCGCTGGTCGCGCACATGGCCGGCCTGACCGACGGCCTGGATGTCGCCTCGGTCGGCGAGCTGCGCATTGCGCTGGATGCCGGCATGGCGCCCGAGCACGTCAGCTTTGCCGGCCCCGGCAAGAGCGACGCCGACCTGAAGCAGGCTCAGGCGGCGGGCATCCTCATCAACGTCGAGAGTTTTCGCGAACTGCGCGCGCTGGCCGAGGCCAGCGAGGCCAGCGGCGAGGCCGCACGGGTGGCGATCCGGATCAACCCGCCCTTCGAGCTGAAAGCCTCGGGCATGCGCATGGGCGGCGGCGCCAAGCAGTTCGGCGTCGATGCCGAGCAGGTGCCGGCCCTGCTCGACGAGATCCGCACACTCGGTCTGGCCTTCGAGGGCTTTCACCTCTATGCCGGCTCGCAGAACCTGAAAGCGGACGCCATCGTCGAAGCGCAAACCAAGAGCTACGAGCTGATCCTCGGTTGGGCCGAGCAGCTGCCGGCCGCTGTCCGCTCCCTCAATCTTGGCGGGGGTTTCGGCATTCCCTATACCGTCACCGATGTGCCGCTTGATCTCGCCCCGGTGGCGGACTGCCTGCAGGGCCTGGCCGAGCGTTGCGCGCAGGACTTTCCGCAGGGCCATCTGGTGCTGGAACTCGGCCGCTATCTCGCCGGCGAGGCGGGCGTCTACGTCGCCCGCGTGATCGACCGCAAGCTCTCGCGCGGCCAGGTGTTTCTGGTCTGCGATGGCGGCATGCACCACCACCTCGCCGCCAGCGGCAACTTTGGACAGGTGCTGCGCAAGAACTACCCGCTGATGGTCAATGCCCGACCGGGCGCACGCGAAATCGCTAGCGTGGTCGGCCCGCTGTGCACGCCGCTGGATCTGCTTGGCGACCGCGCCGAGATAGGCGTGGCGGAGGAGGGCGATCTGGTCGTGGTGTTCCAGTCCGGTGCCTACGGAAAAACCGCCAGCCCGCGGGAGTTTCTGGGCCATCCCGAGGTGGTGGAGGCGCTGGTGTGAGTGCTGGGCCCGAAAACCCGTATCGGGCGACTGGTGCCGACTTTTCGGAGTCGCCCGAGACCGGTGGCGTGCAGGTGCACGTGCTCGCGTGGCTGGGCGTGGTGCTCGGGCTGGCGCCGCTGGGAGTGGCGCTGCTGCTGGCGCCGCATTTTGGAGAAGTGTTCCAGCACTTCGGTGCGGATCTGCCGTTGCTGACCCGATGGGTGGTGGACTGGCCGATCCTCCTCGCCGCGCCCTCAGCCCTCATGGCGGTCTGGCGTGTGCTCAGACCGCGCGGGCTGCGCCAGGCGTGGACGCTGTTCGGGATCGGCCTGGCGCTTGCGGTTCTGCTGTCGATCGCCACTGTGTTCCTGTTCTATCTGCCGATCTTCCAGCTCGCCCAGAGCGCGTAGTTGAGCGGGCGATCACCGGGTTCCGAAGGCTCGTGAAGCCTTGGCGCTTGCACCGCAGCCCCGAGGCGGTACCCTCCCGCCTCGGCAGGCGAGGCACCCATGGACCCGATCGAACACGCCAAGACCCTTTTCTTCAGAGCCTTGGACCACCATCAGCGTGGCCGTCTTGCCGAGGCCGAAGCGCTGTATCGCGAAGCGCTGGCGCTGGTGCCCGAGCGTGTTTCGGTGCTGTCCAACCTCGGCGCGGTGCTGGTGCTGCAGGGTCGCCACGCTGAAGCCCGCCAGATGGCGGAACGGGCGCTCGCAATCGAACCCGACTGCGCCGAGGCCCACGCGATTCTCGCCGAGTTGAAGCGCAGCCAGCAGGGCCCGCAGGCCGCACTGGCAGATCTCGACCGTGCGCTGGCCGGCAACCCGGATGACCCCGATCTTCACTTCCAGCGCAGCGGCCTGCTGGCCGAGCTCGGGCGTTTCGACGAGGCTCTGGCCGGCAGCGCACGCGCGCTTGAACTGCGCCCCGCCCACCTGGCCACGCGCGCGCATCACGCCCTGCTGCGCGCGGCCCGGGGCGAACTGGCGCAGGCGCAGGCCGAGCTTGGGGCGCTACTGCATCAGGACGCCCGCCCGCTGGCGGCCGGCGAGGCTTGGGCGCAGCTGCTGTTGCGGCGGGCGGCCGAAGCGCGGGGTGAGTTGCCTGCAGACATTGACTCGAAGCTGCTCACCCGCGCGCTGGACACGCCCTGGGCGTCGCCGCGTCGCCTGCTCGGCCCGGCCTGCCAGGCCCTGCATGCCGACCCGCGCACGGGCCCGTGGCTGCAGCGCGTGCAGCAGGTCTGGCCGCAGCCTCTACCCGCACATAGCTGGTCGGATCTTCGCCTTGGCGCCGCGGTCTATAGCCAGCCCCTGCTGCGCGCCCTGCTGCGTCAGCCGGTGATTCCCGATGCCGCGCTGCAGCGCCTGCTGGCCCAACTGCGCGGCGCCCTGTTGGAGCGCGCCCTGCGCAGCCGCGCCGATCTTGGCTGGGACGATGCGCTGCAGTCTTTCCACTGCGCCTTGGCCGCGCACTGCCTGCGACAGCAGCACGCGTGGCCCCTGGGTGCGGAGGAGTCCGCCAGCCTGGATGCGCTAACGCAGCAGCTGCAGTCGGCGCTGGCTGCATCCGAACCGGTGCCCGCGGCTTGGTTGCCGGCCCTGCTGAGCTACCGCCCGCTGGCCGCGCTGCCGGCCGTAGCCGAGCTGCAAACGCAGCGCTGGCCGGCGCCGGTGCAGGCGCTGCTGACCCAGGCCGCGGCCGACCCCGGCCCGCTGCCGGCCCTGCGCTGGACGCATCTGCCCGCCAGCCCGCGCGGGCTTCCGCTGGATGATTACCTGATCGAACGAATCGCCCCGTTTGCTGCGCCCCATCTGCCGCCCACGCCGCAGCCGCGGGTGCTGGCGCTGGCGGCCGGCGGCGGTGAGTGGGCGTTCGAGCTGGCGTTGCGTGTTCGCGGTGCGCAGGTGCGGGTGCTGGAGACCGATCCCGCAGCGGCGGCGGCGTTGGCGGATCAGGCGCAGCGACTGCGTCTGCCGCAGCTGAGCGTGGCCCGCGGAGGTCTGGAGGCTGCGGGCAAGGGCGGCTACACCGTGATCGACAGCGGCCGCAGCATGCTGCGAATGGCGCAGCTGCAGCCCACGCTGGCCGAACTCAAACCCTGGTTGGCGCCGCGCGGTCTACTGCGGCTGCGCGTTGCGAGTGCGCGACTGCGCTTGGCGCTGAGGTCGGCACGGGCGCATCTGGCTCCAGCCGGCCTCGGCGATACCGACGTGGATCTGCGCGCGGCGCGCGTGCTGATCCAGGCGCTTCCTGCGGATGACCCGGCGTACCCGCTGCAGATGCTGCCCGAACTGCACGCGCTGGGGCCTTGTCGCAGTCTGCTGTTCGAGTACGACGCAGCGCCACTGGGTCTGTTGTCGGTGGCCCAGCAGCTGCACGCTGCCGGCCTGCGCTTCCGCGGCCTGGAGCTCGAGCCCGAGGACCGCGCAGCACTGCCGCGCACCGATGCGCTACCGCCGGATCTGCCGGCCTGGGCCGAGCTGGAGGCCGCAGAGCCGCGGATGTTCAGCGCCTTCTACACGATGTGGGCAAGCCCGGCATAACGATTACACCCAGGGCAAGCCTTGAACGCCGCGATGTTGGGCATCGCCTTCGGCTCCGCCCAACCTACCCGATCGCTTCGGCGCGGCCCATAGGGTGGGCCCTGGCCCACCGACGCTTGAACCTGGCCTCAGTGGTGTACACGCCCTCAATCCTCGTTGAACTCGCGTCCTTCGGCTTCGGCCTGGATGCGCGCGCGCTGGATCTTGCCGGTGTTGGTCTTGGGCAGGCTGTCGCGGAACTCGACCTCACGCGGAATCATGAAGTCCTCCAGCTGGCTGCGGCAATGCGCGATGATCGCGCGGGCGTCTAGCGTGACGCCTTCGGCCAGCACCACCACCGCGCGGATCGCGCGGCCCAGCACTTCGTCGGGTACGCCGACCACGGCGGCTTCGCGCACGCCCGGCAGCGCGTACAGCGCGGCCTCGACTTCCTTCGGCGCGACCTTCTCGCCGCGCGACTTGATGATGTCGTCCTTGCGGCCTACGAAGTAGACGAAGCCTTCTTCATCCATGCGGAACAGGTCGCCGGTGTGCAGCACCTTCTCCCACGGATAGCGGCCGGGCTTGAGCGCCTTGGATGTCGCCTCCTCGTTGCGCCAGTAGCCCTGCATGACGTGGCCGCCGCGCACCACCAGCTCACCGACCGTGTTCGGCGGCAGCGGCTGGCCGTGATCGTCGGCGACCCAGATCTCGGTGCCGGGAATGGCGATGCCGACGCTGTCCGGGCGGCGCGCAAGCTCCGCCGGCGGCAGCCAGGTGCAGCGCTTCGACTCGGTCATGCCGTACATCGAGAACACGCGCGCATGCGGAAACAGCGTCTGCAGCTTCTGGATGTGCGCCGGCGGCAGCGCCGCGGCGGTATTGGTCAGAAAGCGAACGGGTGCGACCCACTCGGGTTTCAGGCTTTTCATCTGCACCAGCATGGCGGCGATCGTCGGCACCAGCGGGAAGCCGGTGACGCGCTCGCGCTCCAGCAGCGGCAGCACCTTCTGCGGGAACGCGAAGCTGCGCTCCAGCACCAGGGTGTAGCCCTTCAGCACCGCCATCAGCAGCTGGTAGAGGCCGTAGTCGAAGGCCAGCGGCAGCACGCTCAGTACGACCTCGTCCTCGCTGGCTTCGAGATAGGTGGTGATCGAGGTGGCGGCGTGCAGGATGTTCTTGTGCGTCATCATCACGCCCTTGGGGTTGCCGGTGGACCCCGAGGTGTAGACCAGCATGGCCAGGTCGATATCGATGCCGCGCGGCGCCGCAGGCAGCCGTGCAGCGGTCGAGTCGAGGAAGCCGTTCCAGCCCAGACCCAGCGCGCCGAGATCCGACTCGGCCGTCGCGTCCACCACCACGATGCGGCGCAGGCTGGGCGTCTGTGCGGCGGCTTCCAGCGCGGCCGGCAGCAGGCTCAGCTGGGTGATCAGCACGCTGGCTTCGCAGTTGCCCAGCACGAAGGCCAGCTTGTGTGCCTTGGTGGTCGGGTTGATCACGCTGAACACGCCGCCGGCGCGCAGGGTGGCGAAGATCGACACGCAGGTTTCGATGCGGTTCTCGGCGAACACCACGCAGCGCTCGCCGTTCGCCAGCCGTGCCTCGTGCACCAGCGCCGCGGCGCAGCGTTCGACGGCGGCGTCGAAGCCGGCATAGTCGAGACGTTCGTCGCCGCAGACCAGCGCGGTGTGCTGCGGGCGGCGCGCGGCGGCGTCGCGCAGGAAGGCTTCGAAACGCTTCATCGCGATCAGGCTCCGATCTTGCGGCCGATGTAGCGCACCAGCGCGCCGACACCATCGATGTTCTCGGGCAGCACTTCGTCATCGTCGACAGTGAAGCCGAAGGTCTCCTCCAGCCAGGTGACCAGCGTCAGCACGCCCATCGAGTCGATGATGCCGGCCTCGAACAGGCTGGTCTCGGCGTCGAGCGGGGCGTCGCCGGCCACCGGGAAGGCGTCGGCCAGGAAGGCGCGGACCTGGGTTTCGATCGGGTTCATGCAGGTGTTCCGGGTGTGCGGGCCGCGGCCCGAGCTTGGGAGGAGGTCTGCGCGGACAAGGCGCGCGGCGTGCGCACGCGAAATCCGGGCGGATCAAGGCCGGCAAGGCATGCCGGGGCGCGGAATGCTAGCACTCAGGCGGCGTCCGGCTTGGCGGCGGGCTCGGCTTGGGCCGATTCGGACGAGGTTTCCGCGGCGCTGGAGACTGGCGCTTCGTCGGGACGCGGCAGCACCCCGACCCGCCGCGCAGGGCTGCCGGCCACTACGGTGTAGGGCGCGACGTGGGTGCTGACGATGCTGCGCGCGGTGACGATGCTGCCCTCGCCGATCTCCACGCCCGGCAGGATCATCGCGTCGGCGCCGATCCAGACGTTGTCGTGCACCACGATCGCGCGCACGTCCTCGTCGTCGGGCGGCGCACCGGCCAGCCGCGCCGCGGGGTCGCTGGCGTGGCCTGAGGAATCGCGGAAGCTGACCCCGCTGGCGACCTGCACGTGGCGGCCGAGGCGGATCTCGCGGCCGACTACGAAGGTCACCTCGTGGCCGATATCGCAGTGGTCGCCGATGTGCAGCTTCGGGCGGGCGACGAAGCTGGCGGCGAACTTGAGGCTCAGCTTGCCGTTGAAATGCACGTAGTCGCCCAGCACCAGCTCGCCCCGGCCCATCACCCAGGGCACGTAGATGCCGGCGGTGACGCCGCGCCCGAAGCGCGTGCAGTAGGCCTTCAGCAGCGGCTCGGCGATCAGCTTGCCGCGCACGAAGAACACCACGCTGCGCAGTCCGAGGAACAGCCACAGCATCGGCAGCACCAGCAGCTTCGGCGCCGGTAGCGTGAAGTGGTGCAGTCGGCGCTTGCCCGAGCGCAGCGCGCGCGCCAGCGGATGATCGGCGCGTGCGGCCCAGTGGCGCAGGCGTGACAGGTTCATGCGTTCAGTGCTCCCTTGATTTTGGTGCGGTGCCGAACAGTCGCGACAGCCAGGAGCTCCGCGGAGGCGCTGCGTGTCCGACGGCGCAAGCGATATCCGCAGCCAGCGCGCGCAGGCTGGCCTGGCCGACCCGCAGCAGCGGCAGGCGCACGCCGCTGGTGTCTTCGACCTGCTGGACCATGCGCAGGGCCAGCAGCGAGTCGCCGCCGTGGTCGAAGAAGCCGGCGTCGGGGTCGATCGCGATGCCGCCGAGCAGCTCGGCCCAGATGCGCGTCAGCAAGGCTTCGTGCGGGTCCAGCGTGGCGCCGGCTTCGGCAGGCCCTGCCGTGGGTGCGGCCAGCTCTGCCGCCGGAAGGCCCCGCAGCGCGGCGCGGTCGCGCTTGCCGTTGGGCAGGCGCGGCAGCGCTGCGGCGCGCAGGAAGCGCGCGGGCAACATCGGCGCCGGCAGGCGCTGTGCCAGCTGCCGGCGCAGCGTGCGCGGGTCGGGGGCCGCGTCGGCATCGATCTGCAGGAAGGCCCAGAGTTCGCCCTCGCCGCTGTCGACCAGCGCACAGGCGGCGTCGCGCACGCCGGGCAGGTCGAGCAGGGCGCAGTCGATTTCCTCAAGCTCGATGCGATGTCCGCGCAGCTTGATCTGGCTGTCGATGCGGCCAAGGTGGCGCAGGCGGGTGGGCGCATCCAGCACCGCCAGATCGCCGCTACGGTAGGCGCGTTCGCCTGTTGCCGGCAGCGCGAGGAAGCGCTGCGCGCTGAGCTCGGGCCGCGCCAGATAGCCTTGTGCCACGCCGGCGCCGCTGATCCACAGTTCGCCCGGTAGGCCCGGCGCCACGGGATTTCCGTCTTCGTCCAGCACGTGCAGGCCGATGCCCGGCAGGGCCTCGCCAAGCAGCACCCCGCGCTCGGGCGACTCGACCTGCCAGGCGCTGGCCCAGACCGTGGCCTCGGTTGGGCCATACAGATTCCACAGCTCGGCCACCTGCGGCAGCAGCCGCTGCGCCAGTGCCTGCGCCAGCGGCTCGCCGCCCAGCCAGACCCGGCAGGCACGCAGCGCAGTCGGCGGCGGGCTGCCCAGCCACAGCTGCATCAGGGTCGGCGTGGTCTGCAGCAGGCTGCAGTTTTCGTCGGCCAGCAGGCGCCACAGCGCCGTCGGTTCGCGCGCCTGCTCGCTGTCGGCGATCACGCTGCAGGCACCGCATGCCAGCGGCAGCAGCAATTCGGCGATGGCGATGTCGAAGCTGGCGGTGGTGGTCGCGAGCACGCGATCGTCTGCGCGCAGGCCAGGTCGCCGTGCCAGCGCCTGCAGCAGCCAGGCGAGATTGGCCTGGGTGACTTCGACGCCCTTGGGTTGGCCGGTGCTGCCCGAGGTGTAGATCACATAGGCGCTGGCCGCCGCCTCACAGGCATCCGCGATCGCTGCGGTGGAAGCCTGCTCAGGCAGTGCTTGCAGGGCCAGCCAGGGCCGTGTCCGCAGTGTCTCCGGCAGGTCCTCGGCGCGCGCGCACAGGATCAGCCGCAGCCCGGCGTCCGCGGCCATGAAGGCCAGGCGCGACGGCGGATACTCGGGATCGAGCGGCACCCAGGCCGCGCCGCAGGCGAAGCAGGCCAGCATCGCGGCGGGCAGGTCGAAGCCGCGTGGCAGGCACAGGCCGACCCGATCACCGGCCCTCACGCCCTGCGTCCTCAGCGCGGTGGCGATCGCATCGATGCGCCGACCCAGGCCCGCGTAGTCGAGCCGCAGCGGCGCCGCCGCGATCGCCGCAGGCGTGGTCGGTGCGGATGCGGTCGATGCCTCCGTGCCTGGCGTTGGTGTGGTCGATGCCAGTGCAGGTACCAGCGCGAACAGCGCGCGCTCGAACTGCGCGAGCACCGCCTGCACGCGCTGCGGGCTGAGCAGCTCGGTGCTGTGGTGCAGATCGAGCAGGAGCGCGTCGGGCTGTTCGTGGAAGTTGAACATCAGCTCGCTGAGCAGTCCCGGCTTGCGGCCTTCGCGTCCACTGGCCTGCAGCGGCGCGAACTGCTGCAGGTCCAACGCCGGGTTGAGGTTGAAGTGGACCCCGCTCAGCGCCGGCCGGTCGCCGCGGGCCGCGCGTCCCAGCGCCTGCGCGACCCGCGCCTGGGTCAACCAGGGCTGGTCCAGCGCGTCCAGCAGGGCGCTGCGTACGCCGGCCAGGCTGGCCAGCGGATCGGCGTCCGCGCCCAGCCGAATGCGCACGGGCAAATCCAGCACGCCGTCGCCGATCAGGGCCGGATGGCGTCCCTGGGCCTGACTGGCATAGGGCAGGGCCAGCACCAGGTCGCCGTGGCCACAGAGTTCGCGCAGGGCCACCGCGGTGACTGCCAGCAGCAGCTGGTAGAGCGTGCAGCGCTGGGCCGCGGCAATTGCCTTGAGTTGGGCGAAACCCTCACCTTCATAGCAACGCTGCAGGCTGTCGGCGGCGAAGCGCCGCCCGGCGCCGGGCTCTCGATCGGCCAGCGACAGCGCGGGCGCGTCGCGCAGGCGCTCCACCGCTGCCGCCAGCGCGTGCTGGCCCTCGCTGCCTTCGATGCGTGCCAGCGTGGCGCTGGCAAAGTCCAGCGGTGACTCGGGTTCCGCCAGCGCCGCCGCTACGCCCTGCGTTTCCGCAGCCAGCAGCAGTGCGAGCTCGCGCATGAACACGCCGTTGGCCCAGCCGTCGAAAACGAGGTGGCTGCCGGCCAGCTGCACCTCCGCCGCCTGCTCGGGCAGCAGGCACAGTCGCAGCGCCATCAGCGCGTGTTCGCCGGGTGCGTAGTCGCGCAGCCGCAGCGCCTCGAAGCAGGCGTCGGCGGATGCCGCGGGCGCGGCCTCGGCGCGCAGGTCGAGCACGGCGAAATCAGGGCCCAGCGCGGCGACTTCATGCTGCTGCGGTCGCTCGGCTTCGATGCGCAGGCGAAAGCCGACGTGGCGTTCCAGCAGCCGTCGCAACGCGTGTTCCAGTGCGGCGGCGTCGACGCCGCCCTGCAGACGCAGGCGGTAGGACTCGACCAGGGCGCGCGCGCCGTTCGGGTTGAGCGCAGTCGCCAGCCAGCGTTCGGTCTGGCCCGGCCCCAGCGGGCCGCTGCGTGCCTGCATCGGTGCAGTCAAGTCGGAGGGCGTGGTCGCCTGAGCAACTTCGCGTGTGCTGATGAAACCAAGCGCCATCAGCTCATCCAGCGCGCCGACAAAGACCTCGACGATGCGGTCCAGCTCGGCCGCGCCCATGGCCGCGGTGACGAAGTGACCGAACTGTTCGTACAGGTGCAGGCCGTGGAAGCGCGCGAGGTAATAGAACAGGCTGATGTTCTTCTGGTCCTCGTCCCACTGCAGCCGCCACAGCGAGGCGCAGTGCACCGCTTTCACCGGCGCGCTGCGGGCGACGAACGCGGCGTTGAGCCGGTCGATCAGGCCCTGGGTGCGCGCATTCAGATCGTCGTAGAAGGCCTGGCCGCCGCGCTTCAGCTCCAGCAGCGTGGCCTTGGCTGCAGCCAGCGCCAGCGGGTGGCGCACGAAGGTGCCGGCGAAGTAGGTGACGCCGGCCTCGGGGTAGCTGTCATCGCCGTACTGCCAGTGGCCGCCGTCGAGCGCGTCCAGCCAGTGGGCGCTGCCGGCGATCGCCGCGAACGGCAGGCCGCCGCCGATGATCTTGCCGTAGGTGCAGAGGTCGGCACGCACGCCGTAGAACTGCTGGGCGCCGCCCGGCGCCAGCCGGAAGCCGGTGACCACTTCGTCGAAGATCAGGGCCGCGCCGCAGCCGTCGCAGATCTCGCGCAGGGCCTGCACGAAGGCGCGCGGCTGCAGGGTCGGGTATTTGTTCTGGATCGGCTCGATCATCACCGCCGCCAGCTCGTGGCCGCGCTCGCGCAGAATCTTCAGCGCCTCGTCCGAGGCGTAGTCCAGCACCAGCACGTTCTCGACCGCGTTCGCGAGGATGCCGGGCGCGGCCGCCAGCGAGCGCAGCTGGCGGGTGCCGCGCACGATCACCTCGTCGAAGATGCCGTGATAGCTGTTGGTGAAGATGGCGATGGTCTTGCGACCGGTCACCGTGCGGGCGATGCGCATGGCGCCCATCACCGCTTCCGAGCCGGTGTTGCAGAAGCCGACGCGGGCATGGCCGGTGAATTCGCTGATCAGATCGGCGACTTCCGCCGCCAGCGGGTGCTGCGGGCCGACTTCGAGCCCGCGATCGAGCTGCGCACGCATGGCCGCGACCAGAGCCTTCGGCTGATAGCCGAGCAGGTTGGCGCCGAAGCAGCTCAGCAGATCGATGTACTCGTTGCCGTCGAGGTCCCAGACCCGTGCACCGTCCGAACGATCGGCCACGATCGGATAGACCAGATCCTTCCACAGCGGGTTGAAACCGG
Source organism: uncultured Aquimonas sp. (assembly GCA_964586455.1). Taxonomy (GTDB): domain Bacteria; phylum Pseudomonadota; class Gammaproteobacteria; order Xanthomonadales; family Xanthomonadaceae; genus Aquimonas. The sequence continues at coordinate 77,908 of CAZPHV010000013.1, forward strand.
TGACTACGCGCGGGTCGGCCATGCGCGCGCGGTGCTGCTGGCTGAAGGCGCGCGATTTGCCGCTGCGGGCGAGGTAGCGCGCGGTGAAATCATCGAGCCAGGCGCGCTGGGCGGCGCTCATCTGCTGCTGCGGCTTGACCGTGATCCGCGCGGAGGCGCCGAAGGGCTTGGCGATCAGGTCGGCCTTGTCGTCACCCGCCGAGCCGGTGCCGCTTGAGGTCGCGGCGGACACGCCGGGCCGAGCGGCAGCCGGCAGCGCGGCTGGCGTCGATGCGTTCTGCGCAGACATGGCCGAATCGGCCGGCAGCGCGCCGCCAGTGAGCAGTGCCAGCTGCTGCTGCATCAGCGCCATCTGCTGCTGGATCAGGCCGAGCACGCCGGCATCGGTGGGCTGTGCGGGCAGGCCAGGGCTTGGCGCCGCAGGCGTCGCCGCAAAACGCTCCGGCGGTAGCTCGGCGTGCAGGAACTCGACCAGGCGCTCGACCGTGTCGAGATCCTCCATCAGCCGGCGGAAGCGCAGCTTGAGGCCGAACACGCGCTCCAGCTCCAGCGTGGCCTGGGTCAGGCTCAGCGAATCCAGTCCCTGCTCGACCAGGCTCTCGGACGGTGACAGGTCCTCGGGTGCGAGCCCGGCCACATCGGCGAGCAGGCGGCGCAGTTCCAGGGCGAGGGTGGGGCGACGGTCGGCCATGGGCGGGTCCTCGGTGGCGCGACTCGGCGCGGCCAGCGGTTCAGCGGCTGAATCAATGGACGGCTCGGCGCTGGCGGGCTGGCGCCCGCGGAACCAGAAGCGGGTATCGGCGAAGCGGTAGGTCGGCAGATGGGCGCGCCGCGCATCGCGCGGCAGCGGCCAGTCGAGCGCGAGACCCGTGCACCACAGCCGACCGATCGCTTCGACCGCATGCAGGGCCGCATCGGCAGCGGAGTTCGGCGCCGGCAGCAGGGGCAGCACCCGCGGCGCGCGGCCCTGGGCATCGCGGTGCTGGCGGGCGAGCGCAGTCAGCGCTTGGCCAGGCCCGAGCTCGATCAGCACCGTGCCGGGCTGGGCCAGCTCGCGCGTGAGCGCATCCGAGAAGCGCACCGGCGCGCGTACCTGGCGCGCCCAGTAGGCGGGGTCGGTGGCCTCGTCAGCGCGCAGCGGCGCGCCGCTGACGCAGGAGTACACCGGCAGCTGCGGCGGACTCAGCGCAATCTCCGAGAGCGCCTGGTGCACGGCCGACACTGCGCCGTCCATGGCCGCGCTGTGGAAGGCGTGCGAGACCCGCAGTCGCGTCGCCTGCAGGCCGGCCTCACCCAGCTCGCCTTCGAGCGCATCGATGGCCGTCGCGGGGCCCGCCAGCACGCAGAGCTGCGGCGCGTTGTAGCCGACGATCTCGATGCCGTCGAGCAGATGCGCGGCCAGGGCCTCGGCACCGGCGCGCACCGCCAGCATGCCGCCGCGCGGCTGCGCCCACATCGCGGCTGCGCGTGCGCAGACCGCACGCGCGCCGTCCTCGATCGACAGCACGCCGGCCATGGCGGCTGCGGAGTACTCGCCGAGGCTGTGGCCGATCAGCGCGGCGGGCTTGAGGCCCAGGCTCGCCAGCCACTGCGCCAGCGCGACCTCCATGCAGTACAGCGCCGGCTGCGCGTAGCGGGTCTCGGCCAGCAGCGCGCTGGCGAGGCTGTCGTCGGCCTCCAGCAGCAGGGCGCGCAGGTCGATGTCGAGCAGCGGCTGTGCGGCGGCCAGCGCTGAGTCCAGCGCTTCGGCGAAGGCGGGCACTTCCGCATGCAGGGCGGCCGCCATGCCCGGATGCTGCGAGCCCTGGCCGGGGAACAGGAAGACCAGGCGCGGCGCCGGCTCGGCCGCCTCCGGCTTGGCCTCGCGACGCAGGCCGGCGATGAGTTCGACGCGATCGCGCGCGGCGACCGCGCGCCGCAGCGGCAGCGCGCTGCGGCCGCGCACCAGCGTCGCCAGCACGGCGTCCAGCGGCAGGGCTTCGTGCTCCAGCGCATCGGCGAGATCGGTGGCACGCGCGGCGAGCGCCTCCGCGCTGCGTGCGGACAGCGGGAACAGGCGCAGGCTGGGCGTCTCGTCCGATGCGAACCGCGGTGCGCGCTGAGGCGCTTCCGCCAGGACCACATGCGCATTGGTGCCGCCGACGCCGAAGCTGCTGACCGCCGCCGCCCGCGGCTCTACGCCGCGCGGCCAAGGCTGGGTTTCCGCGCTGACGCGGAACGGCGTGGCGGCGAAATCGATCTGCGGGTTCGGCGCGCGGTAGTGCAGGGTGCCGGGGATGCGTTCGCGCGCAAGACAGAGCGCGGCCTTGATCAGCCCGAGCACGCCGGCGGCGGCGATGGTGTGGCCGAGGTTGGACTTCAGCGATCCGAGCACGACTGAAGCGGTGGGCACGGCATCTTCGGCATAGGCGCGGCGTAGGGCTTCGACTTCGATCGGATCGCCCAGCGCGGTGCCGGTGCCGTGGGCCTCGACATAGCCGATCGCGCTGGCCGGCAGCCCGGCATCGTCCAGCGCCAGCCGAATGCACTCGGCCTGACCCTGCACGCTGGGCGCGGTGAAGCTGGCCTTGCCGGCGCCGTCGTTGTTCAACCCGACGCCGCGGATCAGCGCATGCACGGTATCGCCGTCGTCCAGCGCCTGCTGCAGGGGTTTCAGCACCACCAGCGCGCCGGCGCTGCTGAAGACGGTGCCGGAAGCTTCAGCATCGAAGGGCCGGCAGCGGCCGTCGGCGGATTCCATGCCGCCTTCGACGTGCAGATAGCCGGCCTGCTGCGGTACCAGCACCGAGGCGCCGCCGGCGATCGCCACTTCGCAGCGCCCCGCGCGCAGGGCCTGCACGGCTTCGGCCACCGCGACCAGGCCGGTCGAGCAGGCGGTGTGCACGCTGACCGCCGGCCCGCGCAGGTCGAGCCGATGGGCGATGCGGGTGGCGGCGTAGTCCTTCTCGCTGGCCAGCATCAGCGCGAACTCGCCGCTGGCGGCGATGCGCTCGGGCTCGGCGGCGCGCAGGGCCGGTGCATAGCTGTTGTTGCCGGTGCCGGCGTAGACGCCGACGCGTTCGCCGCGGGCGGCCAGGGCCTGCGGATCGAGCGCGGCGTCTTCCAGTGCGGTCTGAGCGAGCTCCAGCAGCAGGCGCTGCTGCGGATCGAGCAGGGTGGCCTCGCTTTTCGACAGCCCGAAAAAGCCGGCGTCGAAGCGGTCGGCATCCTCCAGCACGCCGCGCGCGGCGACGAAGTTGGGTCGTTCGATCAGCGCGCGCGGCAGCGAGGGGTCGAGCTCGTCGCGACTGAAGCGGCGCAGGCCTTCGACGCCGTCCAGCAGGTTCTGCCAGAACGCTTCGACATCGCGGCTGCCCGGCGCACGCAGGGCCCAGCCGACGATCGCGATCGGTGCCTGCGCATCGGCCGCGTGGCGCCGTGTTCTTGTGGCGGCCTGCGTACCCTGCTCCAGCGCCTCGATCTGCGAGGCCACGCTGGGCCGGTCGTAGACCAGGGCCACGCTCAGGCCCTCGATGCCCTGCGCGCGCGCCTGCGCGACGACCCGCAGCACGCTCAGCGAGCGCGCGCCGGCGGCGAAGACCGAGTCGTGTTCAGTCAGTTCGCTGCGCCCCAGCGCCTCGCGCCACAGCGCGAGCAGGCGCGCCCGCGGCGGCTGCGAGCGGTCGATGCTCGCGTCGACCTGCGGTACCGGCAGGCCGCGGCGATCGATCTTGCCGCTGGGCGTGGTCGGCAGCCGCGGCAGCACGACATAGCGCTGTGGCTGCATGTAGGCCGGCAGGCGCTCGCGCAGATGCGCGCGCAGGGCTTCGATCAAGGCGTTCTCGTCGCCGGCCTCGCGCGCCACCACCCAGGCGACCAGCTGCCGGCCCAGCCCGGGCAGCTCGCAGGCGCCGACCGCGGCATCGCGCAGCGCGCACTGGCCGAGCAGGGCCAGTTCGATCTCGCCGGGTTCGATGCGGTAGCCGTCGATCTTGAGCTGGGCATCGGCACGGCCGAGGTAGTGCAGCACGCCCTCGGCATCGCGCCGCACGCGGTCGCCGGTGCGGTACTGCGTGCCGTTCGCGGTCTCCACGAATCGCTCGGCGCTCAGCTCCGCGCGGCCGAGATAGCCGCAGGCCAGCGTCTCGCCGCCGAGCAGCAGTTCGCCTTCGTTCGGATCCTGCACGTCTTCGAGCGGCCCCAGCGCGATGCGCACATGCGGCAGGGCGTGGCCGATCGGCGGGATCGCTGGCCAGGTCGTCGGATCGCCTTCCAGCTCAAAGGCGGTGACCACGTGCGACTCGGTCGGCCCGTAGTGGTTGTGCAGGGCGCTGCCGGGCAGGCGCGCGAACAGGCGGCGGATGCTGTCCGTCACCTGCAGCTGTTCACCGGCGCTGACCACATCGCGCAGCGGCGGCGGCGCGGCTTCGACGCAGGCCTCGGCCAGCATCTGCAGGGCGACATAGGGCAGGAACAGGCGCTGCACGCGCTCACGCATGAGCGCTGCGCGCAGGGCCTCGGGGTCGCGTCGCTCGGCTTCCGACAGCAGCACCAGGCAGCCGCCGGTGGCAATGGTCGAGAGGATCTCCTGGAAGTGCACGTCGAAGGACAGCGGCGCGAACAGCGCGGTGACCGCCGACTGGCCGAGGCGCGGATGCACGGCATGCCAGTCGATCAGATGCGCCAGGGGTCGCGGGCCCATGGCCACGCCCTTGGGCCGGCCGGTGGATCCGGAAGTGAACAAGACATAGGCGAGCTCGGCTTGGCCGGCATGCGGCCGGGTGTGCGCCTGCATCGCATCGAGGCGCGGCAGCGGCCCCAGCCGGGCTTCCAGCGCCTGCAGGTCGGACTCGCGGCCAAGCACCGCGCGCGGTGCGGCGTCCTCCAGCATCGCCGCGAGTCGCGCGTCGGGATAGGCGGGATCGAGCGGCACGTAACACAGACCCAGCTCGATCGCGGCCAGCAGGTCGATCAGGGTGTCGGCGCGGCGTTCAGCCGCCAGCGCGATGCGCTCACCGTGCGCGAGCCCGGCTGCGCGCAGGGCCTCGGCCCGCGTCTGCACGGCCTGCCACAGCTGCGCGTAGTCGAGGCGCGTATTGGCGCTGGTCAGGGCCGGCGCATGCGGCCAGCGTTCGGCTGCACGCGGCAACCAGTGGCGCAGGGGCGTGGGCTCGGATGTGGCGATGGCCATGGGCAGGTCCCCCGACGCTGCGTGCTCAGACTCCGTAAAAGCCGCGATACCAGTCGACGAAGCGCTGGATGCCAACCTCGACCGGGGTCTCCGGCGAGTAGCCGGTGTCGCGCATCAGCGCGTCGACGTCGGCCTCGGTGTCGGGCACGTCGCCGGGCTGCAGCGGCAGCAGGCGCTTTTCGGCGGTGCGGCCCAGCGCCTGCTCGATCAGCTCGATGTAGCGCGACAGCTGCACCGGCCGGTGGTTGCCGATGTTGTAGACGCGGTAAGGCGCGCTGGAGCTGGCCGGCGAGGGCAGCAGCGGATCGAAGGTCGGGTCCGGCCCGGGCACGCGGTCCAGCGTGCGGATCACGCCCTCGACGATGTCGTCGACGTAGGTGAAGTCGCGGGTGTGCTGGCCGAAGTTGAAAACGTCGATCGGTTCGCCGGCGAGGATCTTGCGGGTGAACAGGAACAGGGCCATGTCCGGCCGGCCCCAGGGCCCGTAGACGGTGAAGAAGCGCAGGCCGGTGGTCGGCAGGCCGAACAGGTGGCTGTAGGTATGCGCCATCAGCTCGTTGGATTTCTTGGTCGCCGCGTACAGGCTGACCGGATGGTCGACGCTGTCCTCGACCGCGAACGGCAGCTTGCGGTTGGCGCCGTAGACCGAGCTCGAGCTCGCGTAGACCAGATGTTCGATGCCGCCGTGGCGGCAGCATTCGAGAATGTTGATGAAGCCGACGATGTTGGCGTCGATGTAGGCCCGCGGGTTCTCCAGCGAGTAGCGCACGCCGGCCTGGGCCGCCAGGTTCACCACCCGGTCGGGGCGGAACTCTGCGAAGGCCTGTTCCATCGCGGAACGGTCTTCCAGCGAGGCCTTCAGGAAGGAGAAGCCGGCGCGCGGTGTGAGCCGCGCCAGTCGGGCTTCCTTCAAGCGAACGTCGTAGTAGTCGTTGAGATTGTCATAGCCCAGCACCTCGTCGCCGCGATCCAGCAGGCGGTGGCTGAGGGTGGAACCGATGAAGCCGGCAGCGCCGGTGACCAGGACTCGCATGGGCGGAAAACTCGCTGGAAGGCGGTCACGGAACAGCCCATGCCGCAGCGCCGCAGGATAGCAGTGGCCGAGGTGAAAGTGTGTTTCAGGTCACAGTAAGAGCCGGGATTGGGGATTGGGGATTCGGGATTCGCCCGAAGGGCGCTTGGGGCCGGCGAACGCCGGCGCATGGGCTTCGCTTTCCGTCTGATGAAGGGTCAAGCGTGATGGCAGCTTGCCAGGCCTACTTCGATTGCGGTCAGCCAAGCCACAGTCTCAAGTCCCGCACCACCCTTCCGACCGTCGGGCCAATCCCGAATCCCGAATCCCGGCCTTAAAGCCTCTCATCCACCGCTTCGCGCGGCAGCAGGCTCTTCACGTCGAACAGCACCGAGCCAGGTTTGCCGTAGGCGCGGATGCCGGCGGCGCCCTGGGCGGCGAATTCGCGGTGGCCGACGGCCAGCACGATCGCGTCGTAGAGGCCGGGCGTGGGCGTGTCGATCAGGTCGAGGCCGTACTCGTGGCGCGCTTCGGCGCCGTCGACCCAGGGGTCGTGCACGTCGACTTTCAGCCCGTAGTCGGCGAGCGCGTCGATCACGTCGATCACCCGCGTGTTGCGCAGGTCCGGGCAGTTTTCCTTGAAGGCCAGGCCCAGCACCAGCACGCGCGCGTCGACCAGAGGCAGGCGCTGGCGGGTCATCAGCCGCACCACCCGCTGTGCGACGTAGGCGCCCATGCCGTCGTTGATCCGGCGTCCGGCCAGGATCACGTCGGGGTGGTGGCCGATCTGCTGCGCCTTGTGGGTCAGGTAGTAGGGGTCGACGCCGATGCAGTGGCCGCCGACCAGGCCCGGCCGGAACGGCAGGAAATTCCACTTGGTGCCGGCCGCAGCCAGCACTTCCTGGGTGTCGATGCCGAGCCGATGGAAGATCTGCGCGAGCTCGTTGATCAGCGCGATGTTCAGATCGCGCTGGGTGTTCTCGATGACCTTGGCGGCCTCGGCGACGCGGATGCTGCTGGCCTTGTGGGTGCCGGCGCGGATGATCCGGCGGTACAGCGCATCGACGAACTCGGCGACTTCAGGCGTCGAGCCCGAGGTCACCTTGACGATGTCCGGCAGGCGGTGCGCACGGTCGCCCGGATTGATGCGCTCGGGGCTGTAGCCGCAGAAGAAGTCGACGTTGTACTTCAGGCCCGAGAGCTGCTCCATCACCGGAACACAGACTTCCTCGGTCGCGCCGGGGTAGACGGTCGATTCGAAGATCACCACGTCGCCGGTCTTCAGTGCACGGCCGACGGTCTGGCTGGCGCCGATCAGCGGACCGAAGTCCGGCCGCTTGGCCTCGTCGATCGGGGTCGGCACGGTGACCACGAACACGTTGCAGGCGCGCAGATCGCCCGGCTCGACCGAAAATCCCAAATGCGCGGCTTGAGCCAGCTCCTCGCGGGTCACCTCAAGCGTGTGGTCGCGGCCGGCGCGCAGCTCGTCGATGCGGGCGGGGTTGATGTCGAAACCCAAGGTGTCCAGCTGGCGGCCGAACTCCACCGCCAGCGGCAGGCCGACATAGCCCAGGCCGATCACCGCCAGTTGCAGGGAAGCCTCATCGGCCGAACGCACAAACGTCATGGTCTTGCCATCCAATGTGATGTCCGTCACAGTCTAGCAGCCTTCACACCCGGCCAGACAGCCGGCTCACGCGAACCCGAGACCCCATGCGTTCGATCTCCGATGCCTTCCATCCCGCCCGCCGCTGGGTGCTGATTCTCGCCCTCGTCGAGTTCTCCCTGCTGGTGCTGGTGTTCTACGCCGCGGCCGGTCTGCGCTTCATGGGTGATTCCGGGCTGCTGGCGCGCGCATTCGGCGACATTCTGCCGCGTGCGCTGCTGTTCGCCGGCGTCCATGTGTTGGCGATGACCGCACTGGGCATGTACATCTCGCAGAGCCGCGAGGGCTTGAGTGGACATATCGTTCGCGCGGCAGTGGCCTTTGTGGCGGGTGGTCTGTTTCTGATCGCGCTGCAATATGCACTTCCGGTCAGCCCGATCGGGCGCGGCGTGATGCTCATCGCGATGCTGCTCGGTTTGATTGCGATCATGCTGAGCCGCTATTTCGCGCTGAAGTCGGTCGGCGTGGAGGCGCTGCGAAGGCGCGTGCTGGTGCTGGGGGTCGGCGAAAAAGCCGCGCTGATCGCCAACCGCCTGCGCCGGCTGTCGGACCAGCGCACTTTTCAGGTGCTGGGTTATCTGCCCATGCCCGGTGACGCCGACGCCATTCCGCACGAACTGCGTTTCAACCCCGAATCAGGGCTGCTGGCCCTGCTGCGCGAACACGACATCGACGAGATCGTGATCGCGGTTGACGAGCGTCGCGGCATCCTGCCGATGGACGAGCTGATCCAGGCCCGACTGCGCGGCATCATCGTCACCGAGGTCGGCACGTTCTTTGAACACGAGAGCGGCAAGATCAAGATGAACGTGCTGAATCCGTCCTGGCTGGTGTTCTCGCGCGGCTTCGATGCCGGCAGCGTTCGCGTCGCCAGCAAGCGCGCCTTCGACGTGGCGGCGTCCAGCCTGCTTCTGCTGCTGGCCGCGCCGCTGATGCTGGCGACGGCCTTCCTGATCTGGGCCGAGAGCGGTTTCCGCGGCAGCATCATTTATCGGCAGGAGCGCGTCGGCCAGGGCGGTAAGGTGTTCCCCGTGCTGAAGTTCCGCAGCATGCGCGAAGACGCTGAAAAAGACGGCGTCGCGCGCTGGGCGCAGACCGATGACGACCGCATTACCCGGGTCGGGCGCGTCATCCGCAAGCTGCGCATCGACGAGCTGCCCCAGGTCATCAACGTGCTGCGCGGCGAGATGAGCTTCGTCGGCCCGCGCCCCGAGCGCCCGACCTTTGTCGAACAGCTCGCCGCCGAGATTCCGTACTACGCGCTGCGCCATACGGTGAAACCCGGCATCACCGGCTGGGCGCAGCTGCGCTATGCCTACGGCGCGTCGGTCAAGGACGCCGAGGAAAAACTCAAGTACGACCTGTACTACGTGAAGAACCACAGCCTGATGTTCGACCTGCTGGTGCTGCTGCAGACTTTTGAGGTCGTGCTGTTCGGCAAAGGCGCGCGCTGAGGAGAGGCGGGGACGCCCTCGCGGGGGCTGCGCTTTTCAGGCGCTGGCTCCGATCTTGCAAGAGTGACCGGGCCCGTCCCTTGGGCAGTCCGGCCCTGTGCATGTCTCCTTCCCCCAGCTCGAAAGCCGTCTTGGTCAAAGCACCCGCCGCTGATGCGGCGGACGCTCTGGCGCGCCTGCTGTCCGCGCCAAGCCTGGAGGCCTTCGCACGCTGCCTGCTGGACCTGCTGCCCCCAGCACCGGGAGCTGCGCCGCCGCGACTGCTGTACGCCCTGCGCTGGCCAGAGTCGATTCATGCGGTGCCCGCAGGCGCTGAAGGGCTTGAGCTCGCCTTGGCCGAGTCCGCGCTGACCGCGGCGGATGGCATCGAGTACAGCCACGACCGACGCCGTCAGGCCACCCTGTTGGCGGCCCACTCCGGCGGCGGAGCGGTCGTGCTCCTGGCAGCGGCGGGGCAAGTGCTCAGCCTGAATAACTGGCCGGCCGACACCCTGCGCCCGCTGCTGTCTGCACGGCTGCAGGAGCTGGTCGAGATCGCACTGTTGAACGACAGCCTGCGCCAGCTCGAGCACACCGAGCGCGTGCAGCGCGCACTGTTCGCCATCACTGAAATGGCCGCCGAGGAGCAGGACCGCGCGGCCATGCTGCACGGGCTGCATGGCATCGTCGGAGGTCTGATGTATGCCGAGAACTTCTACATCGCGCTGCACGACGCGCACACCGGAATGGTGGAGTTCATCTACTTCGCCGATGCTCACGACAGCCGGCTTGCGCTGGAACTCGACAAGCCGCGTCCGCTCGAAGACATGCGCCATGGCCTGACCTGGCACGTACTCACCGGCGGTCAACCTCTGCGCGGCGATCTGGATGAGATCGAAGCCCAGGTGAGCAGTCGCGCACCACTGCGTCGACAGGGTGCGGATGCGCGCCACTGGCTGGGCGTGCCGATGCTGGCCGGTACCGAAGTGCGCGGTGTGATTGCCGTGCAGACCTACAACGAGGCGGTGCAATTCACCGCCGCTGATCAGGCTCTGCTGAGCTACGTCGGCAGTCACATTCTGACCGCGCTGGAACGACGACGCTCGCGCGCCGAGCTTGAAGCCCTGGTCGCAGCGCGTACCCAGGAGCTGGCCCAGGCCAATGCCGTGCTGACCACCGAGGTGCAGGAGCGGGAGCGCGGTGAACGCCTGCAGGCGGCGCTGTACCGGATCGCCGAGCTGGCCGGCAAGGACATCGGCATCGCCGAGTTCTGCGCGGTGATGCACGCCATCGTTGGCAGCCTGATTCCGGCCCGGAACTTCTACATCGCGTTGGTCTCGGAAGACGGCGACACCCTCAACTTTCCCTACTTCGCGGACGAAAAGCCGGGCACCCCGACGTCCAGGCCGAAGGGCAACGGCATCACCGAATACCTGATCCGCACGGGTGAGCCGGTACTGACCGACCACGACGGCATCTACGCGCTTGCCGCGGCCGGCCAATGCGAGGTCCTGGGCACTGCGGCGCTGTCCTGGCTCGGCGTGCCGCTGATTGGCGCCAGTGGGGTGATCGGCGCGGTGGTGGTGCAGAGCTACCACCCGGAAGTGACCTACGGCAGCAATGACCAGAGCCTGCTCGCCTTCGTGTCCTACCACATCGCCTCCAGCCTGGAGCGCCGGCGCGCCGCGGCCGACCTGCGCGCTTCGCATCAGCTGCTGGAGCAGCGCGTGGAGCAACGCACCCGCGAGTTGCGCGAACAGATCCAGGCCCGCGAGGCCATCCAGGCCCAACTCGAACACCAGGTGCTGCATGACGCCCTGACCGGCCTGCCGAACCGCGGCTACCTGCGTGATCGTCTGCAGCGCGTGCTCGGTCGCGTGCGCCGGCATCCCGGCCAGGGCTTCGCGCTGCTGTACCTCGATGTCGACCGCTTCAAGGTCATCAACGACAGCCTTGGTCATTCGGCGGGCGACGCGGTGCTGATCGAAGTCGCCCAGCGCTTCCTCAGCTGCGTGCGCGAGAACGATGTGGTCGCACGGCTCAGCGGTGACGAGTTCGCGATCCTGCTTGAGGACTACGACGATCCCGACACGCCGACCCTGGTCGCCCAGCGCATCATCGAATCGATGGCCGCGCCGATCGCCCTGCCCGAAAGCAGCGTGCAGCCCTCGGTCAGCATTGGCATCACCCTGGGTGGGGCAGATACGTCCAGCGGCGAAGACCTGCTGCGCACGGCAGACACGGCGATGTACCGGGCCAAGGCCGCCGGACGCAACCGTTTCCAATACTTCGAGGAAGGCCTGGAACTGGCCTCCAAGGCACAGCTCGCTTTGGAGCTCGACTTGCGCCAGGCCCTCGGGCGCTGCGAGTTCGAACCCTACTTCCAGGCGATCGTCGACCTCGACACCCGCGCCACCGTCGGCTACGAAGCCTTGATGCGTTGGCGGCACCCGCGTCGCGGCCTGCTGGCCCCGGCCGAGTTCCTGCACGTGGCCGAAGACAGCGGCATGATCGAGGCGATCGACTGGCAGGTGTTCGAGCGCGCTTGCCAAGGCCTGGTCAAGCTGGGCCTGGACGCCGGCTTCATCAATCTCAACGTGTCGCCGCGCCACTTCGGCAGTGAGGACTTCGCGGATCGACTGGTCGCGATGATCGAGGCCCAGGGCCTGAGCCCGGGGCGCGTACATATCGAGCTCACCGAAGGCACCCTGCTGCGCAACCCCGAGCGCGTTCGCAATGCGCTGGAACGACTGCACGCGCGCGGCGTGCAGACCGCACTCGATGATTTTGGCACCGGCTACTCGTCACTGAGCTATCTGCATCAGTTCCCGCTGCAGATGCTGAAGATCGATCGCAGCTTCGTGACCCCACTGGTACAGGACGGTGGCGGCAGCGGCGAGGCCATTGTTTCCGCGATTCTTGCGATGGCGCATTCACTGGACCTTGAAGTCGTGGCCGAAGGCATCGAGACCGAATCGCAGTGCGCGCGCCTCGCCCAGCTCGGCTGCCGGCGCGGTCAGGGCTATCTGTTCGCGCGGCCACAGCCGCTGGCGCCGCTGCTGGACGCGCGCCGCGCTGCGGCGATGGGCTGAAAGCGCTTCCCCGAGATCCAGCGCATTCGCGATCACCGTGTTGCCTGCAGGGCGTGGGCAATGTGCTGTAGGGCTTCGTAGGCTGCAGTGGAGAAGCTCTGGTACCTGCGCTGCGCTTATGTACCCTACGCCGACAACGGTTTGCCGCTACGATCGCCGCGCGGCGTCACCCGAATTCGTAGGGTAGATAAGCGCAGCGCATCTACCAGCCGACCGCCTCAGTCACTCCCATGTCGCGTGGCCTCGCTTCGTAGGCCGCAGTGGAGAAGCTCTGGTACATGCGCTGCGCTTATGTACCCTACGCGGACAACGGTTTGCCGCTGCGTTCGCTGCAGGGCGTCACCCGAACTCGTAGGGTAGATAAGCGCAGCGCATCTACCAGCCCGTTGACCCGAGCGCCTGGGCCGATAACGTGCGAGCCGGCGCAGTCCTCGCGTCGTCTTCAAGCGCGGCCTTGGACACTGCCGCGTCTTCCAAGCCCCAGAGTGCGCCGCATGTCCCTCATCCAGGGCCTCGAATCCCCCCTTCGTGCGTTGGTGACCGGGGCCAGCAGCGGCATTGGCCTTGCTGTCGTGAGCGAGCTGCTCGCGCGCGCCGAGGTCGATCGCGTTCTGGCGGTGGCGCGACAGGCGGTCGACAGTGCCGCGCTGCGCGCGCTCGCACAGGCCTACCCGGGGCGGCTGGTGTGCGTCAACGCCGACGTCAGCCTCGATGCCGATCGCGCGCGGCTGAGCGATCAGGCGCGCGCCGAGGCCGGCTCGCTGCAGCTGCTGTTCAACGCTGCCGGCCTGCTGCATGCGGATGGCCTGTCGCCCGAGAAGTCGCTGACCCAGCTGCGGCCCGACGCGCTGGAACGCAGCTTCGCGCTGAACGCGTTTGCGCCGATCTTGCTGGCCCAGGCCCTGCTGCCGCTGTTCGAACCCAGGACGCCCGGCGTGATCGCCAGCCTTTCGGCGCGGGTCGGGTCACTAACCGACAACAGCTTGGGCGGCTGGTACAGCTACCGCGCCGCCAAGGCCGCGCAGAATCAGCTGATGCGTACGCTGGCGGTGGAGTTGAAGCGCAGCCATCCAAAGCTTGCGGTGCTGCAGCTGCATCCGGGCACCGTCGACACTCCACTGTCGGCGCCCTTCAAGGCGCGCGTGCCGAGCGGAAAACTGTTCACGCCAGAACAGTCGGCGACACAGCTGCTGCAGGTGATCGCCGCCAGCACCGCGGCCGACAGCGGCAGCTTCAGGGCCTATGACGGCAGCACGATTCCCTGGTAAGAGTCGGCACGCGCTGCAGAGAGCGGCCACATGCGACTGGTCTGTCACGAAAGCGGTGAGGTCCTTCGCACGCTGCGCAGGTTGACTGCGTGATTTCGAGCAGCGTGTGGACGCAACACGCACCTTTTCGTGTCTGCAGGCGCCGCCAATACCTGCGATGGATTGCGAAGCAGCGCATTGAGGGTCCACCTCTGCTCGCGTCTGTCCGCGGGTTGCCACGCGATTCATGCGCCGCTTGGCAGGCTTGCGCGCATGCCCACTCCAATCCTCACCAGAAGCCTGGCCGCCGCGCTTGTGCTTGCCGGCACAAGCCCCTTCGCCCGCGCCAGCGAAGCCGCGGCCTCGCCGAGCGTTGAACTCGGTAGCTGCCTGCCCGAGTTGCGCACGCGCGCTGCCGCGGCCGGTCTGCCCGCCGCGCGCTTCGATGCGCTGCTGGTGGGCGTCGAGCCGGATGCCACCGTGTTGCCCCTGCTGGATTCGCAGCCCGAGTTCATCACCCCGATCTGGGACTACCTCGCCGCTCTGGTGGATGAGGAGCGCGTCGAGGACGGCCGCAGGCTGCTGCAGGAGCACGCTGAGCTGCTGAGCCGCATCCAGGCCGAGTACGGCGTCGAGCCGGTCTATGTGCTGGCTGTCTGGGGCGTGGAAAGCGACTACGGGCGTTCCGCCGGCAGCCGTGAGCTGCGCAGCTCGCTGCTGGCCCTGTCCTGCGCCGGCCGCCGTCAGCCCTTCTTCCGCAGCGAGCTGATCCACCTGCTCAAGCTGATCGATGCCGGCGACCTGCAGCCGAGCGCCGAACGCCCGCTGACCGGCTCCTGGGCCGGCGCCTTCGGCCAGACTCAATTCATGCCCTCGACCTACACGCGCATCGCCGTGGACTTCGACGGCGACGGTCGCCGCGATCTGGTCGACAGCATTGACGATGCGCTCGCGTCCACCGCGAACTATCTGAAGCGCTCCGGCTGGCGCAGCGGCCAGGCCTGGGGCATCGAAGTGCAGCTGCCCGCGGGCTTCAAGCCCGGCGGCGGCCGCAAGACGACCGCACCGGTATCGAGCTGGCAGGCGCGCGGCCTGCGTCGTGTGGACGGTGCCGCCCTCGCTGATGCCGCCACGCCAGCGGAGCGCAGCGCCGGCCTGCTGCTGCCCGCTGGCGTCGATGGGCCGGCCTTCCTGGTGTTCCGCAACTTCGAGGCGCTGTACAGCTACAACGCCGCCGAGAGCTACGCGCTGGCGATCGCGCATCTGGCCGATCGCATCGCTGGTGGCGAAGGGTTCGCGCGGGCCTGGCCCACGGACGACGCCGGCCTGTCCCGTGCGCAACGTCGCGAGCTGCAGACCCTGCTGCTCGCACGTGGCCACGACATCGGCGAAGTCGACGGCCGCCTCGGCGCGCGCTCGCGCGAAGCGATCAAGGCAGAACAGTCGCGGCTGGGTTGGGACGCCGATGGCCGCGCCGGCCAGAAGCTGCTGGAGGCCCTGCGTCCATAGGGTGGGCCCTGGCCCACCATGGGCCCGACACTCGCACCGGACATCGCTGTCTTTGCGCGCGATGACGTTCCGCCATCGCGTCCGCGATGACACTCGCATCCGTTCGTGCACGTTGATGGAGCGGGCGCGGTTGAGCCTGCGGTGGGCCAGGGCCCACCCTATGCCCTCGCGCCGAAACCGCATTCCTCGGCGCTGCGCGCTGGCCCTGATAGGGTGGGCCCTGGCCTGAGGTCTCCCCAGTTTTTCTGCGTCACGGCAAGGCA
>CAZPHV010000014.1:0-28459 GCA_964586455.1 uncultured Aquimonas sp.
TGATCCGAGCAAACTGCCGCTTAAGTTCCAAACAGAATGCAACGCTACACTAGCGCGCTTGCGCGGGTGGCTCCAGGCGCAGCGTCTGGCCGATGCGCAGCACTGCATTGGGAGACAGTTTGTTCCACTGCTGAATTTCATGGACGCGCAGCCCGTGGCGTCGCGCGATCGCAGACAGGGTGTCACCGGCAGCAATTGTGTGCAGCCTTGGCTCGGGCAGGGGAATGTCCCCACGCTGCACGCGCTCCAGGAATCCGAGCAGCTCGGCCGCAGCGTCTTCAGGTAGCAGCAGTTCGCTGTCGCCCCGCGCCGGAGTGCTCGGGCGAAGTAGCGGGTTCAGGCTGCGCAGGATTTCAGGCTTCAGGCCCGAAGCTTCGCTCAAGAGATCAAGCCGCTGAAGCCGCGGCGGCGCCGACACCCGGGTCAGCGCCTGAAAGGCCTCGGGGTCCGGAAGTTCGATGCCGAAACGTTCCGGTTGGGTGAGCATGCAGGCCCAGGCCTTGAGTTTCGCGATGTACTCATGGGTCGTCCGCGGCATTCCCTCGGGAATCTCACCCGGCTCCAGCGGTTGTTGTAGCCGCTGCAATAAACGGCTCAACCGCCAGGCGCCGGCGTTGTAGCCGGCCGCAGCCAGTGCCCAGTCCTGATGTTGTGCGTGCAGCTCGCCGAGAAAGTTCAGCGCGGCCTCGGTCGCGTCCACCACGGACAGGCGCTCGTCGCGCTCAGGGCCAACCTGCAGTCCGAAGTGGCGCGCCGTGTCAGCGGTGAACTGCCACATTCCCAGAGGTCCCTGAGGAGAGCGTGCTTGTGGCCGGTAGGTGCTCTCGATGATCGGGATCAGCGCGAACTCGCCAGGCAGCCCTGCCGCTTCGATCTCGCCGAGCACGTAGTCGAACAGCGGCAGCATTGGCGCGATGCGGCTGCCAAAGCGCTCAGGCTGAGGGGCGTATAGACGGATCCACTGCGCCTGCTGCGGAGAGCTGTCGCAGTGGCTGTCGCCCAGCTGCGCGCGCAGACGCGCATACAGATTCAAAGGCTCTGCTGGGGGCGCCTCCGTGGCGGGTTCGGGCTTCTTCGTCGCTGGGGCGTCGGGTACTGCGGTCGGCGCGACGCTGACAGGCGTTTCCGAAACGTCCGCCTGCGGGGCAGGGCTCGGCCGCAGCGGCGCCTGACAGGCACCGAGCAACAGGGCCAGACAGATGCCAACGCCGAGCCGGACGAGCGCGTTCCGCGGTCTGTGTGCGTGGGGCTTGTGCTGTCTGCGCCAGCGCGCGCGGCTTCCACTCATGCTCGAAAGCCGTCCTTCCAGGCACGCAGTGCGCCGAACACGGCCTCAGGCGTGTCCAGACGCTCGCCAGCCCAGGCTTCTGCCGCGGCGCGGATTTCGTGGCGCTCGACGCGCAGGAAGGGGTTGCAGTCCAGCTCCGAGACCAAGTGAACCGGCAGACTCGGGTGCTTGCTCGCGCGCGCCTCGCGGATATGTCTCGCGCGTTCGCGTAGCTTGGAATTGTCGGGATCGACCGTGCAGGCGAAGCGGGCGTTCGCCGCGCTGTACTCATGCGTGCAGCAGACCAGGGTCTCTTCTGGCAGGGCGGCCAGACGCTGCAGGGTTGCGTGCATCTGCGCCGGGCTTCCTTCGAACAGTCGACCGCAGCCCAAGCTGAACAATGTGTCACCACAGAACAAATGACCCGCACAGAGGTAGCTGTGATGCGAGCGCGTGTGGCCAGGCGTTGCCATGACTGCGATGGGCGCGGGCCAGCCTGCGATCTGCAGGGTCTGACCCTCGTGCACGTGAGTCAGCACACCCGGGATGCGCGGATCTTCAGGCGCGAAGCAGGGCAGCCCAAGACGCTGCTGCAGTTCCTCCACGCCCCCCACGTGATCGGCGTGGTGATGGGTGACGAGGATCGCCTTGAGATCAAGTCCGGCGGCCTGTGCGCTGAGTACAGGGCCGGCCTCGCCGGGATCGACGACAATGGCGGCGCCGTCTGGGGCGGCAAGCAACCAGATGTAGTTGTCATCGAGAATCGGCAGGGCAGTCAGCTTGAACACACGCGAGCACGAGGTCTTCGGGGGCGCAGAGTCTGGCAGATGCCCGCGCGCGATGCATGCCGCACTGCCGCCTGCACTGGCCCTGCACGGTGCCGGCGGTGGCG
Source organism: uncultured Aquimonas sp. (assembly GCA_964586455.1). GTDB lineage: Bacteria > Pseudomonadota > Gammaproteobacteria > Xanthomonadales > Xanthomonadaceae > Aquimonas. Next base: position 2,160 of record CAZPHV010000014.1, read on the forward strand.
CTTGGGAGTGGGCGCATTGGGCACGCGCGTGGCGCGCACGGCACGCCTGTTTTCTGGCTGCTGATTTCAGCCGCGAAGCGGCGCAGCCTCAGGCCTGCTGGACCACACTGCTGCACGGGCTGCTCACGCGGCACCCGGCAGATCCAGACCAGGTTCTGATCGGCGCGAGCTTCGGTGGTCTGATCGCGTGTGCGCTTGCAGATGCGTTGGAGGCGCGCGCGCTGGTGCTGCTGAACCCGCTGCTGCCGGCCCTGACCGCCGCCCCGGTGTCTGTATCCCACGCGCAAGGCTTGCGGCGCTGGGGGCTGCGCGCTTCCGCCGAGTCCACCGCCCGCGCAATCCCCGAGCTGGCGAGCACCGAGGCGCTCACCGGCTTTCGTCGCTGGTCGGATTTCAGCGTCGGGTTGCTGAACGAGGCGGGCGCGCTGGCGATGCCCGCGCGCCCGCGGTGTCCGGTTCTGATCGTATCCAGTCAGAACGATCGTGAGATCAGTTCTGCGTCGCTGGAGCAGCTCTCCGTCGACTGGGCCGCCACTTTGGTGCGGACGCCGGGCTCGCACGTTTCGCCCTTGCTCGGTCGCGCCTGGCTGCGGACGTTCGAAGAGGTGGAAACCTGGCTGTCGCGGCTTGATGGTGATCGCCGCTGAGCGCGATTGATGGGAATAGCCGAGCGGCTTGAGCGCGCAGCTGATTCTGCAAGCTGCCACGGCTCCATGCGCGCGGACTCATCGTGCTATCCATGGGTTCTGACACCAGACTGCGTGAAGCCCTTCGGCACCCCCTGACGCGACTTCCGTCGCCGCTCGCACGTATCCATTCAGCGGGCGCTTGCCTTGTGTCACGGGCGCTGAACGCAGGCGCCGGGGTTCAGAAGTGATTAAGTCCTGCGACCCTAGCGTCCACCTCGCCGGAACCCCGGTTTCCGATAGCGTGGAGTTCGTCATGAAGCGTACAGGCCTGCGATTGCTCACCCTGAGTGCCACTGCCTTTGCATTGGTGTTCGCCAGTGCCGCCTCGGCTGGTGGCCGCTATCAGCATGGCGCTCACGAGTTCGCACGAGTGGTCGAAGTGCGACCGATCGTGCAGAGCTACCAGCAGCCGGTCAGCAGCCAGCAGTGCTGGAGCGAACCGGTGACCTACCGCGAGCCCGCACGTTACGCCGGCGGATCGCGCGACCGCGCTCCGGCGATTCTCGGCGGCATCATCGGTGGCGCACTCGGCAACCAGTTCGGCAGCGGTCGCGGTCGCGACGCGGCGACCGTGGCCGGCGCGGCACTGGGCTACGCGGCGGTGCGTGATTCGCAACGCTACAGCGGCGGCTATGTCGGCGGTCGCGAGTACACCCGCTATGAGGATCGCTGCCGCGTAGTCACGGAGTACCGCCACGAAGATCGTGTGATCGGTTATGACGTGGCCTATCGCTACAACGGCCGCACCCACTGGACGCGCACTGACCACCACCCTGGCGATCGCATCCGTGTCGAGGTGGATGTCCGCCCCGTTCGCTACTGATCGGATCTGGCAGAGATGACGACAAGCCGCGCAGAGATGCGCGGCTTGTTGCTTTTCGGACACTACGGCAGAGTGATGGCCCATAGCCGCCACACGAGTTCCGCATGTCGATCCGCACACCGCTGATGATCCTGGGCCTCGCAGTGACGAGCTTCGCTGTGGCCGAGCCGACTCTGCTCGTGGACGCCCGCATTCACACGTTGGACGAGCGCGCGTCGACCGCTGAAGCCATGGCCTGGGCTGACGATGGCCGCCTGCTTGCGGTGGGCTCCCAGAAGGAGTTGCGGGAGCGTTTTCCTGGCGCCCGCGAGGTTTCACTGGGTGGACAAACCGTGGTGCCGGGGCTGATCGACGCCCACGGTCACCTGATGAATCTGGGGCACTCGCTGTTGCGCGCCAATTTGGTCGCTGCCAGCAGCAAGGCCGAGATCGTTCAGCGGCTGCAGCAGCATGCGCAGGACCTGCCCGCGGGCGCGTGGCTGCTCGGTCGCGGTTGGGACCAGACGCTGTGGACGGACGCCGAGTTTCCGACCGCTGCCGACCTCGACGCGCATTTTCCGGATCGCCCGGTCTGGCTTGAACGCGTTGACGGCCACGCTGGCTGGGGAAATTCCCTGGCGCTGGCGGCATCAACGCGTGATCTCTCCGGTGACTGGCAGCCCGACGGTGGCCGTATCCTGCGCGACGATCAGGGCCAGCCGACCGGCGTGCTGATTGACAGCGCCGAGCAGTTCATTGTCGAAGCGATCCCTGCACCTTCGGATGAGGTCAACTCGCTGGCCCTGGAGCGCGCACTGGCGGAGTCAGCGCGATTTGGGCTGACGGGCGTGCACGACGCTGGGGTGTCGCTGAAGCAACTGGCGCTGTACAGGCAGTTCGCCGACAGCGGCCGGCTGCCGCTGCGCATCCATGCCATGGCCAACGGCGACGCGGACGCGCTGGATGCCCTCTGCGCGATGGGTCACTACCGGCATCCCTCCGGACGTCTGCAAATGCGCAGCGTGAAGCTGTACATCGATGGTGCTCTGGGCAGTCGTGGCGCCGCCCTGCTGGCCGACTACAGCGACGAACCCGGTAATCGCGGTCTGCTGTTCGCCGAGCCGCCTGCGTTTGAGAAAGTACTCGCCAAGGCCCGCGCCTGTGGCGTGCAGGTGGCCGCGCATGCGATCGGCGACCGCGGCAACCGCGTGGTGCTCGACGGCATGCAGCGCGTGCTGGGCGAGGCCCGCGGTGAAGATCACCGCTGGCGCATCGAACACGCGCAGGTGGTGGCGCTGTCGGACATTCCGCGCTTCGCCGAGCTGGGCGTCATCGCCTCGATGCAGCCCACTCATGCCACCAGCGACATGCGTTGGGCACAGGCGCGGCTGGGCGAGGATCGCCTTGCCGGCGCCTATGCATGGCGGCGCATGAAGGAATCCGGCGCATTGCTTGCGCTGGGGTCGGACTTCCCGGTGGAAGCTGTGGACCCGATGCTCGGCTTGCACGCAGCGGCTACACGCCAGGATGCACGCGGCTGGCCCGAAGGCGGCTGGATCGCCTCGCAGAAGCTGGGATTGATGGAGGCTGTGCGCGGTTTCACCATGGATGCCGCGCGCGCCGGCTTCGCCGAAGCGGAGGTCGGCAGCCTCGAAGTCGGCAAGCGCGCCGACTTCGTCGTGCTTTCACACCCCCTTGAGGAACTCGCCCCCGCCTCCATTCTGGATCTCAAGGTCGAATCGACCTGGGTCGATGGTCAGCGGGTGTATCCCGCGCGCTGATCTGGCGCTCAGCCACTACCTCCAATCACCGCCCACGCTTCTCAAGAACGGCTCGAAACTGCGCATGTGTACCGTCGAACCTCACGCCCACAGCGCAGCCACAGCTCTCCGGGTCGAGGCCGCCCGGTCTTGAAGGCGCGCCTGAGACGTTGGCTGCCCAAACCTGAGTCCATCCGCGAAGCGCGTTGGGCGCGGTGGCTGGGGCCCTGGCTGCATCATCCGCGGCTGTGGCATCTCAGTCGCAAGGGCATAGCCCTCGGCTTCTCGCTCGGCATCTTCTTCGGCCTGCTGATTCCGGTGGGGCAGATCCCGCTGGCGGGGGCCGCGGCGATCCTGCTGCGCGCCAACGTGCCGGTAGCCATGGCCAGCACTTTCATCAGCAATCCGATTACCTTTCCTGCCATCTATTACGTCGCCTACAAGCTGGGCGTGCTTCTGGTGGGGGTCGATGAGTCGATGCCACCGCCTCCAGGTTTTGAAGGGCACGGTGAATGGCCCGATCCGCTACTGATCGAACAGCACGTCGCGGACACGCGCGAGCTGGGCTTCATCGCGGCTTCGTGGGTGCGCATCGAGGCCATGGGCAAGCCGCTGCTGGTGGGGCTCGCGGTGATGTCAGTGGGCGGGGGGCTGTTGGCTTACGCGCTGATCAACGGTTTGTGGCGCCTGAACGCGCGAGTGGCATGGCGGCGGCGGCTGCGCGAACGCGCACGTCGGCGTGCGGCGTACGCCGACGCTGCGCTTGCCGCAGAGCGCGCGCTGGATAGTGAATCCGTTGAAGCCCGAGCGGAGGCCTCGGACGCGTCGGTGGCTCCCTCCATGGAGGATGCTTCCGGACCACACGACGCCCCTGGGCCTGCGCGCCGCCCGGACTGACGCTGCCATCAGCGCGGCAGAGAAAGCGCGCCTGCCGCCGGTGGATGCCAGCACCAGTGCCAGGGCTCGTAGACGATGCCGAACGGGTTATCGCGCGGATAGCTCATCCGGAAGCCGAAGCGTCTGGCGTTGCTCTGCAGCCACGCAAAAGCCGCCGTTCGCTCAAAGCTCTCCTCGGCGGGCGGCTCGCCTGGACTGCCGATGTCCAGAGCGCGCCCGCTGTGGTGCTCGGAGTAGCCGGGCGCGGCATTGACCGACAGGATGGAGTCGAGGCTGAGCCCGCGTGCGCGCTTGCGGCGAATGATTGCGGCCTGATACTCGACGCTGCGAAAGCCTGAGATCGCGTCCAGCGCAATGCCATCGCGACGGGCGGCAGTCTGCATGACCCGCCAGGCTCGGGCGGCGGCGGGTGCCAGCCACAGCGGGCGCCCGTAGCGATCGCTTCCTGCGGACTCAAGCAGCGCAGGCTCTGAGTGCGCCCGCATCCGTTGTTGCCGCAAGAGTGTCGGTCGCAGTCCCAACTCGCGCTGCAGCGAAGCAGAATGCGCATCTGCCGCGTGTCCAAGTTTGGGACCGAGCCCAGAGCGGAGGCTGCAAGAACGGGCTGCGAAGGTTGCGACCACCCTCCCGTTTCGACGCTCGCGCAGCGCCCAGTCTGAGGCGGCCAGCGCCCTCTGCGCGTGCGTGCCGCGAACGGTTACGCAGGTGGAGGGCAGAAGCTCGAAACGTCCAAGATTGACTTGGGCCCGCATAGGGTTCAGGCGCCTGCAAAGGACCCACTGCAAGGACTTCAGTTGTTCCGTGATCCGCGCTGGCTGGTGAGTCCGTCGCCTCATCGCTACCCGCGGAATGGATATTGCGCGCATCGTCAACCCTCTCGTCAGCTGAACCTTGACCCGCTGCAGGCTGAACAAGGATCCCCGGAATAGGGAACCCGTGACCACCAGCGCGTGCTGCGGGTGGTGCCGGGTGGGACGGGCGTCTATCATGCGGCAACGCTCCGCCCAGTTTCTCCACCCAAGATGATTAGGCTTGCTATGACCTGCTCAAAACATTTGATTTCCTTCGCTATTCTTTCCCTCGCTGCCGTTTCCCCGGGCGTGAATGCCCAAGCGCTGTCAAAGGGGACTCCAGAAGAACCTTCCTACTGCACCACTGGCGCCGCCCCCGGCACGTCAGCACCCGGCAACGGCGGCTACGGCCTATACAGAGAAGGTCAGCTGTACTTCGCCGACCTGGTTCCGAGCGGCAGCTCCACGCCTCCTTGCGATTGGGCGACCGCCGCCCGGTACCGACTCGACTTGCCTCAGCTTCCTGGCTTGAGTGAAGCGCGTTTGAACCTGAGGACCGGCGTCAGCGTGACCAGCCTTGCCGGTCAGAGCCGCCGGTTGGTGGCTTCAACCATCAGCCCCGTGCTGTGCACCAGCTTTCTGAACATCGCCAACCCCCCGGGCGGTCTCGCGCTCGACTCTCTCTACGCGCTGGAGCTGACCAACGGCGGCGGCCAGCGGGTGGGAGAGGTCTGCACGACCAATCAACCCGGATCTGATCCTTCACGCTGCCTTTGGGGTGTTCGAACGCTTTCGGTGCTGTTCGGGCAAGGCACGGCGCTCAGCCGAATCACGGCGGGCGTCGCCACGACGCAGAGCTCCTTGCCCTACGTTCAGTGCTACGACGCCACGATCCCCAACGCGACGCTCTCTGCCGCGCCTAACCCGGGTGACCTCGTGTTCGGGAACGGCTTTGAATCGCCTGTGCCCGATGTGAGAGTGCAGTTCGTCGCTGACAGCTCAGGCCAGGAGCCGCTCGAACAGTTAGTGCATACCGTCAATGTGCCGGGAACCTACCGCGTTGTTGTCAGCAACCGCTCGACAATTGCGCTGTCGGGCGTGCGCCTCCGCGAATTCCTCCCCGGGGCAGGCGGTTCACTCTCGCCTACGGTGACTGCGCTGTCCTGCAATGAGCTCTCTGCTTCCGGTCCGACACCCTGCCCAAGTCTCACGCTTGACATGCAGATCGACCTTGCGGCCGATCAGACGCGTGTATTCCGGGTTGAGCGCCAGGTAAGCGGCGGGGCGGCAATTGACCCTTCCGTGGGTGCCTTGCTTGCGGTGGCTGCGTTCATCGACCCGGCTCAGGGCGTGGATGCCAATCCGTCCGACAATGTCCGTTCGCTGCGCGTGGGCACGGTCACGCTTCCGGCCTTCAACGTGAACGCCACAGTGTCCGGTGGCAACGGCACGGTGACGCCGGCACTTCAACAGACAACCCAGGGTCAGGCGGCAAATTTTACCTTTGCCCCTGCGGCCAACTATCAGGTCAATGCGGCCAGTGATAACTGTGGCGCGGAGGGCTCCTCTGCCGGTACGCGCACCAACCTCACCTACAGCATTCCAAACATCACCCAGGCTTGCACTCTCACGGTCAGCTACCGCCCAGTGCAGTACGCGGTGACCGCGACCGCTAGTGGAAACGGTGAGGTGTCGCCGGGAACCCAGCAGGTCGACCATGGCGCTACTGCCAGCTTCACAGTCACGCCGACGGTCGGCTTCACGGCGGCTGGCAACGCGGGCTCGGCTGCTTGCGGAACGGTCACCAATGCGGGTGGCAACACCTGGACCGCAGGCGCGATCACCGGCGCCTGCGCGGTGAACTTCACGTTCTCGCAGAATCAGTACACGGTGACGCCGCAGGTGGTGGGCAACGGCACGGTGTCGCCGAGTTCGCCGCAGACCGTCGCGCACGGCCAGAACACCTTCTTCACCCTGACGCCGGCGGCGAATCACCGCATCGCCAGTGTCACCGGCTGCGGCGGCACGCTGATCGGCAACAACTACCTGATCAACAACCTGCAGGGCAGCTGCAGCCTCACTGCCACGTTCGAGCTGATGACCTATAGCTTCGGCGCGACGGCGACCAGCAACGGCAGCATTGGCATCCTCAACTCGCCCGTCGTGCACGGTTCCAAGGGCAGCTTCACTGTTGCACCGGCGACGGGTTACAGCACGGATGAAGCTTCTGTAGAGGGCACGCCGGAATGCAACGGCGTCACGAAGCTCAGCGGAGCCGACTGGGAGACCGGAGCGATCACTTCCAGCGGCTGCGTGATCTCTGCTGAGTTCACCATCAACCAGTACGCGGTGCGGGTGACCACCTCGGGCGGCAACGGCACGATCGGTGACCCAGCGGGTTCGGATCCGGTGGACCAGACGGTCGACTACAACTCCACGGCCAGCGTGCGGGTCACGCCGGCGGTGGGCCACAGCCCGGTGTTCGGCACCCCCAGCGTGGGTAGCTGCAGCTTCAGCGATCCCGAGCAGGATCAGGTCTGGACCAGTTCGGCGATCACCGAGGCTTGCGAGATCAACGTGAGCTTTGCTCGCAATAGCTACATTGTGAGCGCAGTGCTTTCAGCGAGCAGCCAATCGGGCAGCGCGTTGATTTCTCCGAGCACCCAGCCAGTGCTGCACGGTAGTAATTCGCTTGTCATCTCGGTCGATGTCAATCCGGGCTTCTCGATTCAGGGTGTCTCCGGATGCCCAAATCTGCAGACGATCACCGCAGGCATCCCGGGAGACACCCCGGCCGCCTATCGCGTCAACAATGTCACCGCTGCGTGCTCGGTGGAGTTCAACGTCGTTGCTGATTGATTGACGTCTGAGTTCTCCGGCTCCTGGTTCAGGGGGGAGGAGCACGTTACGCAGCGCCGGAGCTTGCTCCGGCGTTTGCTTTTGAAGTCCACTGTCAGGCATGAGCAAGCCCGCACTTTCCACACCCGCCGACTGGCTGTCGCTTCGTGCGCCGCAGACGGCTCGCTTGGGCGACGATGTTCGGGCGTGGATCTGCGAGCGCGCAACCGAGTTGCCCGAGGCCGCGGAGCTGGCCGATACACTCGCATTGCTGGATCGGTTGGGCGCTGACACCGAGACCCTCCAGGCGGCACTGCTGTACGCCGCAGCGCCCACGGTTGCAGCGGCCGGCGCCGGGTCGCAAGGCGCGGCGACTATGGCACCTGAACCACCCGCCCCCTGGCCGGTTTCGCCTGCGGTCAAGGCGCTGCTGGAAGGGCAGCACGAGGCCGAAAAGGTGTGGGCGCTGTGGGGCGAGCGCGGCGCGCGCAGCAGTGCCGAGGGTCTGCGAAGACTGCTGCTGTCGATCATCCGCGACCTGCGCGGCGTGCTGATCCTGCTGGCGCGTCAGCTGGCCAAGATGCGCGCCGCGGCCGAGCTGGAGGACGACGCGCGACGTCGCCTTGCCCAGCTCACCGCCGATATCCACGCGCCGCTGGCCAATCGGCTCGGCATCTGGCAGGTGAAGTGGGAGCTGGAAGACCTGGCCTTCCGCTATCTGCATCCCGACACCTATCGGCGCATCGCCAAGCTGCTGGATGAGAAGCGCGGCGACCGCGAGCGTTTCATCGAGGACGCCAAGGCGCGGCTGCGCGCAGCGCTGGCGGAAGCCGGCATCCGCGCCGACGTGGCGGGGCGACCGAAGCACATCTACAGCATCTGGAAGAAGATGCAGCGCAAGGATGTGCCGTTCTCCGACCTCTATGACATCCGCGCGGTGCGCGTGCTGGTGGATGACCTTACTGGCTGCTACGCCGCGCTCGGCGTTGCGCACACGCTATGGTCGCCGGTGCCGGCCGAGTTCGACGACTACATCGCGAACCCGAAGGGCAACAACTACCGCAGCCTGCACACCGCGGTGCTGGGGCCCGAGGGCAAGACTCTCGAGATCCAGATCCGCACCCACGAGATGCATGCGCATGCCGAGCTCGGCGTGGCCGCGCACTGGCGCTACAAGGAAGGTGGCGGCGGAGACGCCGAGTTCGAACGCAAGATCGCCTGGATGCGCCAGCTGCTCGAGGGCAAGGAGGGCGAAGAGGACACCGCCCTGTTGGCCGGGCTGTCGACCGAGCTGATCGAGGACCGGGTCTATGTGTTGACTCCGCAGGGGCAGGTGATCGATCTGCCGCGCGGCGGCACCGTGCTGGACTTCGCTTACCACGTGCACACCGAAGTCGGTCACCGCTGCCGCGGCGCCAAGGTCAACGGCCGCATCGTGCCGCTGACCTATGCGCCGCGCTCGGGCGATCGAGTCGAAATCCTGACCAGCAAAGTGGCCGAGCCGCGCCGCGACTGGCTGTTGCAGGGCGCCGGCTATCTCATTTCGGGCCGCGCCCGCGACAAGGTGCGCGCGTGGTTCCACAAGCTTGATCAGGCGCGCAACCTTCAGGAAGGCCGTGAGGTGCTGGACAAGGAGCTCAAGCGCCTCGCCCTGCATCAGCTGGACCTCAACCTGGCGCTGCCCAAGCTGCGGCTTCCGCGCGTCGAGGACCTGTACTTCGCAGTGGCGCTGGGTGACATCAGTCCCAGCCAGGTCGCGCGCGCCTTGCATGAGGTGACCCGGCCGAAGGCTGAGGCCGAGGTCCACAAGCCGCTGGTGTCGGCGGCCAAGCCACCGAAGCCCGATCGCGGGCTGACCATCGAAGGCGTGGGCAATTTGCTGACCCAGCTGGCGCGCTGCTGCCAGCCCGTCGCTGGCGATCCGATCGCCGGGTTTCTCACCCGCGGCCGCGGTGTGAGTATTCACCGCGAGGACTGCCCCTCGATGCAGCATCTTGCCGCCCGCCACCCGGAGCGCCTGCTGCCTGTGGAGTGGGGCCGCCGCGGCGGCCAGAGCTACCAGGTCGACGTGCTGGTGCGTGGCATCGACCGCAAGTGGCTGCTGAAGGACTTGAGTAACGTGATCGGCGTGGCCAACGCCTACGTGCTCGGCGTGAACAGCCGGGTCGACCCTGACACCTCCAAGGCCGAGCTGCGGTTTTCGCTGCGCGTCAACGACTTCCAGCAGCTGGGCGAGTTGCTCGGAAAGATGGCTGCAGTACCTGGCGTCAGCGACGTCCGGCGCACGCCCTGAGCCGCGCAGGACCGCAAGGATTGCATTCAGCGCCGCCCAAGCGCCCGCGAATCGCAGACAATGCCGTGTATGCCCGTTTTGCCTGCCGCCTCTGCCGCGCCCTCGCTGGACTGGTTCGCCAGTGCTGCCGGTGCGCGCCTGCTGGCCTGCGAAGCGCCCGGCCTGCAGGACCACGGTGCGCGATGCATCGGCAGCCGCGCTCTGCTGCTGTGCGGCAGTCGCGCCGCCGGCTTCGATCTGGAACTGGCGGGGCCGCGCGCTCCGGTGCGGGTCGGGTTCGATGCACGCAGAGAGGCGCTGACCGGTCCGCTGCGCGCACGGCTGGGTGGCCTGCCGTTCTGTCGCGAGAGCTTCGGGCTGATCCTCGCCTGGCATTTGCCATCCCACGCTGCATTTGAACAGTTCGATTTCGCTGAAGCTGCGGAACTCCTGCAGCCTGAAGGCGAACTGATCCTGGTGGGCCTGAACGGACTGTCGGCTTGGCGTCTGCACTGGCAGCGCTACGGCCTGCGCTCCCTGGCGCCGGCGCGCATCCGTCAGCGCGCGCAGGCGGCAGGATTCGAGGTGCGCGCCCTGCGCGGGCTGGGGCCTCGCTGGCCCTGGTCGCTGGGCACCGAGCCTGCGCCTGCGGTGCTGCAGTCGCCCACGCTGTGCGCCAGCCTGCTGATGCAGCTGAAGCGGCGCCGACCCGGAATGACCCCGCTGCCCGCGCGCCGTGCGCTGGCCGCTGCCCGTTATGGAGCTTCATGAAAGACGTCGAGATCTACACCGATGGCGCCTGCCTCGGAAATCCTGGCCCGGGGGGCTGGGGCGCGCTGCTGCGCCATGGCGAACACGAAAAGGAGCTCGCCGGTGGCGAGCGAGACACGACCAACAACCGCATGGAACTGCTGGCTGCGATTCGCGCGCTGGAGGCCCTGCGCGAGCCCTGTCGGGTGGTGTTGCACACCGACTCGCAGTACGTACAGAAGGGCATCAGCGAGTGGATCGGTGGCTGGCAGCGACGCGGCTGGAAGACCGCCGACGGCAAGCCGGTCAAGAACGATGACCTCTGGCGCGAACTGCTGGCGGCTCAGAAGCCGCACAAAGTCGATTGGCGTTGGGTGCGCGGTCATTCGGGCCATGTCGAGAACGAGCGGGTGGACCAACTCGCCCGCGAGGCCGCGCTGCGCATCAAGGAGAAGGCCGCATGAGGCAGGTCGTACTGGACACCGAAACCACCGGCATGCCGGTCGAGCGCGGCCATCGCATCATCGAAATCGGCGCGGTCGAAATCGTCAATCGGCGCCTGACCGGGCGTAGTTTTCACCACTACATCCACCCCGAGCGCGAGATCGACCAGGGTGCGCAGGCGGTGCACGGCATCAGCCTGGAATCGTTGGAAGGCAAGCCGCGCTTCGCTGGTATCGCCGATGAACTGATCGAGTTCCTGCGCGGCGCCGAGCTGATCGCCCACAACGCGGCCTTCGATGTCGGTTTCCTCAACGCCGAGCTGGCGCGGGTGCCGAATGCGCCCAGTGTGCGCGAGCTGGCGATCGTCACCGACACCCTGGCGATGGCCCGCGAGCGCTACCCCGGCCAGCGCAACAGTCTGGATGCGCTGTGCAAACGCCTCGGCGTGGACAACGGCCATCGCAACCTGCACGGCGCACTGCTCGACGCCGAGCTGCTGGCAGACGTCTATCTGGCAATGACCTCGGGCCAGACCGATCTGGGCCTGGCGGTCGCGGTCGAAACCGCGGCGGCGGCCAGCGCACGTCGGGTGCACTTTGATCCTGCCCTGCTGCGTGTGGTGGCGGCGGACGCCGACGACCTCGACGCCCATCGCGCCTGGATCGACAAGCTCAAGGGCGCGAGTGGCGGTCGCAGCCTGTGGCCGGAGGCGGCCGAGGCGTGAAGCGCGAGCCGCTCGCGCTGCCGGTGGACAGCCCACGCGAGGTCGCGGGTTTCCGTATCCAGCGCCTGCTCGGCGGAGGCAGCAGCACGCGTGTGTATCTCGCCGAACACCCTCTGCGGCATCGGCCGGTGGCGGTCAAACTGGTGCGCGCCGACCTGCAGGCCGACGTCGACAGCCTTGAAGAGCTGCTGGATGCGGTGCAACTGGCGCGCGGGCTGAAGCATCCGCATCTGGAACGGCTGATCGAAGTGCAGCGCGGCCCGGACAGCGTCCAGATCGTCAGTGAGTACCTGCCCGGCGGCAGCCTGCGACAGCGCCTCGAAACCCAGCCCGCGTTGCCGCCGGCGCAGGCCCTGAACCTGCTGCGGCAGGTGTTGGCCGGTCTTTCTGCGCTGCATGCGCGCGGCTTGGTGCATCGCGACGTCAAGCCCGGCAACGTGCTGTTCGACGCAGAAGGCAGCGCTGTTCTGGTCGATTACGGCCTGCTTCAACGCATGCGTCCGGACAGCACGGTCGGCCCGGCCGACAGCGTGCTGCCACCTGCACTGGGTTCGGGCTCTTCGCGTGCGGGCCAGATCGCCGGGACAGCCGCCTACATGGCACCCGAGCAGGCTCGCGGTGAGCGCGTCGACGCGCGTACTGACCTCTACAGTCTCGGCGTCATGAGCTTCGAGATGCTAAGCGGAAGCCTGCCCTACCAGGCGGACGACCCGCTGGCCCTGGCCGAGCTGCACGAGCACGCAGCCTTGCCGGAGTTGCCGCGCGCGGTCGCTTGGCTGCAGCCGCTGGTCGATGGCCTGATGGCCAAGCGCAGCGAGGACCGCCTCGATTCCGCGCGCGCCGTGCTCGACGTGATCGAAACCCTGGTGCTGGCCGAGCCGGCAGCTGCCGACATCGCCCCGCGCAGCACCTCGCGTTTGCTACGAGCGCCGCGGATGCAGCGCTCTCCGTGGCGGATGGCTTTCTGGCTGGCTGGCGCGCTGCTGATCGCGCTGTTGCTGGTCCTGCTATCGCGCTAACCGGGGTCGGCGCAACGCGCTACGGAAGCTCGAAGCCGTTTCGGAAGATCAAGGTCTCGACGGTGACCGGCTGGAAGCAGGTGGCCGCGTTGATGCGCGGCTGGATAGCATCGCGCGAACACGGCGAGAACGTGTTGGAACCGTTCAGGCTTGGGCTCATCAGCCAGCTGCCGGTCTGGGCCGCGCAGCTGCTGCCGGTCTGGCCGTCATGGCTGGCACCGAAGTTGTGGCCCATCTCATGGGCGATGGTCAGCGCGGTGGTGGTGTTGGCGGCACGCACCTGGTTGATGCCGTAGCCGTTGGCTGTGCTGCAGAGCACGGTCAGATACGCCACGCCGACGGTCGAGCCGTCGAAGTCCTTGCCGCTGAACAGGTGGTTCAAGCCGCCCTTTGGGATGCTGCTGCCGTCGCCGCTGACCATGTAGGCGCGAAAACGGGTCAGCAGACTGTCGCTGCCGCTGACCACGGTGGTGTTGAGCGTGCCGTTGGCACTCAGGTGTCGAAGCGTTCCGACCACGATGCGGGTCTGGAACTGGCTGCTGTAGATGCCATCGACCACATTCACTCGCGAGGCCACCACGGCGTCGCGGTTGCTGCCGTGGACGCTGCTGAACTCGGTGTCGGTGACCACGGTCAGGCGCAACTGACGCACGGGGTTGCGGGTGTCTTCCTGTAGCGCTGCAGCGCCCAGATGACGGGCGAAGCCCGCGTAGTCGGTGCGTTTGGGCGCTGCCGGCGCAGGGTAGCCAGGAACACTGACCATGTCGTCAAGCAAACCGGGCATCTCTACGTCGTGCAGGCGATAGACCACCAAAGCGTCGTCAGCTTCGGTGGTTCGCTGCAAAAGGCTGTCGCCGAGAGCGTCGACGCGATCCAGCAGCATCAGCTCGCGACCATCGTAGTACACGCCGCTGTAGCGGCCGTCGACTTCCGAGAGCCGCAGCCAGCTGTTTTCAATGCCGAGGATTCGTCCCTGCAGAAACCGCGCCTTGGTCCGCATCTGCAGCCGCTGGGCTTCCGGAAGCGTTGCGAGAAGCTCGACGTTGTCCCGCACCTCGAGCAGCAGGGTTTCACCCTCGCTGTGCAGCCTCAGGCGGTCCGCGTGGACGGGATCCACTTCAATCTTGGCGCCGGCGTGGGCATGGACGCGCAGCGCGTCGGCGCTGACTTCCACGGGTGCCGCGCTGGCGGCAGTCGAGGCGATCGTAAAGGCGAGCAGCAGTCCGGGCAGGAACCAGCAGGAGCGAGACGTAAGGAAGCGCAGCATGGCGGCGTCACATTGCAAAAATGTGTTGCAAGTCTAGCCGGCATTGCCGTTCGGGTCGCGTGACCAAGCTCGCGCAACGGGCGTGTGCTGACAGCTGAAACGCCGCCAGCGCCAACGTGTGGTGGGCAAGGGCCGCATTCGCGGCGCACGCCCCGTTGAAATCGGCCTGACCACGCTCATCTGTCGCAGCCACAGCGCTTTGATGCGCGACAGCCCGCACAAGAACCTCAAGCGCCCGGGAGAGTTGCCCGCTCCGGTGTCCGCAACGATCTCCCTGAAGTCGGTCCGGCGGCCACCCCGGGCAGCGGCGATCTTCTGCTGCGCCGGCGTTTCGAACGCGCCCACGCACCGTGCCTGCGGCCGCTCGAACGGATACAATCGCCGGCTCGCGGAGGGATGGCCGAGCGGTTTAAGGCACCGGTCTTGAAAACCGGCGTGGCAGCGATGTCACCGTGGGTTCGAATCCCACTCCCTCCGCCAATGCTTGAAGGACCGCTGCCTCGGCTTTACAGGTCGCTCGCCCGCATGTTCGACTGCCGCGCTTGCCAGCGGGGGTGAATGGGTATGCGCACGCGGATCGATTTCAACTGCGACGTCGGCGAAAGCTTCGGTGACTGGCGCATGGGTAACGACGCCGCGCTGATTCCGCTGGCCTCGTCGGCCAACATCGCCTGCGGATTCCATGCTGGCGATCCGCTGCACATGCAGGCGTCGGTCGCGCTGTGCATCCAGCACGGCGTTGCCATCGGTGCGCATCCGGGCTGGCCTGACCTGCAGGGCTACGGGCGCCGCGCGCTGGCCGCGAGCCCGGCCGAAACCTACGCCTACGTGCTCTATCAGATCGCTGCGCTGTCCGGTTTTGCGCGCGCCGCGGGTGGCCGCCTGAGTCATGTCAAGCCGCATGGCGCGCTGTACAACCAGGCTGCACGCGACGCGGTTCTGGCTGAGGCGATCGCGCGGGCGGTGCGCGATTTCGATCCGCAGCTGAAGTTGTATGGCCTGGCCGGAAGCGCCCTGATCGAAGCCGGTCGCGCCGCGGGCCTGGCGGTGGTCGGCGAGGCTTTCGCCGAGCGCGCTTATGAGGCTGACGGCAGCCTGACACCAAGGTCACTGCCTGGCGCCGTGCTGCATGACTTTGCGGCCGCGGAGGCGCAGGTGCTGGGCCTGATCGCGCGCGGCGAGGTGCTGGCGCGCAGCGGCGAGGTGGTGCGGGTCGAGGCCGACACCCTGTGCTTGCACGGTGATCGGCCGGACGCCGTCGACTTCGCACGACGCCTGCGTGCGAGCCTTTCCGCCGCTGGGGTCGAGATCGCGGCGCCGTGAGTGAAACCGTCAGCCTGTTGCCGCTCGCTGGCGTGGCCTTGGTCGTGCTGGGCTTCGCACTGCGCCTGAATCCGGCGCTGGTGGTTGTGGGTGCAGGGTTTGCGACCGCGCTGCTGGCCGGTATCGAGCCCGTCGCCACGCTGGAGCTGCTGGGCGCGGCCTTCGTCAAGAACCGCTTCCTCGCCTTGTTCCTGCTCACTCTGCCGGTGATCGCGGTGCTGGAGCGCCATGGACTGAAGGCGCACGCGCAGGCGGTGATCGTGCGCCTGCGCGGGGCCACCGCGGGGCGCCTGCTGCTGGTCTACCTCGGCCTGCGCCAGACGCTTTCGGCGCTGGGTCTGTACAGCCTGGGCGGACATCCGCAGACAGTGCGTCCGCTACTGGCGCCGATGGCCGAAGCCGCCGCCGAAGCTCGCCACGGCCTGCTCGACGCGGCCGAGCGCGATCGTCTGCGTGCGCTCTGCGCCGGTACCGACAACGTCGGCCTGTTTTTCGGCGAGGACATCTTCATCGCCTTCGGTGCGGTGCTGCTGATGCAGAGCTTTTTCGCCGACAACGGCATCCAGTTGGAGCCGCTGCAGATCGCGCTGTGGGGCATCCCGACCGCGTTGTGTGCATTCGTGCTGCACGGCATGCGCCTGCTGGCGCTGGACCGTCGGCTGGCAAGGCTGGCCGAGGCCCGGGTCAGGGCAGGGCAGACATGATCTCGATCGAGCTGGTGTATGTGCTGGCAGGCCTGTACCTGTTGCGTCTGGCCTGGCTGTCGGCGCGTGATCCGTTGAATCCACGGCGCTGGATGACCGCCGGATTCTGGGGCCTGCTGGGGCTGTCACTGCTGATCGGTGAGCGCGTTCCGCCCGTGTGGATGGGTGGGGTGGTGGTCGCGCTCGCGCTGCTGGCAGGCCTGGGCGGCGTGCGTGCGGGACGCGTCGAGCCGGCGCCGGCAGGGCAGGCCGAGGCGGAGGCGCAGCGCCTGGGCCATCGACTGTTTCTGCCGGCGCTGTTGATCCCTGCGGTGACCGTGATCGCCGCGCTGTGGGGTGCGCAGCTTGGCGTTGGCGACTGGCGCCTGTTCGGACCGGTGCAGACCACGCTGATCGGTCTAGGCGTGGGTTGCGTGCTCGCGCTGCTTGCTGCAGCAGTGCTCACCCGCAGCTCGGCGATGGCGGCTGTATCGCATTCACGCAGCCTGGTCGATGCGATCGGCTGGGCGGCCCTGCTGCCGCTTCTGCTCGCCACTTTGGGCAGCGTGTTCGCTGCGGCGGGTGTCGGCGAAGCGGTGGCCGAGGTGGTGCGCGCGATGATTCCGGTTGAGAACCGCTTCGTGGTGGTGCTGGCCTATGCGCTCGGCATGGCAGCTTTCACCATGGTGATGGGCAACGCCTTCGCCGCGTTTCCGGTCATGACGGCGGGCATCGGCCTGCCCCTGCTCGTGCAGATGCACGGCGCCGATGCCGCCTCGCTGGCGGCGATCGGCATGCTTTCGGGCTACTGCGGCACGCTGATGACGCCAATGGCGGCCAATTTCAACCTGGTGCCAGCGGCTCTGCTGGAACTGCGCGACCCGTATGCGGTCATTCGCGTGCAGATCCCGACCGCGCTGATGCTGCTGGCGGCCAATGTGGCGCTGATGTACTTCATCGTTTTCCGCAACGTCGTCTGATCGGTGCCCCGCGTCTTTACAGGGGGTTAACCCCGACTCACGCAGCGGCGTCCAAGATGCTCCATCGCTGCTCCCCAGGAATTCGGCCCATGGCTCTGTCTCCCCGATGTGTTCGACGCCTGAGCGCACTGCTGCTGCCTGCCGCCCTGGTTCTCGCTGCTGGTGCCTCGGCGCAGTCGCGCGACCCGCTGGCCCTGCCTGACATGGGCTCGTCGGCGGGTCAGCTGATCACCCCGGCCGAAGAATCGATGTACGGCGAGTACACCCGCCGTGAACTGCGCGCCTACGGCATGCTGCTGGAAGACCCGCTGCTGGACGAATATCTGAGCGCGCTCGGCCAGCGCCTCGCGGGTGTCAGTGAGCGTCCGCAGCAAGGCTTCACCTTCTTCTGGCTGCGTTCGCGTGACATCAATGCTTTCGCCACGCTCGGCGGTTACATCGGCATGAATTCGGGCCTGGTGTTGACCGCGACCAGCGAAGACGAAGTCGCCGCGGTAATGGCGCACGAAATCGCGCACGTCACCCAGCGCCATATCGTGCGCGCGGTCGAACGCCAGCAGAAGGACACTGTTCCTATTCTTCTCGCCACCCTGGGCGCAATCGCGTTGGCGCAAAGCGCCGGCGGCAACAGCAGCGGCAACGCCACCCAGGCGGCGATCGTCAGCGGCATGGCGCTGATGCAGCAGCGCCAGATCAACCACACCCGCAGCAACGAATACGAAGCTGATCGCATCGGCATCCTCACCCTGGCCCGCGCGGGCTACGAGCCGATGGCCATGGCCGACTTTTTTGCGCGAATGCACCGCACCTTGCGCTCCACCATCGGCGAGCAGGAAGCGCCCGAGTTTCTGCGGACCCACCCCGTCACCAGCAGCCGTATCAGCGAAGCCAAGGGTCGCGCCGAGGGCAGCCGCATTCCGATCGGTTTCCAGCCGCCGCCGCGGCTCGACAGCAGGCCGATCAATCCGCTGCTGCCGGAGCAGCATTTTGCAGTCGAAGGTCTGCATTCCGGCCCCAGCAGAGAGCTGTTCCCTTGGGTGCAGGCGCGTCTGCGTGTGCTCAGCGCCGACAGCCCCGGTCAGGCGCTGGATGAGTTCGCCAAGCGCGCGGCGGCCAGTGGCGCAGCACTTCCGGATCCCGATCGCTACGGATACGCGATGGCCCTGGCACGCACTGGTGATACGCCGCGCGCGCTGCAGCAGCTGCAGGCGATCGCGCAGCCGCCAGCCGGCTACTGGCTTGAGCTGGCACGGGCCGAGGCCCTGCACCTCGGTGGCCGCCAGCAGGAGGCCGAAAGCCTGTACCAGGCCCTGTATGAGGCGCATCCGAAGAGCCGCCCGGTCAGCCTGAGCTATGCCGATGCCCTTATCCGCAGCGGTGGCGCCGAGCAGGGTCGACGTGCGCAGGCAGTGCTGCGTCCCCTGCTGCTGACTGCGGCCAGCGACATTGCGCTACAGCGCAGTTTCGGTCGTGCCAGCGAACTGGCAGGCGATCCGGTGCGTGCGTCCGAGGCGCACGCCGAGGCGGCGTATCTGTCCGGTCGCGCCGAAGACGCTCTGAACCAGCTGCAGGCGCTGAAGCTGCGCGACGACCTCGACTATTACCAGCGCGCCCGCATCGATGCGCGCATTGCCGAGCTCACTCCGGTGGTGCTTGAACTGCGTGAGCGCGGCATCCGGGCTGGCCGCGATACGCGCTCCAATCGCGGGCTCGGTTTCAGTGCCGGGGGCGCTGTCACGCCAGGGACATAAAACTGTTATCTACTTTGCCGGCGGCTGAAACCCCTTCAAGGACGCCCCGTGCAGAAGCAGATCCTGATCGTTGACGACGAACCCGCCATCCGTGACATGGTGGCTTTCGCCTTGCGCAAGGCCGAGTACGAGCCCGTGCATGCCGGTGATACCCGCGAGGCGCAGGCGGCGATCGTCAGCCGGGTGCCTGACCTGATCCTGCTCGACTGGATGCTGCCAGGCATGAGTGGTGTCGAGTTTGCCCGCCGCCTTCGCAAGGAGGGTCTGACCCGCGAGGTGCCGATCATCATGCTGACCGCGCGCGGTGAGGAAAACGACCGCGTCAGCGGGCTCGAAGCCGGCGTTGACGATTACGTGGTCAAGCCGTTTTCCGCGCGCGAACTGCTGGCACGCATCAAGGCCGTCATGCGCCGCACCCGCGGCGATGAGGAAGACGGCAGTGTGTCCCTGGGCGGCCTGCGCATCGACGGCGCGGCGCACCGCGTCTATGCCGGCGAGGCGCCGATCCACATTGGCCCGACCGAGTACCGGCTGCTGCACTTCTTCATGACTCACCCCGAGCGCGTGTACAGCCGCACCCAACTGCTGGACCACGTCTGGGGCGGCAATGTCTACGTCGAGGAACGCACTGTCGACGTGCATATCCGGCGCCTGCGCAAGACCCTCGAACCGCACGCACTCGACGGCCTTGTGCAGACCGTGCGCGGCGCCGGCTACCGTTTCTCGACCGACCTCTGATCACTCTGCGCACCCGGCGTAAGCTGGGGCTGCTCCCGACTCCGATGCCGCCCGTGCGCCGAACGCGATTTCCCACGCCGTCCTCGTTGAAGCGCGCCTGGCAGCACACGGCCTGGCGCCTCGCGCTGGTGGTGCTCGCCTGCCTGTTGCTCGGCTTGCTGATCGGGCAGCCTTGGCCGCTGCTGTGCGCGGGGCTGCTCGGGGTGCTGGTCTGGCACTACGCGCAACTGCACCGTCTCTTGGGGCGCTTGAACCGGCGCGAGCGCCTGGAGGCCCCTGAGGGCGTCGGCGTGTTTTCCGAGTTGAGCCGGGTGCTGTACGTGCGTCAGCGCGAGAACCGTGAGCGCAAGCGGCGACTGCTTGGCACCCTGCGCGCCTTCCGCCAGGCCGCGGCGGCCTTGCCCGACGCGGTGGTCGTGCTGAATCGCCGCGAGCAGCGCATCGAGTGGTTCAACGAATCGACCGAGCACCTGCTCGGGCTGTCCTACCCGAAGGACATCGGCAATCGCTTCAGCAATCTGGTGCGCAGCCCGCGCGTTACCGCCTGGCTGGAGTCCGGGGCGGTCGAACCGCTGATCGATGTGCAGGGCACGGGCGCCGAGGGCCTGCGCCTGTCGATGCGCCTGCTCGACTACACCCCCGAAGAACAGCTGCTGATCGCGCGCGACATCAGCAAACTGCTGCACTTGGAACAGGTGCGGCGCGACTTTGTGGCCAACGTGTCGCACGAACTGCGCACGCCGCTGACCGTGCTGCATGGTTACCTCGACATGCTGGAGCCCGAGGACGTGCCGGAGTGGGCCGGCATGCTCGGCGAGATGCGCCGACAGTCGGGCCGCATGACCCAGATCGTGGAAGACCTGCTGACCCTGTCGCGGCTGGAATCGCGCGACTCGCTGCCGCAGGAGCCGGTCGACATGGGCTCGATGCTGGCCTCGCTGCGCAGCGAAGCCGAAGCCATGAGCGCAGGCCGTCACCGCATCGAGATCGAGGATATTGCCCGCTGCGATCTGCTCGGCTCGGCCAAGGAGCTGCACAGCGCGTTCTCGAACCTGGTCATCAACGCCGTGCGCTACACGCCAGAGGGCGGCCGCGTGCGCGTGGAGTTCCATCCCACGCCCGCAGGCGGTGCGAGCCTGTGTGTCATCGACACCGGCCCCGGTATCGCCCCGCAGCACCTGCCGCGCCTGACCGAGCGCTTCTATCGCGTCTCCACCAGCCGTTCCCGTGATTCCGGCGGCACCGGGCTTGGGCTCGCCATCGTCAAGCACATCCTGCAGCTGCATCAGGCGCAGCTGCTGATCGACAGTGAGGTCGGCGTGGGCAGTCGCTTCTGCTGCGTGTTCGATGCGCGGCATCGGGTTGCGCGTGAAGAGGTGGAGACCGGCATGGTCTGAGGCGACGCGCCTCGGCTCCAGAACTGCGGCGCTCCGGCCGCCCTGCACTGCCTGCAATCGGTTCTGCGGTCGCCTTTGACAACGCCGTAGCCATTCCAATCGCCGTTCCAAGCCTCCTGCCGACTGCGAATCCCGATTCTTCAATCCCCAATCCGCACGCCCACTTCCGGCATCATTGCAGCCTTCGCTCTGCAGCTGCGCAGACGCCTCACCGAATCGAACGCCATGGCCCAGGACTGCGATCTCACCGATCCGTCGCTCTACATCAACCGCGAGCTGTCTCAGCTCGAGTTCAATTTCCGCGTGCTCGCGCAGGCCATGGACGAGCGCGTGCCGATTCTGGAGCGGCTGCGCTATCTGTGCATCAGCTGCACCAACCTCGACGAGTTTTTCGAGATCCGGGTCGCCGCGATCCGGCATCAGCAGGATTTCGGCGGCGGCGGCATGGCCGACGGCATCGCGCCGACCGCTGCGCTGGAACAGATCTACGCCCGCGCCGGCGAACTGGTCGATGCGCAGTACCGCTACTGGAACGAGACCCTGCGTCCGGCGCTCACCGGAGCCGGCATCCGCATGCTTACGCGCGACACCTGGACCGCCAAGCAGAAACGCTGGCTGAAGGACTATTTCGACAGCGAGATCACGCCGGTGCTCTCCCCGCTGGCGGTCGACCCGGCGCATCCGTTCCCGCGCATCCTCAACAAGAGCCTCAACCTCGTCGTGGTGCTGCAGGGCCAGGATGCTTTCGGCCGCAGCGGTGGCCTGGCGCTGGTACGGGCGCCGCGCTCGTTGCCTCGCATCATCCAGCTGCCGGAGAGCGTCTCTGGTGGCACCCACGATTTCGTGCTGCTGTCGGCGGTGCTGTCGGCCTTTGTTGAGGACCTCTTCCCCGGCATGACGGTGAAGGGCACCTACCAGTTCCGGGTGACCCGCAACTCCGAGCTGTTCGTCGACGAGGACGAAGTCGAGAACCTGGCATCGGCCCTGCGCGACGAGCTGGTCGGTCGAGGCTACTCCCACGCGGTGCGGCTGGAGATCGCCGACACCTGCCCGAAGCCGATCGTCAAACAGCTGCTGCGCCACTTCGAGCTGCCGGAGTCGGCGATCTATCGCATCAACGGCCCGGTCAACCTGAACCGGGTCACCGCTGTCTATGACATGGTCGAACGGCCCGACCTCAAGTTCCCGACCTTCAAGCCGCGCCTGCATCCGCACGCCACCGGCGAGGAGATCTTCGAGGTGGTGCGCCGCGGCGACGTACTGCTGCACCATCCCTACGACAGCTTCGCGGTGATCACCGATCTGGTGAAGACCGCCGCGCACGATCCCAACGTCCTGGCCATCAAGCAGACGCTGTATCGCACGGGCCATAACTCGCCGCTGGTGAGCTCCCTGATCGAGGCCGCGCGCAACGGCAAGGACATCACCGTGGTGATCGAGCTGCGCGCGCGCTTCGACGAGGAAGCCAACCTGCGCCTGGCCGATCGCCTGCAGGAAGCCGGCGTGCAGGTCGTGTATGGCGTGGTCGGCTACAAGACCCACGCCAAGATGCTGCTGATCGTGCGCCGCGAGGGCAAGAAGCTGCAGCGCTACGTGCATCTCGGCACCGGCAATTACCATAGCGGCACCGCCAAGCTGTACACCGACATCGGCCTGATCAGCGCCAATGCCGACATCGGCGAAGACGTGCACCTGCTGTTCCAGCAGATGTCGGGGCTGGCGCCCGCAATTCGCTTGAAGCGCCTGCTGCAGTCGCCATTTACCTTGCACCCCGGGCTGCTGAAGAAGATCGAGCGCGAGGCCAGCAACGCCCGCGCCGGCAAGCCCAGCGGCATCATCGCCAAGCTCAACGCGATCAACGATCCCAAGGTGATCCGCGCGCTGTATCACGCCTCGCAGGCAGGAGTGAAGATCGAGCTGATCGTGCGTGGCGCCTGCGGTCTGCGGCCGGGCATGAAAGGCGTGTCCGAGAACATTCGCGTGCGCTCGATCATCGGTCGATTCCTTGAACACAGCCGCATCTACTGGTTCGCCAATGGCGGCGAGCCGGAATTGTTCGCCTCCAGCGCGGACTGGATGGAGCGCAACCTGCTGCGCCGGATCGAAACCTGCTTTCCCATCCTCGATCCGACCTTGGCCGAGCGCGTGCGTACCGAGGACCTCGAGAACTACCTGCGCGACAACACCCAGGCCTGGGAGCTCCAGTCCGACGGTAGCTATGTGCGGCTGGCGCCCGAGGGCGACGAGATGCCGCATTCGGCGCAGCAGTTCCTGCTGGCCCTGCTGTGCCACTGAAGGATTTTCCGATGCCCGAAACCCTGCTGAAGGCCGACGCCAGTGGCTTGGCCGAGAACGAACTTCTGGCTGCAGTCGATCTGGGGTCGAACAGTTTCCACATGATTGTGGCGAGGCATACGCTGGGTCAGCTGCGCGTGGTTGACCGCCTGCGTGAATCCGTGCGCACCGCCTCCGGCCTGACTCCGCGCGGCGAGCTCACGCAGGAGGCGCTTTGGCGTGCGCTGGAATGCCTTGAGCGCATGGGGCAGCGCCTGCGAAATGTCCCGTCCAACCGGGTGCGCGCGATCGCCACCAACACCGTTCGGCAGCTGCGCAACCCGCAGTCGTTTCTGATCCCAGGCCAGACCGCGTTGGGCCATCGCATCGAGGTGGTGTCTGGTCGCGAGGAGGCGCGTCTGATCTATCTGGGCGTGGCCCAGGGCCTGCCGCCCAAGAGCAGCCGCCGACTGGTGATCGACATCGGCGGTGGCAGCACCGAGTTCATCATCGGCGAAGAATTCGTTCCGCTGGAACGCGAGAGCCTGCAGATGGGTTGCGTGGCGACTACCCAACGCTTCTTCGGCACCGGGCGGCTCTCGCGCAAGCGCTGGAAAGAAGGCCTGACCGAGATCTCGGCAGAGTTCCAGCAGTTCGCCGCCGTCTACCGCGCGCGCGGCTGGAAGGATGTGATCGGCTCTTCGGGGACGGTCAAGGCGATCGGCAAGATCATCAAGGCGATGAAGCTTGGCCGCGGTGAAATCACCGCCGAAGGCCTGGTCGCCGTACGCGAAGCCCTGCTGGGCTTCGAAGAGATCGACGCGATCCAACTGCCCGAACTCTCCGATGAGCGTCGCCCGGTGATCGCTGGCGGCGTGCTGGTGCTGGAAGCCGCCTTCAACGAGCTGGGCCTGTCGCAGATGAAGGTCGCGCAAACCGCGATGCGCGAAGGCGTGCTGTACGACATGCTGGGCCGCGTCGCCCTGCGCGACCCACGCGATGCCTCGATCCAGGCGATGGCGCAGCGCAACGGCGTAGACGCCGCCCAGGCTGAGCGCGTCGAGGCGACGGTGCTGAATCTGTTCGATCAGGTGGCCACAGCCTGGAAGCTCGGCGAAGACGAGCGTCTGAGTCTGGCCTGGGCGGCGCGCGTGCACGAGATCGGTCAGGCCATCGCGCACAGTCAACACCATGTGCACGGTGCTTACCTGATCGAACATTCCGACATCGCTGGTTTCTCCAACCAGGAGCAGCAGTTCCTGGCCGCACTGGTGCGTTCGCAGCGACGTGGCGTGCACAAATCCGTACAGGCCGGGGCCGGCGGACGCGATCCGCTGACCACCCTGCGCTGCGTGGCGCTGCTGCGGCTGGCCGTGCTGCTGCATCGCAGCCACGAATCGGTCGGGCTGCCCCAGTTCGAGGTGGAGGCCTTGGAGCGTGGCCTACGCCTTAAGCTTCCGCCCACCTGGCTGGCCCAGCATCCGCTGTCGCGCGCCGACCTGGTGACCGAGCAGGAGCTGCTGCTCGACTCCGGTCTGCAGCTGGTTCTGGAGTGATGCCCGGCTGCGCATTGCTGCGGATGTGAAGGCCGCAAGGCATACTGCTTCGCCCTGACAGTTCGGCCCATTGTATGACTCGACTCCTTTTGGGACCTTTCCCCCTGGCCGCGCTTGTTCTGATGCTGGCGGCCTGCGGGCCCAAAGAGCCTGAAACCGAGGGCCGGTTGCGCTCCGTGATGTCGATCGCGCTTGGCGATTGCCTGAACGATGCCAGCGCCGATGACGCGCTGGGTTCCAGCGAGAGCGCGCAGATCTTCAACATGCGCCAGCTCGATTGCGCGCTGCCCCATCAGTACGAGGTTTACCACGTGCACCAGGCCACCGAGGGCAATTACCCCGGCGCCGATGTGCTGGAAGCACTCGCAGACAAGGCCTGCGAAACCCGCTTCCAGAGTTTTGTCGGGCGTGCCTACGAGGACTCCGAACTGGACTTCAGCGTGCTCTGGCCCAGCCAGGACGGCTGGACGGACGAGCGCGATCGCGAGATCGTCTGCCTGCTGTCCAGCATGGATGAGAGTCTGCTCGTGGGCAGCATGCGCGGCAGCAAGCGCTGAGCGCGATGCCCGGAGTCGCTGGGTTCCTGTGGGCAGCACCGGTGCCCGCTGGCACTGAGTTGAAGTAGAAGGCGCTTCCCCCTTTCTTGCGCGTAGCGCGTGATCCAGCAGCCCTCGCGAGGTCAGCATGAACGCAGAGACGATGGACCCGAAGCCGCGCGCGTCGCGGCGCTGGCTGTGGTGGATTCCCGCCGGCTGCCTGCTTGTCGTACTGGTGATGGTCGCTGCGGGAGCCGCCTTGATCTGGCTGGTCGGCGCAGCCCTGGGCGAAGCCGATGCCTACCAGGAGCCGCTGCGGCGTGCACAGGCATCGAGTGAGGTGCGGGCCCTGCTGGGCGAGCCGGTGGAAGCCGGCTGGCTGCCGCAGGGACAGATCCGCTTCAACAATCAGGAAGGCGGTGAAGCGACGCTTTCGATTCCTCTGCATGGGCCACGCGGCGAAGCGGTGATCGAGGTGCGCGCCGAGAAGCGCAAGGGCGACGAGGACTGGATCTATTCCCGTCTCGAAGTCGTGCCTGCCGGCGGCGGGACACCGATCGATCTGCGTCTGCCTGCTTCTGAGCGCGAGTGAGCCGCCCCGCTCGAAGCGCGCTCACCGCGCCCAATGCGTGCAGGTTTCGTTCGCCGCAAAGCGTCACACGCGTTGTAGGGCAGATAAGCGCAGCGCATCTACCAGAACCCCGCGACACGCATCGGTTGTCGCGTCGAACGATGCGCCACGCCAGGCTCGAAGCGCGCCCAATGCGTGCAGGTTTCGTTCGCCGCAAAGCGTCACACGCGTTGTAGGG